>CALKGK010000018.1 GCA_938085105.1 uncultured Flavobacteriales bacterium
GGTATTTCCTTTTCTGGTGATATGGAAGGTTATGGCAAAAAAAAAGCGCCGATGATTCGGCGCTTTTTGAAGTTTTTTTGAGCTTATTCTATTGCAAGCATCCTTGATCAATCATTGAGATTGGATCGTTGTTCGGGAAACAAAGTCCAGAAGGAAGATCTTGCGGCGCATATCTCATCAAGTTAGCATCATAAAGTGCATTCTCAATGAAATTCACCAAATCGTTGATTTCACCATCAGTCAAACCAAGCGGAACAAATTCTTCTGCCAGTTGGCTACTTGGAACATTAGGATTTTCAGAAACTGCGTTGTTCTTGTATTCAACCACGTCACGTACAGAATGGAAAGTACCCCCGTGTCCATAGAACGGGCTGTCTTTCAAGTTGTAGAGTTGCGGTGTCTTGAACTTGTAGTTTTCTTCAGGATTTCCAGTAAATCCACCACGTCCTAAGTTGGCCGCGTTCGCAGAGTTCGCTCCACCGTAAACACCAGGACCGTCCATGTCAGCCATTCCGTATCCGTAGAACGTCATGCTGCTTAATGCCGGACCAGTGTGGCAGCTTCCGCAATTTGCTTTTCCGAAGAAGACTGCTGCTCCTCGCTTTTCGCTATCGGTCATGGCCGTGTTCACACCGCGCAACCAATCTTGCCAAGGACTTTGATTGGCCAAAATGGTTCTTTCGTATGCGGCAATGGCCAAACCTGCAGTACGTTGGGTATATCTTGTTTCCACAGGCCAGTCAGGGAATGCAAGGTCGAACAAGTCTTCATAAATGTTGATTTGTTCGCAAAGTTCCTCATCCACCAACATTCGGTGTTCGGTTAGTCCAGCGATGGCTTGAATTTCCAAACCAGCATTACCAAAGTTGTTATTGAAAATGGGTGTTCCCATGGCCCATTGAGCCTCTGTTCCTTCATTGATGCCTTGAGCACCAAATTGACCATTCCAGAGCATTACCTCTTGGTAAGCACTGTTCATAGCTGAAGGAGTACGCCTGGGTTGAACATCCAAACTGTCTAAACTATAGATTGGATTCGGCTCTCTTGCTTCCCCAGCAATACCAAAGCCAATTCCACCTTCTCCAATACCTTGTTGCATGTTTGCTTGGAAACCTGCTTGAGCGAGATGACAGCTAGCGCATGAATAGGTGAATAAACCTTCGTCCTCATACTTCGCTGCTCGTCCAATTGCCGTTTCGTGAAACAACAATTTTCCAAGGTGCACTTTGGATGAATTGATAGGATTGAGCGGATCCTGTGGAATGAGTGAATACTGATTGCTTTCTGGAAGAACGAAGTAGTTTAAACCTTCTCCGTTGGAGGCGTCCATCAAAACATCTTTCAATGCTTGATCGTAATTGGTCGCCTCACCAGTGATGGGATCGTCCACCTGCTTGCGACAGGATGAGAGGCCCAACAACAGTACTGCGGAGAACGCAATACTCGCTAGATGTTGTTTTTTCATTGTTAGTAGGTAAGTAATTATTGTTATTAGTTGGCTCAAATATACGAAATATCGATGAATTTTAGCAGTTCATGGAGCATTTAGATAGGTACGGCAGATATCATAAAAGGTTTCAGGAGCTTCTGCATGTACCCAGTGGCCTGCTTTTTCAATGCTGAAGACGGTGGCGAAAGGGAAAAATTTCTTAATCAAATCTTCATCGTTCTCTAATATGTAATTGGATTGACCACCTCGAATGAAAAGCGCAGGGATGTTACTTTGACCAGAAACGGGCTGGTCCACCATGGCTTGGATTTCACGATTAATCACAGGCACGTTGAAGCGCCAAGCGAGCACTCCCTTTTCTATCCAGTACAAGTTTTTAAGTAGAAATTGTCGAACAGCTGCGTTCGGTTCGTACGACTGAAGATGCTTGTCAACTCCTCCGCGAGAGGCAATGGCTTTTAGATCGGCAGACAATAAACCGTCTAAAATATCGCGATGATGTACCGGATATGATTTGGGTGCCATGTCTACAATAATAAGCTTAACCACATCCTGATCGTAATTACAGGCGTGCACCATGGCCGTTTTCCCACCCATGGAATGACCAAGAATGGTCACGTTTTCCAAGTCATGATCGTCAATGAATTCCGCGAGGTCGGCGGCCATCAGTTCGTAAGAAAACGCATCGCTGTGTGGCGAATGACCATGGTTTCGCTGGTCAACAAGAAATACTTGATGGGTTTCGGCAAATCGGCGGGCTAAGGTTTGCCAATTGTCTCCAGACCCAAAGAGTCCGTGAAGAATAATGAGTGGATCTCCTTCCCCGAAGGTCGTGTAGTGTAATTTCATTTTCCCAATGCTTTTTGATAGGCTTGTACGGCATTTTCCAAACCGATGTATAAGGCTTCAGAGATGAGCGCATGTCCGATACTCACTTCATCCAAATAGGGCAAAGACTCAGCGAAGTAGCCCAGGTTTTCTTGGTTGAGGTCGTGTCCAGCATTCACGCCCAATCCGAAGTCATGAGCCCACTGCGAGGCTTGAACATAAGGAGCAACGGCCTGCTCTTTTGATTTTCGGTAGTTCACAGCAAAAGACTCCGTGTACAACTCAATTCGATCACTCCCCAATTTGGCCGCCCCTTCAATCAGACTGTGGTCGCACTCAATAAAAATACTGGTTCGGAGTCCAGCTTTCTTTAAAGTAGCTATCACTTCGCTCAACAAAGATTGATTTTTGATGGTGTCCCACCCCGCATTGCTGGTGAGTACACCGGGTGGATCAGGGACCAAGGTCACTTGAGCCGGTTTCACACTCAAAACCAAGTCCATGAAAGACTGGTTGGGGTAGCCCTCAACGTTGAATTCTGTTTGAAGTGCTGGTTTCAAATCATGCACATCTTGGTAACGGATGTGTCGTTCGTCGGGGCGAGGGTGCACCGTGATTCCATCTGCTCCAAAACGCTCAATGTCCAAAGCGGCTTGCAATACATTTGGAGTATTTCCACCCCGAGCATTTCGTAAAGTGGCGATTTTATTGATGTTGACGCTGAGTTTTGTCATTTTTTGAAGGGCAATTGTTTACAACTCTTAACAGGATCTTTCCTACAAGATCTTGAACATGATAACTTGCAACAAAGTTATACAAGTAGGCGATTTTAGCTTGAGTTTGTAACACTTAAAAAGCGGCAAGTGTTTTTAAATAGAATCATTTCAAAAGAAATACCAGAAGTTCGAATCTCTGATACGGTGGATGAAGTCCTTCGCATCATGGAAGAATTCAAGGTGGAACATCTTCCCGTTGTGAAAGGAGACATCCTTCTGGGGACGATTTCGGAAGGCACTTTGATGAACGTGGAAGATGAAGGGCTGCCCATCACCGGTTTGGAGCTTTTTGTAACCGCCATCGAAGAACAACAACACCTGTATGAGGTGATTGAGTTTATGGCTGAAAATCAACTGACCTTGGTGCCTGTGACGAACAATCGGGGAGAATATCTTGGTGTGATTACTGCTTTGGATGTGATCCGAGAGTTCGCGAGATCTCAAGGTGTGAAGTCGGAAGGAAGCATCGTGGTGCTTGAAATGAATTCCAGAGATTATTCCCTTGCTGAGATTGCTCGCTTGGCTGAATCCAATGGCTTGAAAATATTGAGTTCTGTGCTTACGACCATGGATGAGTCCACAAAAACGGAGCTCACCTTGAAATTGAGCAAACAAGACATTGAGGCATTTATGGCTACCTTGAGAAGGTATGATTATGAGGTCAAGGCTTTCTACAAAGCGCCCGACCATAGCGAAGATCTAAGAAATCGCTACGAAGCTTTCATGAAATACCTCAATACCTAAGGAAAGTGCCCTACCTTCGTAGAACAAGACACCCCTATGAACATTGCGATATACGGTAAAAATTTTGGAGATGAGTTCATTCCCTCCATTGAGCTGCTTTTGCGCCAAATGCAAAAGGACGGTTTTCAGCTAAAGATATATGCAAAGTTCGCTCCTTGGTTGAAGGAAAGAATTCCACTCATGCAGGAAGTCGAGACCTTCACCCACATCAATGAAATGCTCCCTTGCAAAGCACTGATCAGTATCGGTGGAGATGGAACCTTGCTCGACAGTGTCACCATCGTTCAAAATAGTGGAGTCCCTATTTTAGGAATCAATACTGGTCGTTTGGGTTTCCTTTCGAACATCTCTTCAAGCCAAATCATTGACGCCGTTGATGCACTCAAGGCCGATCGCTATGTCTTGGATCATCGTGCCCTCATCGAGGTAAAAGCAGAAGGAGTGGACTTCGGTAGCTTCAATTATGCACTGAATGAGGTCACCATCCATAAAAAAGAAACCTCCTCCATGATTGCCATTCACGCAAACATGGAAGAACACTATATTAATACGTATTGGGCTGACGGACTCATCATTTCCACTCCAACGGGATCTACGGCTTACTCTTTGAGCTGTGGCGGCCCCATTGTAATGCCGGGAACAGAAAGTTGGATTTTCACTCCAATCGCTCCACACAACCTCAATGTTCGTCCGCTCGTGGTTCCCAACACCAAGGCAATTCAACTTCGAGCAGAGGGTAGGGAACTGCAATTTCTCCTTACCCTGGATTCTCGATCCTTTACCATCGATCACAAAACCCAGGTAGAAATTAAAAATGCACCTTTCGAAATTGCCCTCATCAACCTCGAACATCAGTATTTCTTCAATACCATTCGAAAGAAAATGATGTGGGGGATGGACAAAAGAAATTGATTGTGAGTAATTTTGTCAGACAAAACCTGAACTTTTTGTCCGCAATTACGAATAAGGCACAATAAAACGCGTTAAACTGCATTCAATTGACAATGAAGCACTTCGTTCAAATACTTCTTATAACACTGATCACCAGCTCGGTAAGCGCTCAAGGGAAAAAGTTTGAGACTTCCAGAGAAATAGGAATCATTGGTGGAACCTCCTATTATATCGGAGACCTCAACCCAAGCAAACACTTCGGTGGTCCGTTGAACCTTACTACTGGGGTGATGTATCGAAACAACATCGATCGGAGATGGAGCATCAAAGGGCAATTGCTCTTTGGTCGGTTTTCAGCATCTGACGCCGCGTCGGACGATCCTTGGATGAGAAATAGAAACCTCTCTTTCCGCAACGACATTATTGAAGGAGCCCTTCAAGCCGAATTGAACTTCCTGCCCTATCAAATTGGAAATTCCAAGTACCCCTTTTCGCCTTATTTCTTTCTAGGTGTGGCCTATTACAGTCACAAACCACAAGCCGAATTCAATGGTCAGTGGTACGAACTTCAAGCGCTTGGAACCGAAGGGCAAGAGACGAGTGAAGGGGGTGATGCATACAATGTGAATGGTTTGGCCTTTCCTTTTGGTGCAGGATTGAGAGCAAATTTGTTTTCCATCGTCGCCATTTCTTTGGAGTGGGGAATGAGAAAAACGTATACCGACTACCTCGATGATGTGAGTGGAGTCTATGTTTCTCCTGCTGTTTTGGCGGAGGAAAGTGGGACTTTGGCAGCCCGTTTGGCCGATCGAAGCCTTGAACGAGAAGGTCAGTTTGGCGATAATGCCGGTCAGCAACGTGGCGATCCAGGACGAAACGACTGGTACAGTTTCGCTACGGTCACCCTCTCTTTTCGAATCGGGAAATTACCAACCACCTGTTGGAATCAGTAAACCGATAAATTTCAGTAAATTCGCGCTCCGAGAGTGAAAGTGCATCCCATGCAATTTCAGTGTGGAAAATTCTCTTCCCTGCTGGTGTAGCATTTAGCGATGCATTTACGTTTTAGATGTAGTGCGAATGGCAATTCCTTCAAATATCAACCCAGAAAAGGTTCCCAATCACGTGGCCATCATCATGGATGGCAATGGTCGATGGGCGAAATCACAAGGTCAAGACCGTATTTATGGTCACCTCAGTGGGGTGCGTTCTGTACGCGAATCTTTGGAAGCAGCGCGTGAACTTGGAGTGAAATACCTCACTCTCTATGCCTTCTCCACTGAAAATTGGAACCGACCAAAAGAAGAGGTAGCCGCTTTGATGGACCTCCTCGTGAAAACCATTGTTGGAGAAATTGATGAACTCGACGCCAACGGTGTTCGATTGGAAGCCATTGGAGATTTGGAACACTTGCCTGAATCGTGCAAAAAAGAACTCCAAGGAGGAATCGAAAGAACCAAGAACAATCAAGAAATTACCCTCATTTTGGCCTTGAGCTACAGTTCCCGTTGGGAGATTATTGAAGCCATTAAAGGCATGATCAACTCAGGGGTGAAGGCAGAAGAAGTGAACGAAGAACTCATTCATAACTATTTGAGTACCCACGATTTTCCAGATCCAGAATTGATGATTCGCACCAGCGGTGAACAACGCATTAGCAATTTTCTCCTTTGGCAACTGGCGTATAGCGAACTCTATTTCACAGATACCTTCTGGCCAGAATTCAGAAAGAATGACTTTTTCGAAGCCATTGCCGAATTTCAAAGCCGAGAGCGCCGATTCGGTAAAACAAGCGAACAGATAATATTGAAAGACAAATAATGAAATTATACCCGTTTTTAATCCTCGTTTTTGCTTTCTTCTTGGGCCAAAACCCTGCTTTTGCACAGCCTTCAAAAATTGGCGGTGGCATTGATTATGCAAAGCCAGCCGATTATAAAATTGCCGGTATTACCGTCCTAGGAGCGGAGTTTACCGATGTGCAAACGATCAAACTCTTTGCTGGTTTGCAGGAGGGAGACGAGATTACAGTGCCGGGTGAAGACGTGTCCAAGGCCATCAAAAACCTTTGGAGACAACAACTCTTTTCAGAGGTGGAGGTGTATGCGGCTGAAATTCGCGGAGAAGACATCTTTTTGGTCATCAGCGTAAAAGAAATGCCGCGTTTGTCCAAATACGGTATTCGAGGTGTTCGTAAAACCGAAAAAGAAAACATCAAAGAAGAGGTGGGGATCATTCGGGGAATGATTGTGAACGAAAACCTCATTACCACCACCAAAAATCGAGTGATCGCCTATTACATCGATAAAGGTTTCTACAATGCCGAAGTTGATGTAACCACAGAAGTGGACCCGAACTATGATAACAGTGTGTCACTCATCATCACCATCAACAAAAAAGAACGGGTGAAGATTGACGAAATCAGCATTTCTGGAGCCGATCAAATCAAAGAAAAGCAACTACGAAGAGCCTTCAAAAACACTAAGGAAAAACGCTGGTGGAGAGTGTTTAAAAGCTCAAAATTTATTGAAGAAGAGTACGAGGAAGATAAGAAGCGACTTCTTGCCAAGTACAACGCAGAAGGATACCGTAATGCAACCATCGAGGAAGACAGCGTTCGCCGCGTGGGAGAAAAAAGTGTGGCCATCGGCCTGAAAGTGAATGAAGGAAATAAGTTCTATTTCCGCTCCATCACTTTTAGTGGAAACAAAAAATACCGGACCGGTCAGCTCGACTCCGTACTCAAAATCAATCGCGGTGATGTATACAACGTCGAAGTTCTGGAGTCCAGGCTCTATCAAAATCCAAAAGGACTCGATATTTCATCCCTTTACCAAGATGATGGATACCTCAACTTCCAAGCGATTCCTGTGGAGGTGATGGTGGAGAACGATTCCATTGACATCGAAATTAGGATCCTCGAAGGAAAGCAATACCGCATAGGAAACATCACGGTGATTGGGAATACCAAAACGAATGACCATGTGGTTTATCGCGAAATTCGGACCCGACCCGGTGATTTATTTAGTCGAACCGACATTATTCGGACCCAAAGGGAGTTGGCCAACCTTGGCTACTTCAATCCTGAAGCATTCCAAATCATTCCGACGCAGAACCAAGCGGAAGGAACCGTGGACATCGAATACATTGTGGAGGAGAAACCCTCCGATCAAATCGAACTCTCCGGAGGTTGGGGTGGCGGCCGAGTGGTGGGTACCCTCGGTGTAAGCTTCACCAATTTCTCGCTGAGAAACATGTTCAAAAAAGGAGCATGGCGTCCGGTTCCTACCGGAGACGGACAGCGTTTGAGCATCCGTGCACAGTCCAATGGAGCTTTCTTCCAATCGTACAACTTGAGCTTCACGGAGCCTTGGTTGGGTGGGAAGAAACCAAATTCACTCAGTGTAGCTGTTTGGCACTCGGTGCAGTCCAACGGTCAACGAAAGAAAATCGACGGTGAGTTGAACCCCCTTCGTCAGGCACTCAAAATTACAGGGGCCAGTGTTGGCTTGGGTCAGCGTTGGCAAAAGCCGGATGACTGGTTCTTGATGTACTTGGGCTTGAGCTACCAGCACTTCGATTTGAACAACTTTAATTCCTTCTTCAGCTTTGCAAACGGAAATTCAAACAACCTGGCAGCCGAGTGGTCTTTGCAACGTAATTCCGTTTCAGATCCGATCTTCCCAACTTGGGGGTCGAACATCAAATTGAGTGTTAAAGCGACTTTGCCTTACAGCAGCATCTTCTATCGCGATAAAGATTTCACCGATGTGGAGAACATCACCGAACAGGAGAAATTCAAATGGGTGGAATACCATAAGTGGAAGTTTACTGCAAAATGGTACACTGCCTTGACGAACAGTACCGAAGAGAATCCACGAAAATTGGTGCTCCATACCAATGTAGGACTTGGTTTCTTGGGCTTCTATAACCGCGATATCGGATTGTCTCCCTTTGAACGATTCTATTTGGGTGGAGTGTTCTTGAGTGGTTTTGTTTTGGATGGACGTGAAATTGTTAACCTTCGGGGTTATGACGACCTTTCCTTGACCTTCCCAAATCAAAACACAGGATCACCAGTAATTGCAAAATACGGTGCTGAATTGCGCTACCCACTTTCAACCAATCCAAACGCGACAATTTATGCCCTCACCTTTGCCGAGGCGGGGAATACTTGGGGCAATATTGGAGATTTTAATCCATTTGAGTTGAACCGTTCTGCAGGGGTGGGCTTGAGAATCTTCCTCCCAATGTTTGGGCTCTTGGGTCTGGATTATGGTTGGAGATTTGACGATATTCCACAAGCTCCACAGATGGCTAAAGGACAATTTCACTTTAGTATTGGCATGAATCTTGGAGAACTGTAAACGTAAAATGATAAATTCGCCGTTTGGTCTGTAAACCAACCAACATGAAAACACCTTTTTTACTACTTATCCTCGCTACCTTTTTAGGTCTTGGAGCACAAGCACAGAAGTTTGCATACATTGACAGCGATTACGTTTTGCAGCACATGCCTGAATACGCGGAGGCGCAAACCAAGCTGAACGAGTATTCATCTCAATGGCAAACCGAAGTAGAGGAGAAGTACGAGTCCATTGCCCGTTTGGAAGCTGCTTACCGAGCTGAGAAGGTGTTGTTGACCGAGGAGATGAAAAAGCGAAGAGAAGCAGAGATTGCAGACAAACGCAGAGAAGCAGCAGAACTTCAGAAAAAGAAATTTGGGGTGGAAGGAGAGTTGTTCCAAAAAAGAGAGGAATTGATCCAACCCGTGCAAGATAAAATGTTTGATGCCATTAAGGAAGTAGCCAGAAATGGAAGCTATATGGTTATTTTTGACATCAAGAACAACAGCAACATGTTGTATTCGAACCCGAAGTACAATGTGAGCGATAAAGTAATTAAAGAGATGGGCTTCACTCCGGGTGAAACCATCGAAGCGGAAGGCGGAAAAGATGACGCTGCCGGTAAAGGAAAAAGCGGATCGGGAGGTCGAGACGCAGGAAGCAAAACAGGGAAAGCAGGAGGGACGCAACAAACCAGAACTCCCGGTAAACCTGGAGGAAAATAATATAACCAACACAGAAAATTAAAACGATGAAAAAGATACTCTTAATGGTGTTGTGCATAGCTGCTGGAATGAGCATGCACGCACAAAAGTTCGGACACATTTACTCAGATTCTCTTTTGATGGCGATGCCGGAAAAAGCACAAGCTGAGGAACAACTCCGTACGCTCGCTAAGCAGTACCAAGATGCAATTGACAAGAAAGACGCCGAATTCAGTGCGAAGTACCAAGAATACATCGAATTGGATGCTAATTATCCAGAAGTATTGCGCGCTGAAAAAGAGAAAGAATTGACCATGATGCAACAAGGTATGCAGGAGTTCGCTGTAACCATGCAGAACAAATTGGAAGAGGAACGCGGGAAGTTGATGACTCCCGTTTATGAAAAAGCCAGAGTGGCCATTCAAAAGGTAGCAAAAGACAATGGCTATACCTATGTCTTTGACGCCAGCACGGGGGTAACCCTTTACGAAGGTGGTGATAACATCATCGGACTCGTAAAAAAACAACTCGGCATCTAATACTCCGAAGAAAATAATACTTTTGAAAGGACTGCTTTGGCGGTCCTTTTTTTATGATGAACAATGCACCAATAGGCATATTCGACTCCGGAATTGGCGGAATGACGGTGGCCAAGATGATTCAAAAAAGACTCCCCAACGAGTCCATGATTTATTTTGGCGACACGGCGCACCTCCCCTATGGAGACAAATCCCCTTCCAGTATTCGTCACTACGCGGCGAGAATCACGGCTTGGTTGATTGAACACCGGGTAAAGGCGATCGTCATTGCATGCAATACCGCTTCGTCCCACGCTTTTGATACCGTGAGGGACATCTGTGGTCCACACATTCCAGTGATCAACGTCATCGATCCTGTGGTGGAACACGTTGCAGGCCTCATGAAGGAAGGAAAAGTGGGCGTGATTGGAACCAAAGGTACCATTGAATCCAAGGTCTATCCGCGACGATTAAAGAAGGCGAACTCGAAACTTCAAGTCGTTAGTCAGTCCACTCCTTTGCTTGCACCCATGATTGAGGAAGGGTTTTTCAATAACAACATCTCCAAATCTGTTATTGCCTCTTACTTGCAGAAGAAATCTTTTGAAGGAGTGAAAGCGCTGATTCTGGGATGCACCCATTATCCTTTGATTCAAAGAGAGATCAAGGCGCACTATACCAGCGATGTGAAGGTGATTGATTCTGCAAAGGTGGTTGCAGATGACTGTGCGGCTTTGCTGGAAGAGAAAGGTTTGCTGGCCGATAAAAACGCGCAAGCTGAATACCGCTTCTATGTTTCTGATTATACCGAAAGCTTCAAAAGGAGCACACGCCTCTTTTTTAAGCGAAGCACCGATCTTTCGGAAGCACGAATTTGGGATTAAATCCAAACACTATTCTTCGCTTCCTTCCTTGGCCCAAGAAGCATAACGGCGATAGTTCTGCGAAATACGCTGCACGTCGCCCGCAAAGAGCTCTGGAGACACTTTCTTCACCAAACGGGCAGGAACTCCCGCAAAAATACTCCCCGCAGGAACTCTGGTACCTTCTAGAACGACTGCGCCAGCGGCGATAACACTTCCGCTTTCGATGTGGACTTGATCCATCACAATGGCGCCCATCCCTATCAGCACATCATCTTCAACAGTACACCCGTGCACAATGGCATTGTGTCCAACAGAAACACGGTTGCCTAGTGTGGTTTTGGTTTTTTCGAAAGTACAATGAACGACTGCTCCATCTTGGATGTTCACTTCATCGCCAAACACAATGCTGTTCACATCACCTCGCACCACCGCGTTGTACCAAATGCTGCAACCTTCCCCAGTTTTCACATCACCTACAATGGTGGCGTTAGGTGCTACCCAATTGTTTTCTCCCAACTGAGGTGATTTGCCTTTGATGGGGTGAATGAGGGGAGATGTTCGCTGAATCATGGTTTATCTTTTGCCCGAAGATAAGCGGGCAGCGTCACTTTCGGTAATACTTAGATTGAAATGATGAAGTAAAATGTTTTGAAACTCCTTTGGAGTGGCCAAAGTTTGAATGCGTTTTTCGCTTGCTTTGGATAAAATGAGTTTGTTTTTAGAGATGCTCACCCGACCGTCTTTCGCACGGATGGAGGTGAGCAAACCCTTTACGAACGGCGAAAATTCCGATGATTGGTGGTATCCAAACATGCCAAAGAAATCTTCAATGACTTTTGCTTCAGTTGTGAAGGTGTACAGTGTTTTGAACTTGCTTTTCATTCCTTCATTTTCACTTTGGAAAGACACTACCCCAAAGCTCCCGTTCAATTCGATTTGATAAGCCTCATGGTCCTCATAGTGAATGCATGATATGCCGTCAGTAAGAGGGAGGGCTTGGGCAGCAAATTTTCCGAATCCCACATCTACAAGGTGCTGCTGATCGTTTACTTGCACCAACAGCGCAAGGTGGTCGTATTCCCTACCCAGTCGGCCATTTTGATCCATCACTTGTGCTGAAATGAGTTGCACTCGATATCCTAGGTGTTTGAGAAAAGAAGCGAACAAATGATTGAGTTCATAACAAAACCCGCCTCTACCGTCGTGCAAGATCTTCTTTCGAAGTACCGGCAAGCTCAAATCCAATGGATTCCCCAATTGAATGTCTAAATTTTCAAAAGGAATGTTCGTTTGATGTGCCTTAATGAGCGCATTCAGTTGATCTAAGGAAGGTTTCCCTTTTGGCTTGTAGCCCAAACGTTCAAAATACAGTTGATTCCAAGTTTGGATCAAATGCGCAGGAGCATTTATAGTCACGGCGGTTATTTTTCAGTAACTAAAAGACAATCTAAATCTAAATTCGTTGCCTCTTCTGCGTAAAAAAAAAGTTAATTCGACGGAATGATGAGATCAATCTCATTTTTCAAGCGGCTTGAGCGCTTTTTGAAGTTGTTGAGAGATGAGCAGGCTCAAGATGGTATAAGCGGTGAAAATGAAGAAGCCCAATTGCAATTTCGAGTTGTTGGTGGTGAATACTTCAAGGCTACCACTGTTGTTTTCAAGTTGAGTGAGTTGTGAATTGATCACCCCTCCAAACCCCAAATAAGCCATGAATAAAGCCAGCACCATCACATCAGCCATGGACCATTTCCCCGATTTAAAAATAAAGAACTGAGACACCCTTCCTCGCGGAACTTCACCTCGAAATTGTGCTAAAGCACTCAAGGAGAGTTTCACAAGAGGGAAGATGATGCTGAACATCCCAATCAATAGGGCAACGAGTACAAGGGCAGGATCGCCTTTCTCCACCAAAAGGACAATGACGTTCAAGATGCTTTTGCTTTGAAAGAAGACGATTTGGTTTTCAAAAAGCACTTCTTCGCCCATCAAAAGAAATTCAAAGTGACTGATGGTGGCTTCGATATCGATCATGGGCAAAGAGATTCCTCCAAACAAGAGCAAACACGCGCTCACAGAATACAAGGCCAACTCCCCCCGCAAAGCTCCAGGAACAATGCAAGCGCCAAAGGCAATCAATACAGCGATGAACAGCAAAGTACTGATCTTCGCCGCTATGTTTTTCTCGAATTCATGAAGTTGAAGAATGCGGTTCAATGCTTCGTCTGCCGATGATACCTGATACTTGTCGATGATGCGCTGCTGCAGGGTGTAATCCATCGTGCCAATCGTTTCATCGGCGAATTCATTGATCTTTTTGATGATGAGCGACTTCAGTTCCTCTTTGTTCTTGGGGTCGTTCAAGGCGTGAATGATGGTTAGAGAGAACTCCGGAATGCGAGCGCGGATCTTATCGAAGGGAACCACAAAGTCGGAAACCGTTTGTCGAAAGAAACCCTTGATCCCTTCTTTTTTGTTTTCTTCCTTCAAGAGCACTTCCGCCTGATTGATGACTTCACGAAGGATTTTTTCGGTCCTCTTTTGAAGTTCTTTTTCATTCTCTGGCGTAACTTCAAAGGCATTGACTTTCTCGGTGATGATTTGTGCTGCAATGGTTTTCCACTCATCCACATTGAACAGCCCATATTTAATGTGCTGAAGTTCCACTTTTTCCACCTTCAGTACACGGGTTCTTTCTTGAATGAAATACAACTGGAAGATGCAGAAGCCCATGATGATCAACAAAGCCGTTGCCAGTGCCGTTCGGATATAGACTTCCCAAGAATGTTTCATGGGATAATGATACTAAAAATGAGATTCTCTTCGGGCATAAGTTGAGTTTTACCTTTCTGAGGAGAGTTTTGTTTTCGAAGCATTCCGATCCAAAGAATCATTGGGTTGCACCAATGACTCATTGTTCTTCTGCTCTGTGTTCCCTTTTTTGAAAATTTGAACAAAACTTAAAAACGATGAAAACGAAATTATTTTGTTTGGGAATCTTGGCCGTGAGCATGCTCTTGGGGTCTTGCAAGAAGGAGGAAGAAGAAAGCCGAGGTTCGGTTGGTGGAAGCGGAAGTGGCCTTTATGGGGTCATTACTACTCCTGAAGGTTGCAGCTTTGATATTACTTACCCCGATGGAACCACGGAAACGAGAACCGGAACTTCATTGTCGGGATGGAGTGGTGGACAGCTCCTCAACTTAAATTTCTTCCGTCAATTGAGCATTTACGACGGACAAGACAGTTGGTTTCTACGCTTCAGCATGCCTCAAGGCACCGATTGGGAAAGCGAAGTTTTGGGAACGCATGATTTGTATTCCATTCCTTTCTTGCTCCAGTGGTCTCAAGACATGGACGAAACCATTGTAGAATTCTACTCTCCGGGGAACGATGACATTGAAGGAAACAGCTATGGAACCGTTGAACTTGTCCCTAATATTCAAGTGGCTGGAGAGACCTACGACCTCTGGGGAACCGTTGATGCAAGCTTCACTGTTTATGGACAAACCACCACGGTTTCAGGGGTGTTTTGGGCGGAAGAGATTGATTAATATGAAGTTAATTACTCTATAGTTTTGGTGGAGTAAAAAGAATGACGTATTATTGCACTATGAATACGAATTTTAATACATGCTGCTGTTGTCTTCCCTCGATGAGGTAAGCGCCTGTGTGTATTCTACAAATAATTGCACTAAGCCCTACCTCTAATCAAGGTGGGGCTTTTTTATTTTGGTTAATTATACATTGATTATTAAACGATGAACACTTCTTTTTTCTCTTGTTGTCCATGTTGTTGTCTTACTAAACTGGTGAGAAGGGAAAACTAATGCTTGTTTATTAACAAAGATCAGGGCTCTTCTTCACAGTTGAGCCCTTTTTTTATCCTCGAAAATTGAATTACGAAAACATACACTCATGACCATTCAACAAAACTTTAAACAAGAAGAGCAATTCGCACTCCTACAATCGCTCGAAGAGTTGTCTTATTATGTAGGCAATACCCCGCTGTACCCCATCAAGAACATGCACACGAACACAAAAGTGAAGGTGTTTGCTAAGTTGGAATGGCAGCAGTTTGGCGGAAGTGTGAAAGCCCGTCCTGCCTTCAACATCATCTGGAATGCGGTAAAGGAAGGCAAGCTGAACAAGGAAAACCGACTTTTGGACGCCAGTTCGGGAAATACCGGAATCGCCTACGCTGTATTTGCCGCTGCGGCCGGAATTCCACTTACCCTTTGCGTACCAGAGAATGCCTCCAAAGAACGAAAGCACTTGCTCAAAGCGCTAGGCGCAGAAGTCATCTATACCAGTCCTTTCGAAGGAACGGATGGAGCGCAGCGGGTAGCGAAGGACATGTACAGCGCAAACCCAGAGCTCTATTTTTACGCCGATCAGTACAACAATCCTTGGAACTGGCAGGCTCATTTCAATGGAACGGCGCAAGAGATTATTGAGCAAACCGAAGGAAAGGTGAGTCACTTCATCGCCGGATTGGGAACTACAGGAACCTTCACAGGAACTGGGCGAGCGCTCAAGGAATACAATGCTGAAATTCAAGTCATTTCCCTGCAACCCGAAAGCGCCTTGCACGGTTTGGAAGGTTGGAAGCATCTGGAAACGGCCAAAGTACCGGGGATTTATGATGCTCAACTCGCCGATCTAGAGCGGAGCATTGATAGTGAAAAAGCTTTTGAGATTTTGGAGCGGGCTGCCCGTTTGGAAGGACTCGCGATTTCTCCTTCGGCAGCGGCCAATTTAGCTGGAGCACTTGAATTAGCGGAGGAGCTAGAAGAAGCGGTGATTGTTACGGTGCTGGCCGACGATCAATCGAAGTATATGGACATCATTGCTCAACATTCCAAGGTGTAATTATGGCAAATTTAATCTTACTTAAAGAGGTCGGTGAGGCCATGAACAAAGCGGCAATCGATGCTTTTCCCAATGAGTGCTGTGGCTTTTTCTTCGGACACGAGGTTGGTGAAGACCGTGTGGTGCAAGAAGTGATGCCCGTTGAAAACAGCAAAGAAGGAGATCAACGCAGGCGCTTTTCCATCGACCCGAAAGCGTACATGGATGCAGAGAAACATGCTTTAGCGATGGACATGAGTTTGCTTGGGGTGTATCATTCGCATCCGTCTCACCCGGCAATTCCTTCTGAACACGATTTAAAACAGGCCATGCCTTGGTTCAGTTATATCATCCTTTCTGTTGAAAAAGAGGCAGTGAAGAACACCACGTCTTGGCAATTGGATGAAGCGCGAAAATTTAAAAACGAAACACTAAAACAACTTTAAAATGGCACAAGTAATTATTCCCACTCCATTGCGAAAATTCACGAATTCTCAGGCGAGGTTCGAAGCAGCTGGAAACACCGTTCAAGATGTACTCAAGGCTTTGAGCACTCAGCACCAAGGCTTGAAAACCCATTTGCTGGATGAAAACGGAGAACTGAGGTCTTTTGTTCGAGTATATTTGGGCGATGAGGACATCAACTTCCTTCAAAAGGGAGCAACCCCAATCGAAGCAAACAGCATTATTTCAATCATACCAGCCATCGCTGGAGGAATCGTTTAGTTATGGACAAACTTAACTTTAGCAAACAAGAATTGGAGCGGTATAGCCGACACCTGATTCTTCCCGAATTCAACATCGAGGGTCAGAAAAAATTGAAGGCAGCCAAAGTGTTGGTGGTTGGTTCTGGCGGATTGGGCAGCCCTTTACTCCTTTATCTCGCTGCGGCGGGTGTGGGGACCATTGGGATTGTGGATTTTGATCACGTGGACGAGTCGAACCTACAAAGGCAGGTGCTTTTTGGTGTGGATGACATTGGCGTTCCCAAGGTGGAAGCGGCAAAACGTCGACTGGAAAAACTCAATCCGCACATCGACATCAAGACCTACAACACCTGGCTCACGAGTGATAACGCTTTGGAGATCATCAAAGACTATGACGTGGTGGCTGATGGAACCGATAATTTTCCGACACGTTACCTCGTCAATGATGCCTGCGTGCTTTTGGATAAGGTGAATGTGTATGCGAGTATCTATCGTTTTGAAGGGCAGGCTTCGGTATTTAACGAGTTGTTGGAAGATGGAAGTAGAGGACCCAATTACCGCGATCTCTTCCCCACACCGCCACCTCCTGGATTGGTGCCAAGCTGCGCTGAAGGCGGGGTAATTGGAGTGCTTCCAGGGATTTTAGGCTCTTTGCAAGCCAATGAAGTGATCAAGGTATTGAGTGGAGTTGGATCGACCTTAAGCGGGCGATTGTTTTTGTTTGATGCAGCCAGTTTTGAAACCCGAACCGTGAAGGTGCACAAATCGCCAGACAATCCACTAACGGGAGAGCATCCGAGCCAATCGGGATTGATCGATTACCAACAATTTTGTTCGGGTGAAAGGCAGCCTGAAGAAGAGCTTGAAACGAAAATAAAGACGATGTCGGTAGAGGAATATTTGGCGCTTCGAACCAGTGGAGAAGCGCATCAATTGATTGACGTTCGCGAGCCCTTTGAGTATGAAATTGCGGAAATGGGGGGTGAATTGTTGCCCTTGGGAAGCATCGAAAAGAATGTTGATCGAATAGCGAAAGACCGCAAAGTGATTGTCCACTGCAAGGCCGGAAAACGATCTGCCGATGCCATTGAACGACTGCAAGGAGCTTTTGGCTTAAACAACCTATACAACCTCGAAGGAGGAATTTTGGCTTGGGCTGAAAAGGTGGATGCCGACTTGGCGAAATACTGAGCGGTGTCCACTCCTATTTTTTAAAAGAATAGATAAGATTTTTGGTTAAGATTGGGGAAACGTCCCCAGAAATGAAGGCACTATTGAAAGGTGCCTTTTTTTTGTGGCTGAAAAAACGATGGAAAACCCTAAACACAAAAAAGCCCCTGATGTAGGAGCTTTTTTGAAAAGGAATTCAATTCGTATTGATTACAAACCGAGAAGGACTTCTGCCGGACTCTTCGATCCAAACAACATTCTTTCTGGGTTTTCGAGCATTTCTTTCACTTTCACCAAGAAGCTAACGCTTTCTTTACCATCAATGATGCGGTGATCATAGCTCAAGGCAACATACATCATTGGTCGGATCACCACTTCTCCGTTTTCCGCCATTGGACGTTGAACGATGTTGTGCATTCCGAGGATGGCACTTTGCGGTGGGTTAATGATTGGTGTACTGAGCATTGATCCAAAGACCCCACCGTTGGTAATTGTGAAGGTTCCGCCGGTCATCTCGTCGATGGTAATCTTACCGTCGCGCGCTTTGATAGCCAATCGTTTGATCTCGGCTTCAATCTCAGCCAAGCCCATTTGTTCTGCATTTCTTACTACGGGAACCATGAGTCCTTTTGGTGAACTCACCGCAATACCAATGTCCGCATAATCGTGGAAAATCATTTCTTTTCCATCGATCATTCCGTTCACTGCGGGGTACAATTCCAATGCTGTGGTTACCGCTTTTGTGAAGAAGGACATGAATCCGAGGTTCACGCCGTGCACTTCACGGAAAGTCTCTTTGTATTTGGAGCGCATGTCCATGATCGGTTGCATGTTCACCTCGTTGAAGGTGGTGAGCATGGCCGTTTCGTTTTTAACGGATACCAGACGTTCGGCAATTTTGCGACGGAGGCTTGACATTTTTTCGCGCTTCTGCTCACGGCTTCCGCCCCAAGTTGTAGCTGCGTTGCTGTCAAATCCGGCGCTCATCGCTTGAACAACATCTTGTTTGGTAATTCTACCGTCTTTGCCCGTGCCTTGAATTTGCTGAGCACTCACGTTGTTCTCCTTCATGATTTTGGCCGCAGCCGGAGACGCGTGTCCACTAGCATAGGTTTTCGCCGGTGCAGGGTTGGGTGCTTTTTCTTGAGGAGCTGGTGCTTCTTCTTTCGAGCTTTCTTTGGCTGGAGCTTGCGATGTGCTCTCTGGTTTTGCAGCACCTTCTGGCCTTTCTGCATCGGTATCGATGAGGCAAACCACATCACCAACCGCTACGGTATCGCCTTCTTCTGCTTTGAGGGTAATCACTCCAGATTCTTCAGCAGGGAGCTCCAATGTGGCTTTGTCTGAATCCACCTCTGCGATGGTCTGGTCTTTTTCAACCCAGTCGCCATTACTGACCAACCACGTTGCAATTTCTACTTCTGATATTGATTCACCGGGTGAGGGAACCTTCATTTCCAATATTGGCATATCGGTTTTTGTTTAAGCGTTCACCTTAGCGAAGGAGAACAGTTGATTCATCAAAACTTCTTGTCTTTGCTCGTGGATTTTTGGCGATCCTGCCGCTGGACTTCCACTTGCTGGTCGGGCAATTACTTCAATAGGGCCGAGTTTAAAGGTGCGCAGAACAAAGCTCCATGCGCCCATGTTCTCAGGCTCTTCTTGCATCCAAATGAGTTTACAATCTTTTTGGTACTCTGCCAAAACCTTCTTGATTTCTTGTTCCGGGAAGGGGTACAATTGTTCCAAACGCACAATGGCCATGTTGTCTCCACTCTGTTTTTTCTCCTTCTCTTCCAAGATGTCGTAATAGGTTTTACCGGTGCAGAAAACAACGGTGTCCACTTCCTTTTTATTCACGAAAGGATCTTTTATTACCGTTTGGAAGCCTCCTTTGCTCATTTCTTCGAGGCGAGAGGTTGCTTTCGGGTATCTCAAGAGTTTTTTCGGGCTGAAGACGATCAATGGTTTTCTGAAAGAACGTTTAACTTGCTCTCGAAGAAGGTGGAAGTAGTTGGCCGGTGTGGTTACATTCACCACGCGCATGTTGTCTTCCGCGCACAATTGCAAGAAACGCTCCATGCGTCCGCTCGAGTGCTCCGATCCCATTCCTTCATATCCGTGAGGAAGCAGCATCACCAAACCGTTTTGGGTTCTCCACTTGTCTTCCGCTGCAGAGATGAATTGGTCGATGATGATTTGCGCTCCGTTGTTGAAGTCACCAAATTGAGCTTCCCAAATGGTCAATCCTTGCGGCGAACCAAAGGCATAACCATAATCGAAACCAAGAACACCGTATTCAGACAACAAAGAGTTGTAGATCGAAAGTTTTGCTTGCTTATCGCTGAGATGATTAAGTGGGATGATTTCCTCTTCATCGTCTTCCGTTTTCACAACGGCGTGTCGGTGAGAGAAAGTACCTCTTTCCACATCTTGCCCAGAAATTCGGACGGGATGACCTTCATTCAGCAAGGTGGCGTAGGCGAGCATTTCACCCATGGCCCAGTCGAGCTGATCCTCATCAATCATTCGAATGCGGTCTTTCAGTAGTTTTTCGATTTTTCTGAAGAACTTCTTCCCGTCGGGGAGGGTGCTCATTTTTGTTCCCAGCTCCTTGAGTGTTTTCACAGGAATGCCCGTCTTCACCACTTTGCTCACGTCTTCTTTGCTTGCTGGTGGGTAGGCTTTCCAAGTTTCTTCAAGGAAGTGCTTCACGTAAGCCTTGGAAATTTCTTTCGCCTCGTCGTAGTGCTTGTCCAGTTCTACTTCGAGGTCTTTTTTCATTTTCTTGCCATATGCTTCGTCCACCACTTTCTCTTCTATCAATTGTTGGAGATAGATTTCTCGTGGGTTTTCATGCTTCGCAATGGCTTTGTACAACTTGGGCTGGGTGAATTTCGGTTCATCTCCCTCGTTGTGTCCGTACTTTCGGTATCCGAGCAAATCAATGAATACATCGCGATTGAACTCTTGGCGGTACTCCAAGGCAATTCTCACGGTTTGGATCACCGCTTCGATGTCGTCAGCGTTCACGTGGAACACAGGAGAGAGGGTGGTCTTAGCAATGTCCGTACAATACGTTGATGAGCGTCCGTCCAAGTAATTGGTAGTGAAACCCACTTGGTTGTTGGCCACAATGTGCATGGTTCCACCTGCGCGGTAGCCGTCCAATTGCGCCATTTGTATGATTTCATAAACCACACCTTGTGCCGCAATGGCCGCATCGCCGTGCACCAAAATCGGTACAATGGCTTTTTCATCGCCCAAGTAATGATCAATTTTGGCTCTACTCAAACCTAAGGCTACGGGATCAACCGCCTCCAAGTGAGAAGGGTTGGGCATAAGGGTAAGGTGAACGTCTTTTCCGGTATCTGCAACGAGGTCTGTGCTGTAACCCAAGTGGTACTTCACGTCACCATCAAAAGAGCTGTCCTCATCGTAATCCTTCCCGTCAAACTCCGCGAAAATTTCCTTGTACGGTTTGTTGAAGATGTGCGCCAAGGAGTTCAGTCTTCCACGGTGCGCCATTCCAACTATAAATTCTTTGGCTCCCATGTTGGAACCTCTTTCCACGATATCATCAATCGCGGCGATCAGGCTTTCCAGTCCTTCAACGGAAAAACGCTTTTGTCCAACAAATTTCTTCTGCAAGAATTGCTCAAAAACCGTAGCTTGGTTGAGTTTCTTGAGGATTTGTTTCTTTTCTTCTGCGCTGAGTTGAATGCGATTCTTCACCTCAATCTTGTTTCGAATCCAAGATACGCGCTCTGGATCTTCGAGGTACATGTACTCTACTCCGATGGAATCGCAGTAGGTATCATTGAGGTGCTCAATAATGTCTTTAAGGGTGGCAGGACCAATGCCTACTTCGTCACCAGCTTGAAAAACCGTTCCAAGGTCTTGATCGCTCAACTCAAAGTTAGCCAGATCAAGGGTGGGAGTGTAGGTTCTTCTCGCTCGAACCGGGTTGGTTTTGGTGAAGAGGTGTCCGCGAGTTCGGTAGGCGTGAATGAGGTTCAGCACACGAAATTCCTTCGGCATGTTCTCTGGAACCAAGGCTTCGTCGTCAAAGTTGGTTCTGGCAAATTCAAAACCTTCAAAGAAGGAGCGCCAGCCAGGTTCTACTGATTCGGGGTTGTTTTTGTACTGTTGATACAGCTCATCAATGGCGTTTACGTCGCCGTTGCTTAAATAGGAATATTTGTCCATTCGAGGATACGTCTTACAGGTAAGCGATTATACAAAGTTAAGAACTCTGAGATGAAGTTCCATCGATTGTTCTTTTTTGTGACCATGTTTCTCTCAGTGCAATTTTTTGTGCTTCGCGAAGCAAAATCAACACGGCCAATTCTTCGGCAACGTTGCCTGTATTTTCGGGTTTCAAGAGCACATCAAAGCGTTCTTGCGGCAGGTCTATTCGATAACACCAACGAAGCAATTTACTCATGTTTTTCTCGAGGAGCACTTCCACGAGATTGCTCACTGATACGAGCATTTGTTGCAATGGTTCTGTTCCTTCTGCCAAATCCATTTCAAAGACATCTTCTCCAAAATCTTTATTCAGTTGAAGAATGACTTGTTCAAAATTGGCTTTCTCGGGCCAATCTTCACGCATGCTTTTCAATTCTTTTGCCATGCATCAATTTTCTCTTACCATGAGCGATCGAGCAAATGCTTCAAAGAAGTTCAATGCTTCTTCCGGCAATTGAGCTGCTTTGAGGTGATTCATTGCGGTGCTGAAGTGGTCTTCCATGGTAGATTGAATTTCTTCATCCACTTTCAATTTGGTGTAGAGGGATTTGAAGAAACTTACTTTGTCGGACTGGGCGTTGCGCTCTCCAATCCATCCTTCAATGGCGCTCAAATCTTCCTTGCTTGCTTTTTCCAAGCAGCGAATCCAGAGGTAGGTTTTTTTGTCCGAAAGGATATCTCCCCCCACTTGTTTTCCAAATTTTTCAGGATCACCAAAGGCGTCCAAATAATCATCTTGCAACTGAAAGGCAATACCCATGGATTCTCCAAAACGATAAAGGTGCTCTGCAGAATCTTCACTTGCTCCACCCAAAATGGCTCCCATCTTCAGCGCAGCGGCCAAAAGAACGGAGGTTTTGAGTCGGATCATTTCCATGTATTCGTCCAAATGCACATCATCCCTCACCTCAAAATCCATGTCGAGTTGTTGACCCTCACATACTTCAAGCGCGGTGGTGTTGAACAAGGGGAAGAGTTGGGGCAGTAGTGCTGGCGGACAAGCAGCCAATTGTTCGTAAGCTTGAACGAGCATCGCATCTCCACTTAAAATTGCTGTGTTTGCGTTCCACTTTTCGTGTACTGTTGTTTTTCCTCTTCGAATGGGGGCTTCATCCATAATGTCGTCATGCATCAAGGTGAAATTATGAAACACTTCCACCGCCATTGCAGCGGGGATGGCCAATTTGCATTCATTCGCATAGGCATCAGCAGCGGCTAGTACCATGAGGGGTCTGAGACGTTTCCCCCCCAAAGACATCATGTAGGTGATGGGGGTATATAGCGGGAACTCGGGCTGTCCTGAATTATAAGTCTCCAACGCGGGGAGGAGTTCTTCTTGGTAGAGTTTGGCCAGTTTGGTCTGGTAGTCCATGGTACTTGTAGCTACGTTCATCAATCTTTGTGCTTCAACTGGCTCATGAGGTAATCGCCATACCCTGAATTCAAGAGGGGAAGGGCGAGTGCCTGAAGCTGCTCGTCGTCGATGTAGTTCATCCTCCAAGCCACTTCTTCAATACAACCAATTTTTAATCCTTGGCGTTCTTCAATGACCTGAACATACTGTCCTGCTTGCATCAGAGAAGCAAAAGTTCCGGTGTCGAGCCAAGCTGTTCCACGATTCAATTTGGACACTTGGAGCTTGCCTGCTTTGAGGTAGGCGAGGTTGACATCAGTAATTTCGTATTCTCCTCTTGCGCTGGGCTGCAATGCTTCGGCAATGGAAACAACGTTGTTATCATAATAATACAATCCAGGGACCGCGTAGTTCGATTTGGGTGATTTTGGTTTCTCTTCGATGGACAAGGCTTTTTGGTTTTTGTCGAATTCTACCACACCGTAACGCTCGGGGTCACTGACGTGGTAGGCATAAACCATGGCGCCTTCAACCTCGCTGTTGGCGCGAAGGAGTTTCCCAAAACCTTCGCCATAAAAAATATTATCGCCGAGAATGAGCGCTACTTTATCGTTGCCAATAAATTCTTTTCCAATAACAAATGCTTGAGCTAATCCATTGGGAACGGCTTGTTCTGCGTAGGTGAAATTGCAACCGAGCTGACTCCCATCCCCCAAAAGCTTTTGGAATCCTGGTAGGTCGTGCGGAGTAGAAATGATGAGGATGTCCTTGATTCCGCTGATCATGAGGGTCGACAAAGGATAATAAATCATCGGTTTGTCGTACACCGGCATGAGTTGTTTGCTTAGCGCTCGAGTAAGGGGGTATAGTCGTGTGCCGCTACCTCCGGCTAGAATGATTCCTTTCATGCCTACAAGTTATTCATTATCGCTGTCTTTCCTCACCTGCAGATCATCCAGTTCAATGTCCTCTTCCTCGTCAATGATTTCCAAGAAAGGTTCTGAGAAGGCTTTTGTGGTGATGTAGCGTTCGAAGCTGAGCAACAATGAAGGGAGTAAAACCAGGTTGGCAAACATGGCCACGAGAAGGGTTACACTCACTAAGATCCCCAAGGCACGTGTTCCATCAAATTCAGATGCAGCAAACATCGTGAAGCCGAAGAACAAGACGATGGAAGTGTACATCATGGACACGCCCGTCTCCTTCACCGCGTTCAAAACCGAAGCTCGAATGTTCCAAGCTTTCATGCTGAGTTCTTGACGGTATTTGGCCAGGAAGTGAATGGTATCATCTACCGAAATTCCGAAGGCAATACTGAATACCAAGATGGTGGACGGCTTGATGGGAATTCCAAAATACCCCATGATGGCCGCAGTGAAAATCAAAGGAACCAAGTTGGGAAGCAAGGCAATGAGTACCATTCTCATGGAGCGGAACAGCAAAAACATGATGGTCGCAATCACACAGATGGCCAGCGCCAAACTAATGAGCAAGTTTTTCACCATGTACGAGGTGCCCTCGAGGTAAACGACGCTGGTTCCTGTAAGGGTTACTTTGTACTTGTCGCTTGGGAAAATGGAGTCGATTCTCGGGCGAAGTTCGTCCAATAAGGACTCCATTTCGATGGTTCCGATATCAGCCACTTGGGTGCTGATGCGCGTGCTTTTACGGGTGCTGTCAATAAAAGTGTTCTCTCCGCCTTTGGTGTCGTAATCACCTTGGATGTACGGACCAATGAAACTCTCCTCACTCCGGGTGATGAGGGTGTACTTTTCGGGATTTCCGTTGTAAAAGGCCTGTTTAGCGAATTTGCTCGCATCAACAATACTTAAGGACTTTGAAAATTCAGGATACTCGCTCAACAAAAGCTGCAGTTTCTCCAAGCGTCTCAGGTTGGCGCGTTTGGTGATTTGTCCGGGTTTCTCTGTTTCCACCAGAACCTCAAAAGGCATTACTCCGTTGTATTTGTCTTCAAACCAACGAAGGTCGGTAATCACTTTGTCTGACTGGGGAAGGTCATCCACCACGTTCCCTGTGGTTTGCATCAAGCTGATTCCATAGGCACCACCAATGAGAATTCCCGCCGTGATGAGGTAAACCACTTTTCGGTGATTGACCACCATGTTGACCAACCTGCCCACCACGTAAAACAGCCATTTTCGGTCCAAGTGCCTTACATGCTTCCGCTTGGGAGGAGGAAGAAAGCTAAATACGGTTGGAATGGTGAGGATGGAAATGAGGAATACCGCAAAAATGTTCACCGCGGCAATGACCCCAAATTCTTTGAGTAGGTTACTTTCTACAAAGATGAAGGTGGCAAAACCCAGTGCAGTTGTGGCGTTGGTGAGCAAGGTGGCGTTACCAATTTTGATGATTACCCGACTCAAAGCCTTGGTTTTATTCCCGTGCTTTTTGAACTCCGAATGGTACTTGTTGAGCAGGTAAATGCAGTTCGGTACTCCAATCACAATCATGAGCGGAGGGATGAGACCCATCAATACCGAAACGGGGTAATTGAACAGTGCAATGAAGCCCAAAGACCAGGTTACCGCAATTCCAACCACCGTCATGCAAACGAGCATTACCCCAAAGTTTCTGAAGAAGAGGAGCAGAAGAATAGCTGTAACCAGTGCTGCGAGCAAGACAAAGAGTTTCAGCTCAGACTTCACCTTGTTCATCATGGAAGTCCGGATGAAGGGCAATCCGCTGACGTAGGTTTTGATGCCCGTTTCAGCTTCAAAGGTGTCGATGTGATCGAGAATGATTTCAACGGACGGTCCGCGATCTTCTGAGTTGAACAAAGAGGCCTTCATGAAAATCATCATGATGCTTGAAGGGTCCTGGTCTTGGTAAAGCAAACCTTCATAGAAAGGCAGTTGCTTCATTTCGTAAATGGCGCTATCGACCTCGGCTTGGCTTGTTGGTCTGCCCGAAAGCAAAGACTCAAATTCAAACAGGCGCTCTTCTTCGTTTTTAACCAGTTTAAAACTGTGGGCAATGGAGAAAACACTGTCTACGGCAGAAGTAGGAACCTCGCTTACCACTCCATTTTCTTTGGTGATCACAGGAACAGTAACCTCTCTGAAGGTGTTCGCAAGATCGTACCACTTTTGGAATTTTTCGAGTTCGTAGAGCGATTCATCTTCAACCCCAAGGATAATGACGTTTCCGCCTTCACCAAAGGTGTCTACAAATTTCTGATACTCAATGTAAGTGCTGTCGTGCTTGGGGAGCAGGCCCGCAAACTCGTAGCTCATTCGCACTTGGGTTCCCTTCCACCCCATGAAAGCAGTGATGGCCAACAAGATGATCAGGATGGGCACGCGTGAGCGCAGAATGAAAGAAGCAATTTTAGTCCACATGCAGGAACAAAAGGGTAGGTCGGTCCATAGACCGATGGATTTGGGCACAAAGAAACAAAATATCCACAGAGAAACGAAGTGGAAGTTGGGATGATTGCAAGGGGATTCTTGCTAACTTTGTCTCACAAAAGAAACTATTTCCATGGAAAAATTTGATGTGGTCGTAATCGGTTCGGGCCCTGGAGGATATGTTGCCGCCATCCGATGTGCACAATTAGGAATGAAAACCGCCCTTGTTGAACGTTACAAGACCTTAGGAGGAACCTGCCTTAATGTGGGTTGTATCCCGTCCAAGGCTTTGTTGGACTCATCGGAGCACTACCATCAAGCAAAAGAGCAATTCAGCGAACACGGTATTGGTTTGGATAATTTGAAGGTGGACATGCCGCAAATGATCAAGCGTAAAAGTGAAGTGGTTGCTCAAACCACCGCGGGAATTGATTTTCTCATGGCGAAGAATAAAATTGAAGTTTTTCACGGACACGGTTCTTTTGTGAAAGAGAACGAGATTTCGGTGAAGCACGATGATGGAAAAGAAACCTTGCTTTCTGCTGGGAAAACCATCATTGCAACGGGTTCAAAACCTTCCAGCCTTCCTTTTATTACCATCGACAAGAAAAGAGTCATCACTTCAACAGAAGCATTGGAACTGAAAAGCGTGCCGAAGAAAATGGTGGTGATTGGCGGTGGTGTCATTGGATTGGAGCTGGGATCTGTTTACGCTCGTTTGGGAACCGAAGTGAGTGTAGTGGAGTACATGGACAGCATCATTCCTACCATGGATAAAGCGATGGGCAAAGAACTCATGCGCTCCATGAAGAAAATTGGTGTGAAGTTCTTGCTGAGCCATAAAGTAAAAGCGGTGGATGCCGCCGCACGCTCAGTAACGGTGAAGGCCGATAATAAGAAGGGCGAGGAAGTAGTGCTGAAGGCGGATTATTGTTTGGTGGCCGTTGGAAGACACGCTTATACAGATAATCTTGGTTTGGAGAACATCGGAGTAAGTACCGATGAGCGAGGAAGAATTGAGGTGGATGAGCACTTGCAAACCAAAGTCCCAGGCGTTTATGCTATTGGCGATGTCATCAAAGGAGCGATGTTGGCACACAAGGCGGAGGAAGAAGGTGTTTTTGTGGCTGAACACATGGCCGGACAAAAACCACACATCAATTATTTGTTGATTCCGGGAGTGGTTTACACATGGCCCGAAGTTGCCAGTGTGGGATACACCGAAGAGCAATTGAAAGAAAAAGGAACGGCTTACAAGTCGGGCTCCTTCCCTTTCAAAGCGAGTGGACGAGCGCGTGCGAGCATGGATACTGATGGTTTGGTTAAGGTGCTTGCGGATAAGGAAACCGATGAGATTTTGGGGGTACACATTTGCGGACCACGTGCTGCGGACATGATTGCTGAGGCCGTGGTGGCCATGGAGTTTAGAGCGAGTGCAGAAGATATTTCGCGCATGAGTCATGCTCACCCAACCTTCACCGAAGCATTAAAAGAAGCGGCTTTGGCTGCAACGGATAACCGTGCACTCCACGTTTAGTGGGAACCATTTGCCGAACCAGTTGTTGAAGTGATTATGAAAAAAAGAACCGGAGTTCTCATTTTAAATTTGGGAACACCCGATGCCCCAACTCCAGGGGCGGTGGGAAGATATTTGAGAGAGTTTTTGGGCGATGGACGGGTGATTGATATTCCTTACATCCCCCGAAAAATCTTGGTGAATGGAATCATTGCGCCAACACGGAAATTCAAGTCGAGTGCGGAGTATAAAAAGGTGTGGACCGAAAAGGGATCGCCCTTATTGCTCTACACAGAAGAGCTTTTGGAAAAACTGAAAGCGCGGTTTGAGGGTGAAGATGTGACGGTTGAAATGGCCATGCGCTACCAATCTCCGAGCATGGACGATGTCTTGGCTAAAATGCAAAAGGCCAATTACGATAAGTTGGTCATTGTGCCGCTATATCCGCAATATGCGTCAGCCACTACAGGTTCAACCATCCAAAAGGCCATGGAAATCATTTCCAAGTGGTACGTTATTCCAGAAGTGAGCATGGTGAGCCAGTTTTACGACGATCCGCGCTACATCGATACCATTGTTGAGGTAGCCAAGCCCTTTGATTTGAAAGCCTACGACCACATTTTGTTTAGCTATCATGGATTGCCTGAACGACAAGTGGACAAAGTGTATGAAGACCGAAAGTGCTCCAATCACAGCTGTGAGACGGAAATCAACGAGGAGAATAAGTTTTGCTACAAAGCCACTTGTTATGCGACCACCCGACTCTTGGCTGAAAAGCTGGGCTTGTCTGAAGACGAATACACCGTTTGTTTTCAGTCGCGATTAGACAAAAAGTGGTTGCGACCTTTCAGCGATGATGTGATCAAAGAATTGGCAGAAAAAGGAGCCAAGAAGCTCTTGTTTTTCAGTCCAGCTTTTGTGGCCGATTGTTTGGAAACCACCGTGGAAATTGGAGAAGGTTATTTGGAAGAGTTCCAAGAAATGGGCGGAGAATCCCTTGAATTGGTGCCGAGTTTGAATTCGCATCCAATGTGGGTAGATTGTGTTGAAGGCTTGGTGAGGGAGCGATTATAGATGTTCTTAAAATCCGAAACGGCCACCCTTTGGCAGCCGTTCCGTTGATCATCTGAAATAACTCCGTTAGCTACGTCGCCGAACGGCAACGTTGAGAGTCGTTCGACCTTTGGCATACTTCGTGCCGAACACAAAGAAAAAGTGGTAAGACTCTGCTAGATAGGGGGTTGCAGCTTTGGCATGGTCGGCCTAAATTCCCAAAAAGAATCAGTTTTCCCAAAATGAAACAAATAATCCTGTTTAGGACAGGTGCAAATATCTTCAGATCTCGTGAACATACTTTTCCCCAATCTTTCCAATTTAGGCATGCCGGTATTTTACCTGCATGACGGGACTTACAGCGAAAGATCGATTCTTGGTGTGGGGATCAAAAGCAGCATTCGTTTGAGTGATTCAAGCGATGCAGTTTTTACTCTATTTGATGCTTTCATTCAGAAGCCAGGATGGAAAATGGGCTATTTTTCATACAATTTGAAGAACCGTTTGGAGCGTTTGGAATCGCCCAAATTCAACCCGCATTCCATGCCAGACCTGTTTTTTGTGCAACCGGAGTTCGTGTTCGAATTGTCCAAAGGAGCGATGAAAGTGCTGGAGGGCAAGCATCATCCCGATTTGGAAAAGGTGATAAAGGCCATCGGCGAAAAATGCGGAGATCCTCAAATCAGTGAGGTGGAATTGCAGGCCAGAACAAGCAGAAAAGAATACTTGGAGGCTCTCAAGCGAATCAAGGGTCATATTCAGCAAGGCGACATCTACGAGATGAATTACTGCCAAGAGTTCTTCAATCACGACGCACAAATTGATCCCTTCTCGGTGTACCGACGAGTTCATGAAGCCACGCAAGCCCCTTTTTCTGCCTATTTTAACTGGGATGATCATGCCATCATGTGCGGGAGTCCAGAACGCTATATCCGAAAGCAGGGCCAAAAAATCCTTTCTCAACCCATTAAAGGGACCGTTAGACGCGGGAAGGATGAGCAGGAGGACATTGCCTTAAAAACGGCATTGAAATCCGACCCCAAGGAGCGGGCAGAGAACATCATGATTACGGATTTGGTGCGGAACGACTTAAGCAAGGTGGCGACGAAGGGAAGTGTTCAGGTAGATGAGTTGTGCGAGGTGTACAGCTTTAAAACTGTTCATCAAATGATTACCAGTATCAGCGCTCAACTGCGTCCCGATTGCGGCCTTAAAGAGCTCGTTCAAGCTACCTTCCCAATGGGCAGCATGACGGGAGCCCCGAAAGTACGAGCGATGCAGTTGATTGATGAGTTGGAAAGCACCAATCGCGGCGTGTATTCTGGTGCTATGGGTTACATCGATCCCGAAGGAAACATGGATTTTAACGTTGTGATTCGTAGCTTGCTCTATCATAAGAAGAAGCGCTACCTCTCTGCTTTGGTGGGCGGAGCAATTACTTCAGGCTCTGTTCCAGAGAAGGAGTATGAAGAATGCCTTTTGAAGGCAGATGCGCTCTTCAATGCGCTCAAGCCATGATTGAACAATTAAAAAAGCATCTTTACGAGTCACAGCTTTTGGCTGATGGAGTGAGGGTTTTAATCGCTTGTTCCGGAGGAGCTGATAGCACTGCACTGCTTTACTTGATGCACCATTTGGGCTACACGGTAGAAGTGGCTCACGTCAATTATCAACTCCGCGGCGAGGCTTCTCAAAATGCAGAAGATTATCTCGATGAGGTGTGCAAGAAATTGGATGTGCCCTACCATGTTCAACGCTTCGATACCCATCAATTGGTTTCGGAAAGCAAGCGTGGCGTTCAAGAGTTGGCCAGGCACCTGCGCTATCAGTGGTTTGAAAAGCTGGCCGAAGAGCAAGGCATTCCCTTTATTCTCACAGCGCACCACCAAAACGATCGACTAGAATCCTACGCCCATCACCTCCTGCGAGGAAATAGTTTGAGCGGATTTAGTTCCATTCCTCAACAGCGCGGAAAGATCTGTCGTCCCTTGCTCCAATTCACCCAAAAAGAACTTCGAAATTATCTAAAGGAGATTGGTGTAGAATGGGTGGAAGATGAGAGCAATGAAACCCTGGTTTATTCCCGAAATAAAATCCGACACCAACTCTTGCCCCTGATGTCTGAAATTCATGAGGGCTTCGAACATAATTGGTTGCGACAGATGGAGATGTTCAAGGAGTTGAACCATTTTCTGTCGGACTTCATGCAAAACCTCGGTCAGCGCGCCATTCGAACGGAAGCTTCAGGCTTGTTTATTGACCTCGAAGTATTGGAGCAATTGAGTTTTAAACGCCTGCTGATCATGCACCTCGCTCCGCAGTTTGGTTTCGACTTAAAACGGACCGATGAATGGTTGAATTTGATCGATTCCCAAAATGGGAAAACCATTTACAGCGCCACCCATCGGGTCATTCGTCAGCGAGGAGCTTTACTGATTACTTCCTTACCGGAGCGTTTGGAGGAGCAATCTTTTCTTATTCACGAAACCTTGGAAAAGAACTCGGAAGAACTGGATTTGGAGCTTGATTTTCTGGAGTTAAATCCAAGTTTGCTCAAAGAGATCAAGCAGAATCGGGATGAGTTGTGTGCTTATTTGGATGCAGACGCCTTGTTGTTTCCTTTGGTATATCGTCCGTGGACCCAAGGAGATCGTTTTCAGCCATTGGGAATGAAAGGCAAGCAGCTCCTGAGTGATTTTTTCACCCAGAAAAAATTAGATCAAGTAGAAAAAGAAGCTGCTTTTGTGCTTGAAAGTGCTGGCGAAATTGTGTGGGTGGTGGGGCATCGCATTGCCCATGGTGTAAGAATAAAGGATGGGAGTAGTCGGGTTTTGCGCTTGAAGAAGAAAGAATAATCGTAACCTTTTCGTTGCAAGTGTCGTTTTTGTAATCAACCTAACCAATAGAAAATGACCCTTTTACCCCACGACGTGCACTACCCAACAAATAGCCTTAAAAATTTTCATTTCAAAGTAGCTGAGTCCATGCCACATCCGGCAGTGGAGCTCAAGCGACGCGCTGAATTGTACAAGGCGGCATTGCACAGTTCACTATACCAAACACGCGTTGAATTATGGATTCAAGGCGTTAACGACTGCATCAAGGTCTTGGCAAGAATTGAAGCCATGAGCCAAAGTGATGTTCTCCTGGAATGCGGAACAGGCGTTCCAACATCTTCCATCATCCAAATTCGAATTCCTCGCTAAAATTGATTTCGCTTTGCGGGCTTGTTGTATCTTCAGCCAGTGAAATTACAGACCGAAAAAGACCGAAATCACGCCTTACTACTGTACCTCATTTTGGGTTCTTTGTTTGTGGCTAGTTTGGTGACTTGCAACTTGATCTTTCGTAAATTTTTTGGAGTACTTCTTTTTGAAGGAAGTTTTCTGGAGTTGCGCATGGAACAATCGGTTGGACTGCTTCCGTATCCCATTACTTTCTTGATCAGCGATTTGATTTCGGAAATTTATGGTCGGAAGCGCGCCAATCAAGTGGTTTTTGCGGGATTGCTCTGCAGTCTGTTCGTCCTGTTCATCATCTTCGTTGCTGGAAATGCTCCAGCCACCACATGGTCGTATGTGAGCGACGCCGATTTTAATACGGTGTTCGGACAAACGGGCTTGGCGGTTGCCGCGAGCATGTGCGCCTATCTCATAGCCCAATTCATCGACATTCGCATTTACCACTTTTGGAAAAATTTAACACAGGGAAAAAAGCTGTGGCTTCGCAATAACTTTTCAACCATGAGCTCCCAAATGATTGATACAGCGGTGGTGCTTTTGCTCCTGTGCTCAAGCGGTGAAATTGCTTGGGAACGCTTTGTTCAACTCTTCACAATCGGTGTGCTGTTCAAGATCACCATTGCTGCTTTAGACACTCCTTTAATGTACCTTTGTACCTATTTGATTCGAAAACGCTTTGGACTGAAGCAAGGAGAAGAAATTTCACTCATTTAGGAATCCAATCCAGAAATTGGATGAAACTTCTGAAACGCTTGAATAGTCTTATTTTCGAGATTGATTATTACACCTATGAAAAAGATAAACATCACGTCGTCCATCCTTACGCTTGTATTGCTAATTGGATCTATTTTGCCAATGAGTGCTCAGGTACTAGAGCCCGTGAAATGGGAATTTAGCGGAAAGATGATGGAAAATGGTAATATCCAACTCATGATGGATTGTAGCATCGATGAGGGATGGCATGTTTACGCTACATCAGTGAGCGACGACCCCGAGGCTTTCGGTCCATTGCCAACAGAAGTACTCTGGCAAAACAATGACGACTTTGCTATTCTTGGAAAGCTTCAAGAAGGAGAGTACATCACGCACTATGATCCCAACTTCGAAATGGATTTGAATTATTTTGAGGAGGAGGCCTTTTTCACCCAAATGATTGAGCTTAAGGGCGACTTACCCATGACGATCCAAGGGGAACTGAATTACATGGCTTGTGATGATGAAAAGTGCATCTTCCCAGACCCAATTCCTTTGTTCATTGCGGTTGAAGAGAATAGGAATGTAGAGGTTTCCAACAGCGCTCCTGCTGCTACGAGTCAGAATTCGGGAATTTATGAGCCGGCTACTTGGAGTTTTCAATCCGAAGATCTTGGTGACGGCAACTATGAGGTGCAGATGATTTGTACCCTGGACGAAGGCTGGCACGTGTATTCTCAAACCCTGAGTTCTTTGGAGGGTCCGCTTCCAACCATGTTTACGTTTGAGGCGCAAGATGGATTGTCTTTGGTGGGTGAGGTGATGGAACAAGAACCGCACGTGGAGTACGATCCCAACTTTATGATGGACTTGGCTTACTTCGATACCAAAGCCGTGTTTCGTCAGAAGGTGAATGCGCCGGAGGCAAAAGTTTTGAAGGGAAGCGTGGATTTTATGGTGTGTAACGATGAGCGCTGCCTTCCACCAGAATTGATCGAATTTACCGTGGATTTGGCTTCAGGAATGGGTCAACAACTCGGAATGGAAGATGCGGGGAACGAGCAAGTTATTTTGGACGAAAGCGCCATCATTCCTCCTCTTCCCATGGTGAACCTCGATAAACCGGCCAGCGATTGCGGTGGCGAGGTGAAGGACATTAAAAATACGTGGACCGTCTTTGTGTTCGGTTTTATTGGTGGACTTTTGGCCTTGCTCACTCCTTGTGTATTCCCCATGATTCCACTCACCGTTTCTTTTTTCACGAAAGGAAACCAAAGCCGTTCGAAAGGAATTGCCCAAGCTTTGCTCTATGGCTTCTTTATCTTCTTGATTTATGCCTTATTGAGTGTACCCTTCCACTTTGGAACAGAGCCTGAAGTGCTGAACGAAATTGCCACAGGAGTTACCCTCAACATCATTTTCTTTGTGGTGTTTGTGGTCTTCGCGATTTCCTTTTTTGGATTTTTCGAGATTCAGTTGCCAACGGGCATGGTGAACAAAATCGACAGCGCTTCTAACGTGGGCGGTTTGATCGGGATTTTCCTCATGGCACTCACGCTTGCCTTGGTGTCCTTCAGTTGTACTGGTCCGATTCTAGGAACGGTGCTCGGAAATGCTTTGAAAAACGGACCCTGGCCCATTACCGCGGCCATGAGTGGTTTTGGGATTGCTTTGGGACTCCCTTTCGCCATTTTTGCGATGTTCCCAAGCATGATGAAAAGCCTTCCAAAATCTGGAGGTTGGTTGAACAGTGTGAAAGTGGTTCTTGGTTTCCTCGAGTTGGCTTTGGCCTTGAAATTCTTGAGTAACGCAGATTTGGTGAAGCAGTGGGGCATCATCCCAAGAGAGGCCTTTTTCCTCATTTGGACCATCATTTTCCTCGGGCTTGCATTGTATCTTTTCGGGCTGATCAAGTTCCCGCACGACAGCAAAAACAAGAAAGTGGGTCCGCTTGGAATCGGTTTCGGAACGCTCATCCTTGCCTTTGCGATTTACTTGGCGCCCGGTGTTTTGAGAAACAGTCCGTGGAACCACGATTTGTTGAGCGGCTTCCCTCCTCCAACATTCTACTCTTGGTATGATCAAGAAGCTGGGGGTGACGATGAGCATCACATGGCCGACGATAAATTCCACCCGCCTTTCGATGATTTTGAAGCGGCGCGCGCGGAAGCAAAAGCAACAGGAAAACCCATCTTGATTGACTTTACCGGTTGGGCCTGTGTGAACTGCCGTAAGATGGAAGAAAGCGTGTGGACCGAACCCGTTGTTTTGGATAAATTGAGAAATGATTTTGTGGTGGTGTCGCTTTATGTGGATGACAGAACCGAGCTTCCAGAAGACCAACAAGGAGTGTTCGAATATGAAGTGAACGGAGAGATGAAGCAAAAGAACATCCGCACCATTGGAAACAAGTGGGCTACCTTCCAAACCAAGCTCTTCAACAACAACTCACAACCTTATTACGTGATGTTGAGTCCGGAAGGAGAACTCTTGGCCAACCCTGTAGGTTACACGCCCGATGTTCAGGAGTACACCGACTATTTGGACTGCGGTATTCAAACCAATGCGAAAACCGCATCGAACTAGGCTTCGAGTGAAGATATTGAAAAGCCGGAATGAAAATTCTGGCTTTTTCTTTTTTGAACCCTTTCTTTTCGTCAATTTCGTAGTGTTATGAATAGTCAAGATCGAATTCGTCAGCATTTTGAAGAAGCCCAACAGGTGCTTCAGGATTTTTTAGCTCAAGAACAGCAGCAGAACGCTGTGGGTCGGGCAGGAGCACTTATGGTTGAATCTCTGAAGAACGGGGGTAAAATCATTTCTTGCGGCAACGGCGGGTCGATGTGCGACGCCATGCACTTTGCCGAAGAGCTCACCGGAAGGTACCGCGACAATCGCAAAGCCATTCCTGCCATCTCCATTTCTGATCCTTCGCACATTGCTTGTGTGGGCAACGACTATGGTTTTGACTACATCTTTTCGCGCTACCTCGAAGCCGTGGGCAACAAGGGCGATGTGCTCTTGGGCATTTCCACCAGTGGAAACTCAGGCAACGTACTCAAAGCCGCAGAGGTGGCCAAGGAGAAGGGCATCCATGTTATCGGACTCACTGGCAAAGACGGCGGCAAACTCGCTCCACTGTGCGATGTGGAAGTGCGCGTACCCTGGCACGGCTATGCCGACCGCATCCAAGAAATCCACATCAAGGTGATTCATTCTTTGATTGATTATATTGAGGGAGGGGTGTTGTGAGCTAGCGAGAAATTAAAGATGATTTGTTCGGTACAAAAAAAAGCCACTACAATCATATTGCAATGGCTTTTTGAATATTGGGGTATTGGTGTTACTGTATCACAAGGCGCAGGTGCTGTACACGGTTTTCGTAGCTGAAAGTAGCGAGGTAAACACCGTTTGCTAGCTCAGACACATCCAAGCTTGCATTGCTTTCACTGAAGGTGTTCGAGCGCACAATTTGTCCGCGCATATCTGTCAATTTAAACTGTGTTCCAACTTCAATTCCCGTGATGTTTAGGAGGTCTTCAACAGGGTTTGGATACATCTTCGTGCTGGCGAACATGGCTTCTTCCGTTGAAAGCACCACATAAGCCTCAGAGATGATACTACAGCCGTTGTTGCTCACTTCAACCGTGTAATTGCCCGGACTCGGGTTTTCTAGCGTTTGGCTGTTTGCCCCGTCAATCGCTTCTCCATCCAAATACCATTGGTTGCCGCTCATGGCACTGGAAACCAAGCTGCCGTTGAAAAGGGTAATGGTGGGAACAGCCGGCGTTTGATTTACGGTGATATCAATCGAGGTGCTGGTGGCACAACCAAATTCATTCGTGCTGGTGGCAATGTAGGTGGTGCTTTCGCTCGGGAAGAACTCTACGTTGTTCTCCACTCCTTCATTCCAGCTTAAAATTTCTTCGCCCAGAGCTAACAAAGTGATGCCCGTTCCAGAGCAAATTTCTTCTTCACTGGCTAGCACTTGGGGAGCATTTGGGATGGGATTAACGATGATTTCAATGGAATTGCTCGAACTGCAATCATTTCCTTCATCACCAATAACGGTGTAGCTTGCACTCGCTGTTGGTATGAATTCCACACCATTTTCTACTCCGTCCATCCAAGCAATGTTTGTTGGTCCGCTAGCTGTAAGCGTTAGCGCTTCACCTGCACAAAGTTCCATGCTGGATGCGCTAATTTCCGGAACTGCGGCATTTTCATTCACCACTACAGTTATTGAAGTCGTGGTGGTACATGCATCCGGATTTCCTGCCGTAACCGTGTAGGTTTGGGTACTTGTGGGGAAGAATTCTTGGTTATTGCCTACGTTATTGTCCCACGATAGCCAAACGTTACCAGAAGCGCTGAGAGTAACTCCCGTTCCTTCACAGATTTCTTCTGCTGAAGCACTGATTTGAGGAGCGTCTGGAAGTGGATTCACCACAATTTCGATGCTGCTGGAGCTGGTACACTCGTTCCCGTTGCTGCCCACAGCGGTATAGGTGGTGGTTTCGGTAGGGATGAAAGCAAGGCCACTGCTAATTCCGTTGTCCCAGGAGATGTTGGCCGGACCATCGGCAGTGAGTGTCACTTCTTCTCCTGCGCACACTTCCAAGCTTGAGGCCGTAATTTGCGGTGAAGGGGCAGTTTCATTTACCGTGATGTTCACTGTAGCACTTGCGGTACAAGATCCGTCATCACTGGCAGTGAGGGTGTAACTCGCTGTTTCATTTGGGGTGAAGGGGACGTTGTTTTCTACACCGTTGTTCCAAAGGAATGTGGCATCACCAGCGGCACTTAAGGTGACTTCTTCGCCTGCACAAATGGCCATGTCTTCGCTGTTCAAAGTGAATTCAACTCCTGTGATTTCTACATCGAAGCTATCGGTGTAAGTGAAGTTTTCGTCTTGTGCTTGAATGCTGATGGTGGTCGTACCCAAGGTGTTGTTGTCGAGGTTGTCGATGGAAATGGAGTACTGTCCGCCGCCCAAGTCGCTTACTGTGATGTCTGCATTATCGATCACCGCCAAATTACTACTGCTAGCCGTTACGTTGTTGATGCTTCCTCCATTATTGGTAATGATGGCGTTCACTCCGCTGAGACCGGTATTCTGACAAACGCTTTGATTTCCTGGAGCGGTAATGGTAGCGTCATCGTCCAAATTGTTCACGCTAATGCTGGTGTTGGCCAGTCCAGCATAGGTAGCATCGGCAGAGGTGCTGGTATCAAGGGTGATCGTTACGGCAACGTTTCCATCGTCTACGGCATCATCTACCCCTTGGCAAATGACAGTTTGTGGTGTGTCCCAATTTGCTAGGGTGAAGGTGAGCGTGGGCGTTGAAACGATCACTTCATCAGTATTGGTGCTGGCGATTTGAACCGTTACTTCGTCGCTAGGAGCGGTGTTCAAGACCACGGGGATGAATACGCCATCTCCTGCTTCGGTAACTTCATAACCACCAGCTCCCGTATTAAGTCCGGGAAATGCAAAGCCGTTAAAAGCTCTTGAGTAGATGCCTTGAGTATCGCCTTGGAAACCGTTTCCAGACCAAGCGCTGACAAACCCTCCATTTGGAAATACAGCCAGGGCCGCATATTCTTGGTATTCTGCTGAGGTGGTATTCATTTGAAGGATTCCCGTATTGCTTTGGTTGTAGTTGTTTCCTCCAATTACATAGGCTTCGTTCCGCAATGGGTTGCTAAAACCTCCGTTTCGAATGGACTTGGTTACCAAGAAATCACCATTATCGTAGAGGTGACATTCCACGTTGTCATACCAATCGCCAGAGGTCACCAACTGCTCATTATTCACAATGAAATTCCCCGCTTCATCCAAAATCCAAAGCCGCATGTGTCGGCTTGAAAAAACGGTTCCGTGTGTCGTCACGATCATCACTTCTCCATTGGCATTTCCTTCTGCGTCGAGATCAGAACCTACATTGTACTCAGAATCCACATACCACAAGGTTTGTTCTGGAATTTCAGCCAAGAAGTTGGAAGAGAAGGTTTTTCTCATGATGTTTCGATAGTAATCACAGCAGCCAGAAACCAAGATGTATTGGTGGTAAATGGCCGTCATTCCGCCGTCGGGATGGATGACGATGTTGGGCTCACTGTAATCTGCACCCGAGTTTTCGGTAACCAAAACCTGCGAATTGATCCAAGCATTGTTGTTGAGGTTGTAACCGCGCAAGTACACTTGATCGTTGTCCTCGTTGTTGTAAATGAAGGCCAATGTATCTTCTTGAATGTCCACGTCGAAGGTCTCCACTCCACTCGTCACACTCACTTCTGCTTCCAAAGAGTTATCCGGATTGATGACTGTAAATTTCAAGTTGCCTCCAGCTTCAATGTAGCTCACAAGGTACTTTCCCTCCTCCCAGTAGTGCGCAACCATCAGTTTTGAATTGCCTGGGTTGATGCTGATCTCGTCAGAAATGGGCACATGGCTGCTATCAAATTTGCGTGCTTTAATTTCTCCCGCATATTGATTCATGGTCCAAAAAACCATGTAATTCCCCTGATCGTCGGTGGCAATAACAGGACAGAATTGATTGCCGTCGATATCGGTGTTCACCAATTGTTCAAGAGAAACGGGATTGAGGTTTTGTGCCGAAAAAGAAAGGCTCAATACAAGGGATAAAAGGAGAAAAAGCTGCTTCATTAGATTAATGATTGTGATGAAACGAAGTTACAAGGAAATAGCAGACAGCTGAAATGGGAAAGGCGGACAAAGTTGAGTTCCTAAAATCATCTGCTGTTTTGGGACTTCATTTTCCTTTAAATGTGTATCTCTTTAAGTGTACAGAATCTAAGGGATTCAAGAACGAAAGGGTGAGTTGGGTAATCATGCCCTATGCCAACCCTAATCCTAAACAACCCGCGCAAGCAACCTCAACCGGCGAAGCCATTCAACCAAATTCGGTGCTCAGGAAATAAAAATGACATTTGAAAGCTTCAGGTTTTGATACAAAATCACCCTAAGGGAGCGCCGTTCAGTGTTCATCCACAAAACATCCGATATCATCCACAAAGTGGTGGCATTTCTTCTTGTTTGACGCTAGAATAATGTTCAACTTCAACCAACAAAGTAATGAAATCGCGGTGTTTTTCTCTCGGTTTCGCGCTTTGATTTTGAACTGAATTAGAACCTTTAGCTATGCTCGTCAAATCTTTTGGTGCCGCTTTGTACGGCATCGCAGCTACTCTTGTTACGCTTGAAATCCACCTCAACACAGGCATTCAATTTTTGATGGTGGGTTTGCCCGACTCGGCCGTGAAGGAGAGTCAGCAACGAGTAAAAACAGCCATCGAAGCGATTGGTTTTTCGTGGCCAGGGAAGGCGATTACCATTAACCTAGCTCCAGCCGACATTAAAAAGGAGGGTGCTGCTTATGATTTGCCTTTGGCCATTGGCTTGCTCGCTGCTACAGGTAAGATTGCGGGAGATCGGGTGGCCAAATACATCATCATGGGGGAGTTGAGCTTAGATGGGAGCTTGAGAGCGGTGAAAGGGGCTTTACCGATGTCACTTTTGGCAAGAGATGAGGGTTTTGAAGGCATTATTTTACCTCAAGAAAACGCCCCGGAAGCTGCAGTGGTGGATAAGGTGAAGGTTTATGGCTTTACGCATCTGGAGGAGGTATTGGACTTTTTTCTAAGTGAAGAAGCTGGTGAGCCTATAGTGCTGGATACCGACCAACTCTTCTATCAAAAATTGAACGATCATGCCTTGGATTTTTCCGATGTGAAAGGACAAGAAAACATCAAGCGTGCTTTTGAAATTGCCGCCGCCGGGAGTCACAACCTGATTCTCATTGGTCCGCCCGGTGCCGGAAAAACCATGCTTGCCAAGCGTTTGCCGACGATCTTGCCTCCCTTAAACCTCAGTGAAAGCTTGGAAACGACCAAAATTCATTCGGTGGCAGGACGCATTCCGAAAAACGAGGCTTTGATCACCACCCGCCCCTTCAGAGCGCCGCATCATACCATTTCTGATGTAGCGCTCGTGGGAGGTGGAGGTTTTCCCCAACCGGGAGAAATTTCCCTGGCCCACCATGGCGTGCTTTTTCTCGACGAATTGCCCGAATTCAAACGAACGGTTTTGGAGGTGATGCGGCAACCCATTGAAGAGCGGAAAGTCACCATTTCAAGGGCGCGTTTTTCGGTTGATTTTCCTGCGAGTTTTATGCTTGTGGCGGCCATGAATCCTTGTCCATGCGGCTACTTTAATCACCCAGAAAAAGACTGTGTTTGCCAAGGAGGTGTGGTGCAGAAGTACTTGAATAAGGTATCCGGACCCCTCCTCGATCGCATCGACATTCACATTGAAGTTACCCCTGTAAGTTTTGACGAACTGAGTTCTCGTCCGCCTTCGGAAAACAGCGGTTCCATTCGAGAGCGGGTGATGAAAGCGCGGAAGGTTCAGGAAAAACGCTTTGAAGATCATCCGGAGATCCACTGCAATTCACAAATCGGTTCCAAAGAGTTGAAAGTGTATTGTGAGATTGGTGCTGATGGACACGAGTTGTTGAAGGGAGCGATGCGCCGATTGAATCTCAGTGCAAGGGCGTACGACCGTATTTTAAAAGTAGCGCGCACCATTGCTGATTTGGACAGCAGTGCATCCATAAAAACAGAACACCTCGCAGAAGCGATACAATATAGAAGCCTTGACCGGGAGAATTGGGCGGGTTAATTCCCGATCCGAATTCAATGCTATTCACTTTTTAATCCTCATCAAAATGAAACACTCATTATTCTTGAAATTAAGCGGTCTGTGCATCTTGTTTTTGACCCTACAACAGCTCAGTCTTGCTCAAAACCTTCGTTTTTTTTCCAATCCACAAGAAAATCAGGGATTCGCACTTTGGTGCGCCTTGGAGGAAGCCAGCATGTACCAAGTCGAAATACTTCTAAGAAACCACTCCAATGGGAGCTACAGCGAAACAAGCTTGGAGCGTTTCAAGGTGGAAAAACAGAATTACCTCCAAATTCCTGAGGCCTATTTAAGAAGCGACAGCCCATATAAGGAGTACCGATTAGAACTCACACCCTTGGATGAAAACGGAATTCCGAGTGGAGAGACATCAGCTCAAAGTCTGCTTCCGAAGAGCTTTCATATCAATTCGAATGGGGCAGGTTTTGTGAAAGGCTGCAGCATGACCTGTAACGGGAACGATTATGCATACACCATTCAGCAATTTGTTGCGGTGGATGAAGGTGGAGCCTTGCAGCCGGAAGTGTTTTATCGCCTCGAAAGAGCTGTGGAAAGTACACAAACCGAAGATGGAATCACCGTTCAATATCTTCCCTATTATGAATACATGGGAGATGAAACCTTTTATGATTCCTATCTCACAGAAGAGGGTGTTTTACCTTCAGGACTGAGCGATTATCATGAAATTGGCTACTGGTCATTGTCCAACCCAGGCGTGAATACTCTCCAAAATAGTGGAGCTTACAGCGCTCCGGATGTGATTGCTTTTGAGCCCATGACGGGATTTGAAGATGCCTTTGGATATCCTTTGTTGCCATGGCAGTGGAACAACCTTGTTGGGATGAGAAAGGGCAGAGGGTTTTGGGCAGGAATGAGCTATGAAACTCCCATCCTCGCTCAAGATGCGGCCACGTTTTGCTCGTTCTCGTCTCCCGAAACTTTTGTGGAAATGATGAACCAATATGTGTTCAACGACTTGCCCAACGTGCCCAGTTTGACGTGCAACGGTGGTGAATTTTTCGATTTGATTGTCGAGGACCCGACCATCTACACTGCAGGTTGTTTAACCACGGTTTGCTTTGCACACAAACCCGACGGCACCAGTCAATTATTGAGCGATTGGGTGAACTATGTGAAGCAGCTTGCTCTTGCATCTGGCCACGCCGAACTTGAGGAAACACATCCAATGAAGAATCTTCAGCATTTGTCCATTCAAAAATGGAGCACTCAGGGTTTTTCGAGTGTTTTGAATAAGCGGGTTTCTAGTTTGTTCGATGAGAATGATCAGTTCCTATTGGGTGATTTTGTTTTGGAAAAAGGGCTGTATTCCATAACTAGTTTGGCGGTGAACGGAAGCCTTTATTCTTCGTTTTTTGAATTGGACGAGAGCACAACACTGGACCTTTCTTTGGCCAATCAACTCGAAGTGGATCTCTACCCAAATCCTCTGGGCGATGAAGGCCTGAACGTTCAAATTACCTCTCCAGAGAACATGGTTGTTGTGCACGAAATACTCAATCCAAACGGCTATGTGATTTACACGAATAAACCATGGCTTTTTGCTGAAGAGCGTTTTAGTGGAACCTTGTTTTTGAGCCATATCGATGCATACCCCTTCTTAATTCACCGAGTGACGTGCCCAGATGGCAGCGTGAACTCGCAAACCATACTCTTAAAATAAAATCATCATGAACAGGACTCAATTTCTCATTTTCTTGCTTTTTTGCCCTGCATTTGTGGAGGCACAAGACGGTTTTTATCCAGATGCGCTTGCCTGGTGCACGCACTACGGACAGTTTGGAACCGTTGAACCCATCGCTGCTGAATTGGGCGAAGATGCCTTCTTTTTTGCAGGCAATACCAATGCCTCCGTAGGAATGGCCAGTTTGAATGGGGTTCACCAATCCAATTTCATCACTGCGGACAGCAACATCAGGGATGGGTTCCTGAGTTCCTTTGATTTCAATGGAAATTTTTTGTGGGGAACTTATTTTGGCGGACTGGGGGCTGATTTTGTCCAAGACATGGCCATCGATGCTGATGGGAACATCCTTCTGGTTGGACGAACGAAAAGCTCTGAAGGAATAGCAACACCGGGGGCATACATGGAAACCCCAATAGGGGAGTTTGAAAGCGGGTTCTTGGCGAGTTTTACCGCATCGGGAAACTTGAATTGGGCCACTTACTTTGGAGGAAGTGAGTATGACCATATCAACGCCATTGCTGTTGGTGAGGATGGAAGCATTTGGTGCGCTGGTACAACGGAATCTCCAGACCTCCCCGTGATGGACGCCTTTCAAGAGGAGTACGGAGGCGGTTGGACCGATGCTTTTATAGCGCGTTTCAGTGCTTCGGGTGACCTTGAATTCTGCAGTTATTTTGGAGGAGATGATGAAGATGGCATTGCAGATATCGTTTTGACTGAAAACGGATTAAGCTGTTTCGGTTCCACCAAATCAGTACTCAACATGAGTGTGGACGCTCATCAAGCGGAATTGAGTGGCTCAACCGATGGGTTCTTAATACATGTAGACAACAACCATATTTTGACCCATTCCAGCTATCTCGGTGGCGGTTCTTTTGATTCGGCAATGAAACTCACTAGTCATAATGGAGCATATTATGCCTTGTTGAGGAGTTTCAGCGATGATTTTGCCACACCAAATGCTGCCTTTTCTGAGCGATTTGGCGGAGTAGATTTGGTGCTTTGTCGCTTGAATGCGGATTTTTCTTTGGATTGGTCGAGCTATTACGGAGGAAATTCCTTTGACGATGCAAGCACGAGCGATTTGCTGGCCTATGAGGGTGGAGTGATGATCACAGGAGGAACGCACAGCCAAGATTTGCCCATGCTCAACGCCTTTGATGACAGCTACGATACAACAGATTATATTGCCATAGGAGATGCCTTCATTGCGGGCTTTGCGCATGACGGAGTATATCAGTTCGGGACGTATTATGGGTCCTACTCTCGAGATTATGCCACCAAACTTTTGTTGAATGATGGCAGCCTCTATCTCATCGGATCGAGCAGGTCTGGCGGGATGGCAACTGATGGTGCTCATCTCGCTTTTGATTACGGTATTGGGTATTCTGCGTTGCTTACACGTTTTGATTTGCAAACATTATCACTGCCAAATCACATCACGGAATTTAGTGAAATTAAGGTGTATCCAAACCCTATTTCAGGCGGTGAAAGCCTTCAAGTGCAAAGCTCGTTACAAGTAGAATCGTGGTGTTTGTTGGAGCTCTCGGGTCGCGTGCTAGTAGAAAAAAAGCTTAAAGGATTTGGGCGTCAGACAATCATAGAATTAAAACCATACCACCTGAGCCCTGGATGCTATGTTTTGCAGGTGCATTTGGAGAATGGAGAAGTCCGAAGTAAACGTTTTGTGGTGCCGTAGTTTCAAAAAAAACAGGAGAGCTCCTTCATGGACCCTCCTGTTTTCTTTTAATTTGTTCAGTAAAATGGGCTATTGCTCTTTTTGGTGCAAATGCAAATCCATTTGAGGATAAGGAATATTGAGTCCTTCTTGGTCAAATACTTTGTATACTTCTTCTTGGAGTCTGAAATGAACCGGCCAGTAATCTTTAGCATCGACCCAAGCGCGCACGGCTAAATTGACTGAACTATCTGCAAGTGCGGATACTGCAATGAATAAGGCAGGATCTTTTAGAATTCGGTCATCAGCATCACAAATGTTTTGAATAACGCTTTTTGCTTTGTCCACATCGTCACCATAACCAATACCAAAGGTGATGTCCACACGTCTTCGGTCTTCTGTACTGTAATTCACCATTGAACCGGTGCTCAACCCTCCATTAGGGATGATGATGGTTTTGTTGTCTGGCGATTTCAAGATGGTATTGAAAATCTGGATTTCGTGCACCGAGCCACTATGTCCTTGCGCCTCAATGTAATCACCCACTTTAAAAGGTTTAAAAATAAGCAGCATTACTCCACCTGCGAAGTTTTGTAGGGTTCCAGACAAAGCCATACCAATAGCGAGTCCTGCCGCACCAAGAATGGCAATGAAGGAGGTCATCTCAATACCAATCATGCTCAATACAGTGATCACGAGCATTACTTTCAGGGCGATATTGATGATGCTTTTGAGGAAGCCTTGGAGTGATGGCTCGAGATCGCGTTTCTGCATGATTTTCACAGCTCCAGAAGTCAGCATGCGAACCACCATCAGCCCGATAATGAGCACTAAGATTGCAGCGATGAGTTTCGGTCCGTAGGTGAGAACGATGTCCCGACCGGTTTCAATGAGTTTGTCAGTATCCATAAATATTCTGTTTTAAGTTGTGATGGACAAAGGTCTATTGATTGTTGTGGACAGGCAAATTCTTAGGAACTTATCTTTCTGAGATGACCAATTGGAAAGATAATTCGGGAAGGGAATAAAATGAGGACAGGATTGAGGTACTTGTTTTTGACTACCGAAACACCGAAAAACGCTCACTATCCAACCTCAGCATGATGAAAATCAGCAGGGTGAAACCCAGTAAGGAAGAACCCCCATACGAGAAAAAGGGTAAGGGAATTCCGATCACTGGCGCCAAGCCAATAACCATCCCAATGTTGATCAATACGTGCATGAAGAGAATACTCGCCACGCAATAGCCATAAACACGAGAGAATTGGGATCGCTGTCGTTCTGCAAGGAAGAGCAGCCGCAGGATGAGGGTGGCAAAGAGGAGCAGCACAAAAACACTCCCAATAAAGCCCCATTCTTCTCCAATGGTACAGAAAATAAAGTCGGTGTTCTGTTCGGGCACAAAATTGTAGCGGGTCATGGGGCCTTCAAGTACGCCCTTGCCACGCCAACCACCGCTTCCAATGGCTGCTTTGGCATGACGAATGTTGTAATCCGCATCGGGATTGTTCACTTCAAGACCAAAGAGGATGTAAATACGTTCTTTTTGGTGGGGTTTGAGGATTTGCTCAATTCCAGTATAAACACCACCAGAAAAGATGAGTGCTCCGAACAGCGATGCCAAGACAATGAGGTTGGTGCGCTTTCTGTTTCGAGGAAGGACAAGGAGTTTCACCCCTAAAAAACCCAAGGCCGCCAGTGCTAAAATTCCAAGACCCACATAAAAGATTCCGCTTTGCTCCCCAAACCAAGGATACTCCACTACATTGGCTCCCATGATGATGCTCACCACGCCAAGAATGAGGGAGGCAAAACCGATGATGAGGATGTTCCCCGATAGCCCTTCGCGATACATGGCAAAGATGAAGCCCAAGAAAACCAATACTGTACCAGCATCCGGTTGAAGGAGAATAAGTCCGGCAGGGATGGCCACGATGCCAAATACTTGGAGTCGGTTCGTGAACGACTTGAATTTCACACCGGAGGTATTGATGAAATAAGCCAAAAACAGTCCTGTGGCCATTTTTGCAAACTCCGAGGGTTGAATGGCAAAGCTGCCAATAGCAAACCACGATCGCGCTCCCCCCACTTTTTTGCCAATCAAAAGTACAAGTACGAGCATGACGGTGACCGAGAGGTAGATGATGGGGGAGAAGCGATTGAAAAACTCCCCTTCAATGTTGAGGGTAAAGAGGGCTACAAGAGCGCAGATTCCCATCCAAAGGAGTTGTTTTCCGTAAGGCATTCCCATGTCCCAAATTTCGGGGTGGGCTTCACTAAATGAGGCACTATAAATAGCAATCCATCCGCAAATCACCAAAGCGGCATAGATCCCTATACTGAGCCAATCGATATTCTTCCGTATGTCACGTCCTCTCTGCATTTAGTCGAAAAAATGTTGGTCAATGATTCTTTGCTCTTTGCGCGGATCACTGATGGAGTCATTGATGTACTGCTCAATCATCAAACTCGCGATGGGTGCTGCCCAGGTTCCACCAAAGCCCGCGTTCTCAACATAAACGGAGATGGCAATCTGAGGGTTTTCTTTTGGAGCAAATGCCATAAAAACGGAGTGGTCGGGCAATGGGTCGTTCTGTACGGTCCCCGTTTTACCACAAACAGTGATTCCCGGAGTTCTTGCTCGTCTTGCAGTTCCTCCATCTTGTTCTACCACCTTTTGCATGGCATTCACCACCGTTTCAAAGTAATCAGGATCAATGTTGGTTTGAAGTGGCGTTCTGAAGCGCTCCAACTTTCCTTGTCCGCCAATGTCTTTGACGGTGTGCGGAGGGTAGTAATAACCCCGATTTGCAATGATGGCTCCGAGGTTGGCCATTTGTAGCGGATTCACCAAAAGTTCTCCTTCTCCAATACTGATGGAATAAATGGTGCTGAAGGCCCAACGCTCTTCTCCATAGATCTTGTCATAGTATTTTTTCCCCGGCACATTCCCACGATTCACTCCAGGAACGTCCGTATCCAAGGCAGTTCCAAACCCAAAACTTTCGATGCGTTCTTTCCAATGACTCATCCCAATGGCAGCATCTTCAAAGCGGTCTTTTTTGATGTTGGCCTCCACCATTCGCTGCATTACACCGCGAAAATAAGGATTACAAGAGTGGATGATGGCTCCTTCGAGGTCGTCGTAGGTGTGCGGACCATGACAACCAATGAGGTTTCGATTGCAAGCAATTCTAGTTTGAGGGGTGATTTTATCTTCGTCCAGTGCAATCAGGGCTTGCACCATTTTGAAGATGGATCCCGGGCGGTAGGTTCCTTTGATGGCCCGATTGTACAGCGGAAGGAGGGAGTCGTTTTGAAGCAGGCCGTAGTTGCTTCCACGGTCCCTTCCAACCAGAAGGTTGGGATCATAAGTAGGGCTTGAAACCATGGCTAAAATTTCACCCGTCGCTGGTTCAATGGCAACGATGCTTCCCTTTTTGTGTTGCATGAGGTATTCCCCGTAGGCTTGTAAATCGCTATCAATGGTGGAAACGAGGTTCTGACCACTTATGGCGAGGGTGTCGAAGTCTCCTTCATTAAAGCTTTCTTGTGGCCGACCCATAGGGTCAATCACCATAAAACGAACGCCTTTTTGTCCGCGTAGGTAGTCTTCATAGGCCATCTCAATGCCGCCTTTCCCGATGTAATCTCCAGGACGGTAGTAGGGATCTCGGTCAATGTCTCGTTGAACCACTTCACCAATATCACCCAGTAACAATGCACCAATGCCTCGTTTGTAGTTTCTTACGGTTCTTGGCTGACCATAAAAACCGGGGTATTTATACAACTGCTCAGCGATGGGGGCAAAGTCTTCTGGGCGAATTTGTTTGATGAATACTTGCTCTTTGTTGGAGGCCCAGCCTCGCGATTTTCTCATTTTTGCGAGCCGTTCGTCAAACTCGTCTTTACTGATTTTCAAGAGGGCACAAAAGCGGAGTGTATCGAGGTCTTTCACTTCTCGAGGAAGCATCATGAGGTCGTAAATGGCTTGATTTGCAACCAAAAGTTCTCCTTTCCGATCGTAAATCAGTCCGCGAGGCGGATAGATTTTTGTCGAGCGTTCGGTGAGGTTTGCGGCTTTTCTGCTCCAATAATCATCGCTGATCTGCAAGGTGAAAAGACGAACAATAAAGGCCAAAATGATGAAGACCACAATGCCAATAACCACAAATTTTCGGTTCCCGAGGTTCATGAGGTCTTGCGTTGATCAGGACTAAAAATGAGGTACTGCCCAAGCACCATCAAGAAAACGGTAGCAAGTGTGCTGAAGAAAACTTTGGTGAGGGTGTGTCCGAAAAAATCAAAAGAAAAGGCTTCCACAAAGAAGAGTGCAGAGTGATGAATGAAGGTAGCCAATGCAGCGAAGGTGAGGTACCAGCTGAATCCCAAATGTTGAATACTGGGGTTTTGTCCAAATTCATAACCTTCACGTGGGGCGAGGATTCTCAAAAGCGCGGGCTGAACAAAAGCAAGCAATACACAGGCCGAGGTGTGCATACCGAGCGTATTCGTGAATGCGTCAACACTCATCCCCACTACAAAACCGATGAATAACAAAAGCAAGCGGGGTGTTTCGAGCGGAAGCATCAAGAGCGCAAAGATGTATACCGATGGCAAAACCATTCCTTGGAAAAGGTCCAAACGGTTCACTACCAAACCTTGCAGCAAGATGAAGAAGAGTATTCTGATGATATTTCGGAAAATGGGATTGATCATGGCTGCTCTACGTTTTCCAAGTTCAGCTGTTCTTCCTTCATCAGATTACTCACTACTTTGACATAGCTCAATTTATAGAAATCGGTTTTCAAGAGTAGGCGAATGTTGTAAAAGTTCTCCCCTTCTGGAGCATCTATTTCAGCAATGGTTCCCACTAACAGCCCTTCTGGAAAGAAGCTCGAAAAGCCGGTGGTAATAACGCTATCACCAATTTGAACATTGGCGTGCTTCGGGATTTCCAAGATTTGAGCGTAACGCGGGTCTTTGTCTTTCCAAGCCAGCATTCCAAAATCGTTTCCTTTTTTCAACTTGATACTGGCAGTGAAATTCGGGTTGATGATAGGCATCACCGAACTGAAATGCTTGCTCACATCTTTGATGATTCCAACCATGGCGCCATTGGCAACAACTCCCATTTCGGGTTTCACACCGGTGACGCTTCCCTTGTTGAGGGTGATGAAATTGTTTCGGGTGTTGACGGAGTTATTGATGACTTTGGCCGGAAGGTATTCGTAGCGCTGAACGAAGAGGGTATCGTTCACCACGATGGTTCCGTTTTCCAGGTCCATGAAGTTCTCCAGCTGCTTCGATTTGAGTTGCGCGTTCTCTGCCGACAGCTCATCATTGAAATCGCTAAGCTTCAGGTAGTCAGAAAAAGCAGCACGTTTTTCATACAAGGAACCAATCAAGTGGTTGCTCGTATTGATGAAAACGCTTTCTTGGTAGTTGTTGTTTTTGACAAGAAGGGCGAAGGCAATCAATTGCAGGGCGAGGAACACCAAAAAAATATGGTACCGGTAAATCAGTCTTCCGATGTTTCTCATTGCATTTTTCTCCTCGTGGTCGTTAGTGCACTATTCGCGCATTAAGAATTGGAATTTATCAATGTTTTTCAAAGCGATGGAGGTCCCTTTCGCAACCGCGCGCAAAGGGTCATCGGCTACGTGAACAGGCAATTTTGTTTTGAGTGAAATCCGCTTGTCCAAGCCGCGCAACAACGCACCACCACCAGCAAGGTAGATTCCTGTTTTGTAAATGTCGGCAGACAATTCAGGAGGTGTGTTTTCGAGTGCGCTGAGGATGGCCTCTTCAATTTTGGAAATGGATTTGTCCAAAGCATGCGCAATTTCTGTCGAACTCACATGAATTTCTTTCGGAATACCGGTCATCAAATCTCGTCCGCGAACGGCAAAATCTTCGGGAGCATTTTCAAGATCGGGAAGGGCCGCTCCTACTTCGATTTTAATTTGCTCAGCCGTACGTTCTCCAATGAGGATGTTGTGTTGGCGACGCATGTATTCTTCAATATCTTGAGTGAATTCGTCACCCGCAACGCGGATATTCTTATCGGTCACAATTCCACCAAGTGCGATAACGGCAATTTCAGAAGTACCACCACCGATATCGATGATCATGTTACCCATGGGCTCTTCTACATCAATGCCAATACCAATGGCAGCGGCCATCGGTTCGTGGATGAGGTAAACTTCCTTTGCACCAGCGTGTTCTGCAGAATCTTTTACCGCTCGTTTTTCAACTTCGGTAATGCCTGAGGGAATACAGATTACCATTCTTAGGGAAGGGGCAAACCAATTTTTGCCTTTGTTAATCATTTTGATCATCCCTTTGATCATGTCTTCAGCGGCGTGGAAATCGGCAATTACACCGTCTTTGAGCGGACGAATGGTCTTGATGTTTTCATGGGTTTTACCATGCATTTGTTGAGCCAACCTTCCAATGGCAACGGTTTTATTGGTTGCTCGATCTTTCGCTACGATCGACGGTTCATCCACCACTACTTTATCGTTGTAATAGATAATGGTGTTTGCAGTACCGAGGTCGATAGCGATCTCTTGCATGAAGAAATTAAATAGCCCCATGGTGTTTTTTCAATGTGTGTTCTGATTCCCTTTCTTTACAAATATAACTAATGCTTCGACTTAAGCCGCTTTCGTAATTATTTGCTGTTGCTTTTCTTTTATTAGTGCTTGAAGTGCCTGTTTCCGGTAAAGAACATGGCTACTCCATTTTCATTGCAATAATCGATCGAAAGCTGGTCTTTGATGGAGCCTCCCGGTTGAATAACAAACTTCACTCCTTCCAAATTGGCCAATTCCACACAGTCGGGAAATGGGAAGAAGGCGTCGCTGGCCATCACAGCCCCGTTCAAATCAAATCCGAATGCTTTGGCTTTCACAATGGCTTGCTTCAAGGCGTCTACACGAGAGGTCTGACCTGTGCCACTGGCCAAAAGCTGATTGTTTTTAGCAAAAACGATGGTGTTGGACTTGGTGTGCTTCACCAATTTGTTAGCAAATTCAAGGTCGCTCAAAACGGCATCTGACGCTCCGACTTTGGTGACTTGTTTGAAGTCTTTGGCTTGATCAGAAATCATGTCGCGATCCTGCATCAACACGCCATTCAAAATGGTTCGGAACTGCTTTTGTGGCAAATTCCAGTGTTTTTGAATGAGGATGACTCTGTTTTTCTTGCTTTGAAGCAATTCGAGTGCCCCGGCTTCATATCCCGGAGCAATCACCACCTCGCAGAACAGGGTGTTGATTTCTTCCGCTGTGGCCAAGTCGATGTTCTTGTTGCTAATCAACACACCTCCAAAAGCAGAAACGGGATCACCAGCGAGGGCATCTTTGTAAGCCTCTACCAAGCTTGATCTGCTCGATAGTCCGCAAGCGTTATTATGCTTGAGAATGGCGAAGGTGGGCATGTCGTCTTTGAACTCGTTCATCAAATGAACTGCCGCGTCAACATCCAAAAGGTTGTTGTAGCTCAGTGCTTTGCCATGGAGTTGGTCAAACATTCCTCCCAAATCGCCAAAGAAGAATCCCTGTTGGTGTGGGTTTTCTCCATAGCGCAAGGCTTCTCCTTGTGGGTAGCTTTCCTTCAACACCATTTGCTCACCATTCGCAAAATACTTGAAAATCATGGTGTCGTAGTGAGAAGAAATCTGAAAGGCTTCTGTTGCAAAATACTTTCGGTCTTCCAGAGAGGTGTGTCCATCTTGCTCGTTCAAAATGTTCATCAAACGACCATATTGCGCCATGCTCGGCACGATGGTCACGTCTTTGAAGTTCTTGGCTGCTGCACGAATCAGAGAGATCCCACCGATATCGATTTTTTCAATAATGTCTTCATGCGCTGCTCCGCTGGCTACGGTATCTTCGAAGGGATAGAGGTCCACAATCACCAAATCCAATTCCGGAATGGCGTATTCTTCCAATTGTTGAAGGTCGCTTTCTAAGCCTCTTCGGCCCAAAATCCCCCCAAAAACTTTCGGGTGAAGGGTTTTCACTCTTCCGCCCAAAATAGAGGGGTAAGAGGTGAGTTCTTCAACGGGTACGACTTCAACTCCACGTTCTTCAATAAAAGATTGAGTTCCGCCTGTGGAATAGATCGTTACTCCCAGTGCTTTAAGTTTTTCAACAATTGGACCTAGTCCGTCTTTGTGGAACACAGAAATTAGTGCGCTTTTGATGGGTTTCCCGCCGCTCATAATGAAAGATTTTGCAAAGGGCAAAAGTAATGTTTCTATGCCCATTTACCTACCTCAGGGGGTAAGGCATTGGGGAAATGTTAATAAGTGATGGGGAATGGTGGATTACCTTTCTCGGGCTGATGACCTCACTTTTCATGAACTGAACGTTTTTTAACGGCTTCACCCTGCCCAAAATCGGGGCAACTTCGTACTTTCGACCCGATGATTTACCTCCGCCTCTTACGAGAAAGTTTTCTTTTTGCTTGGCAAGCGATTACAAACAATAAACTCCGCACACTGCTCTCGCTGCTTGGGGTGATGGTGGGGATTTTCGTGATTTCTTCCGTTTTCACGATGGTGGACACGATGGAGAGCAACCTCAAAGATTCCTTCAACATGTTGTCTGACGATGTGCTTTTCGTGCAGAAAATGCCTTGGGGACCCGAAGATGGAGAAACCTATGAGTGGTGGAAGTATTTTCAAAGACGTCAACCGAAATTGAAAGATACTCAAGCACTTCGTCAGCGTTTGACTTTGGCCGATGCGGTGAGTTTTCAGTCGGGAATCATGGCCACCATCGAATACCGAAACAGCAGTGCAGAGAACATGCAAATGGCCGCTGTGAGCTACGAGTATCCGAGATGTGTTCAAATCGACATCGAAGAGGGGCGGTTTTTTACAGAAGGTGAAGCCCAGGCGGGAAGAGCAGTGGCGATTATTGGTGCTGATATCAAAACCCAGCTTTTTGGAGAAGAAGATCCCATTGGGAAATCAATCAAAATCAAAGGGCGAAAGCTGGAGGTGATTGGGGTCTTCAAAAAGGCGGGAGTGAGCATTGTTTCGGATGGGTTTGACCAAATGGCAATGACCAACGCAAATTTTGGCTCGCGATTGATCAACTACAATAAATCAGATTGCTCTTTGGTGGTGAAGGCCAAAGAAGGTGTGGATGTGGATGCTTTGAAAGAGGAAATTATTCAGCACTATCGAACGATTCGCGGGGTGAAACCGAGTGAAGGGAATGATTTTGCCATCAACCGAGTGGAAATGATCACCAGCGTGATTGATGAGATTTTCGTTTATGTGGAGCAGGGCGGATGGTTTATTGGTTTGTTTGCCATCTTGGTGGGTTGCGTGAGCATTGCGAACATCATGTTTGTGTCGGTGAGAGAACGTACCCGCGTTATCGGTATTCAGAAAGCTTTGGGTGCCAAGGATATTTTTATCCTCGGTCAGTTCTTGTTCGAAGCAGTGGCCCTTTGTGTGTTCGGAGCCATCATGGCGTTTTTACTGGTGGTGGTGATGGTTGTGTGTGTGAACGCATTGTCTACCCGCCTGGATTGGGGGCTGGAGCTCGGGATTCATCTCAACCGTTTTTTCATTGCCATGCTGATTGCCGTGGTTTCGGGATTGGTGGCCGGAATTTTCCCCGCTTTGAAGGCCGCAAGAATGAGTCCGGTAGAGGCCATGCGCGGCTAGACATTAAAAAAAAGGGTGCCAATTTTTGCTTTCGCATCCATCAACACCCTTCCGATCTCGCTTAGATCAATAACTCTTTTATGGCTGAATAAATTGTTCTGAAAACAAGACTTCAGTGGCGGTTCTTACCGTGATTACGTACACACCTTGTGCCAATTGCGACTGGGCAAACAGGAACTCCCCTTGTTCCATGAGGCTGTACTCTTCTTCAATAATGCGTTGTCCCGCAGTAGTATAAACCGCAAAACTTAAGGGGGTCGAGATTTCCTCCTTCACGCTAAACACCAATCCGTCGTTTTGCGTGCTCATGGTAAGCAAAGCTTCTCCTTTGTCATCTTTTTGGGAACCTTCCGTTCCCGAGTTGGCTTCAAAGCCGTCAATTGGATTGGCTTCCCTTTCGAAAACTTCAATCATTTCGGTACTGCTTAGTGTGCAATCATTGGAAGAAACATGCTGGGTGAGAGCGTAAATTCCGGGTGCGGTGTATTCATGAATGGGGTTGGCGTTCAAGCTATCAAGACTTCCGTCACCAAAATCATATACCAAGCTTTGTGCATTGAGGGTTTGCGCGTTAATGAAGATGCTCTCGTTCACGTAAACTTCAGTGCTGGATAATTCAAAGCCTGATTGTGGCGCAAGATCGTCCCTAAGGTCAACACTTGGAAGATCAGCCATCATTTCACACTCTGAAATGGCAACAAGATGATAGGGCTCTGCATTCAAATTGTTCACAAGTACGTTGCCTTGTACTGAATTTAATACAGCAACGGTATTGTAATTGTCGTCCTGAACTTCGATGTCCCAGAGATATTCATTACTCAAAAAGAATTCAATGCTGCCGGTTCCATCTTCATTGCAAGTACTCCGCTGAATGAGGGTTTCAATTTCTGCAGGAGGTGCTGCTTCAATTTGAACCATCTGAACATTGCTCCCGCAAAATTCGGAGTTGTTCTGAACTTCAACTTCGTAAAATCCGGGATCTAGACCCTCCAATTGATCTGAAGAACTTGCTCCATAGGTGGTTTGAAGTACTTCTCCCATTTCATCTCTCCAAATGTAGGTCCAAGGCGCTTCACCATAACCTTCGGCGGTAATGATTCCGTTGGCGGCGCCCGGACAACTTTCGTCCACGCTGCTCAGCTCACTTGGTGCGTTGAAGTGGATGACAAATCGAAGTGGGTCGCTGTTCTCATCCATCACAAAAGGGAACAAGTCTCCTTCGTTAAAAGGCGCAAACACGCCACTGTCTTTGTCTTCAAGTACCAAACACAGTCCGTTTTCAAAGGCATCAATGCTTTCGTTGGCGAGGATGAATTCGCCCTGACTTCCTGCTCTCACTTCGAGTTGAACAGTGGTATGTGCTTCGGGATTTGGAAACATGCTAATGCTTAGTCGTTCCTCCTCCTCGGGATCATTTACAATGGCGATGCTCGGAATGGATGCATCTGGCGCATAAAATTTATAGGCGTCAAAAGGAGCGTCAAAGGCCATCGTTGCTTGATCATTGAAACCAAACACGGCTTCGTCGTTTCGGCCGCTGGCTTGAAGTTCAATGCGAATAAGGGCTTGTGTTGAAACCTCGTTGTTTCTCATAAATACTCCGTTCAATGTGGTTTTGGCAGCTTCTTGAAAAGTGATGTTCTGGAGTCCGCCACTTCCATTGGCCTGAACCCAAAATGCTTGTCCGGAAGCAATTCTACTCGTTAAAGAACCGATGCTTACCCCATTCACATAACTGGAATACTGTCCAGAATTGGGATCGTAAGCATAAATGGCGTTGTTCACTCCAACGATGCTCAGACCAGAACTACTGTCCCAATCAATGGAGGCAGGGTAAGGGTTGGAGATGAGGTTCCAACCATCATTTCCAGCTCCCAATTCAGATGGGGTATAGCTCAAAGGAATGCGTTGTTCGCCCCGATGGAAAGGCCCCCTCATTTCAATGGTACTTGGTCCTGGGTTGAAATAAACGAAATAGCCTTTGCCAGATTCAATGGTGTCTGTGACGTTACCGATGCTTTGAAAACCGAAATTCCGGTCTGCTTCAGTACCCTCAAAAAAGCGCTCATCATAAACCCGAATATTGCTCCAAGGGTTTTGGGCTGAAGGATAGTTGGGGTAGTCAGAACCAGCGAAACCGGTGGTTGGGAAGTCGTCGTTCCACTGTTCAAATGTGGCGTTTTCGATCGGACTCCCCATCATTCTCCAAGAGCTGGATCCAGCTGGGAAATAGCGCTGGTAAGTAATGGTATCGCCCACAATGTCTGCTCCTGTTTTGATTTCAGCAATAGAACCCGTGCTTGCCGCATTGGAGAGCAAGGTAATTTCTTGTTCGTTGAAGTCAAACACACCTTGATAGGGCATGAGGTTCCCTCGAATGCCAACAGGGGTCATGCATTTCACTGTATCACCTGAATATACTTTCAGGTCGAAAAAATGAACGTTGCCATTTCCTTCAATTTGCTGCTCTTCGCTCCCCTCAAAGGAAACCACGCCGGTGCTTTGGTCAAAACTGCCCAAAACGTTCAAATCTCCTTTGAGTACCAAGGAGGAAGAAGTGTTTTCGAAGGTCATGCTCGCCCCGCTCGAAATTTCGAGATCGCCAACATTGATGGTTCCGCTAATTTCTGGTTGATGGGTTCCGTTGGAAATAATCACATCGTCATTGGATTGAGGAATGTTTCCTCCTAGCCAGTTGGAGGAGGTGTTCCAGTCGCTGGAGTTGGTTCCAATCCAGGTCATCGGACCCGAAGAAGAACTTGGGCTTAGATCAATGGTGGTGTTTCCTGGTGAGAGTTGCGGACCGTTGATACTTAATAATGCATCGAAGCATTCCAAAGAACTTGGAGAAGCAGCAGCACAATCCGTACCCGAAGTATAGGTGTTCGCTGTAGTCACAACCCCACTTCCGCCGTTGTTGGGCAAATTGAAGAAGAGATTGTTGTTGCCACAAGCCAGCTGTCCTTGCAAAGTCCACATCGAAGATGGAGCATTACTTCCATCAATAACAATATCATAGGCAATGTCAACAGTGTAGTTATAGCCCCATTGACAATTGGCCGGGACATTTACATCCACAATTTCGAGTGTAACACTTAAGGTGTAGCCAGAACTTGAAGTAAAGGTTTGGGTGCTTTGGGCGTAGCTTGCCAAGGTGCAAAAGAGCATTCCAAGCGAAAGCCAAATTTTGTTTTTTGTAATCATGGGATGGTGAATTGATGTGTGTTTGGGGACTTGTGGTGTTTCCCTCTTGGCCTTATTGAATAATGAACTTCTCGGTGTAAAGAACTTCTTGGTTGTTTTTTGCTTCAATGAAATAAATGCCAGGAGCAAATTCACTCGTGTTTAGGTTGATGTGCATCATTTCTTGAGATAAAAATTGTGTTTCAAATAGCAATTGTCCACCTATACTTAGAACACGAACCAAGGTTTCATTTTCCAGTATTTCAAGCGATTTTAATTGAAGATTTTCTGCATTGAGATCCAACTCGAATTGAGGCTTTTTATCTGAATCCACCAGCTTGTTATTGGCTTCTTCGTTGGCAGAAAATGTAGAAGCTCCTGGTCCTGAGAGTTCGTCACTTGGTCGATCTATCACCTCAATGGTTTGGGTCAATTGTTCTGAACAGAATTCGTTTTCTAAAAGCACTTGGACCTCATAGCTCCCGGCAGTGGTGAATTCGTGACTGGGGTTGTTGAGGTCTGAACTCAAATTTCCATCACCGAAATCCCAAGAGATTTGGTTGCAATTGCTGCACAGGGCTTCGAAAAGGACATTTTCATTCACCCAAACTTGTTCAGGTACTTCGCTGAAACTTCCTTGAATGGCATTTGGATCGCGCAGGTCGATGCTATTGAATTCAATGCTTTGCCCACAATTGTTTTCGGCTATGATTTGATACAGTCCTCCGCTCAAGGCTTCGAAAAGGCTGCTGTCTTGTTGCGCGCTTTTTTCTTCCAAAAGATCTCCCTCTGTGTTGAACAAGGACAGATCCCACTCATAAGGAGCGTTCATGTTGAGTACAATTTGGGCAGACTCAAGGGAGTTACAACTCGCCGTTTCAAAACTGTGCTGAACGTTGGCTTCGTCGGCAGTTTCTACCTGAACAACGGCGCTGCTCGAAGCGCACAAAGCGTTTGATCCCGTTACGCTCACTTCGTAAAACCCTGGGGCGAGTCCTTCTGCAACATCTGCGGTGCTCAAAGCGGTGCTTTCTTTCAGAACGTTGCCCATTTCATCTCTCCAAACAAAATCCCATGGAGCTTCTCCAAAACCTTGTGCAATGATTTGGCCGTTTTCCGCATCCGGACAACTTTCGTTCAAAACACTCAAATCCAATGGTGGAGCCATGTGAATGACGAAGCGTTGCGACGGTGAAGCATCACTCATCACAAAAGGATAGACATCTCCATGGTTGAAAGGAACGGTTTGACCGAGTTCCAAATCTTCAAGGAAAAGGCAGAGATCATCTTCAGAATCCACCATTGCATTGATCAACATCAAGTCGGTCTGACTTCCTTTTTTCACCTCCAATGGTACCCAAAGTTCCTCAGCAGGAAAAGGGTTTACAGCAATGCTATAAGGTTCTTGCGAAAGGGTGTCCGGAATCAATGCAAGACTAGGTGTTGCAGGGTTGGAAGGGTAAAACTTGAATGCATCTAAATCAGGGTCATAGGCTGAGCTGCTTTCGTCGTTGAAAGCGAGAACGACTTCATCCAAAGTGTTGCTTCCCTCCATTTGTATGCGAACAGTGGCATTGGTGGAAAAATTAGTGCTTCTCAAATGAACTCCTTGTAAATTGGACTTAGCACTTTCTTCGATGGTCAAGTTGGGGTTGTTGGCATTTGTTTTAACCCAAAAGGCTTGTCCTGAGGCAATCAGTCCATCAAATCCTCCAACACCGATGCCGTTAACATAGCTCGCATAGAGTCCGGTAGCAGGATTGAAGGCGTAAATGGCGTTGTTCACACCCGTTTTTGAGAGTCCGCTAGCTTCCCAGTCAATGGCTGAGGGATAAGGATTCGCAACAAGGTTCCAGCCATCATGCACTCCACCCATATCCGAGCTGGAGTAATCCAATGCTAGGGTTTGACTTCCTTTATTGAATTCACCCTGCATGTCGATCGTTGTTGGGTTGGGGTCGAAGTAAACAAAATAGCCCAGCTCAGTACCAATGGTGTCGGTAACATTCCCAATGGCTTCAAATCCAAAGTTACGGTCGGCTTCATCTCCATTGATGTGGGTTTCGTCGTATTTACGAATGTTCGCCCAAGGGTTGGCTGATGATGGATAGCTTGGATAATCCGACCCTGGGAATCCTGTGGTTGGGAAATCATCAGCCCATTGTAGGAAGGCAGCGTCTTTGATGGGAGAACAAAGCATTCTCCAATTTCCTTGTCCGGCAGAGAAAAAACGATGGTAGCGAATTTCATCACCTTCAATACTGGCGTCAGATTTAATCTCGCCAATGCTTCCTGTGGTGTTCGCGTTGGAAAGCAGACTAAGGTCTCGCTCCTCCAAATCAAGCGTTCCGGACTCCATTTGAAGTGCACCCCAAAGGGCAATGTTTTGTGTTAATCGAACGGTGTCATTCGTGTTGATTTTCAAACGATAAAACTTACTTACACTGCTTCCAGAAATCAACTGTAGATCGCTTCCATTCATTTGAACAATGCCGTTTTCGTTGTCGAAATCACCGTTGTTAATGAAGTGTTTCTTCACGTTCAAGACGGCCGAACTGTTCTCCATGCTCAATGCAGATCCAGCTTTGATGATGAGGTTCTGAATGGTTACCGCTTCGTCCAAAGAAGGGTTGTTGGTTTGGGTATCAATCATTACTGACTTGGATGAACCGGGCACAGTGCCACCTTCCCAATTCGATGCTGTTCCCCAGTCGTTGCTGGTGTTTCCTTTCCAAACATAGGTTTGATCCAAACAATGCTCGTTGCTCACACTATTTTCAAAAACTCCACTATAACTCGCAAGGACGTTCCCTTCTTCATCTTTAAAAGAGTAGCTGCCGTCCGTTGAGCAACTGCTGTAGTCTGTTCCTCCGGTAAAACCATCGCCATAGTCATCGTTCAATGTCACAGTGTAACATCCGTCGCTCAAACAGAGTTGGTAATCGATGGGGTCAGGATTTTCTTCATCATCGTATTCACCGATATCAATACTTGCGACAACATTGTCCGAAGCATCTTTGATGGACCATCCCAATTCAGACCCCCAGCAATCGCTTTGGAAGGTAAAGGTGATGTTGTTCTGGCCGTAGGTTGATGGAACTGCGATGGTGCTCGATGTTTGATCGCTATTATCGTCGTTGGATGCGGTGAGTTCGACATCTAAACTGATCCCGCTCGGAACACGAATGAGTGGGTTGGTTTCACTGGAAGTCATTCCGTCATACGAAAAGGTCCATAGAATTGTCGTTGCTCCTGAACTGGTGTTCGTGAACTGAATATCGGCAAAGCCACATCCATTGGAAACGATGGAGTAGGTGAAAGCGGCTGTAGCATTGCTGTAGATGCATGACCCATCGTTGATGGTAGCGCTGCTGTTGTAGTTATCTGCAAGCACATCGTTACAACCTTTAATTATGCAAAAGGTCCCAGTCAATGTAGCCCCCCAATCTAAAGCGCCGGAGTATTCGTAAAGGACGAGCTCATCTGGACCTTCAATTTTCAAAGATCCGTTCAAGCTACATCCGGAGTGAATGGTTCCATGAAAGCCATCCGAATAGGAATCTGTGAGTTTGATCTCGTAACAATCTTCTGCCAAACAGAAGTTGCGCACGATCAGTGCAGCTTCATTGTCATCGCTAAAACTACCTGTGCTTTCGCTATCAATGCTTAAGTCTTCATCATTACTGAGCTCCCATCCCAATTCACTTCCAAAACAATCCGGTTGCAATTCCATGGTAACAGGAGTGCCGTCGTTGTTCAATGTAATCGTGATGCTTTGAGTGCTGATATCGCTATTGTCAGGATTGCTTGCCGTTAAGCTTGCACTGATGGTTTCACCACCATTAAATTCAATCATCGGATTACTTTCGGTGGATGAAGGATAATCACTCCCAAAGTTCCAAGCGAAGGTGTTAGCACCTGCACTTGTATTGGTGAATTGTATGCTGGTTTTTCCGCATCCTGAGCTAGCGACTGTATAAGTAAAGCCCGCCGAGGCACTTGGGTAGATGCAGGATTCGTCGTCTTGGTTAGCATTGCTGTTGTAATTACTAGCGATGGGATCAGTACATCCACTCACAATTGTGGTGGAGTTTTGTGCCCCTGGAGTTCCATTGCTCACTGTGGAGGCTGCCCATGAAGCGGAGACTCCGTTGTTGGTGTCTGAATCTACCAACTCTAAACTACTGCAATTTCCATCTGCATTGGGCCAGCCGTTGTTGTCGTCATAAATCACTTCATCAATGATGGTCCCGCTGTCATTGCGGAGTCGGATTCGCTCACTGTTGTTGCTCAAACCACCGCTCCATTGAAATACTTGATAGGAATTTCCAGAATACGAGCTGGAGTTATTTGCCACAATGAGGTATTCACCGGGGCCCAAGGATGTTCCTGAAGGAAAGGTGAAAGACATGGCTACGCTGAAATTCCACCCAGAGAGGTTGACACTGCTGGTTCCTTGGTTAAAGAGTTCAACAAATTCATAGTTCCCATCGCTTCCTTGTGAGGAGCAGGGGTTGTAATGAATCTCGTTGATTACGATATCGTCATCTGCTAATGCGAGAGGGCGAGCGTTGATTTGAAGAAGGGTAAAATAGGCCAGGGCAAAAATGCTCATGGCTTTAAAATTCGGTGCAAGAGTGGTGAACTTCATCGCGAAATATTAGAGGTTGTCTTTCCTCCTACGCTGGTTCTTGAGAGAGGTTGATAAGTTTTGGAGCTTTCAGACACCGCTTACAAGTGCCGCTGAGTTTAACCTACAGCTTGTTCTTTGCAAAAAAAAGGGGAGCTCCTTTTGCCCCCCCCTTTTGATTTAGTATGACGTAACGCAAGCGTCACGTGGTGATTAGTTCAGGTAGCATTTTTCTGAGAACACAATCATTTCTTTGTTTGAGAGCTCTACTTGATAAACCAAAGTCTGCGGCTCCAAGGTATTCACTGATCACGTTGTTGTTTTCGTCCAAGAAGGAGTAGGTTCCGTCAAAACCACAAGTTTCTCCACTTGTGAAACCAATCCCGTTTCCGGCAAAACCATCACCATAAGTATCGGCAAGGTCAACGGTGTAACAGTCATCGGGTAAGCAGAACTCGTAATTTACTGTAGCTGGTGTTCCGGTTGTGATGGGGTATGTACCAGCTCCTACACTAGCAATAACCTCGTTCGCACTGTTGCTTAAGGTCCAAGACAACTCATCTCCAAAGCAGTCTGGGGTAAAACGGAATGTTACAAAAGTGCCAGTGTTGGTGGATGGGGGAACAGTTACGGTAATGCTCGTATCTGCAGCTCCCATTCCATTGCTCACCTCGAGGTTGACGTCAAAACTAATATCTGAAGGTACTTCCAGGCTTGGTTCAAACTCATTGGATGTTTCTCCCAAAAGCGTAAAACTCCAGTTGTTGTTTGCTGCGCCAGAGCTGTTGTTGGTGAAGTTGATGGTTGCTCTTCCGCATTGGTTGCTTACAATGGTGTATGCAAAATCTGCAGAAGGTGCTGAGTAAGTACACGATCCATCGTCGAGCAAAGCGGTGCTGTCATAATTACTTGCCGTGAGGTCGGTACAGCCTTGCACAGCAGAGACACTGTTCACTTCACCTGGAGAACCGTAACCATCGGATTCAGCCCATGCTCCACTTGTGTCATTGTTTGAAGAGGCATCAATCAGCTCCATGGACGGACAATCGCCGTCGGCATCCGGCCATAAACCTCCGTCATCGTAATCGACATAATCAATGGTGTTGTTGTTGTCATTTCGAAGGCGGATGTCTTCTCCATTATTGGATAATCCACCATTTGACCATTCAAACACTTGGTAACCGTTGCCGGCATAAGAATCTTCATTTATGGTAATAACGATGTATTCTCCAGGGGCTATGGAGCTCCCATTGGGAAAAGTAAAAGAGAATCCTTGGTCAAAATACCATCCAGAAAGGTTTTTCCCTTGTTTTTTATGTGTGTGTGCGCTTTTTGTCGTTCTATCGATGATTATTGCTGCTTAGTCGAAAATTAATGAATTCATTCCGAGCAGGTTGAACATGCATATATTCCTAGAGACGAGACTTTTTGGAACGGTTTCGCTTAGAAATTAAAGCTCACACCAAGCTGGTACACATAGTGGTCAGTGGGTGTTTGAATTTCCTCAAACTCGATAAAGCCCTCATTGTCGATGGTAATGCTGTTTTTATCCACCATCTTAACGTCGCTTCCACGCATGTTGGCAAATCTCGCTTCGATGAAGGTCATTGGGGCCATCCTTACTTTCACACCAGCTGCCCATCCTCCGATGAGTGAAAAGCCCCGATGAGCCCTTTCTACAGTGGGTTCACTTAGTTGATCGTTCGATTCGATGATGGTTTTCGTCGAAAAGTTTTGCACCCCTAAAATAAGGTCTCCGTACACCTGAAACGGACCGGGGATGGGATTGAGTCGGGCAAAACCCGCATAACTATAAATGTTGCTTCTCACCTTAATGGTCCCATCTCCAAAATATTCATTCCCGAAACTATCTTCCCCTTCATAAATCAAAATATCACTTTCATTGCCTCCTCTACTGAACCAAGCAAAGTCACCACCGAGTTCAATTGGAAAGAACCTGCCTGTTGGAAATTCGATTTGAGCGGAAATTCCAAAAGGGATGCCTTCATAATTGTCTGCGAACATTCGAAGCGGTTCCATTGCCGACAGACCAATACTAAATGAGGGGCGGTGCTGGGGGAAGTTTCGAGAATTGTTCCGAATGCGGTTCGGATTGTTGTTGCCGTTCTGGTTAGGTGGTCCGGTCAACTGAGCAAAAAAGGGCAAAGCGAATAAGAGCGAAGCAAAGAGGAGAATGGACTTTTTCATGGCGATGGTGTTTCGAAGTATAATAACTTCAAATTCAACAAGTATGCCAAAGATAGGATTCAATCCTTTTGCTTTTTCATCCAATAGGTTTCTTTGATTTTTTCAACCAAAGCTTCGACTTTAAAGGGCTTGTGAATGAAGCCGGTCATTCCTGCTTCAATGCATTCCTCCCTACTTTCATTCACAACGTTTGCGGTAAGTGCAACGATGACTGGACGAGTTGTCTTGGCCTCGCTTAAAATTTGTCGAGTGGCGCTGATACCATCCATTTCTGGCATGTGGATGTCCATAAAGATCAAGTCGAAAAACGATTTAGTACAAGCTTCCACGGCTTCTAAACCGTTCTCAACGATGGTGATTTCATAGCCAAGATTAAGCAAAACTTGTTCTGCCAGTTTCTGGTTGATGAAATTGTCCTCAGCCACCAAAATCTTCAAGGGATGATTCTTCCCGAGCTCTTTGTCAAAAGGAGTATGTGGACTTGTTTTCACTGCCGAATCCTTTGTGCTCGACTTCGCATGCTTCAAGGGAAGGGTGAAGGAAAAGGAGGATCCTACACCAAGAGTGCTTTTGGCCATTAGGGTTCCTCCCATCAATTCAACCAATTGCTTGCAAATGGCTAAGCCCAAACCTGTGCCTCCATATTTTCTGGTTACGCTGCTGTCTGCCTGCGAAAAGGGTTGGAACAAGGCGGTGAGTTGATGTTTTTCAATGCCAATACCACTGTCCTCAATCTCAAAGCTTACCCAATGGGTCTGTTCTTTTATCTCCGAGTGAATGGCAATCTTGATGGTGCCGTTTTCCGTGAATTTTAGAGCATTTCCGATCAAGTTGTTGAGCACTTGAGTAATTCTGCCATAATCCCCTCGGACGAGGTCAGGAACATTGTCGTCAATAACGGTGCTCACTGTATTGTTGCATGATGATGCACGATGTGAGGCCAGATTGAGGGTGTTTTGAATGAGTTTGTTCAAGTTAAAATCCCGCTCCTCGATGGTCATCTTCCCGGCTTCAATTTTTGAGAAATCGAGGATTTCATTGATGATGTTCATCAAGTTTTCTCCGGAATGCACGATGGTTTGAAGGTAGTCGCGTTGGGTTGCATCGAGCTGACTCGATTCCAAGAGCGTGGCCATGCCCAAAACCCCGTTCATTGGGGTGCGGATTTCATGACTCATGGTGGCCAAGAATTCGCTTTTTGCGCGTGTAGCAGCCTCTGCCTCTTCTTTGGCCTTCATCAATTTGGCTTCCTTATCTTTCAATTCGGTGTTGTCTTTGAAGTGGGCTACGAAACTGCCGCCAGGAATTCGAGCAAAAGATACAAGGATGGGGACCTTTTTTTCATTGGATTGAATCACGAGTTCACCTGCCCAGGAGTGATTTTTTCTCATGTTTGGTCGAATCACTTCCCGCATGATGTGGTCGTCGTCAACCAAAAAACGCAAGAAATTCGCTCCTAAAAGCGACTGATCCTCCTCCAAGCCAAAAAGAAGATTACAAGCTTGATTGCAATAAGTAAACTCCCAGTTCTTGTTCATGGTAGCTACACCATCAATGTGGTAATTCATGGCATTGCTCAATTCATCAATGCGTTGCTTAGCATTGTCTTCTTGGGTGATTTCTTCTGCGCGAACGAGAACAGCATCTTTCATTGCGTTTGCTCTCAAGTGCAAGCGTAGGACTTTTTTACGCAAACTCGTTTCGAATAGGATGGGTTCTCCGGTAGAAAGTGCAAGGGTGAGGTGTTCACCAAGTCCTGGAGGAACGGACCAAGAGTTGCTCGATGATTCTAGCAGCTTTTCGGCACTTGCATTCATAGAAAGAAGCCTTCCTTCGTCGTCCAATTCCAATAATGCGAGATCGCTCGTGAGGAAGTATTCTTGGTATTTGTTCCGTTCTTGCTTGGTATTGTTGTGCTCCTGTAAAGTAGATATCAGAAACACATTTTTTCTTTCAGGGCGAAGAAAAATGATGAGAATGGTAGCTATCAAAAGCAAGGTGAAAAGCATTGAACTGCAGTCGCCGTTAAAAGGATCAATCAAAGATTGAAGAATGAAGAGGGGGTGCTTCATGATGTGGTTTTCAAATGATCAAAGGTTCAATTCTTGCCGAATATTGGCTTGTATTTCTTCCAGTTCCGTTTTGAGTTGACCCACTTCACTTTCGATGAGGCTAAGCTCCATTCCCTTCTCTTCCCATAACTCAAGTTGGATCACAGTGTCCAGCTGCTTCTTCATCCCAAACATTCGAAGTCCTGTCTTCATGCGGTGGGCAGATTTGCTCATGTTGGTCAAATCACGACGCTCCGTTGCTGCTATTAAGCGCTGGAGATCAGCACCGAGTGTTTCTCTGAAAAAGAGTTGGACAAAATGAATCAAGGCATCTCGATCTCCCGATGTGATGGCTTCAACATGCTCAAAAGTGTAATTACTTGATTTCATTTTTTTACTGTTTCCATTTCTAAGCTGGTTAAAAAAACCAGTTCACAATGAAGGCGCAATTTAAAGTTCTCTCCTTGAATGGAGCGTCAGAAATCTTCGCGAGCTGCACATCGGAAAGAACGTCAGTGCTTGTGGTCCATTTCTTACGAATCCCTGTAGCTCGCCAATGCCCAGCAATTTCGTAGTTTCGCTTTGAAATTTGAGGGATGAAAATATTGATCACCGGAGGTTCAGGTCAACTGGCCCAAGCATTCTTAAGAGTACCTAATTCCGAGCACGAACTCCTCGTTGTGCCTAGATCATCCTTTGATTTAGGAAAACCCGAGCAAATGGAAGCCTTGATCCTCCAATCAAAAGTAGTGGCGGTCATCAATTGTGCGGCTTACACCAATGTAGAATTAGCGGAGTCAGAACGCGAAACAGCCTTCCAAACCAATGAAGCAGGAGCTGCGCTTCTGGCCGAGATCTGTCAAAAGCACAAGGTCCATCTCATTCACCTTTCCACCGATTATGTGTTTGACGGAACAAATACCCAAGCCTACTTGGAAACAGACCCCGTATCGCCCATCAATGTATATGGTGATAGCAAAGCGGCTGGGGAGAAGGCCATCATGAAGGTTCACCCCAAAGCTTTGATTCTTCGAGTGTCGTGGCTGTATGATTTCGTAGGGAAGAACTTCTTGAATACGATGAGGAATTTGGCGAAAACCAGAGACCATCTGCAAGTGGTGAACGATCAAGTCTCTAGTCCGGTCTATGCCGGGATTTTGGCAGCAGACCTTTTGAGCATGCTGGAACAGGCTCAAGAAAAGAACATTTCAGGTGTTTTCCATTATCGACACGAGGGCAAAGCCAGTTGGTTTGAATTTGCGAAGGCCATTTTTGAGGTCTTCGATTTGAAAGTGGATGTACGTGCAGTTTCTTCCAATGCCTTTCCCACTGAAGCTAAACGACCTCCTTTTTCGCTCTTGAGTACTGATAAATTAAGACGTACTTTTAGCCTCCCAAATTACACCTGGCAGCAGGCGCTTGAGCGCTGTTGTGAAGATGAAAAGAATCATGAATAAAGAAGCAATACTGGAAAAAGCGGCGGAGTGGACCAATGCCCCCTTCGATGCGCAAACCCAAAAAGAAACTCAAGCACTAATGGAAGCGTCTTCCCCTGATTTTTGGGATGCGTTTTATACCGACTTGGAATTTGGCACCGGTGGAATGCGCGGCAAAATGGGGGTTGGTCGAAATCGGGTAAACCAATACACCATTGCTATGGCAAGCCAAGGATTGGCGAACTACACCAAAAGTGAGGTGAGCAAAGAGGCTTGGAAAATTGCAATTGCTTACGATTCTAGAAACAATAGCCGATACTTCGCAGAGGTGAGCGCACAAGTGTTTTTGGCCAACGGTTTTGAGGTTTTCCTTTTTGAAGAATTGCGACCAACTCCGGTCCTCAGTTTTGCCGTGAGAGCCTTGGGCTGCACTGCCGGAATTGTCATTACGGCGAGTCACAACCCACCAGAGTACAACGGCTATAAAGTGTATTGGAAAGACGGGGCGCAGATCGTCCCTCCCCAAGATGCGGCAATCATTGCGGAGGTGAGAAAAATTAGCTCACCCAATGAAGTAATGCGGCAAAACGACTTGGCTGGCGTGAAGTTCTTGGGCAAGGCAATGGACGATGCTTTTATGAAGGCGAGCAAAGCGGCGCTGCTTCAACCTCCATTCTCGAAAGAGGCCTTCCAAACGCCGATGGTGTTTACTTCTTTGCACGGTACTGGCGGACAATTGATTCCTGCAGCTTTGAGAAGTTTGGGGTTTGAAGCGGTGTACGAAGTCAAAGAACAAGCAGAACCAAATGGTGATTTTCCTACCGTGAGTTCACCCAACCCGGAGGAAGAGTCTGCAATGCAAATGGCCCTCACTTTGGGTGAAAAAACACAGGCCGAATTGGTTCTAGGAACCGACCCGGATGCAGATCGTGTAGGAATAGCTGTTCGAAATCAATCGGGTCAATTGGTGTTGCTGAACGGAAATGAAACGGGCTCCATGCTCATGTTTTATGTTTTGGAGGTGATGAAACAACGCAATGCGATTCCACAAAATGGTTTCGTGGCGAAAACCGTAGTAACCAGCGAACTCTTCCGAGAAATTGGAGAACACTTTGGTGTTGGGGTGGAAGAAACCCTCACTGGATTTAAAAACATTGCTGCTGTCATTCGCTCTCTGGAAGGAAGAGGGAAGTTTATTGTTGGAGGTGAAGAGAGCTACGGCTACATGTTGGGCGATTTTGTGAGGGATAAGGATGCGGTAACTTCTGCCTTGGCGATTGTGGAGATGGCGGTGTGGGCAAAAGAGAACTACGGAAGTGTGTACGGACTCCTTCAGCACTTGCATCAAAAATTTGGGGTGTGGCAAGAACGCCTGGTTTCACTCAAAAAAGAGGGAATCGAAGGAAAACAAGCCATCGCAGAAATGATGGAAGGATTCAGAAATCAGGCGCCAGAGCATCTTGGTGGTGTTAAGGTAGAGGCTTTGGATGATCTCAAAACGGGAGAACGCACCTTTGTTGATGGACGAAAAGCTCCTTTGGCCAGTGAACGTTCCAATGTTATTCAATTCCGAATGGAAGGGGGAGGGGTCGTTACCGCTCGTCCGTCAGGAACCGAACCGAAAATCAAGTTCTACTTCAGTTTGTGTAGCGATTTTGATCCTGCAATTCCTTATGAAGAGCAGCGTTCAAGCTTGAATAAGGTGATTGATTCGATGGAGGCAGATTTGATTTCCTGAACTCAGTTTCCAGGAACCCGTTCTCTCAAATCGTCGAGCACTTGATCTTTCATCTGCTCGAGTTTTGTTCCGTTCAATGAAGTGTAAAAGTCGCTGTCTTTGATAGCAGGAATGAGCACCAAGGCAAAGTCTTGCACAGGTTCGAGCAGCAAAGATTCCTGTATGGTTTCCCTTTTTAGCAGATCCAAGTTTTTTGCCATGGGTACAACAAAGCCCAAAATAATGCTCAAAATCAATCCGTATTTGAGCAAGGAAAAGGCAGCTCCAGCAATTTTGTTGAGCGGTTTCATAGCAGCCATGTTGATCACTTTTTCGACCATCTTCCCCAAAAAGTAAACCAGCACAATCACCCCAATAAAAGTGAGGGCAAAAGAGAGTGCAGGGAGGTATTGTTCTTTCAAGTTGAAGCTATCTCTCAGCAAATCTGCAGCAAAATCAGAGAAGTGAATCCCACCGTAGATTCCGGCAAAGAGCGCGAGAAGTGAAAAAACTTCGATAATGAGCCCTTTTCTAAATCCCTTGTAAGCCGCCCAAAGCAAGGGGATGATTAAAATCGCATCAATAAAATTCATGTTGGAAAACTACATTCAAACAATGGACGGTGGAGATGTAATTTAAATTCTTTTCAACCACAAAGATTTCATTCCTAGTTTTAAGCTATGCAAATTCGATCAGGTAAGAGAGAAGATGTTCCTGCACTCCTCCGTCTAATCAAAGCCTTGGCGGTTTTTGAAAAGGCAGGCGATGAGGTGGAAATAGGTGAGGAGGAATTGCTGCGCGATGGTTTTGGAAAGCATCCCCAGTTCTCGTTCTTGCTCGCTGAAAATGAGGCGGGAGAATGTTTGGGAATTGCCTTGTACTACTATCGTTACAGCACTTGGAAAGGAAGGTCTTTGTACCTGGAAGACTTGGTGGTGGACGAAAGGTTTCGGCGAAAAGGTGTGGGAAAAGCCCTTTTTGATGAGCTTCTCAAGATCGCGAAGTTGAAAGGAGTGAGGCGTTTCCATTGGCAGGTTTTGGATTGGAATGAATCGGCCATTGAGTTCTATAAAAAGTACGAGGTGGAGATGGAAGACGATTGGTTGAATTGCAGCATGCGATTACAGTGAATGAAAAGACGCTTGAGCTTGTATGCTTGGTCTTGAAAACAGAAATACTTCGCTATTTTGGGTGATGAATGCCTGAAAAGCGAAAGAGAACACGGTCAGAAATGAAGGTATATAAATTTGGAGGAGCTTCTGTTGGCGATGCAGCAGCAATTAGAAACGTGGGCAAAATCCTGAAGGAAGAATCGCGGGAACGAAAGGTCTTGGTGTTCTCCGCCATGGGAAAAACCACCAACATGCTCGAAGAGGTACACCGCTTGCGGTTTGAGATGTTGGACTGGAGACCAGCTTTCGAGAAGGTGGCCAATTTCCACAAGTCCATTGCGAGTGATTTGGGAGTGAGTGATGGTGCACTTTTTTCTGATTTTCAGGCTACTCTTGTGAAAATGGAAGATGATTTCTCCAATCCACTGAGTGCCAACCACGCAATGGAGTATGACCGCGTTGTAGGGATGGGCGAGGTGCTTTCTACTTTGCTCATTTGTGCCCACCTCGAACGCGATGGATTGAATGTGGAGTGGGTAGATGTTCGCAACGTAATCAAAACCAACAACGAGCACCGCCGTGCAGAGATCGATTGGGAACGAAGCCAAAAGTCGGCAGATATTCTCCTTGCTCACCTTGAAGAAGATACCACAAGAACAATCATTACACAGGGATTCATCGCTCAGTCAAAATTGGGAAATATGAGTACACTTGGTCGGGAAGGTTCAGACTTCTCCGCGGCCATCATCGCTTACTTATTGAATGCAAAGTCGGTCACCATTTGGAAGGATGTTCCGGGAATGCTGAATGCCGACCCAAAATGGTTCAACAACACGGTTCAATTGCCGCACATTTCATACAATGAGTGCATTGAATTGAGCTATTACGGAGCTTCTGTCATCCACCCAAAAACCCTCAAACCCCTTCAAAACAAGAACATTCCGCTCTTCGTGAAGAGTTTTAGTGATCCCAGTTTGGCGGGAACAGTGATTGATGCTACAAGTGATTACGACACGCTCGTACCCATGTACATCTTCAAACCCAACCAAGTACTGCTTTCCATCAAGTCGAGGGATTTCAGCTTTATCGTGGAAAAGAACTTGAGCGATATTTTTGAGATGATTTCTGAAAGCGGACTCCGGGTGAACATGATGCAGAACTCGGCCATCAGTTTTTCCATTGTTGTGGATCAAGATGAAGCGCTGGTGAAATCTTTGAGAGATATGCTCCAGGTGGCTTACGAAGTAAAATTCAACGACGGTTTGGATTTGCTCACCATCCGCCATTATGACGATGCTACGGTGCGGGCTTTAACAGGACACCGAGAAGTGTTGATGGAGCAGAAGAGCCGACAAACCCTGCGTTTTGTGCTCCGTTAAAATGAAGTGCATCGCTTGGCTGAACTTGGATATTCAAGCAATAAAAAAGCCATCAACGCTGAGTGTGATGGCTTTTGATACGTATTTACGTTTTATCATTAATATTCATCCTCGTTGAAGAAGAAGTCCTCCTTCGTGGGGTAATCTGGCCAAATGTCTTCGATTGTTTCAAAGCTTTCTCCCTCATCTTCAATTTGCTGAAGGTTTTCAACTACTTCCAATGGAGCTCCAGTTCTCATTGCGAAATCAATCAACTCATCTTTTGTTGCTGGCCATGGTGCATCTTCTAAATAAGATGCAAGTTCTAAAGTCCAATACATAACACTAATTTTATTAGGTCTCTATAATAATTTTGCAAAAATAGATTTTTAATCCACACTCGCAACTTCAATTTATTTAGCTTAAGCTATTGTTTCTCAAATCACTGCATTATCCTCGCGGTTTCCAAGGCGTTTCTTCAGCTCCGAGGTCTTGGGCAATCTTGCGTGACAAGACAAACAGGTAATCACTCAATCGGTTCAAATAAACCATCAAGCTCGTGTTTATGTTGGACGAATGATGGAGTGCAATGGTTGCCCTTTCTGCCCGTCGGCACACACAACGCGCAATGTGACACACCGAAACACTGGGGTGTCCGCCAGGAAGAATGAAGTTGGTCATGGCCGGAAGCTCTTCCTCCATGGAGTCAATATCCTTCTCCAAATCATGAGTGAATTCATCCAAAAACTCGGGCAATTTCATTTTTGATTTTTCCGGGTCGTTGGCCAAATGACTCCCCATCGTAAATAGCTGCTCTTGGATTTGAACCAAACGCTCTTGATACGACTTCATTCCTGCTTGATCTCTTAAAGATCCAATGTGGGCATTAAGCTCATCCACCGATCCGTAAGCCTCGATGCGAACGTGGTCTTTTGGAACACGTGTTCCACCAATGAGTCCGGTAGTACCTTCATCTCCCGTTTTCGTGTATACTTTCATGATTCTTTTTCTTCTACAAAATACATTTCTAAGGCTCCCTTGTTCTTTGCCTCTATTTTTCCGCGGTGTTGGAGCTCAAATCTCCCTTCAACCAATTGCTTTGTGGCTTCACTCACGTTCACTCGATTAATTTCTCCACTGCTTTCCATGCGTGCAGCGATGTTAACAGTGTCTCCCCAGATATCATAAGCAAACTTTTTCTTACCTACAACTCCAGCTACGAGCGGACCGCTGTGAATTCCGATGCGAATGTTCCACTCAGGCAGGTGGTTTTGCTTGAGTTGGGCATTCACGTCCTGCATGGTTTTCTTCATGTCTAAAGCGAAGGCAACCATCCGGTCTGCATGGTCATTTTGCTCTAGAGGAATTCCTGAGGCACACATATATGCATCCCCAATGGTCTTGATTTTTTCTACACCGTGAGCATCACAAAGGGCATCAAAACGTTGGAATATGGTGTCCAATGTGGCGACCAATTCTTCCGAACTGATTTGCTCGGTCATTTTGGTGAATCCTTTAAAATCGGAGAAGAGTACACTCGCATTTTGGTACTTACGCGCTTGAGCTTTCCCTTTTGATTTGAGTTCGTTGGCGGTTTCCTGAGGCAGTATGTTGAGCAGGAGTTCATCGCTCTTGTTCTTGGCTGCGTTCAATTCTGCAGTGCGCTCTTTTACTTTGAGATTGAGGAAGTCGCGTTGACGAGCCAAGGCGGCGATTCTTTGTCTCACAATGAAGGTCACAAGACTCACTATAAAAAGGACAACAAGCGCAATAAACCACCAGCGGAGGTAGATGGGTGGACTGATTTCAAATGCGAAAAAGGCCGGCTCTTCACTCCAAATTCCATCGCTGTTCTGTGCGCGAAGAAGAAAGCGGTATTCCCCAGGAGGCAAGCTGGTGAAGGTCACGCTTTCGTCGGAAGTGTTTTGCCAATTGAGTCCTGAACCCTCCAGTTTATATTGGTAGTTGATGGGGTCTTTTTGCCCAAGGTCCAAGGCTTTGTAGTCGAAGGTCAAGTGGTTTTCGTCGTGATCGAGAAGAAGTTTGGAACTGGCGGCAATTGCCTGTTCTTGATCCAAAGCTTCAAAAAACAGACGGGGTAAAGACAAATGAAGCACAGGAGCAGTAGGGTTTTTGAATTTCCCCTTGCTGTTGTAGCAATAGAGACCGTTCGTGCTTCCCATCCACAGTTGATCATCAGCGTCTACACTCATGCTTTTTGCGGCGGCATACCCTTTGATTCCGGCATTGATCTTTCTTGCACTGAGGATGAAGGTTTCGTCCGGACCCAGTTCCAAAAAGCTCACTCCTTGCTTGGTCGAAACCCACAAGTTACCCTCGTTATCACAAGCGATACTGTGAACGTGCAAATCGGGGAGTTGACTCGATTTTTTGAAGACCTGAATTTTCTCACCGTCCCAACGCATCAAACCTTCCCCTTTGCTACCAAACCACAGACTCCCGCTTGGGCTCAAACTTGAACAAGTGATGTCTTTTCCCGCTGTTTTGGGGAGCAATTCAAAGATGTAGAATCCGTTCAAATCGCCCCGGAGAATTCGAATTCCATCATCACAGAAAAGCAGAAGGTCCTCTCCATGTTCTTCTACGCCTCGTATTTTCCACAATGCGTCGAGTCCCAAACGGAAAACAGGTGTGCCTTTGAGATTGAGGATTTTACGTTCCTGGGCGAGATACAGAACCTCTTTGAATTCAAAGCAGGCCACCTCTTCACCTTGGGCGGGAAGCAAGTTTTGAACATCGCCTTTTTGGGACAAACGCAAGAGTCCGTCGTGCTTCACCAAGGCCAGGACTTCTTCTTCTCGACGAATGAAATCAAGAACTGGATTTTCCGGATTTTTGCTGGAGGATTGAAATAAGCGTGCTGCCTTCCCATTCCTCACCCAGAAAATACTGCCCTCAAAAGTTCCGATGAACTGGGTGCTGTCATCCACTTTTTCAAAAGCCGTGATGTAGGTTTCTGGAAAGTTATTGCTTCGTGAAAACTTCATCAGAGACTCTCCCGTGAGTTGGGAAATTCCGCCGAAATAGGTTCCAAACCAGAGGGTGTTGGATCGATCCAGTAAGACTTTTCGAATGCGGTCATTGTCCAAACCGTTTTCTTTCCTCAGTTCGCTAATAAATTCAAGTTCTTTTTTCGGGTTGATGCGCATTTGAACGGCACCTTTCGAAGTTCCAAACCAGAGATCTCCATGGGCATCCAGGGCAATGCTGCGAATTCTGCGTTGATCGATTCTTGGGTGATGAAGTCGGTGAGTACCCGTTTCATCGCGAACAATTAGTCCGTTTTCTGTTCCAAAATAAAGGTGTTTTCCATGCTTGAAGCTGCAGAGAACTTTGTCTTCCAGCTCCGGTTCGAGTTTTACTTTTTGGATGGCATTGTTGCGGTGCACAAACAGACCATCATCGCTCCCCATCCAAACATCGCCTTCATCATTCAATAAACAACGAACAGCAGCGCTCAACATCAAAGGGTCTTGAAGGGCCGACCAAGAACGGATTGTTTTGATCTTAAAGTCTCTGGCTTTTTTGTCCAAAATTGCAATTCCGCCACCCAAACTTGCCGCCCAAAGCTGTCCCAGACTATCTTCCGTGAAACTTCGAATGTGAAGATCAGGAAGACCTTGGTTCAGTTCTCGCCAAATCTTTCCATCAAAACAGAAGACCCCACGTTCGGCTGTTCCCGCCCAAATCATCCCTTGATGATCTTCAAATAAGCAGCGAACGTTGGCAGAAGCCAATGCTTCGGGCGTATCCATGTTTTCAAAATCTTGGCCATCAAAACGAACCAAACCACCGCCTTCTGTGGCAATCCAGAGGTATCCAGACCGATCTTGAAGCAGGTCATACACGCCATCAGCGGGCAAACCTTCTGCCACACCGAAGTGATGAATGGGGAATTCTTGTGCCATAGCGCAATGCGATCCCAACAAAAGAAGGGCAAAAAGAAGGCGCGTTATGTTCCGATGGAGATTCACAGTGTGTCAAATTTTGTCAATTTCCTCGAAAGACCAAGCGTTTTCTTTCACGACTTGTTAAATTTGAGCTTTTTCAATGGAGCAAGAGGCACTGACATACAAAGACAAAGAGAAACAAGAGCGATACGACCGCGCATACCTCCGCATGGCCGCTGAATGGTCGAGCTTATCTCACTGTACCCGAAAACAAGTTGGGGCTTTGATTGTTCGGAATGGTATGATCATCTCAGATGGCTACAATGGAACCCCTAGCGGATTCCCAAATGCCTGTGAAGATGATGAAGGAAGCACGCATTGGTATGTGCTCCACGCCGAAGCCAATGCGATCACCAAAATTGCGCGGTCGAACAACAGTGCTGAAAACGGCACCCTCTACATCACCCTTTCGCCCTGCAAAGATTGCGCAAAGATGATCCTTCAAGCCGGAATTAAACGCGTCGTTTTTTCCATCGCTTACAAAGACATCAGCGGTGTGACTTTTTTGAAGAAGTCAGGAATAGAAGTGGTACAAATTGAACAACCCTAAGTATGAGCGATCGCATTGATCAGTACACCAATACCGGCGCAAAGAAGAGCACAAGTTCTTTGATGTTCCCTTTCATCTGCGCTTTATTCCTGATCATCGGGATTTATGCCGGATCTTTTTTGAGCTCCAACGGTGCGCCTTTGGTGCCAGGATCGAGCAATGAAGATAACCCCAATAAGCTGGTGAACATCATCAACAAAATCGACGAAATGTATGTCGATTCTGTTCAGAAAAAAGCCCTTATTGACGATGCCATCCGAAGCATCCTCGAAAAACTCGACCCGCATTCCTACTACATCTCCCCAGAAGAAATGGCTTCCATGCAGGAGCCGCTCGAAGGAAACTTTGAGGGAATTGGCGTAGAATTTATGATTCAAAGAGATACGCTCATGGTGGTGAACCCCATCGAAGGCGGACCGAGCGAAAGTGCGGGCATTGCACCGGGCGACCGTATTGTCGTTGTGGATGGCGAAGACATTGCCGGTAAAGGCTTGACCAACGATAAGGTGATGAAATTGCTCAAAGGAGAAAAAGGAACTTTGGTGAACTTGGGCATTCAACGCAGAAACAACGATGAATTGCTCAATTTTGAAATCGTAAGGGACCGTATTCCGATCTATTCTGTGGTGGCTTCAGTGATGGTGAGCGAAGAAGTGGGCTACATCAAGATCACCCGATTTGCAAAGAACACCTACGAAGAATTTATGGATGGGGTGAAGTCGCTCAGTGCTCAAGGAGCGAAAAAACTGATGATCGACCTTCGAGGAAATGGCGGAGGATACCTCAATTCCTGCATCCCAATGATTGAAGAGTTTTTGGAAAGCGGTCAGCTGATTGTCTACACCGAAGGTAAAAATGACCCAAGAAGAGATTATAAGAGCCGAGTGAACGGTAGATTTAAAGACATGGACGTGGTGGTGCTCATCAATCAAGGAAGCGCCAGCGCCAGTGAGATTCTAGCCGGTGCTCTGCAAGATCAAGACCGATCCATTACTGTGGGCCGACGTTCCTTTGGGAAAGGACTTGTTCAAAACGAAATTGCTTTGCCCGATGAGTCAGCACTTCGATTAACCGTTGCCAGATACTACACGCCAACCGGGCGTTCCATTCAAAAGCCTTATGGAGATGGCGTGGATTATGAGAACGATTATTACGATCGTTTTGATCACGGTGAGTTGATGAGTGCAGACAGCATTCAGTTTGCAGATAGCTTGCAATTCAGAACACCAGAAGGACGCATTGTTTACGGTGGTGGTGGAATCATGCCAGACATCTTTGTACCCATTGATACTTTAGGCGGAAGCGCTTATTTAACAGAACTTTCATACAGTGGTAGCTTCAGACGTTATGGATTTGAGTATGTTGAACGTGAGCGGACAGCACTCGAAAAGTATGAGGACGTGAACGACTTCCTGGCTAACTTTGCTTTGAGCAACGCAGATTTGGAAGAATTCTACGCGATGGCAGAACAAGACGGAATTGTGAAAGACCGTTTTGGAATCGAAAGAAGCAAGAAAGTGATTCAACTGAGAATCATGGCTTATATTGCAAGAAATCAATTCGGCGAGGAAGCTTATTATAGAGTTCTGCTCGAAGACGATAACATTTATCGCGTTGCCTTAGACGTGATTAATCAATACGACCAGTACATAGTGACCGATGGGAAATTGAACCTTTTGGGTCAGCAAGTGTTGGACGCTCAAGAACAGTTAAATTAATTTACACACGAAAAATACATTTCATTATGGCTTTCGAACTCCCTAAATTACCGTACGCATACGATGCATTAGAGCCGAACATTGACGCTCGCACAATGGAAATTCACCACAGTAAACACCACGCTGGATATACTTCTAAGTTAAACGCAGCTATTGAAGGAACAGCAATGGAAGGCATGAGTATTGAAGATATTTGTGCAAAAGGAACAGACAATGCTGCCGTGAGAAACAACGGAGGCGGATACTACAACCACTGTTTGTTTTGGGAAGTGATGTCTCCAAACGGAGGAGGAAACCCAAGTGGAGATTTGGCAGCTGATATCGATGCTACTTTTGGCTCTTTTGATGCCTTCAAAGAAAAATTTGCTGCTGCAGCGGCCACGCGTTTCGGTTCAGGTTGGGCATGGCTTTGCGTGAACAGTGAAGGAAAATTGGAAGTTTGTTCTTCTGCCAATCAAGACAATCCTTTGATGCCAGGTGTTGGTTGTGAAGGAACGCCTATTCTTGGTCTTGACGTTTGGGAACACGCTTACTACTTGAACTACCAAAACCGTCGTCCAGATTACATTTCTGCATTCTTTAATGTGATCAATTGGGATGAGGTAGCAAAACGTTACACTGCTGCGAAGTAATTTCGCACATGAATCATATTCAGAACCCTCATTGACGATTGTCTGTGAGGGTTCTTTTATTTTAGCTGAATGAAGAAAGCCTTGATCTTGGTTGCTGGTGGAACGGGAACACGAATGCGTACTTCCGTGCCCAAACAGTTTTTGAAACTCAATGGGAAACCACTCATCTTTCACACCTTAGAGCAGTTCCTGTCGGTTTATCCCGAGTTGGAAATTGTGCTGGTGATGCACCCCAATTATGTTGATTTTTGGCACGAGCAGTGCAAGGAACACGACTTCAAACATCCCGTTGCTGTGGTTGATGGAGGAGCTGAGCGCTTTCATTCGGTGAAAAATGGTTTGGATGCGGTGACGGCAGAAGAAGGAGTGGTAGCGGTGCATGATGCAGTGCGTCCCTTCCCATCAAAAGAGTGCATTGAACGCTGTTTTACCATGGCTGAAGAGCAAGGAGCGGCCATCCCTGTAGTCACCTTGGTGGACAGCATTCGAAAGGTGCACGGAACCTCCTCCATTGCAGAAGACCGTTCTGATTTCAGATTGGTACAAACCCCACAATGCTTTGGCTTGAGTTTGCTGCGCGAAGCTTACCACCAACCTTATAAAGACGAGTTTACCGATGACGCTTCCGTGGTGGAGGCTTTCGGACACAAAATACAACTCGTAGAAGGTAACCGGGAGAACGTGAAAATGACTACTCCTGATGATCTGGTTTTTGCGGAGGCATGGTTAAAGGCTTCACAGGGTTAGCCAGGTAGGCCGCTTTCCATTTCGGCCATTGACTTTTTTTCATGAAAGCCCCACCAAGAATGCTCAAGGCCAAAAGGATGAATACCAACTGCAAGGGTTGAGTACCCACTTGTTCCAGTTCTTCCTCACTTAATCCCGGATTGTTCTGTAGGTAATAGAGCCCTAAAACACTCATGCCATTGTGCAGAAAATGAGCGAGAACGGCTGTCCAGATGCTCCCGGTATGAATCACCAAGTATCCGAAAAGCGCTCCCAAAACCAAGCGGGGCAGAAAACCGAGAAACTGCATGTGAATGGCGCTGAAAAGAATGGCGCTAATCCAAATCCCCAAGTGCACATTTTTAGTCCATTTACTCAACTGGTTTTGAATCAGTCCGCGAAAAAGAAACTCTTCTGCAATGGCTGGAACCACGGCAGCAATGAAGAGCATCAAAGCTAAATCACCCATTCCATCCATCGCAAGGAGCTGTTCCATCATGCTTTCGGCTATTGCCTCTTGTTTTCGCAAAGCCGCACCCCATGAACTGCTTGCAGGAATGAGCTTTTGGTTGAAGTTGATCAATACTTCCATGATGGGCAAGCTTAAAATCGTAATGAGCGGAACCAAAAGCCAAGTGATGTTGGGTTTGCGCAACATGTATTCGTTCACCGATGAACGGCCAAACATCCACAGAAAAAACACAGCAGGAAGCAAAAATCCACCAAATTGAAAACAGGTTTGAAGAATGCGAAGCACCCCAACATCGCTGGTGTTCTGAAAATCACTCAAAAGATCAATGGCTTCTTGAGGACCGTAGCCGTAGATCATGCAGCCCATTAATCCCACAAGCATTCCTACCACATAGCCTACTACAATGAGGGGAACGATGAAAACAAGTCGAAAAGAGAGGGGGAAGGATTCAAAGACGCGGCGCATTGGATGTGGTTTTCGTAACTTTGCACAAAGTTGAGGCAATTCCTCGGATGGCAAAAATAGCAAACATAGATTTAGGAGATTTTCCGCTTCTACTCGCTCCCATGGAGGACGTGAGCGACCCTCCTTTCCGCGCCCTGTGCAAGCAACACGGAGCCGACCTCATGTACACGGAGTTCATTTCTTCGGAAGGACTCATTCGCGATGCGGCGAAAAGTGTTCAGAAATTGGACATTTTCGAGTACGAACGTCCCATTGGAATTCAAATCTTCGGTTCGGAGATTGAATCCATGAAACAAGCTACCGAGATCACCGCAGCAAGCAATCCGGACATTATCGATATCAACTACGGTTGTCCGGTGAAGAAAGTGGCTTGCAAAGGGGCAGGAGCTGGCATTTTACAGGACATCCCAAAGATGGTGTCCATGACCAAAGAAATTGTGAATTCCACCTCTTTGCCTGTCACGGTGAAAACACGCTTGGGTTGGGACGACAATACCAAGTACATCGTCGAAGTAGCAGAGCGACTCCAAGACGTGGGCATTCAAGCCATTAGTATTCATGGAAGAACGCGCAAGCAGATGTACAAAGGAGAAGCCGACTGGACCTTGATTTCTGCTGTGAAGAACAACCCGAGAATGCACATCCCTGTCTTTGGGAATGGCGATATTGATACTCCTGAGAAAGCCTTGGAGTACAAAAACCGTTATGAAGTGGACGGCATCATGATTGGAAGGGCGAGCATCGGAAACCCATGGATCTTCAATGAAATTAAGCACTTCCTAAAAACCGGAGAGCATCTTCCCACCGCCACCGTTTTGGATCGAATCAAGGCCGCACGCCAGCACTTGGAAATGTCGATCAAGTGGAAAGGCGATCGTTTGGGCATTGTAGAAATGCGCCGTCACTATGCCAACTATTTTAAAGGCATTCCCCACTTCAAAGAATACCGCATGGCCTTGGTTACCGAGATGGAGCCGGCGCTTTTGTTTGAGCGTTTTGATGAAATTGAGGCGGAGTTTGGAGATTTGAAGTTGGTGTGACTTGCCTTCGACTACGCTCAGGCAGCGTGGGGGCGCTGATAGTTAAGCTGCCTTTGACTGTTGCTCAGGCAGCGGGTTTGGAGCTGAAAGTGCTGCTTGAGCGAAGTCGAAAGCAGACGGGATCGAGACCATCACCCCACCCGAAACCGCTTCACCAAATACTTCACCATCACGGCTGAAAAAAGCGTCCCAATGCCCATTACGGTGATCAAGATTTGAATCAAGTCCATGATGCGAACTTCCATGGGGTAATGATCAACAATGGAACCTTGTAACTCGATGAGTCCGAATTGAATTTGCAAGAAGCAAAGGAGCAAGCCCAGCGCCAAGCCAATCACAGCACCCACGGCATTGATCAAGATCCCCTGCCAAGTGAAAATGCTGAAAATAGAGGCTTCCGTCATCCCAATGCTTTTCAGAATGAAGATGTCTTTTTTCTTTTCGAGAATGAGCATGGTGAGCGAGGCCATGACGTTGAAT
>CALKGK010000019.1 GCA_938085105.1 uncultured Flavobacteriales bacterium
AACCTCATCAACAGCGAAATGCACCATCTTCATTCTCCGTCCTTCGCTCTCACTCTGTAAACGCTATCGGCTTAAGTAACCCAGATTTCAACCTAGGGAAAAAGCGTATCTATTTAAAGCGCAAAACCTCATCAACAGGGAAATGCACCATCTTCATTCTCCCTCCTTCGCTCTCACTCTGTAAACGCTAACGGCTTAAGTAACCCAGATTTCAACCTAGGGAAAAAGCCTATCCATTTAAAGCGCAAAACCTCATCAACAGCGAAATGCACCATCTTCATTCTCCGTCCTTCGCTCTCACTCTGTAAACGCTATCGGCTTAAGTAGCCCATGAAAACATCCAGTTTTACCACAAATACTTCACCACCATCACCAGACCAAAGACTCCCATCATCCCAATAAAAACAATTCTAAAAAGGTCTTCACTCATCTTCCCCAAAAGCGACTTCCCCAACAGATTTCCACCGGCAGCTCCCAAGCCCAAACACAAACCCGGAAACCATAAATCACTCTCCAACTCCCCAAAAAAATAGTAAGCCGGCAACTGCACCAAAGCCAACAAAAAGGAATTCACTGCTTTTGTAGCCACCAAGGCTTCTTTCTTCATTCCATAGTTCAAATAAAAGGGATTTAAAACCGGACCCGTAGCTCCCAGCACGGTGCTCAAATTGGCCACAAGAAAACCCAAGACTGAAAAACCTCTGAGAGTCATAATAAACGTCCGCTGCTGTTTCTTCAAAAAAGAATACACGCAAACCACAATCAAAAACAAACCTAAGATCAAGGGCAGTAGTTCCGCATCCAAGTAAGAAAAGAACAAGGCTCCCGTAATTCCTCCAACAAACGCAAAAGGAAAGTACCATCGCACCACTTGCCAATCGATATCACTCCAAAATAAAAAGACACGAGAGGGTCTCCCTAGAAAATTACCCAACTGAACCAAAGGAACCGCTACCTTCCCTCCAAAAAGAAATTGAACCACAGGCAGCATGATCATCGCTCCTCCTCCTCCAGCCAAGGTGCTGAACGCAAAGGCAACAAAGCCCGCTGAAAATAAAAGGAGAAGATCCATGACCACAAAACTACTGCAGTTCACGAATTTTCTCCTTCAATCGTACTTCAAAAAATGGTGCTCAACTCACAATTTTGCGTCTGGAACGCCGATGTGTATGATTCTACTTCCACTTTGACCTAGTGGTTGAGTGCTTTTTCCAATAACGATTCCTGACTGTGTAGCATTGTACCGCGCCACAACGTCGCCATATACGTTTCGCAAAAGAGCAATCTCTTCGCCTTTTTCCACCAAATCGGTAAGATCGGGCTTCACTTCCAAAATCCCTCCTCGATCGGTATACATCCAAAAAGAGGATCGACAAAGTACTGGTGGGGTCTCGGCTACGGTTAAAGGCTTGTCAATCATACCCAAATTCACCATCACATTGATGATTCCCTCCACGCCAGAACGGATCATTCCGCGCTGAAAACGATTGGGATTTCCAACTTCAACCGTAATGGCCTGTATCCCTAAATCGGCGGCAGCTGAACGCAAGGTTCCATCTCCACCCGCATTGTTCAAGATGATTTCCGGCTGCTGCAATAAAGCCAATTCCCGATTCACCTTATCACTCAAATCTGCCCGAACGTAAAAGCTGTTGGCCCTGCCAAAACTGGCCGTATGCAGGTCAATCAAATAATCGAACTCCTTCACTACCCGGTCCATAAAACGATGAGCATAAACGTCGCTTTCATTTCCATGAGCTTTCCCAGGCATGATGCGATTCAAATCAACACCGTCAGTAAATCGTCGGTCCAACTGAAGAGCTGCAGGAACATTCACCACAGGAACTGCAATGAGCGTTCCCCGCAGTTTTTTAGGATCAATGATTTTGAAAAGGTCCTGCACAACTTTCAAGCCATTCAATTCATTTCCATGAACCAGGGCGGTGATGCCTAAAACTGGACCGTCTTCCAATCCTTTTGCGGTCATGATCGGAAGGTTAACACTCTGGCCAATTCCATTCTCAATCATGCGCATTCGGTATCGTGTAGCGGAGCCCGGAGTGAGGTTCGCCAAGTCCAAACGCTGAAGAATTTCATACTTTTCCATCATGACATTAACTCATTGAGCAATTTTGGGTCGTCGTTCAAAGACATGAATAATGATTTTTTGAGCTGACCACGTTTGTTTAATAGTCGTTCTGACATCTGATCAATGGCAATCATGCTCAACACTGACTGCATAAAGCCATCAATGAGCTCATCGAGTCCGACCCCCGTTTTGTTGAATCCTTTTCGATCCATGAGGAGCAACCGATCGGTATCCGACCCCCAACCTTCTTCCTTTTTGAACGACAAATTGGTTCCTAGAACACTCCAAGAATCGAGCTGATCTCCGGCTTCTGCGGGCAAGGGCACTCCTGCTCTTCGACCGTAAATCGCCATGGGCCGGAATCCGCCGGAGGTGTGCTGAATCACCATTCGAAGATCGAAGGCATACCAACGTCCACGCTTATCGGGCATGGTCCCCACGTGGTAGAGGGTTCCTAGCTTGGTTCTCGAGCTCCAAGCACTGTTCCCAATCAAACTCTGAACGATGAATCGGTCGTATCGGTTAGGCAAATCCATGAATGCCTCCAGTTCTCGTTCTGAAGTAATGGTGTAAACTCCTTGCCCAGCATTGCTGTAAGGAACCTTCACAACGGCGTGTCCACCCATCTTCTTCACCCAAATGGGCACTTCATTTTGCGCTACATCCCAAATCGTTTCCGGGGTGTGGATGCGAATTCCTTCCGACTCCAATTCTGCGTTGAAGAGATCATAGGCTTTACTCGCGATGAGCTTGTTTCTACCACCCGCAAGACAAGTAATAATGGGATTCAGCACAAGGGTTTTGGAGCCCATGGGAAAACGACTCCAAGGTTGTTGGGTAACATATCGAAACAATGCTCGAACGGGCTGCCAGTCCATTTCTTTGCTCTCGCGGATGTAAAATACTCGCTCCTCATATTTCACGAGGTCGGTATCAAAATCACTGTGGTAAGGAACGAGGAAAACGTCTTCATCAAACACTTCAGCCATAGCGGCCGCGTATCCTCGAGCTTCTACCAAATTCTTGTCGTAAAACACCGCCAAGCACCCTTTTATTTGTCGTTTTCTCTGCAAATGAGGCTTGAAACTTTGCTCCATGTATTCCTTGTATCCTCCCATTTCCTGATATTCATCGAGCAAGGGCATGGATTTTTGTCCGGACGGACTACTGTTGTTCTCAATAATCACCATCCGACGATTCCCTTTGTCGTTGGTGCAGTAAATTAAATCGGTACCCGAGTGCACATAATGCTTGGGCTGGTATTTTAACCATTTTTCCACCGCTTCAGGGTCTGCTTCGGGGTGAAGGTGGCAATAACGCTGCTTAATTTGTTGCGTTGTCATGTTGAAGAAAAACTGCACCATGGGATGAATGGTCGCATTTCTTACTTCTGGGTACCAATAGTGTTCCGGCTCGGCGTGTCCGGGTTCAAAGCGTGTAATTTCCATTGTTTTAGTCTTCTGCATCGCCCTCATCATCTTCACCTTCAGTGCCAGGACCTTTGAGGTAAACGAGGGAAATGATGCGTTGAGCATTTCTTTTTTCTGGATGATCTGCGAAAACCACTCGGAAGCTTGTCCTAAGGTACATTGGCCAAGACAGGTCATACTTGTATTCTTGTCTGTTTTCAATGGTGTCGGCAAGAAAAACAAGGCCTGCTTCGTCTTTAAAGGAGTACAAATTGCGGCTACCTTCTTGACTGTATTTTTCAAACACCAAAACTTTGCCTTTCGAGGCATTTTGCGCAAGGCAGAGGCTAGAAGCACATACCATGAGCAGAACGAATAGATGATTCATCTGTATATCAATAAGTTAAAAAAATATTTGAGAAGCGCGTTCATCGGAAGATGTTCCGACCCTTTCATCACGAACGCGAGTGGCTGAGCTGCTCCTACCCGAGGACCAGTATCACGAATGGTTGACCTGTCTGTTGCGGCAAAACAATTAGTTGGACAACGTTAAATAAAAAATCAATATGCCGATCATTATTCTTCGACGATTCCCAATTTTTTCATCAGGAAGGTAGCGTTCATCGTGTCGCAAACACCAGATTTCAAGCGGTAATCGAAGTGTAAATCGTCGCCTTTAATGTTGGCTGCAAAATGAACATTCTTCATATTGGGTTTACCTTCTGTGACGCTACAGAGGCTTAAATCGTGTGTGGCGACCATACCTGCAACGCGGTATTTCATCAATTGTTGAACGAAAGACCGTGAACCTGATGCTTTATCCTTCGAATTGGTTCCCTTCAAAATTTCGTCCAAAAGCACCACCATCGCTTCGTTATTTTTGGCCATGCTCACCAATTGCGCCAAACGTTCCAGCTCACTCAAGAAGTACGATTTTCCCTCTTGAAGTGAATCGCTTGTTCGCATGCTGGTAAACAAGGGGGCTGCAGAAAAAACAAAAGACTTGGCAAGCACAGGCAAACCAGCATTGGCCATTACATAGGCGGTTCCTACGGTTCTGAGATAAGTACTTTTCCCCGCCATGTTGGCTCCGGTGATGATATCGAAGCTCGGAAATCCATCCAATGACACATCATTACTCACCCCACCGGAAGAAAGCATAAAGAGGTGCTTCATTTCGCTGGCTTGCAATGCAACACCTTCCTGAAACTCCGGATACGTGCTGTGATCTTCAATGTGATAAGCCAAAGTACCGAGTGAACTAAGCATCTCCAATTCTGCCAAAACAGACAACCAGGTATTCATGTGCACACCGTGTTTCGACAACCAAGCCACCAATCTGCGCTCAGAACGAAGGTCTTGAACCAAAAGCGCATTGAGCACGAAAACCGCCAATAAATTGTTCCGCTGATCAAACATTTCGACTATGGAAGAAAGCTCTTTCATCGCCAATCTTCCTTCTTGGAGCTCGCCGGACAAATCCTGAAGCAAGGGTGCATCTTCAGGAACATCGTGAGCAACATCGAACAAGACCTGCAAAGAATCTAATGTTTGCTTGCTCTTCCCGAGCGAATTGCTCAGCGCATTCATCTTTTTCAATCGGCTTCCCACGAGAGTGAGAGGTATCATGAAGAAGAAGAACATCAGGGTGACACTAATCAGATCAAAATAAGTGGCTAAGATTAACAGTACTGAGAAAAAGGGAGCGCAAATCACAGCTATACGAGTCCAAGTAGGTGGAAGGTCTTTTGGAGGAGATGCACTCCAGGAACGCAAGGCCTTCATTGCAGAAGACGACTGCTCCAAAAGACTCCCTGCAGCCCTCATTTTCAATCTCCATTCATGGGCCAAGCTTGCCTCTTTGCACCGGGCTTGTCTTCCACTCAATACCGCTTCACTCCCATCAATGGTGCTTAACCTGTTGGCCAATAGTGCCTGACCGTCGATGCTGTAGGAACGGTTGACGATCTGAAAAATGGAATTCGCACCGAAAAGGTCCAAATCATTGGCAAAAGGGTGCTTGGGCGGAAGTTGGGGAGTGTACACATTCAAATTGGGCAATCCCCCATCAAGTACATTCAACTCATCTTCCAAAGCAGATCTCATTGCTTCTTCGAATAACCAATGCTGCTTTTTCGCCTTGTGTCGCTTTACTAAAAGTAAAAACAGGAAGAGCGATCCCGCCGCCAGAAAACCAAATGCGGAAGACCACTTCACAGCGAAATAAATCGCCACGCCAAACAAGGTAAAACTCAAAAGGCGAAGCATTACTAGCAATCGCAGTTGTTTCTTCACCTCACCAATGCGCAAGTTGCAGGCTTTCTTCCGTTCTAAATACGCGTTTATAGCAGCTTCATTCATGCCCCAAATCTACTACTTTAACAGAATTTTTCTAATTAGATGTTGCAACATCTATTGTTCTTACATATATTTGCCGTGTTATGAGCATTGAAGAAGACATCCAACAAGTAAAATTTGCCAGTGAGCAACAGAAAGTGATGATTAACTTACTGTATACCAGCAGTTGGGCGAATAACATTCAGAATCGTTTTTTCAAAGAATACGACCTCACACCACAGCAGTACAACATTTTGAGAATTCTTCGCGGACAAAAAGGACAAGGAATTCAGCTCAACGACATCTCCTGCAGGATGATCGACAAAATGAGCAACACCTCTCGTTTGGTTGAAAAATTGCGATTGAAAGGGCTCTTGGAACGAAAAAACGCAGAGCAGGATCGCAGACAAGTGGAAGTAAGCATTACGGCGAAGGGAAGTGAGCTTCTTCAAAAAATTGACAAGCCCATTATGGACATGCATCAGACCCTAAACCTGAGCGACTCTGAAGCACAGGCACTCAACGAATTACTCGATAAATTAAGAACATAAATACAATTCAAAGGTTAATCACAGAACAAAACAAACATCATGAAACAAATCATCTTATCACTCAGCATGGCGGTATTCGCTCTTACTGCAATCGCAGGAAACGAAGACGGAAATAAAATGAATGTTGACGCAAAAGCGAGCAGCATGAATTGGAAAGGTTCCAAAGTTACAGGATCACACGTTGGAACAGTAGCTGTTCAAAGTGGATCAGTAGAAAGCGATGGAAAAACCATTACTTCTGCTCAAGTGAACATTGACATGACGAGCATTCAGTGCACCGATGCGGACATGAACGATGAGTACAAAGGAAAATTGGTGGGTCACCTCAACTCTCCTGACTTCTTCAATACTGCAGAGCACGGAACAGCTTCTTTCGATTTGACAAAATTCGAAGCAAAAAAAGGCGAAAACGGAGCGAACTACATGGTTACCGGGAAATTGACCATCAAAGGGATCACCAACACCATCAGCTTTCCAGCGAAAGTAACGATGAACAAAGGTGAAATCATTGTTGAAGCAAAAGTGATGGTGGATCGCACGAAATGGGACATCAAGTACGGATCAGGTTCGTTCTTTGATTCTCTTGGAGACAACATGATTTACGACGACATGGAAATTGATTTTCGCATTGTAGCGAAGGCCTAATTTCTAAAGACTTCATGAAGAAAGCACTGCTGATGCAAATCGGTGGTGCTTTTTTTATGTCTGCTAACGCCGACGCGACTTCTCATGAAAGAAGTACCTAAAGTCGACGGTGAAATAATTTCCATTCAAGGCCAAATTTGCACGATGCACTTGAGCGGTATTTTGGTAATTCAACTGAGAGATGGCCATGTCGTTGAACGGTCGGTGATAAGTAGCCCCGATGTAGAAGCTTCCCTTCTTCTTGTGGCGGTATTCAAAACCGAGGTTGGCCAGCAAAGACATCTGAACCCAGCGACGCTTCACCGTAGTAACGGCAAAATCATAAAAAGTGGTATCGCCTTCAACAGCGCTGCTCGCAAAAGTAGAGCTGGGGTACATATCTATGCTCATCCCTCCAGCACCGTTCATCCACCATTCTTCACCCAATCGAACATAAATGAGCCCTTGAAGCGGAATTTCATATCCTGTAAAGGCAAAACGCGTTGCTCCACTCACTCCTTCTTCCTCATCCCTTCCTATCACTTCGTAATTTCTCCGAATGAGGTTGATACCGGTTTCAACACTGAAAAAATCAGTAAAACCGTGCCGAATCACCATTCCAAAACACAAACTGGGTTTGGGCTCCCAAGTGGCTTCCAATACTCCATCATCAGACAAGACGCTTTCCGAAGAAAAATTAAAGTAGGAGTTGGGAACCAATGGCTTGAGCTGAATACCAAAGGTGGTGAGGTCTTTTTGAGCCAGAAGTTGCAAGGGCAACAAAAACAGACAGACGTAAACAACTTTTCTCACCTCGTTTTAAGATATCCAATGATAGCCAATAGTACGAAGAGTCCGGTTACAATCACCATCAAAACGCCCAAAAATCGGTTGGGAATCATTCGTCTACGGTACTTTGCATGACAGAGATAATTGCAATTTTCTGCGTTCCCTCGGTGGACGTTTTCGATACCAAAAAGGGTTACTGCAGGATCTTGCTCCTCATCCAAATAACGTTCAAAAGGAATTTTTCTTTCCTCCAAGAGCATTTGAAAATGATCGGCATGCTCTTCCAAACCATATTGAAATATGGTGTATCGATTATCACCCGGATGCTCGTAAAAATTGACAATCCTCATTCCGTAATCCATTCACTCACATACTCCAAAGGCTTTCGATGACTCTTCGGCCATTCACCTGCTGGATAGCCCATATAGAACAAGCCCAAACATTTATCTTTTTCACCCAAGCCCAAAAACGAATTCATTTCTGGGGTGTAAATGAACTTTGGTGAACTCCAGAAACCTCCAATTCCATAAGCGGTACAAGTGAGGTACATGTTTTGAACTGCACATGCAACGGCTTGTATTTCTTCTATTTCAGGAATGCGTTCTGCTTCTTCCCGCTCCATACAAATGGCGATGATCACCGAGCTTTGTGATGGCCGGAGCATGATTTTTTCTTGCTTTTTCGGGTTAAAATTCTCCGGAGCGGTGGTCTGCTCATACAATTCAGGCAAGAAGGTTTTCAGTTTCTCCAATCCGCCTTCCATAAACACCTTAAATCGCCAAGGTTGGGTTAAACCATGACTCGGAGCCCAAATGGCATTGTTCAAGATGTTCTCCACCATGTCTCGCTGCACTTTTCTGGGAGAATAATCTTCCGGTTTCACCGAGCGACGGTGTTTGATGAGTGCGCTTATTTCACTTAAATTAAATCTCATGCTTCCTAGTATGCTTTATTTCCATTTGATGCCACATCCCATGCTGGGTTTTTGTCCTTCTTCGGGGACTTGGTCACCCGCCAGCAATAAGTCCAAAACGTTGCGCATTGCTTTGCCGTCATTTGGCACCCTGTTTCCTGGTCTTGCTCCATCCAACTCCCCACGATAAACACAACGGTGTTCACTATCAAAAACAGCGTAATCTGGGGTGCATGCAGCGTCATAAGCTTTGGCCACACTTTGATCCTCATCGTACAAATAAGGAAAAGGGAAGCCCGCATTTTTCGCCACTTTTTTCATGAACGAAGGCCCGTCTTCAGGATAGGCTTTCACGTCATTCGAACTGATAGCCACCACTCCGATGCCTTGATTCATATAGTCTTCAGCCAATTGAACCAATTCTGCCTTTACATGAATAACGTAAGGACAATGATTGCAAATGAACATCACCAAAGTTCCTTTCTCACCACAAATATCATTGTAGCTCACGTGTTTTTCGGAGATCACATCGATAAGAGAAAACTCAGGTGCTTTGAACCCAAGAGGAATCGAAGTTGTTGGAGTTAGTGCCATGATGTTATTTTTCTCAAAATTACGGATTCAAGGCCTGCTTTAAACCTATCACAAACAAAAAGTATCTAAATTATTGGCTAAATTCCATCTGAATGCTCCAACTGCGATTTCTCTTCTGTTTTATCCTCCTGACCATGGCTTCCTTTGCTCAAGAAGAAACGGAGGCTTTTTCTTGGGGACCGAAGGATGCTTTTCACGTTTATGCCAACCGACTTATCGAAGATACCCTCCTGCTTCACGGTTCTTATGAGGCTTTGCTGAAAAGCCAAACTTGGGCTAGCGGACAATTTCTCTTTGGAAAAAAAACAGGCCAATGGTCGTACTTCTTTCCGGGAGGGGCTGAACGAGCGAGCGGACAGTATTCCGAAGGGCAGAAGAGCGGAGCATGGACTTTCTACCACAGTAACGGACAAGTTCGGGCTGAGGGGAACTATCGAAACGATGAAAAAGATGGCGTCTGGACTTCCTATTACTCTTCTGGTGATACCTACGCCATTCAGTACTATGAAAACGGAAATCCCATTGAACTGAAAGCCTTTTACAACAGTGGAGATTCTGCGCTCATTCGGAAGTACAAACAAGAGGAGAACTACCTCGAAATTCAGCACCGCGACTATTACAAAGCCGGCCCCATTCACGAAAACTACACCGCACGCATCGACCATCAAGACAGCGTTTTGCTTGAGCTACAGCACAATGGTTTTGAACGAGAGCAACTGTACTACTACTCCAATGTTCCGCGAGAATTAATTGTTCCTAAAACCTCCTTTCGTTTTGACGGAAGCTATCAGAAATTCCATAGCACGGGTCCGATTTGGGAGCACTTCCTTTTTGATGATGGCAAACTGGTGAATGCGCTCCTCGCCCAAGATAAATGGGAAGGATGGCGCAGCTTTGGCTCCTTTGAAAACGGTAGTGGGAAGCTCATTCGCTACCATGCCAGTGGCGACACTGCATCCATCGAAAGCTACGAGAACGGATTCAAGAATGGCAGTTTTTATTATTACGAAACCAAACAACGACTTCGGCAAAAAGGCCAGTGGTGTCAAGGGAAAGCTTGTGGAAATTGGCTCACCTTCAATACAGATCTAAAGTTTGAAGAGATCATCACCTTTGAAACTCCTAAGAAATACACCATTCGCGAATACGAACGGAAAAACCACCTCGACGCCATTGCCCCTTATCAAGATCACCGCCTGCACGGACAGCGAATTTCCTTCAACCAATACGATGACACCGCGAGCTATCTTAACTATTCTTTTGGGAAACTTGAAGGAGTTCAAACCTACTTTGAAAACGGAGTACTTTACCAGCGCGGCGAATGCAAACACGATGTCCGGATCCTCGATTGGCGCACGTACAACCTTCGCGGAAAGGTGAGTTTTTTGGAGAGATTGAGCTCCAACGCATATTGGAACTACTCCATCAACAAACCCATTTACACCCTGTATCAATGGATGCCTTCGGATGAAATGGATTTTAGTTTGGCCTTCACCCAAGAAGAAGTGTATCAAGATTACCTCGAAGAAATCACCTTTCTGATCAATGGTCGGTTTTTTAGGGTGAACAAAGCACTCCACCGTTCAGATGGTGATGTTGTTTTTCGGGTTGATTTGGAAAACACCGGGCAAGTGCGATCTTTGGAGTGTGTTAAATTTGGCGATCAACTATTGTACGACGAAGGGAAAAAACTACTCGAAGGAATGTTCTTCGCCATCCCAAAAACCGTTTTAGGAATTCCCCAAGACAGTGCGTTTTTGATCTCCATTTATTTTGAACCTATATGAAAAGCATCATCATTACCGGCGCAGGCAGCGGAATTGGCCAAGCCACGGCAATTGCACTCGAAAAAGAAGGATACCACCTCATTCTTGTTGGGCGTACCCGCTCCACGCTTGAAACAAGCCACTCCCTCCTATCACACCCAGAGAAACACTCCATCCTCCCTGTCGATATTGCCCATGCAGAAGCTTTCCGCAAAGGTTTAGAGGAAATCAACGCGGGAGAAAGAAACATCTACGCCATTTTTGCCAATGCAGGGATTGGAGGTGAGAATCAATATGGAGACCATGACCGCTGGAACGAAATCCTGAACATCAATCTCACGGGAACCTACAACAGCATCATGGAAACCTTACCTTACCTCAGGGCGTCCGAAAACGACATCAAACATGTACTTATGACCTCCTCGTGTTTGGCGCGATTTGGTGTACCCAACTACACGGCCTATTGCACCTCAAAAGCTGGCTTGCTGGGCTTAACGAAGGCATTGGCTGTGGAACTTGCAAGCGAAAACATTTTGGTGAATGCGCTTTGCCCTGGCTGGGTTGAAACCGATATGGCAAAGGCAGGCATTCAACTCTTGGCAGACCGAGAAAACGAGGCCTATTCCAACACTTTCGAACAACAAATGAGCTATGTGCCGCTCGGTAGAATGAGCGACCCAAAAGAGATTGCTGGATTGGTGCGCTACTTGTTTTCAGAAGACCAACGCTCCATTACTGGGCAAGGATTGGATATGAACAACGGAAGTTTCATGATATGAGAAAAGTACTCTTCCTCCTCACTCTGCTGCCTTTTGGTCTTGCGGCACAGACAGACTCCACCCAAATCGCCAACATTTTTGAAGAAGTACTCACCCAAGGTGCTTGCCATGATGACCTTCGGGTTTTGTGCAAAGATATCGGTGCACGTTTGAGCGGTTCTCCCGAGGCAGATCGTGCGATTGAATGGGGATTTGAGGTGCTTTCGAGCCTTCAACCTGATACCGTTTTTCTTCAAGACATTCTCGTTCCACATTGGACTCGTGGGAACACTGAAAAAGCCCGATTGAAAACGGGGAATGAAAGTAGGGATCTCCACATTTGTGCGCTCGGAGGCTCCGTGGGCAGTCAAGGGGAGATTGAAGCGGAAGTGATCATGGTGAAAGAGCTGAGTGAATTGGCTGAACTCGGTCGAGAGCAGGTAGAAGGAAAAATTGTTTTCTACAATCGCGCACTGAACCCTGTACTGATCAACACTGGTGCTGCTTATGGCGGAGCTTTTGATCAACGAAGTCAAGGAGCAGCGGAAGCAGCGAAGTACGGAGCTGTGGGTACCTTGGTTCGTTCGCTAACTCATGCCTTGGACACCCTTCCACACACAGGAGCAATGAATTACGAAGCTGGGGTAGATAGTATCCCAGCGGCAGCCATCAGCACGGTGGATGCCAACTATTTAAGTGCTTCCCTCCGCGAAAACCCCAAGTTGCGCATTGCTATGGAGTTGGATTGTGAACGGCACCCCGATCGAATGCAAGCCAACGTGATTGCCGAATTGAGAGGTAGTGAGTTCCCTGAACAGTACATCGTGGTTGGTGGTCATCTCGACAGTTGGGACATCGGCGAAGGAGCGCACGATGACGGTGCCGGAATTGTGCAAAGCATTCAGGTCTTGCGTACTTTTCAGAACCTGGGAATTCGTCCGAAACACAGCCTTCGTGTGGTTCTCTTCATCAATGAAGAAAACGGGAACCGCGGTGGTATTGGCTACGCAGCTGCTGTGAAAGAAGGTGGTGAAGAACATGTAGCTGCCCTTGAAAGCGACAGTGGTGGTTTTAGTCCACGTGGCTTCAGCATGGAAGGCGATGATGCCCAAGCAGCCATGGTTAGAGCGTGGTCTTCTTTGTTTGAACCTTACAACATTCACCTTTTCAGAAGAGGCTGGAGTGGCGTGGATATTCGTCCGCTAAAAAATGGAACAGTTTTACTGATGGGCCTAGTTCCCGATAACCAACGTTATTTCGATTACCATCATTCAAAAAATGATGTTTATGAAAGTGTACACAAGCGGGAGCTGGAGCTTGGTGCTGCAGCCATGGCATCGATGATTTACCTTTTGGATAAACACCTTTAAATACTCAGTCCTCTGCAGAATATTGAAAAATAAGGCTCGCCTCGTTATCATGAAGTGCATCTAAAACCATTTTGATGAGCTGTTGGTCTAAACGCCCTTCTTGTTTTGTCTTCAACAGAGGTTCAACATGCAAAGCACCAAACTCAGTGTTCAAGATGCATAAGGAATAACGATGCTTGAATGATGGAGGTAGAATCATTGGGTAAATCAAGATCCTGTTTTCTTCTAATTTTGACTCGTCTTCAGTTTGCATTGCAACTTGGACTTTGGCTTTGACGCCCGATAATTCTTGAAAATCTTTGGAATCTGCCTTGATCCATTCCGAGTCCAAACAAAGCCAATGAAAAAGAATACTGCTACCCGTCCACCCCTTCTTCAAACTCATTAGACTACTTTTTCCAAAAAGCGGCAGATCTAGCTCTCTTTTGTGTCTTCGTAATGTGCTTTCAAGTACCTTAAACAACAAGGTATACGGAGCATCTTCCACCATACTCGACGGCAATACCACCATGGCTTTCACCAAACTATCCTCTGTCAAATCAATACTACCATCTTCCCTCCAGTTCAATTTCTTTAAATCGGCGGGTTTACAAACGAGCAAACTATTGAATGTTTCTTTGGTAATATAAGGTGCAGGTAAAACAACATAATCCGCAGTCGTGGTGTCCTCAGGAACATCGAGCATCATTTTCCCCACACTCCATGTCTCCGTGAGCAAATGAAGTTGTTTTTCAGACATTTCCTTATTCAAAGAAATGAGTTTGAACGTTCGATTTTCGAGATCATCATTCAAGAAGGGCTCTGTAAAATATTGAGCACTAGTGAACAATGGAATGAGAAAAATAAGAAGACATAGATGCTTTTTCATGGTTTGAAGTTAATGAATTTTGATTTTATAGTGCCAAAAAATAAGCCATGGTATGCGTTGCGGTATGCCTCTTGAAAGAACACGCTGACCCAAAAAGGGTGCATCATTCATGATCACTAAAAAAAGGATCTGGCGCAATATCCTTCACCAAAAAAAAGCCCCTTCGCCATGAAGGGGCCTTCTCATACAAGTTAGCAATAGGTAGTGATCAATGTGAGTAGACTATTTCACAATCACTAACTTCTCTGTTTGAACATATTCTCCTGCAGCAATGTGCATGAGGTAGGTTCCTGCAGCAAGTGTGCTGAGGTCCATGTTCATCAAAACGCTTCCGTCTTGTGCACTTTGAGTTCCTTGTGAAACGGTTCTTCCTAGGAAGTCGGTCACACTCACTTCAAGTACTTGCTCTTCGTCCAAGTTGCTCATCGCAATGTTCACAAATCCGCTTGTTGGGTTTGGATAAACGTTGCCTTCTGGAGCAATGAGGGTTTCATCACGCTGTGCATCTTCAGTAATCTCATTGGCTACAATCACCTCTCCAATGATTCCTGCGGCACCAATGATGGAAATGGACTCTACTTCTCCGTATTCTGCTTCTTGTCCGTTTGCGAACACTGGCTTCACTTGCACGTCGTAAACACCACCCGGTGTTACTCCATTTCCGAGGATGTCAGAAATTCGAACAAAAGTAGAAGATGTTGCTGTGGTGTATTCATGTGGCAATTCTGTTACATCTGTTCTTGTCAGCCTCCAGGTGTACCCGATGGCACTACAAGCATAGCTATTCGTTCGGATGTAATTTCCAGGATAATGCGGACCGTGGTTTGGGATGTTATCTTGAGCACGCATTTTAATTACCGGTGCATCAGCAATAGTAATTTCGCATGGTTCATCATTAGCTACAACTACCGTTTGAGGAACACCTGCCCCATTTTCCATGTAGTAAATGGACTCGATTTCAACATCATAAACATCACCGAAAGGCAGACCTTCAACGTTTCTCAACACCAAGAAAGTAGAGGTTTGAGCATCACTGGAGTAGGTTAAACCTGTTGTTTGTGAGGTGAAGTGGAACTGGTAAGCGTTCGAATAAACAAAGTCTGCTTTATACATTTGACACAAGCTGTAGGTCCCATTCGGGTAATCGCATCGGGTGTCACGGAACGTTTGAACACAGATGTCAAAATTTGCCGTTTCACTGATTGGTGTTGTTGAAGTTACACGCACAAAGTAAGGGTTTCCGGCAGTAAGGTTTCCAATTTGGAAAATCTCATTACCTGGCCCCTCATTGGCGTTAGCTTCCATTCCGTCTACACCTTCCAATTGAAGGAGGTTAATGTCATATACCTCAATAACAGCGTCAAAATCTTCCGTCTGAACAGTGATTTGATTTCCTGAAGAGAAAGGCACAAAAGAATACCACAAGCCTGGGAGTTCAGCAAACAATGAAGACGTAATTGATTGCTGGGTAGAAGAACTAGCACCGTTCAAATCTTCGCCATTGTATCCATTACACGATGTTCCTGGTCCGGCAGCAATGTTCAATGTCAAAGGCTCCGCCGTTTCTGGCGTGTCGTTGGTATCGCTTACCTCATATTCACAAGACCCGTCATCCAATGTCGCTTCTGCATTATAGTTAATTGCAGTAACGTCAGTACAACCATCAACATCATTCACAGAATCATAAATCAAACCGATTTCACTTCCGTCCAATACCGTTGGCATGTTCGGGAATGGGTTTGCGGGATCGTAGAAGCAATCCAAAGCACCTGAAGAAACATAAAACAAGTTTTGGCTTCCATCTCCTCCATCAAAAACCTGAAGGTTAATGTCAAAACTGAAATCTCCATCGGTGGTAAACTGGCCCAAGAATACGCGGTTATCTGGACCTACCGGAAGACCATTTGAACTTCCATTCAAAGTATAAATAGTACCATCCGAAATCTCGAAACTCGTTCCATCAGCATCTCCAAAAGAAGGTGCTAATGGTGCTACTGGATTGGTAAACGCCGCTTGAGTTACCCCAGCATCCCCAGTAGATGCTTGACCAATCGTGAGAAAACTATCAAATCCTCCTTCCGGGAAAGATCCACATAAGGCAGTATTCAAGTTGTTTCCCAAAGCACCTCCAATCGGACTATTATAAAAATCCGTTGTGGTTGAAATATTCAAAGGATGGCAGCCTTCCAACGCTGCAATTGCACTAACAAAATCATCAGCGTCTTGCATTTCTGCATATACACGGTAAGTTATTGTTCCTGTCGGCTGAGCAGACGCTCCGCAGAGATTTGTACTTCCATCATTACTTCTCTCAACAACCACCCTTGTAAGTTGCGCTGTTCCAAGTTGAGCGAGTCCGAGAAATACCAAGGACGCCAGTAAAATACGTTTCATAGTTGTGTGTTAGGTAATATGAGATACAAAAGTAAATGAACGCATTGGGATGAAACTGTCATTCATCGGGTGAAAATATCCGTTCATCGAATTTTTTTTTTCAGCAAAAAAATCCTTCAAAAAAGAAAACGGGGTCCCATTTCTGGAACCCCGTTTTTATTATTTGAGTCGCTATTGCTTATTTCGCAATCACGATTTTTTCAGTCATCATTTCACCGTTAACGTTGATGTTCATCAAGTAGGTACCTGAAGCCAAGTTGTTCAAGTTGATTACTTCTTGATGGGTAGATCCACTCAAAGTGATTTGGAAAGAAGCCACTGTTCTACCAACAAAGTCAGTTACAGTAATTACTCCTTGCTCTGCACTTGGGTCGATATTACTCAAGTTGATGGTGATGTTTTCACCTGTACTTGGGTTTGGATAAACCATCGCATCAGCGATATTCTCTTCTACCTCAAGGTTTGCGATTCCTTCAACTTGTGGAGCCGATGTAAGCACATCTCCTGCGATACCTGCAGCACCGAGGATAGTGATCTCTTGTACATCTCCGTAACCAATAGACTGACCTGAATCAAATACTGGTTGAACCTGTACATCGTACACACCTCCGTCTGCCGCATCTGGACCAAGAACGTCAGAAATACGAACGTAAGTAGAAGTAGTATTGGTAGTGTATTCTACTGGTAGTTCTGGTACATCCGTTCTCGTGAACCTCCATTGGTAACGATCTGCATTACAAACATAGCTGTTGGCACGGATGTAGTTACCAGGGAAGTGTGGTCCGTGGTTTACTGAGTTGTCTTGTGCACGCATCGAAATAGTGCTTGGAGTAGATAGGCTCATAGTACATGGCTCATCATTTGCACATACAACCATTTCATCGTTTCCTGCACCATCGGTTACATAGTATACAGACTCAATAGCTACATCGTAGTCATCACCAAACAACAATCCATCAACATTGCTCAACTGCAAGAAAGTAGAGCTCTGAGGAGCGCTTGAATAGGTCTCTTGCGTTGTTTGTGAAGTGAAGTTGAAGATGTAATCATCACTATAAACGAAATCTGCTTTGAACAATTGACACAAGCTGTATGGTCCTGGACCGTAATCACAGCGTGTATCTCTGAACGTTTGAACACAGATGTCGAACAAAGCTTCACCAGTAACACTGAAGTAAGGTGCTACACGGATGTAGTACGTATTACCTGCAGTAAGGTCACCTGCATGGAAGATTTCAGTTCCATCATTGAAGTTGTCATCTTCATACATACCACCATCTGCACCCATCACTAGGTTCATATCAGCATCGAATACCTCAATCAAAGCATCGAAATCTTCTGTTTGTACTTGGATTCTGTTACCAGATGAAAACGGTACGAATGAGTACCAAAGGTCTGGGTTGGTTTGACGGTAAACCCCGTCCACAGAAATCACTTGTGCAGCAGCCATGTTTTCACCTGAAAGACCGTTACATCCAGCACCAGGCCCTGTAGCCACATTCAAAGAAAGTGCGATTGCGAGGTCTGGAGTTTCATTCAAGGTTGTAATAATACAAGATCCATCATCTTCCGTTGCATCAGCATTGTAGTTAATCGCAGCTGGATCAGTACACCCTGTGATGGCACAAGTACCAAACTCATGACTGATTGAATCTCCCCAATCTCCTGTTGATGTGAAGATTTCAGATCCATCAAGTGTAATGGAAGTGCTTCCATCTACTCCTCCAAAAGCTCCACCGAACTGACCGTCTCCGTAAGAGTCTGTCATTTCGAAAACATAGCAGTTCAAGATGTCAACACAAATGGTTACCGTTTGAGTTGTACCATCTCCACTTGCGATTTCTGTTCCATTCTCGGTTAACGTCCAATCATTCTCACCAGGATACTCATCTGCCGTAATATCAATTACAAGTGTAGAACCAATAAGACAGTTTCCATCACAATCCTGACCTACTTCAGCGAAGAAACAAGAACCGTCATCCGCAGTAGCGTCTGCATCGTAGTTACAAGCTGTTATATCAGTACATCCTGGAACACCATAGGTACAAGAACCGTCGTCGGTCAAAGCTTCAGCATCGTAGTTCACAGCGGTATCATCTGTACATCCGAAGATGGTTCCACAATACACATCAAAGGTAATATCCGTATAAGTGGAAGAAGACTGACAAGAAACCGAACCATCTGCTACAACTTGAATGGTAATGCTACCAGAAGTTGCTTCAAAAATGAGACCAGTAAGTGGGCCGTATCCATTGTACAACTCTACCCCTGTATTATCAGCTCCATCGTAAACGATGAATTCGTCATAGTTGTTTTCTACGTTACCACCAGTCACTTCAACGATGATCGACTCTCCAGCATTCAATGCTTCATAAGTGAATGAAGAAGTTTCACCACTATTATAACAGAATGAAACTGCCAAAGGTGCATCAGCACACGCAGGAACGATACAAGAAGCGTCGTCAATGGTAGCAGTGTCGTCATAGTTCAATGCACTTGCATTTGTACAACCTGCACAAGAAGTAAATTCACAAGAACCATCGTCGTTGGTTGCGTTGGCAGAGTAGTTACATGCCGTAGCGTCTGTACAACCGTCGAAAGTACAAGAACCGTCGTCGGTGTTTGCTTCTGCGTTGTAGTTTGCAGCTGTATCATCAGTACAACCAAAGATTTTAGCACAGTACACGTCATAGTCAGTTGCTACGCGAGCACCTGAGGTACAATCAACGCTACCGTCACCGTTGAATTCAATGGTAATAAAGGCTCCAGTTGATTGAGCGATTACGCCTGAGACATCAAAAACGCCAGTACCATCGTAGAGTACAGGTGCCGTGTTATTTGCTCCGTCATAAATCATTAATTCATCGCAGCAAGTTTCGAAAGTTCCCTCGTTAATGGAAACAACAACACCCTCACCAACTACGAATTCTTCATAGGTGAAAGAAACGCTTCCAGTATCGTAGCAGTACACAAAATTTTGAGGTGCATCGACACAAGGCGCAAAAATACAAGCAGCAGCGTCAGCAATAGTTGCAGTATCATCGTAGTTCAATGCTGTAGCATCTGTACAACCGGCGCATGAAGTGAACTCACAAGA
>CALKGK010000020.1 GCA_938085105.1 uncultured Flavobacteriales bacterium
TCCACACTCCGAAGCCGTTCCTTTCCTCCTCTGAATCTGACATTCAAGAACATTTCTATCTAATCTTTGGTATTAAACCTTAAATTTGCCCCCGAAAATCACGCATTATGAGAACGGATCTTTATCAAGGACACGACTACTACAATATGGACGACTTGCTCTCAGAAGAGCACAAGTTGATTCGTGAAACCGCCCGTGCATGGGTAAAACAAGAAGTATCACCCATCATCGAAAAGGCTTTCGAAGACGGAAAATTCCCAAGACACCTCCTCAAAGGGATCGGTGAAATTGGTGGATTTGGTCCGTACATCCCTGTAGAATATGGCGGTGCTGGCTTGGATCAAATCTCATACGGACTCATCATGCAAGAGCTCGAGCGTTGCGACTCTGGATTGCGATCAACTTCGTCAGTACAAAGTTCTTTGGTGATGTACCCGATCTGGAAGTACGGAAACGAAGACCAACGAAAAAAATATTTGCCAAAATTGGCGACCGGTGAAATGATCGGTTGTTTCGGACTCACAGAGCCGGATCACGGTTCCAACCCAGGAGGGATGACCACCAACTTTAAGGACATGGGCGACCACTACCTCCTCAACGGAGCGAAAATGTGGATCTCTAATGCTCCTTTTGCCGATATCGCAGTAGTTTGGGCGAAGGACGAGTCAGGCCGTATTCACGGTTTGGTTGTTGAGCGCGGAATGGAAGGCTTCTCAACCCCAACTATGGGCGGAAAGTGGAGCTTGAGAGCATCGGATACCGGTGAGTTGATTTTTGAAGACGTGAAAGTACCCAAGGAAAACCTTCTTCCGAACAAAAGCGGTTTGGGTGCACCACTTGGTTGCCTCGACTCTGCGCGTTACGGAATTGCTTGGGGAGCTATTGGAGCGGCTTTGGACTGCTATGATGTTGCGCTTCGTTATGCAAAAGAAAGAACCCAATTCGATCGTCCAATTGCTGGTTTCCAATTGCAACAAAAGAAATTGGCAGAGATGATTACCGAAATCACCAAAGCACAATTGCTCACCTTCCGTTTGGGTCAGCTCAGAAATGAAGGAAAAGCAACAAGTGCTCAAATTTCAATGGCGAAAAGAAACAATGTTGACATGGCCATCAACATTGCAAGAGAAGCACGTCAAATCTTGGGTGGAATGGGAATCATCAACGAATACCCGATCATGCGCCACATGATGAACTTGGAATCCGTGATTACCTATGAAGGTACACACGACGTTCACTTGCTCATTACAGGTCTTGACATTACAGGAGAAAACGCCTTTAAATAAATCATCGAGAACCTCGATGGACTACTCTGCTAAATCCTCGCTTCGAAAGTTGCGGGGATTTTTTTTGGAAACGTTGTAAGCAACTTGTTCAAATGGTTTGTGAAACATCTTGAGTTTTCTTCATGAAAAAACCCTTCGATTCGTCAGCGAAGGGTTTTTATTGTTCACAAAAAAAGTAGTTGATCAAGTGCGAAATGATAGCACATTAAATGTCTCAATATCTGGCTATGATCAATGCCTGATTAAATTTCTATAAATAAGAGCAACAACTGCGTAGAGAAAGAATAGTGCGGAAATGAGCATTACGTATCTCAAACGGTCAGTGTCGAAAATAACTTTTAAACTAGCTCCAATAATAATGGCTAGAGATGAAGCTGTGAGCATTAATTTTTCTCTTTTCATGATCATTTAATAGCACATGCAATGGCACCACCTACTGCACACAATGGTCCTGTCATCCAACATGAGAAAGTGCCAAGAGGGTCATCATTCCAATCATCATACAGGGTATCGATTGCATCATCCATGCAATTGCCCCAAGATTCATCACCCGAGTCCAAGGCGTTCCAATCAATATCCCCTAATTCAACAATGGGCAGCCCAAATATGGCATTATCTGTTAACGACACAGATTTAATTTCAATTGAATTACCAACATCAAACTTTTTTGATTTTATTGATCCGATCTCACGGTTGTCCCTTGAATCTACAATAAATGAAAATATTTCATCATTGTCACCCTCAATGATGACAACGGCATAACCGTTTTCAAAGCTATACACTCCAGTTGTGGGGTTTTCGCGTGAATTAGTTATACTGAAATGTCCTTTTCTAAAGCTCTCCGAGTTTATTGCCAATTGATATAGCTCATTACTGGTATCAACAATATGGATTGAACGAACATTGTCTGGTAGGTTATGCTCGTAGGTCGCAAGAATTGAATTATCGTTTTCAATTTGCGATACTTCAAACTTTCCACAAGAGACCCAGATGATGCTCATTATCATGGAAGTTATAATTGTTAGGCTATAATTTTTCATAGAAAAAAGAATTTAATTGTTTTAACACCTTTTCCGTCTGCATGGCTGAGTCTCAAGGTCAAATTTACTCAGGTTTCAATCAATGATCACTAGCGGTTGGTTTCTGTTCTTATTTATTCTAGTCCGATCGCGGACCTCCGTAAACCGTAGAAGGCAAGTGCTCCTTATATTCAACATGTAGATATGTTCAATTTGTCATATCTCCACCACATTATTTCATTGTAGAACGAGAGCAAATGAATACCCACCTTTGCCAAAACCCACCTCAAACTGATTGCTTGAAAAATGGACGGACATTTCTAGAGTCCTCTTTGACTGAAATCAGAGCTATTGAGGTCTCTGAAATGAAAATAACATCAAGCACGAATACAAATTAAGCATATAAGGCCGGAGTTTCAGAAGATCATTTATTTACCGATAACGCGTCGCCAAAATGCAGCTTTTTTTAATAATAAACAAAACTTACATCCGCTTTAGTTAAGTGTAATCTCATATACCCAGCACCCGAACGACTCGGCAGCGAGTTTTAAATTGAGTTTTGATATGTTGTGCTATTCCTAAACAACCCGCGCAAGCGTTTAAACAGTTGAACAAGCCACCTCAACCGGCGAAGCCATTCAACTAAAATTTCGATAAATGGGTTGGTTGATCCACTACAGGCAATCACTTTATTTAATCACCCCCAAATCCCAATCCCCGTCCTCAATCACAGGAAACTTCTTGCGAAAATCACTCAATTCGTCAAAAGACAATTCACCCGAAATAACAGCAGCTTCAAAAGGAGTGCTGGCTGAAACATCTACTCCTTTGGGATCAATGATGCCCGAATTACCGGAGTAAAGATGATCATTCGCATCTTTTCCCACCCGGTTACAAGCAATCACATAGCATTGATTTTCGATGGCGCGTGCTTTCAATAAAATGTTCCAAGGTTCAGCCCTCACCGCCGGCCAGTTGGCTACGTAAATGGCGGCGTCGTAGATGGGAAGTCCGCCCTTGTTCATGTTCCTGCTCCAAATTGGGAAGCGAAGGTCATAACACACAAATAGACCAATTCTCCAACCCTTGCAATTCACTACCAAACGCTCATTCCCTGCGGTAAAATGCTGGTCTTCACCCGCGAAGGTGAAAAGGTGTCGCTTATCATAATGGTGCACTTCGCCAGTAGGAGTCACCCAGTACAAGCGGTTGTAAAAGTGCTCTCCCGACTTCACCTTAATGCTCCCAGTGATGCAGGCTTGCTTTTCTGACGCAAAGGCTTTCATCCATTCTAAAGGCTTCATTTGTCCTTCTTCGTGAAGCGCAGCATGATGGTCCATCGAAAACCCGGTGGTGAACATTTCGGGCAAAACAATTAGGTCCACTTCCGAGGCATCAAGAGCAGCAATCTTCTTCCCAAAATGGTTCAAGTTGGCGGCTTCATCGTTCCAGTGAATTTCGTCTTGAATAACAACCACCTTCAATAGGGATTTAACTTCATTCATTTCAACAAGGTTTTGGAGATTTTATGCAGGCGTTTAGCAGCTTTCAACAATTCATCATCCTCTTTAGCAAAACAAAAACGGAGTACATGATCTTGCACAGGATATTGATAGAACACTGATATTGGGATTGAGGCAATTCCATAATCAATGGTCCATTGCTTGGCAACTTCAGTATCTTCGGCGGTACTCAGTTTTTGATAATTCAAGAGTTGAAAGTAAGTTCCAGCGCTGGGTTTAATTTCAAAGGCACTTCCTTCCAAGGCCCGCACGAAGAGGTCGCGTTTGTGTTGATAAAAAGCGCCCAAAGATTGCTCAGGTTGCTCGTTTTTCATGTGTTCTGCCAAAGCGATCTGAATGGGTGTGTTGCAGCAGAAAACATTGTATTGGTGCACTTTTCGGAATTCGGACATCAACTCTTCCGGACCACAAACATATCCCGTTTTCCAGCCCGTAACATGGAAGGTTTTCCCAAAGGAACCCACAATCAAAGATCGTTCTGCAAGACCGGGTTTAGATGCCGCGCCCCAGTGTTTCTTGCCGTCAAAAACAATGTGCTCGTAAACTTCATCGCTCAAAACAATACAATCAGTACCTCGGGTAATTTCCTCCAAAGTGGCAATGTCCGCCTCACTCATCATTGTCCCGGTAGGATTGTGCGGTGTATTGATGATGATCATTTTGGTTCTTCTGCTAAAAAGCTGCTTCACTTGTTCCCAATCAATGCGGAAATCCGGCGCTCGTAAAGCCACTTGATGCACCTTAGCTTGAACAAGTTCGAGAGCAGGAACGTAACAATCATAAGCGGGAGTAAAGACAATCACTTCATCGTTTTCCCTTACCAATGCTTGAATTGCGGTGAAAAGTGCTTGCGTCGCACCCGCAGTAATGGTGATTTCTTTTTCTGGGTGATAGTGGACGCCATCCCTCCGTTCAAAGACCTTGCTCACCTCCTCACGAAGCGCCAACAATCCCGCCATTGGAGCATACTGATTGTGGCCTTGTTTCATGGCTTTACTTGCCTTTTTGATGAGTTTAGGGTCAGGCTCGAAACCGGGAAAGCCTTGAGATAGGTTGATGGCCTTATGCTCAGACGCGAGGGCAGACATGGTGGTGAATATCGTGGTTCCCGTTAAAGGAAGCTTGGAGGTGATTCTCGATGTGTAATGAGGCATTTTTCGGAAGGATTGCGTCGAATTGTAAAGCTGAAAAATACGGAATTCTAAAGAAGAATCTGGTGCGAAGGTGTGAAGTCTTTCTGCTCATTCATCCCGTTTTTGAGTGTATTCAGCCCCAAAAAATTACAGTTGAAGAGCACCATCACCGCTGAGCAAGAAGAACTTATTCATTTTTTATGTACTTTTAAGCTCGTGTTTTATAACCAAAATTAATGCTAACTGCTACCGATGAAAAAGTCATTTTTAATCATCCTCGCCATAATATTATCTCTTCCCTTTGCCATCAATGCCCAGCTCTCTGATCGAGTGCCCGGACAACTCATCGTGAAGCTGAAGTCCATGGATCAAAAAGAACCACTTCTTCGTCATTGCGGCAACCTGCACGGTAAGAATATTGAAGCGAAGGTGAACCGAGTGCTTTCAAAACGAAGCAACATTGTACTCTTGGAATTCAACGAAAACGCACTTTCTGCTGATAAAACATTGGACATTTTGAGAAGCATGCCCCAAGTGGTTGCAGCTCAATTTAACCATACCGTAACAGAGAGAGCGACTCTTCCAGACGATCCGCAAATTGGTAGCCAGTGGCACCATGTAGATGCTTCAGACAATGATATCGATACCGATCTCGCCTGGGATATTACCACTGGTGGTACAACCGTGAACGGAGATGAAATCGTGGTGTGTGTCATTGAAGGAGGAGGTTCGAACTACAACCACCAAGATTTGATTGCAAACCACTGGACCAATACCCAAGAAATTGACGGAAATGGAATTGACGATGACGGCAATGGGTACATTGATGATGTGAATGGCTGGGATCCCGTTTCAGGAACGGATAATATTGGAGCTGGCGGACACGGAACTGCGGTTTCCGGAATGATTGGAGCGAAAGGGAACAATGGAATCGGTGTTGCCGGGGTGAACTGGGATGTGAAAATCATGCAGGTTGAAGTAGGAGGATTGAACGAGGCCAATGTGATTGCTGCCTACAGCTATCCTTACGACATGCGAGCACTCTACAATGCTACCAATGGCGCACAAGGAGCTTTTGTGGTGGCTACTAATGCGTCTTGGGGAATCGATAACGCCAACCCAGCAAACTATCCAGTTTGGTGTGCGTTTTACGACGATTTAGGAGAAGAAGGAATATTGAATTGTGGTGCTACGGCAAATAACAACGTCAACGTCGATGTGGTCGGAGACATGCCAACAGGTTGTTCAAGTGATTACATGGTAGCCGTAACTGCAACCAACAGTTCTGACGCAAGAACCTTTTCTGGTTACGGGGCTACCACCATTGACTTGGGCGCACCGGGTGAGTCGGTTTACCTTCCTTCAGGCAGCACTTCTTATTCAAACACTTCAGGAACAAGCTTCGCGTCCCCTTGCGTTGCTGGGGCAATTGCTCTGATGTATTCTGCACCTTGTTCAGACCTCGCTGCTCTGGCTTTGAGTAACCCACAACAGGCAGCAGATTTAGTAAGAACATACTTGTTTCAAGGGGTGGACCCTGTTGCTCAGTTGGCTACGGAAACGACAACGGGTGGACGATTAAACGTGAAAAACTCATTGGACTTGATACTTAACAATTGCGGACCACTTCCTCCGTGCGATCCTGTCAGTATTTCGGGCGTGAGCGATTGTTATTACGACGAAAGCCTTGGGCAGATTCGTTCAAACATCGAGGTAAGCGTGAACATTTCAGAGAGCTTTTGTGATGCTAGCACCCTTTGTTATGCAGCCAGCAGTGGAACGTTTACTTGCATCGATTTGATCGCATCTGGAGAAGAGCTCAACAACCTTAGTACCTATGTTCTTGAGGATCTCAACCCAAATACCAATTATCAGTTGTACTTCACCACTGCGGATGGAACTTCAAGTACCATTACCGTTTCAACAGCTGATTGTTCCAGTGAGGTCGCTGGCTGTACCAACCCTGTGGCAACGAATTACAATGCCAATGCCACCATTGATGATGGGTCTTGCGTCATTCCTTGTGAGAATGTAACACTCACAATAGATACCGATTGTTGGGGTTATGAGGTGAGCTGGCAGTTGAGCGACGATCAAGGGAATGTGATTGCATCCGTGAATGGAACCTACGGAAACCAGCAGACATATACATGGACTGGGTGCCTTCCATACGGTTGCTACACCTTTGGTATTCAAGATAGCTTCGGCGACGGACTTTCAGGTATTGCCAGCGGATGCGCCGTTGATGGAAACTACATCATGGTGGATGGATCGGGAACAACGCTCTTCGAAATGGGATCACCAAACTATGGTGCAGGTACAAGTCACAGCTTTTGTGTTCCTGTTGGACTGCCGGGCTGTACGGATAACACCGCATGTAATTACAATGCTGCGGCAAGCATTGATGACGGATCTTGTGAGTTCACTTCTTGCCTAGGATGTACAGATGCTGCAGCGTGCAATTACGATGCAAGTGCGACCATAGACAATGGATCTTGCGATTTTACTTCTTGTGCTGGATGTACGGATGCTTCGGCTTGTAACTACGATGCTAGTGCTACGATTGATGATGGATCTTGCGATTTCACCTCTTGCGCCGGATGTACGGATGCTTCAGCTTGTAACTATGATGCTAGCGCTACCATTGATGATGGCTCTTGTGAATTCAGTTCTTGTGTTTGTCCGGGAGACATGAACGCAGACGGTTCAAGAGATGTTTCTGACTTACTCATGATGCTAGGTGCATTTGGTTGCAACGGAGGTGGCTGTGGTGCCTCAGACATGAATGCTGACGGACTTGTGAATGGGGGTGATGTCCTCATTTTCCTTAGCTTCTTCGGCACGGACTGTGACTAAGCGCTAAACGAAATTAATAGAAGCCCTTTCAAGTACAATTGAAAGGGCTTTTTTATGGAAGATCTATTTTGAGAGCTTGATGAAGTCTGATGAACTTGATGCATCTGAGGAGTTCGAAGCAGAGCAACAAAACGAGCAGACTTTTGAGAATTTCTTATACTTGCCCATGAAGTCTCAAATGAGATCCTCAAACAAAACTTAGAATAATGGCATCAGGCTTTTTTGCGCTTTTAGACGATATTGCAGCAATTATGGACGATGTAGCTACCATGAGTAAGGTAGCCACAAAGAAAACAGCAGGTATCTTGGGCGATGATCTCGCAGTGAATGCCGAAAAGGCCACTGGTTTTGTGTCGAGTAGAGAAATTCCGGTGCTCTGGGCAATCACCAAAGGCTCTTTCCTGAATAAACTCATCATTCTTCCTCTGGCTTTCCTTCTCAGTGCCTTTGCCCCAACGGTGATTGTTTACATTTTGATAGCTGGCGGTCTGTTTTTGGCTTATGAAGGGGTGGAAAAGATCAAGGAGTATTTCTTTCCGCATTCCGATGAAGAGCACAATCGCCGAAAGAAATTGATCAAAATGAGCAGAACCGAGGCGCTAGAACACGAGAAGAAGAAGGTGAAATCTGCTGTTTTTGTTGATTTTATTCTCTCGGTTGAAATCGTCATCATCGCCTTAAGTACAGTGTTGGAGGCAGAGTTGAAGGTGCAAATCATTACTGTAAGTGTCGTTGCACTCTTGGCTACCGTTGGTGTTTATGGTATTGTTGCGCTCATTGTGAGAATGGACGACTTTGGGCTTGCGTTGATGGAAAGAGGAAGTCAAAATGCGAAAACCATTGGCAACTTCTTGGTTCAAGCCCTTCCTAAGGTGATCAAAACCTTGAGCGTGGTGGGAACCATTGCACTCATCCTTGTTTCAGGAGGGATTTTCACGCACAATGTGCCTTATATCCACGATCTATTCCACAATTGGATCGGTTTGTTGGCCGATGCACTCACGGGATTGGTGGTTGGTCTTGTGGTTTTCTTGATTGTCAGCGGAGTGAAAAAGTTGATGTCCTTGGTAAGAGGAACCTGAACTGGATCTTCGGCCTATCTTACAATGGCTACTTTCCCCATGTTGGTGGCATTTCCGTCTCCAGTGCTGCAAAACACGAAGTAAATGCCGGTCACCACTTTCTCTCCATTGAAGTTGGTACCATCCCAAACCGCTCTTCCGCCAAAGCTGGTTCCTGAATACACAGCATTTCCCGCTGCATCTGTGATGCGAACATCCGTTTCAAATGCCAAACCGTCGATGGTTATCAGTCCTTCATATCCTGGTTCAACGGGGTTGGGGTAAATCTTCACCTCTTCAATTTCTTGGTCGAAATTGGTTGCTGTGCCCAAGAACGAACTGATCCCGTTCTGCGTGGCGAAGAATACTTCCCCGTTGCGCTGGTTCAAGGCGATATCTTGTACGTTGTTGCTCAAAAGCGGACTGTTCTCTTCGGTAAAATGAGCAAGTTGTTGAAGTCCATCTTCACTAAACAAATAAGCGCCAGAACTTCTCGTTCCTACCCATTTTCTGTTTGCTCCGTCAATCTCGATACATGTAACTACTTCGGTTTCGAGCAGAATTTGAACATTTCCGTCTTGGGTAATCAGGATTTCCTGTGCATCGAAATTGTCACTTTCAAAAATACTTTGTGGTGCATAGAAAACACCAATTCCACGCTCCGTTCCAATCCAAACTTCACCATCCAAATCTTCTTCCACACAGAGCACTTCATTGCTTGGTAAGCCTCCGTCACCTTCTTCTTGACTCAGCAATCGGTAGTTGTCGTCATTGGGTGAACTGATTGATTCGCCCGGATCCAATACCATCAAACCACCACCGCGCGGAAGGACCATCCAAACATATCCGTTTCGGGTAACTTTAACATCACCCACCAAATCTCCAGAGTTTAAATCGTTCCCAAATTCAAAAGAAGCAAAACTGCCACCAGCAGTTAGAAGATGAAGAGGAGTGTCAGAATAGGTGTTCGTTATCCAAAGGTTCCCTAAATCATCGAAATCCACACCTCCCACGCCAATCCAGCCTTCGTTATTATCAGGCCGAACTTGAAGGGTGCTGTTATCTTCGTTGTAAATATTGGCTACTACGCCGTTCACTACCTCAACCAAACCTTCTTCCCAACTTCCAAGCATCACACGGTCGTTGTTGGTGGGATCAATGCTCACGGCAATCATGTCATTGATAGACCCAATGCTGTTTTCACCTTCCACTTGGGGCACAACCGACCAGCGATCGTTGACCAAACCGTAAGTTCCGTCTTTCAGATAGTTATTGGCCCAAATGATGTCCACTGCTCCTGAAGCTACCCAGATGTTGTCGTTAAAACCATCGATGCGAAAAGCTCCATTGGAAGGCGGACCGATTGGGGCTACTTGAAGTTCGCTATCATCTCCACCCCATCGCATCAAACCACCAAATTCAGTGGCTATCCAAATGGTGTTGTTGTCCGTGATTTCTGCATCAAAGGGGTTACTCAATACTCCTTCGATGAAGTTTCGCAGCCCCAAAGAGTTGTAATCGACGTCAAAACGTTCGGTTCTTTGGAAGGTAGTTACCACCAATTGATCTTCAGATGATGAAATGCTTCGATATCCTCCATCGGACAAATTTGGAACGGTACTCCAGTCACTTGTGCTCAAAGGGGTTTGCCACAGAGCAGAGTTGTTACCGTTTGAATACAGAGCGATTAGGCGATCGTTGAAAATGGTCAAATCAGTATAAGGTTCGTCTTCAAGTGGAAGGTCGACGCGCTTGGTCCAATTTTGGAAATTGGCAAGGAAGGCGCTGTTGATATCGGCTTCGTAGATCCCCGATTCAGTGGCGGCAAACCAATGGGTATCACTGTTTACCAATGTGTTCACCTCAACGATATCGTTCTGACCATTGATGAACCAAGTATCGGCCACTTCTCTTCGTTCCAAATCGAGTTCAACAATTCCAAAACCACAGCTCAAATAGGCTTTCCCATTCAAAAATAAGATGTCATTAATGCGCTTGTTCCCCACAAAACTGCTCTGCTTGATGTCTGGAATGTTCACGATGTTTTCACCCAGAATCAAATCGATATTTCCACTCACGTAACCAATCACAAGGATGTCTTCACCGTCCAAGTATGCAATGGATGAAATGCTGGATTCGCTCAAACCATCGGTTTTACTGAAGGTCATCAGGCTATTATCTTCGAGGGAATAGTAAAACACAGAATACGGTGTTGCAGCAAAGACTTTGGTGCTTCCCACAGTTACATCAGTGCTTTCTTCATAGGGAAGATGGTCTCTCCAAGTACCCACAGGAATTTGTGCTTGAAGGAGATTGGGAAGGATAAAAAGGAAGAGTGCGATGAGTTTATTTTGCATCTTTCGTGATGTGTTTGGCTGATGTAGGAACGACAAATATGCTGAAAAGGTATGGTACACGGGCGAACTTTTTTCCTCAGTAGCTACTTTCTTCGTCTTCTTTCAAGGTGTAGAGCATTCTTCCCTTGTCATATTCTGCAGAGAGTACATCCCAGCAAATCAGTTGAGCCAGCATTTCTTCGGTTTTATTGAAGTTCAATCGTGTGATGCGTGATGCTGTTTTGAAGGCCACCTTTCCTCTTCTCTGAAGGTAGTTGAACAAGGCCCGTTCCCGTTCCGTGTACTGAAAGTCGTGGGGTTTGAGGCTTTTTCCATGCTCCCAAACCTTCACCATCACACCATTCACCTTGAGGTTCTTGTCGTCCTTACGCATGTAGGCAATCCAGTCACCGTTTTCATCCACGGCGTAGTGCGGGCGGTTTTTACTGGGCTCAATAATTACTTCAAGAACACTTCGGTACTCCGCTTTCCAAACCTGGGTACTGAAACCAACATGGGGTTTGCAGTACATTTCCGCTGCGGCTTCAATCATGTGAAACTCTTCTTGAGGATCAACTCCACTGATGGAGCCGTTGTCCTTGACTCCAATCAACAATCGGCCACCGTCAGAGTTGGCAAAGGCACTCAGGGTTTTTGCAATCTTTTTCGAGTCCTCAATTCGGGTCTTGAAGTCTTGCTGCTGATGTTCTCCTTCTTCTATGAGCTTGTAGATGTACGACATGTGGTTCCTTGCTCTTTTCTTGAGCGCTATTCGGTTTGCGTTTCGAGTCGGGTTTTCATCGAAAGCCTTCTCTTTTTACTGTTTCTGAGAGGGAGAGAGAATGACTTTAACTACTGCTCCGTTTTTGTAGAGCAGGTGGGTCTCCTTTTTCCCTGTCTTTTCATTGTATATAATGTATTTTCCGTCCCGCTTGTTCTGTACATAATTGGCTTCTTCAATTAATCGTCCAAATCGGGAGTAGGTTTTGGCTTCGCCATTCATTTTCCCATCCTTCATTTCATGGCTGCGCTGGAGTCCGCCATTTGGGAAATAATACTTCCACAATCCGCTGGGTTTCCCGTTCTCATATTCACCTTCGCTCGCTGTCGTACCCGAACTGTTCTTCTTCACCCACTGACCGTGTTTTTCTCCTTCATTATTGTAGGTGCCAGATTCATCAATTTGTCCATTGTCGTAATAGATGGTCCATTCTCCCACTTTGAAATCATTCAGCCAATGGCCGTCAAAATGCTTCACTCCATTGGGGTAGTATCCGGTCCAATGTCCTTTCATTTTTCCTTTGGAATAAGGCCCTTTGTCTTTAGGATTCCCGTTTTCAAACCAACTTTCCCATTCGCCCTCTTCCAAGTCGTTATCAAAATCACCCCGCATCAAATCTTTTCCATTCTCAAACCAATAGTTCCAGGTGCCTTGCTTGAGCCCTTCATCAAAGCTCCCCGTTTTCCAAGCTTGTCCACCCACATAATAGTACTTCCATTCTCCGCTTTCTTTGCCCGCTAAGAAATCTCCTGTCGCGCTCAGTTTACCGTTATTGTAGTAATAGAACCAAGTTCCTTCTTGTTGGTCGGCTTTGAACGGGCCCTTCATTTCTTCTGTGCCGTCTTCCAAGTACCAAATCCACTCCCCATCTTTCTTTCCATTCAAATAAGCTCCTTCCACGTTGGTTTGTCCGTTTCGATAATGTTCTTCAAACATTCCATTAAGGACTCCTTCGGCATAAGTGGCTTTCTTTTTAATGGTCCCGTCGAGGTAAAACTCTTCCCAAGCCCCATCCTTCAAGTTGTTCTTATAGCTTCCTTTTTCGCGAAGTGTTCCGTCTACAAAAAAGCGTTCAAAAGCTCCATTTTTAAAGCCGTCGAGGTATTCACAAGTGCTTTTTAATTCGCCGTTATTGAAGTATTCGTTCATGCGGCCTTTTCCATCTTCTATCCAAACCTTGCCACTATCATCGGCCATGTACAAGGTGCGCATGCTTTTTTCGGTATAGACTTCTTTAAGGTAAAGGGCCCCTGACGGATGGAAATAGTTCCAGTCTCCCATTTTTAAGTCATTCAAGTACATTCCTTCTTCCAGCAATTGACCATCTGCACTCAAAGTTCGAAAGATGCTGTCTTGAACATCTTTTACGAAATACCCCTCGTGTTTCAATTCCCCATTCTCATGGTATTGCAAAACTTCTCCGTCAAAAGTACCCATGTAATAGTTGGCGCGCTGCATTAAAACACCGTTTCTATAGTAGTATTCCCAGGTCCCGTGTTCGAGTCCGCGAACATAATCGCCTTCAGACTTGAGTTGTCCGTTCGCATAGTGCTCAACAAAATGTTGTTTTTGAGCTTGGCCGAAGAGGGGAAGAAGTAAGAATAGGATGAAGAAACGCATGGTGTAAAGTATTTAGGATCAAAAATAGCATCCTCAGTGAAGTCAACGCAAAACTTCCGAAAGCATTATTAACAAGGAAATAAAAGTTCATCCACAAAGGGAGCGTATTCAGTCACAAATTGAGGGAGTTTTTCTGAGGTTTATTTGGGGGGTCGGACTTAGATTGCTCCTCAACAACGGATGTTGGTGGGGCTCTGGCGGCCGATGGAGCGCTCCGATTTTCAATTGTCCTGGTCAATAAAGCCACTGTCCGCAGCACGAAAAAATGCTAGGAAGTGGCTTTTTTTATTCGCTTGGGATTTGCGACTAAAAAAGAATAAGGCCTTCCATTGATATTTTTTCCAGTTCGGTAGAAATTCATTATCTTTGCAGGCAATTAAGCGGAATTAGGATGGAGAGGGGTGCAAGCCCCTCTTTTTTATACCTCTTGGAGAAGGCATGATTAGTGAAAAAAGCATACGCGCATTGGTGGAAGAGGAACTGGCTGACAGTCATCTATTTATAGTTGATTTGAAAGTAAGTTCTAGCAATGCCATTCGCGTTCTCATCGACGGAGATGAGGGTGCTCCTATCTCTGATTGTGTGAAGGTAAGTCGGCTCATTGAAGGTTCTTTGGACCGAGAAGTGGAAGACTTTGAACTTCAGGTTTCAACCCCTGGGGCAGACCAAGCCATAAAAATCTGGCGTCAGTACAATAAACATGTCGGCAGAGAATTGGACGTGAAGCTCAACGAAGGTGGAAAAATTACTGGAGTGTTGGAAGAGGTGAAGCCCGAGGAATTGGTGGTCAAAACCCGCGAGAAAAAAAGAATTGAAGGTCGAAAAGCAAAACAATGGGTGGAAGAGATCCACAACATTTCCGCTAACGACATAAAAGAAACGAAGGTGATTATATCTTTTAAATAAACGGCAATGGATAACGTCAATTTGATCGAATCATTTCAGGAATTCAAGGAATTCAAAAACATCGATAGAGAAACCATGTTGGTGATTCTTGAAGATGTGTTCCGTAGCATGATCTTGAAAAAGTATGGAGACGATGAGCACTTTGACATCATCATCAACGCAACGACAGGGGATCTTGAGATTTGGAGAAACCGTGAGATTGTTCAAGATGGTGAAGTAGAGGATGAAAATGCAGAAATCGAATTGTCTGAAGCACTCAAAATTGAGGACGATTTCGAAATTGGAGAGGAAGTTTCAGAGCCAATTCACTTGAACGACTTCGGAAGAAGAAACGTTTTGGCCATGCGTCAAAACTTGGTGTCGAAAATTCTCGATATGGAGAAAGACGATATCTACAAAAAGTACCGCGAGCGTGTTGGTGATATTGTTACTGGTGAAATTTACCAGATTTGGAAGAGAGAGATCCTTGTGATCGATGATGAAGATAATGAGTTGATTCTTCCAAAAGACCAACAAATACCTTCCGATTACTTCAAAAAAGGAGAGAATGTTCGTGCGGTTGTGGCTGCAGTCGACATGAAAAATAACAACCCAAGAATTATCTTGAGTAGAACCGCTCCCGAATTCCTTGAGCGTTTGTTCGAACAAGAAGTTCCTGAAGTATTTGATGGTCTCATCACCATCAAAAAGATTGTGCGTGAGCCAGGAGAAAGAGCCAAAGTAGCGGTGGAATCTTACGACGAGCGAATTGATCCAGTTGGAGCTTGTGTTGGTATGAAAGGAGCGCGTATCCACAGCATCGTGCGTGAGTTGAAAAACGAAAACATCGATGTAATCAACTTTACCAGCAATGATCAACTCTTGATTAGTCGTGCTTTGAGCCCTGCAAAGATCTCAAGCATCACTTTGGATACGGACAATATGAAGGCAGATGTCTTCCTCAAGCCAGACCAAGTATCATTGGCTATTGGTAAGGGTGGACACAACATCAAACTCGCAAGTAAATTGACCGGGTACGAAATTGATGTTTATCGTGAAAATGAAGCAGAATTGGATGACGTTGAGTTGACCGAATTCTCAGACGAAATCGAAGCTTGGGTGATTGAAGCACTTAAAGGAATCGGTTGTGATACAGCAAGAAGCGTTATCTCTATGGATGAAGCAGACTTGATTAAACGTACAGACTTGGAGGCGGAAACCATCCAGGAAGTAATGCGCATCTTAAAGGATGAGCTTGAATAAATTGTAACTTCAACACCTGAAGAGAATACAGAAAGGATTATATGTCGGAAAATAAAAAGGCGGTTAGATTAAGTAAGGTTGCTCGTGAATTCAACGTGGGGATCAGCACCATCGTGGATTACCTTGGAGAGAAAGGTATCGAGATAGAAAGTACGGCGAACACCAAGATCGAACCGGATGTGTACAACATTCTCTTAGACAAGTTTCAAGACGAGAAACAAAAGAAAGAACGTTCCCAAAGAACGACGATACAACGTACCGAAAGAGAGACCGTTACCTTGGAATCTTCTAAACAAGAGGCTGCTGAACCGGAAGAAGAAGACATTGAACTCGACCTCTCTACTTTTCAGAAAACAGAGCAAAAAACTGCTCCGAAACCTGCAGAAAAGAAGGAAGCTCCAGAAGCTCCTGCGGCAGAGACAGAAAAGGACGATACACCTGTAAAGGAAACGCCGAAAGCGGAAGAAACTCCTCAAGAAGAAAAAACTCCAGCCAAGGAAGTAGAATCGAAAGAAGATACCACCGCTAAGGAAGATGCGCCAAAGGCCAAAGAAGAAGAAGTTTCTTCGAAAAGAGAAGTGAAGGTTGTTGGGAAAGTAGATCTCGATAGTATTCAGCCAAAGCGCAAGCCAAAAGCAAAAGAACAGAAGGCCGAAAAAGCCAAAGAAGAGCCAAAATCTGCCCCGAAAGCAGAGGAGAAAAAGCCAGCTGAAAAGACCCCTGAAAAGGCAGAAGCGAAGAAGGCAGATGCTCCACAGGCTGATACTCCTAAAACGGATGCTCCAAAAGCAGAACCTGCTGCAGAGAAACCAGTAGAAGAGAAAAAGAAAGAAGACAATGTTCACGTAACGAACGTAGAAAAACTGTCTGGACTCAAAGTCGTTGGTAAAATTGAACTTCCGAAGGATACGAGCAAGAAGAAACGCGAGCCAGTGGCTAGCTCTTCCGATCCTAACCTCAAAAAGAAGCGCAAGAGAAAACGTATCACTAAATCCGATGGCGATAACAAGCCAGGCGCAAGAGGTGGAAACGGACCAGGTCAAAGAGGACCAGCAAGAGGGAAGAAAAAACCAACTGAAAAGCCAGAAGTTACCGAGGCAGATATCCAAAGAGAAATCAAGGAGACTTTGGCACGACTTTCAGGTGGTGGTAAATCCAAGGCTGCGAAATTCAGAAGAGCAAAAAGAGATGCCGTTGCTGAGCGTGCTCAGGAAGAAATGGATCGTCAACAAGAGGAGTCGAAAGTACTCAAGTTGACAGAATTCGTTACGGTTTCAGAACTTGCTACCATGATGAGTACTGGTGTAAATGAGGTGATTTCAGCTTGCATGAGTCTCGGAATCATGGTGTCGATCAACCAACGTTTGGATGCAGAAACCATTTCTCTCATTTCTGAAGAATTCGGATACACCGCAGAATTCGTTAGTGCCGAAGTGCAGGAGTCGATCCTCATCGAAGAAGATAACGAAGAAGACCTCAGTTCACGTCCACCAATCGTTACGGTGATGGGTCACGTTGACCACGGTAAAACATCGCTTCTTGATTATGTGCGTAAAGCCAACGTAATCGCCGGTGAGGCAGGGGGAATTACCCAGCACATTGGCGCATACAACGTTCAGGTTGCTGACGGGAAAACGATTACTTTCCTCGATACACCAGGTCACGAAGCCTTTACCGCAATGCGTGCCCGGGGTGCCCAAGTAACCGACCTTGCGATCATCGTGATTGCAGCGGATGATGCCGTGATGCCACAAACAAAAGAGGCCATCAACCACGCACAAGCAGCAGGAATCCCAATGATTTTTGCACTCAATAAGATTGACCGACCAGAAGCCAACCCGGATAAAATTCGCGAAGAACTATCGCAAATGAACATCCTCTTGGAAGAATGGGGTGGTAAATACCAGTCACAAGAGATTTCAGCCAAAAAAGGACTCAACATTGATGAACTTTTGGAAAAAGTGCTCTTGGAAGCAGAGATTCTCGACCTCAAAGCGAATCCAGAGAAACGTGCCTTGGGTACCGTGATCGAATCGCAATTGGATAAAGGCCGTGGTTACGTTTCAACCATCCTCGTTGAAGGTGGAACACTCCGAATTGGAGATAGCCTCTTGGCCGGACAATGGAGTGGTAAGGTGAAAGCCATGTATAACGAACGTCAACAACGCGTTACTGAAGTTGGTCCGGCAATGCCTGTGTCCATCCTCGGTTTGAACGGAGCTCCAAATGCGGGTGATAAGTTCAACGTGCTCGAAGACGAAAAAGAAGCAAGATCAATTGCAACCAAACGTCAACAATTGCAGCGTGAACAAGGTGTGAGAACACAGAAACACGTTACGATTGATGAACTTGGAAGACGTATCGCTTTGGGTGAATTCAAGGAATTGAATTTGATTCTGAAAGGTGATGTGGATGGATCGATTGAAGCATTGAGCGATTCACTCCAAAAACTCTCAACTGAGAAGATTGAAGTGAAGATCATCCATAAAGCGGTTGGACAAATTTCTGAGTCTGATGTACTTCTCGCCTCAGCATCCGATGCAATCATCATTGGTTTCCAAGTGAGACCAAGCGCGAATGCTCGTAAACTAGCAGAGAAGGAAGAGATCGAAATCAGATTGTACTCTGTGATCTACAAAGCCATCGACGAAATCAAAGAAGCGATGGAAGGACTCCTTTCAGCGCGTATCGAAGAGCGAATTACAGGTACTGCCGAAATCAGAGAAACCTTCAAGATCTCGAAAGTGGGAACCATCGCTGGTTGTTTCATGCTCGAAGGGAAGATTCACCGAAACGACAAAGTCAGAGTTATTCGCGATGGTATCGTGATTTATACAGGAACGCTTGGATCATTGAAGCGCTTCAAAGACGATGTGAAAGAAGTGAACCGTGGATTCGAATTTGGTTTGAATGTGGACAAGTTCAACGATATCAAAGTTGGCGACAACATCGAGGCCTTCGAAGAAGTAGAAGTGAAACAGACATTGGACGATTAAGAAGCCAATACAAATGCATAAAAAAGCCCCTTTGCTCAAGAGTAAAGGGGCTTTTTCTTTTTAGGCTTTTTATTTATGATGATGCTAGGCCTGAAGTGAAGTCTTGTTCTAGCCGTATCGAGTCAAATGGTCTTGGTCTAACGTGAAATTGTACGGTGAGAAAGCTTTTCCCTTGAAAAGATATCTGCAAGGATAATTCCCTTCAGGATGATGAATCTGGTCGAACCAATCAATCCATCATGGGGGTTTCGATTTCGTCGCGAACAACACTTGCTCCAGGGTATAAAGCTTTGAGTTCTTGCAGTCGAAGTTCGGCATCTTCCTCAGATCGGAAATTCCCAACAACCACTGCGAAATTGGGAGGGTACTGTTTCACATAGCACCCTTCTCGGTTACCGTTTGAAACATAATCAGCCTTGATCCCCCTTGCCGACTGTAAATCACCAAAGTAAATCTTAATTCGATATCCAATAATCTTGGGAGGGTTCTCTTTATAAATGGAGTCCAGCTGAGCAAGAAGAGGGCTTGTTTCGAGCTGAATGTTTCCCGGAATAACAGGTTCTTCTATGGCTTCTACCTCAATGAGGCTGCTATCGAGAAGCGTTTCTTCAAACATCAAGGTGTCTTTTTTTGCCTGAGGAAGTTCTTCGACCTCTTGAGCTTCAACGGGTTCAACTGCCTCTTTTCTGAAGAGGTTTTTCCACCAAGGAGAGTCATCTTGTGCATTGCTATTCAGAGAAATAAAGATGAAAATGGGTGCAAAAAGGAGGTGTCTCATGGGTGAATTTGATATTTAGTGCGAAGTTAATATACCTTAAGCAAGGCAGGTATTGTGCCAATTCGAATATGAGCGGTATTTTTGGTGTAATGAGTGATGAAACATCGATAATGCGTGGCACACAGGCTCAATTTAGAATGATTTTAAATTATTTAATCTCTTGACAATTTTGTGACATATACCCTCAATGAACGTTAAAATCACCTAAATTTGCCCCCAAAATTTCCTTTATAATGGGGGAGATCTTTGGATACATGAACATGAGTTCAAAAGCACAATTTCGAATGAATAAGATATTGTTTAAGCTGTTTACCGCAGCATTCCTTCTCACAACTCTTGGTGCATCGGCTTCCGTATGGGAAGGCGGTAACGCTGAGAATGGTGAAGCGCTTTTCAACGCCAACTGCGCTTCTTGTCACTACACAACTGCTGAAGTTCTGGCTGCTCCCGGCCTATTGGGAGTGAAAGAACGCTGGAAAGGTGTTTCCGATGAAACCCTTATCCTGTGGATTCAGAACCCGCAAGCTGCAGCAGAAACGGGTGATAAATATGTTAAGTCACTCGTTGAGCGCTACGTTCCGACTTATGGTTGGATGACGGCTCAAGCGGTTACTGCCGAAGAGATCAAAGACATCATGGCTTACGTTCAAGTGGCGGCGACGCAAGTGGCTGACGCTGGTCCTGTTGCTGCAGGTGATGATTGTCCAACCATCGGTGATGATCTTGGTGAAAGTGAAAGTTCATCCTCAACGGTTTGGTTCTTAATTCTTTTGGTGTTGTTCATCGTGGTTGCACTCGCTGCTTCAGGGGTTCGAAACTCCATTAGCAATGCTTTGAATAATGATGGTGATGCCGAGGCTGGTTTGACGTATACCGATCGAGTAAAAGCTTGGATGTCGAGAAACATGGCTTTCGTGTCGATCATTGGTTTGGTGCTTGTTGCCTACGGTGCAACCATCGGATATCAAGCACTTATGGGTGTTGGTGTTTACGAAGGGTATCAACCAGAACAGCCCATCAAATTCTCCCACAGTATTCACGTTTGTGAAAATGAGGTAGACTGCCAATACTGCCATAGCTCAGCTTCCAAGTCCAAGCACTCTGGAATTCCATCAACCAACGTGTGTATGAATTGCCACAAAGGGATCAAGAAAGGAAAGCAGTACGGAACAGAGGAAATCGGAAAGATCTACGCTGCGATCGGATTCGATCCTGCAACAGGTACTTATCTTGATGGAGAAGGTAACAACGGATACAAGGCTCCACAAGATGATTTCGACGGAGAGCCAATCAAATGGAACAAGGTACACAACTTGCCAGATCACGTTTACTTCAATCACTCACAACACGTTGTTGTAGGTGGTCTAGAATGCCAAAACTGTCACGGTGATGTTGAGAAGTATACCGTTGGTAGAATTGCTCCGGTAGATGAGGTGGCTGCTTTGGTAAACGATTACCCAGGTTTGATTCCTTTGTCAAAACCAACCCTTACCATGGGATGGTGTATCGAATGCCACAACAAAGCTGAAATTGATCTCGCTAGCAGCGATTATTACGAAGAGATTCACAATCGTCTTAAAAACAACGACCGCGGTAACGAAGAGCTGCGCAAGTACATGGAAGACGAAGAAATCACAGTGCGTGAACTTGGCGGATGGGAATGCGCTAAGTGTCATTACTAATCATTACAAGTAGAACCCAATGGGAAATACAAAACGATACTGGTCTGGTCTAGAAGAACTCAAAGAGACCAATGATTATAAGACAACACTGGAGAACGAGTTTCCAGAAGAGCAAACGGTAGATGCATTTCTTGCCGATGAGAAATTGAAGGACGTGAACACAGGTCGTCGTGACTTCTTAAAGTTCATGGGATTCAGTATTACTGCAGCTACTTTAGCAGCATGTGAGACTCCGGTAGTGAAGTCCATTCCTTACGTAAATAAGCCAGAGGAGATTACTCCAGGTGTTGCGAACTATTACGCTTCTACTTATTACGATGGAAACGACTACGCCAATGTGCTCATCAAAACAAGAGAAGGTCGTCCAATCTTCATCAAGCCAAACAGAGCTGCAGGTGCAACAGGGGAATTGAACCCACGCATCAACTCATCCGTTCTCGGTTTGTACGATGCAGCAAGAGTTCAAGGTCCTTCTAAAAAAGGTGCAGCGATCGATTGGGCTACTGCTGATGCAGAAATCATGAAGGCTTTGGAACAAGCACAGAACCCTGTGATCTTGTCCAACACTGTTGTGAGTCCAAGCAAGCAAAGAGCAATCGATGCTTTCAAAGCAAAATACAATGCGGGTCATGTTCAGTATGACTCGATTTCATATTCTTCCCTAAGAGAGGCTCACAAGTCTTTGATGGGGAAGGCAATCATTCCTTCTTACCATTTCGATAAGGCGAAGGTTTTGGTTTCCATTGCTGCAGATTTCCAAGGTTCTTGGTTGCAGTCCAATGTGTTTGGAGCAGATTTCGCTAAAACACGTGTTCCAGAAGGAAAGTGGATGTCAAAACACTTCCAGTTTGAAAGCAACTTGAGCCTCTCTGGTTCTAATGCTGATGTGAGAACAATGATTAAACCTTCACAAGAAGGGAAAGTAGCTGCTGCTATTTACAGCGCACTTACTGGTGGAGGAGCTGCTTCTATCGAAGGTGTGAATAACAAGGCGATTCAGTCTGCTGCAAATGCTTTGAAGGCGGCCGCAGGAGAAAGCATCGTTATTGCTGGTAGCAACGACGTGAATGTTCAACGCATTGTAGCGGAGATCAACAAGACACTGAATAACTACGGTGCAACCATCAATACTGAAAATCCACTCAACCTCTACCAAGGAAACGATACTACTTTCGCTGGCTTGGTTGACGGAATGAAGAACGGAGCGGTTGATTTCTTGATCATCGATGGTGTGAATCCTTCTTACTCTTACGTAGACGGAGCTGCTTTCGATGCAGGATTGGCTAAGGTGAAGACCAGTGTTGCTACTTCTTTGTACGCAGACGAAACAGCTTCAAAAGCTACATACATTACCCCAGACCACCATGCTCTTGAGTCATGGAACGATTTGGCGTTGACCGACAAGAAAGTTGATTTGGTACAACCTACCATTTCTCCACTTTTCAATAGTCGTGCGGCAGGCGAGTCTATCTTGAAATGGACGGGTATTGAAACAGACTATTACACTTACCTACGTCAAACATACAATCCGGGCTATACGGCTGCAAACATGTACAGCGACGCTGCTTGGAATGAAGCTGTTCAAAACGGTTTCATGAGTGCGGGTGTTCAAGTAGCGGTGGATACTACTGAAAGTCCAGTAGAAACAATTGAAGAGATGATGCCAACTGGCGGACTCACTCTTTCAGCTGCGTTGAGCAACGTGAAGGCAGTAAAAGGTGGTCAGATGGAATTGGCCATTTACCAGAAAGTTGGTATGGGTGACGGTTCTCAAGCTGGAAACCCTTGGTTGCACGAACTTCCAGATCCAGTAACCAAAGTGTGCTGGGATAACTATGTAACCATGGCGCGTGTCGACATGGAAGCCATGGGTCTTGAAATGGAAGTAACACAAAACGTTCATCCAAACGTAGTAAACGTTACAGTGAACGGAAGAGTAGTAAGCTTGCCTGCTTTCATGCAGCCAGGACAAACTCCAGGAACCATTGGTATCGCTCTAGGATACGGTAGAGGTGCCAACGGAGAGAACATCGGGAAGGCAGCTTTCCAAACCAAAGAGAACGGATCTCACATGACTACCGAAGATGGTAGCTTGATCCCAATTGGTGAGAATGCAGCGCCACTTGCAAGTATGAAAAGCGGAGCTATTGTTTATGCTGCTTACGATGTGAATGTAGAAGCTACTGAAGCAACTTATGCATTGGCAGCAACTCAAATGCATCACACTTACATGGGACGTGATTCTGTAGTGAAAGAAACCACTTTTGGTGCTTTTAAAGCAGAAGCAGGGAAGAAGAAGGGTGAAGCTTCTTGGAATAAGGCACACGCTTTGGCAGTTCACGAAGACATCAATGGCGATGGAGTGATCAATGCCCAGGATAAAAAGCAAATCAAGGAAATCGACCTCTGGAAAGAACATCCAGTGGAAAATGTTGGTCACCGTTGGGGTATGACCATCGACTTGACGGCTTGTACCGGTTGCGGATCTTGTGTTACGGCTTGTCATATTGAAAACAACGTACCTGTTGTTGGAAAGGATGAAGTACTTCGTCACAGAGATATGCACTGGATGAGAATTGACCGTTTTTATAGCTCTGATTGGTCTTTGGAAAAAGGCGAAGAAGAGGGTGTAGGAACCATCGAGTCTTACGGAAGAATGGAGCATCCATCTGATGCACCACAAACCGTGCACATGCCAATGATGTGTCAGCACTGTAACCACGCTCCATGTGAGACGGTTTGTCCAGTAGCTGCCACCACCCACAGCAATGAAGGTTTGAACCAAATGACATACAATCGTTGTATCGGAACGCGTTATTGCGCGAACAACTGCCCTTACAAAGTGCGTCGTTTCAATTGGTTCAACTACCAAGGTTATAAGAAATTCCAAAACACCAACCCATCACAAGATTCTTTGGCTCGTATGGTCTTGAATCCAGATGTTACCGTGCGTGCACGTGGTGTTATGGAGAAATGTTCAATGTGTGTTCAACGTATTCAAGGAGGTAAACTTGAAGCAAAAGTTGCAGGAACTCCAGTTCAAGACGGAGCCATCCAAACAGCTTGTGCTGAAGCTTGCTCACTTGGTGCAATCACCTTTGGAGATTTGAACGATACGAAATCGCTTGTTCAGACGATTAGCCAGAACAATCGTGCTTACCACGCGCTAGAAGAAGTGGGTGTTCAACCTAACATCTACTACATGGCGAAGGTGAGAAACTCAGAAGAAAACGAAGCTTAAAAATAGCAGGTCAATGCAGAAAGAAGCAGCTATTAGAGAACCACTTATCCTCGGAGATAAGAGCTACAAGGACATCACAGATGACGTTGTAGGCCCAATTGAGGGGGCGGCCCCCAAAGCATGGAAATTGTTGATCACCATCACCAGTATCATTGCGATCTACGGTGTGGGGTGCATCACTTATCTCATCGCTACCGGTATCGGTGTTTGGGGATTGAACAAAACAGTAGGATGGGCATGGGACATCACCAACTTCGTTTGGTGGGTAGGTATCGGTCACGCAGGTACACTCATCTCCGCAGTATTGCTCCTCTTCCGTCAAAAATGGAGAATGGCGATTAACCGTTCTGCAGAGGCGATGACCATCTTCGCCGTAATCATGGCGGCAGTATTCCCCGGGATCCACATGGGTCGTATCTGGGTTTCTTACTGGGTGCTTCCATTGCCAAACCAATTCGGATCGCTTTGGGTGAACTTTAACTCACCACTCCTCTGGGATGTATTCGCGATTTCAACCTATTTCTCCGTTTCATTGGTGTTCTGGTACATCGGGCTTGTTCCTGATTTTGCAACCATCCGCGATCGAATGGTGAAGCCACTTCCAAAGAAAATTTATTCCATCTTGAGCTTTGGATGGAGCGGTAGAGCAAAGAACTGGACACGTTTCGAAGAAGTTTCACTCGTTTTGGCGGGGATCGCAACTCCTTTGGTATTCTCCGTTCACTCGATCGTATCGATGGACTTTGCAACATCGGTCATTCCAGGATGGCACACCACCATCTTCCCTCCATACTTTGTATCTGGAGCGGTATTCTCAGGGTTCGCAATGGTATTGACCTTGCTCTTGATCATGAGAAAAACCATGAACCTCGAAAATTACATCCACGTGCGTCACGTAGAGTACATGAACATTGTAATCATTGTTACTGGTTCTATCGTTGGTGTGGCTTACCTTACTGAGCTCTTCATCTCATGGTACTCTGGTGTAGAATACGAATCATATGCTTTCATCAATCGTTTTAGTGGTCCTTACTCTTGGGCATACTGGATCATGATGACATGTAACGTGATTACGCCTCAGTTGTTCTGGGTGAGAAAGATTAGAAGAAACTTGATTGCAACCTTTGTTTTGTCCATCGTTGTGAATATCGGGATGTGGTTTGAGCGTTACGTGATTATCGTAACATCGATTCACCGTGATTACGACCCTTCATCATGGGGTGAGTTCCACGCTACCTTCATTGACTTGGGAATCTTCATTGGAACCATTGGAATCTTCGGAACCTTGTTCTTATTGTTTGCACGTTTCTTCCCAGTATTGGCTTTGAATGAGTTGAAATCCATTTTGAAGTCTTCAGGAGAGAACTACAAGAAACTTCATCACAAAGACCACTAATCCTTAGAAACGACGAAAATCATGCTTAAGAAAGTAATACATGCGATGTATAACGATGAGGAGACGCTGATGGATGCAGCTCGTGTTCTCAAGAACAATGGAGTTCGAGTGAAGGAAGTGTACTCTCCCTTCCCGATTCACGGGATCGATCCAATCATTGGAGTGAAGAGAACGCGTTTGGCCATTGCCTCATTTATGTACGCAACAACGGGTACCCTTTTGGCTTTGTTCGGGATGTGGTATTTTATGATTCACGACTGGCCAATGAACATTGGTGGTAAGCCTAACTTCACATTGTTGGAGAACTTGCCTGCTTTTGTTCCAATTACCTTTGAGTTCAGTGTGCTTTGCGCAGCTCACGGTATGGCGATTACGTATTTCATCAGAAACAAAACACTTCCTGGAATGCCAGCGTCAAACCCAGACCCACGCACAACAGACGATATGTTTGTTATGGAAGTAACTAGCGACCAAAACCACGATCACTCAGCAGAAGAGCTTGAAGCCATGTTGAAAGATTCAGGTATCGTTGAAATTAGTGTAAAAGATTACCAATAAGATTCAAGCAAATGACTAGATATACACTCAGCTCACTTTTGCTCATCATGATCCTAGGACTTGGTTCTTGTGTGAATGATCCCAATAGTCCAGGTTTGGAATACATGCCCGACATGTATCGCTCACCAGCAGTAGAGGCATACGTAGATTATGGAGAAGATCCATACTATGTCACGGAAGAAGTCGCAAAATTGCAACGAAACACGATCAGTGCTCGCAAACCAGTTCAAGGAACGATCGCACAAGGAAAGCCAGGCGATTTCAATATGCCTTATCCTTATCCGAATACCGATGAAGGATATGCGGCCGCTGGAGCAAACTTGCAAACTCCTTTGGTGACAAACCAAGAGAATATTGAGGCGGGAATGGAAGTTTACCAAATCATGTGCATCCACTGTCACGGGGAAAATGGGGAAGGAAACGGAGCCATTTCAACCAACGGACATATTAAAGGTATCCCTTCTTACAGCGGTAAATTGAAAGATTTGCCTGTGGGAAATATGTACCACACTTTGCAGTACGGTAAAGGTTTGATGGGCTCTCACGCCTCTCAAATGACGCAAAAAGAGCGCTGGCAAGTGATTGAATACATTAAAGTTCTTCAAAAGGGTGGAGAGATGCCAGCTTTTGACGAAAACGGAAATGTAGTTGCAGCAGCGGAAACAACGGAAGAAGTTTCTGAAGAGCAAGCACAATAAGATAGTAGTAACGAACAGTACAACACATTACGATGGAATTTAAATTCACAGGTAAAGCTAAAACCCTCTCTTACGTGCTCATGGCAGTAGGACTGGTATCCATCATCCTGGGATTCATCACGGATGACTCCGAGCATCACCAACATTGGTGGGCGAACTTTTTGGTGAACGGATTCTTTTTCTTCTCAATTGGTCTTGGGGCGCTCTTCTTCTATGCACTGCAATATGCGGCAGAGGTAGGATGGTCTGCACAATTGAAGAGAATTTACGAGGCGATGTTCAAATTTCTTCCAATCGGTTCAGTACTCATCGGTATTGTTCTTTTGGGCGGATTGTTCCACCAACACCACCTCTACCATTGGATGGATGGAAGCCTGTATCACGAGTACATGATTGTAGGTGAAGGTGGAGAAGTTGACTATACGGACACCATGGAGGCCGGTGCGGTGATGAACCCCAACTTCGATCACATCATTGCAAACAAAGAAGCTTACTTGAATCCAAGTTTTTGGATGATCCGAAGCGTTGTTTACATCGGAACCTTTTTGATTTTTGCTTTCCTATTTAGAAAGTGGTCTTTGAAAGAAGACGAAGTAGGTGGTATCGAATTGCACAAGAAGCAATACAAGCGTTCGGCTTTGTTCCTCGTTTTCTTTGCTGT
>CALKGK010000021.1 GCA_938085105.1 uncultured Flavobacteriales bacterium
AACCGTTTCTCCATCACAAAGAAGTTCTTCATCCAAAGAAATGGACAATTCTGGTTCCTCATTAAACTCAAGTTCATAGAGGTATTCAATTCCACAAGCTTGGTCGGTAAAGCTCAGGTTGTAAACACCGTAATCCGTCGGGGTAAATACCGTGTTGAAAATTTCAGTGTCAGAGAACGAACCAGCAGGACCATCCACTTGCGCCCAAATTCCACTTGGCGGTTCATTCACACATCCTGCGTTTCCACTCCACAACAAGCCCGGCTCAATCAAATTGATTGTGGTGTTGTTTTGGTTTCCACAGTTGAAGATTTGCAATGATTTATTGGCATCACTTCCTCCATCAGATACATAAAATACTTCGATGAAGTCACCTGAACATACCTCAATGTCGTCGTGAATGGTCAATGGGTTGGTAGAAGTCAGCACAAAACCTGCATCTTCACCATTGATTGACACCGTGAGGAAACCATCTCCCCAACCACCGTCATTCGCATTAATCATATAAAGCAAGAAGTTTCCACAGTTTTCCTCTCCGGTAGCACCGTCAAAGTCTACATCTTCAATCCCGTCACAATATGCACCAGACCAAATGTCCTCTGGCAACAAAGCAGCATCAGCTCCTTGAACATTAAAAATACGTTGACCTTGGCAACCCTCTTCATTGGTGACGAGCAATTGGAAGGTTCCTGGACTAACCATGGCTGAATCTGCACCGTTGGTTTCATATACCACACCTCCAAGGTTATTGTAGTTGGCATTCCATTCAAAATCCACATATTCCATGGCTTCCATAGGGGGAACGTATGCTAATGCAGAATCGTTTGAACATACTGGATTTGGTTCAACAATTACAGTAGGAAGGAAGAACGGTGTTACATCTACCTGAACAACAGCTTCCGCAGTACATCCTGATAAGAATCCCTGCACTGTAACCAAACCACTCGTATTCACCTCGCAATCGATGGTTTCACAACCTGTGCTCCACAGGTATTCATCAAAACCTTCGTTCGCCAAGAGAACGGAGGTTTGCCCAGCACACAAATCCAGATCACCTTCAATGGTCATCACGGGAATTTCAACTGGAATTACTTCAACAATAAATTCTAAAGTAGTGGTGGCTGCTGGAACACCATCATCGGTTGCAGTTACAGTAATGGTGTGTACTCCAAGGTTGTCATTCGACCCGGCAAAACCAGCATCGAGGAAAGCCGTATTCGCATTCACAATGTTATCTACAAACAAACCGTCACCTGTTGCGTTCACGTCAATGGTGGTGATCTGTCCCGCTTCTGGACTCAAAAAATTCATGTCTAGCGGAAAGGTATCATTCAAACAAACCCTAATGGTATCACATCCAGGTGAAACCGATGAAATTGGGGGGATGTTGCTACTTGCAGAAGCTACATTGAAGGCAAACGTTTTGTTGTCCAGCCAGTTAATTCCGTCTTGTTGTCCGCCTGGACCATCGTAATTACCGTTATTGACGTTGAATCGGCCGAATTGAACTCCTGGTCCGTTCGTAGCTGCAGCATCCGCTCCATTAACTCCAGGATTTGGTCCGTTAAAACCACCATTACCACCTACATCACCGTGTGCCCATCCCATATCGAGGTAGCAAAGTTGTACGTTGTTGTCTCCAAGGAAGTCGCTTCCTTCAGGTGTGATGATGATTTGAAAACTGTTGCTACGTGGAAAGTGAGAAGCACTTGCAGAGTTGAAGTAATCCACATCTATAAAGTTCACATACACCGCTTCTGGGGTGACTTTATAAAGGATTTGCCCTTGCTCACGAATGTCAATATCTGCCCAATAACCGGAGATTTGGTTGTAGGTAGCTTCTGGGAAACCTTCAGGAGTCCAGTCAATGTAACCTGCGCCAAAAGAGATGGTCCCTTTCGAATTGATATAAAAGGAATTGTACGTTGTTCCGTAAAGGTTAAAAGTCACCCCAGGACCTAAAGAAATTGGTCCCAACCAAGCATCAACATCGGCTCCGGCACCTCCTGTTTGGTCCCACATATTGGTAGTAATGTTGGTGTAAGTTCCATCCGGCTCGATCCAGCACTCACAACCATCACCGGGAGGTTGATTCATTCTTTTGGCTTTAGCTTCGGCTCTTCTCGCTGCTTTTTCTGGAGTGTTTTTGCGCGTCATGATCAACTCCACGACTTCTTCTTCGCTGTAGTTTTCCCATGCTCGAACGATGGCCCACTCTTCACGATTCATTCCAAACACTGCTTCTTCGAGCGATCCGTATTCTTGAATGATCTCTTCTGCCGTTTTTTGCTCTTGAAGTGGAGCTAAGTCCTCAGTAACTTCTTGGGCGAATGCTAATGATGAACACATCCAAACCGCAGCAATTAGTAACAACCTTTTCATATTCTCTTGGTGAATTTCAATAATTAAGATTTAGCGAAATGTACGCTAAATGCAACTGTTTTCAATTAAGGTGAACAAATATAGCATTTCTAACTATCTCAAGAGCGTTATCGTCCCCCCTCTTTTGTAGCTAGTTCCATCGCTTCCTTGGGCCTTTACCCAATATCTGTAAGTTCCTGCTTTGCATGGATTGCCAAATTGGTCGGTTCCGTCCCAAAAATTTCCACGTTCGTCGTTCTGAAACACCATTTCTTGGTTCTCATTAAAAATACGAAGTGTAATGATTTCTATATTCTTGGAAGCCTTAGCAATGTCGAAACGGGCATTCATTCCATCGTTATTGGGTGTAAATACATTCGGAATAAACAATTCTGAAGGCTCCACTACTTCCAAAAGCATTTCCTCCGTGCTACTTTCTCCCTGCTCGTTTGTGGTAGTAAGACGAACCACATAGTCTCCTTCTTCCAAGAATTCATGTTCAACTTGAGCGGTGTGGTAGCTTGTTCCATCGCCCATTTCCCAGTGGTAGCTTTGGGCGTTTTGGTTTTTCGGGCTGAAGTTAAACAGGTAGTGATCATCAAGATCACCCGTAGCACTGAATTCAGCAGATAAGCGCACTTCCTCTTCAACGATCAAACGCTCTTCTTCCTGATCATTCCCCAATGTGATGTCTTGCGAATGCTCCACTTCCGGGTCAGCTACAACACCATTAGAAGGCTCTTCTGTTTTCAGATCCACCGCTTTTGGTGCCGAAGCATCTTGCATTTCTTGCTTGGGAGTTGTGACATTTGTGCTTACTTCCTTGCGCTGTTTTCTAACCTTTTCTTGCTCTAAACCTTCTTCCTTCTCCTCGCTTAATTGGGGCGTTTCTTCCCTCACCTCTCGTGTTTCGGTTTGCTCCGTTTTAGATTGGGGTTCTTGGGTTTCGTTTGGATTTTCAAGAACTTCAATCCCGCTTGTATTGTTGGCAACATTTCCTTCTTCCGGCGTTTCGTGCATCACAACAAAGGTGAGGCTGGCCACCAAGACTGCAGCACTTGCCACCAATGCAGCTTTAGCAACGAGGGATAGACCTGCAGCACCAGCCGCAGCTCCTCCACTGGAAATACCTGCCTGAACTCCCGTCCAAAGACTCGGGTCCACGGGCAATTCCATCTCCCCCACTTTCTTGGTGAGGAGCTCCTTCAATTTTTTATCTTCTAAATTCACTTTCTTCTCTTGAATGTATCGCCTTTTTCAATTGGGCTTTTGCTTTAAAATACTGCGTTTTAGAAGTGCTCTCGCTGATCTCCAACATCGCTGCAATTTCTTTGTGAGCATATCCCTCAATGGCATACAGGTTAAATACTGTTCGATAACCTGTGGGCAAAGCGTTCACTAACTCTAAAATTTCATCGGCGGCCATTTGCTCCAAAACAGTAAAGTTTTGATGTTCAAACTCTGCCGAATCGCTCAACTCATCGTTCAAAAGGAGTTTTTTGTGCTTTCTGAGATGAATAAGGGCGGTGTTCACCATGATCATTCTGACCCAGGCTCCCAATGCACCTTTTCCACTGTATTGATTCAGTTTCTCAAAAACTTTGATAAACCCTTCTTGTAGAATGTCTTGAGCATCTTCATAACTCATCGCGTAGCGCACACAAACTGCCATCATTCGCCCGGCGTAACGGTCGAAAAGCTCTTTTTGAGCCTGGCCTTTGCCTTTTAAGCAAGCGTGTACTAACTCTTGATCTGTCATGTTTTCTCTTCGCTTGATGCAGTTCTACTACAGAAAGTTGTCTCTTTAGGAAAATATTTTAGCAAATCACGGCTTTATTTTCAAAAGTCATCACCACCACGAAAAACATGGCTATTTTTGTAGCGTATGAAAGATATACGGAACTTCTGCATCATTGCACATATTGACCACGGGAAAAGCACCTTGGCCGATCGTCTTCTCCAAACTACTGGAACCATTAGCGATCGAGAATTACAAGCGCAAACCCTTGATGACATGGACTTAGAGCGTGAACGAGGCATCACCATTAAGAGCCACGCCATCCAAATGAATTACAAACATGAGGGAACACAATACGTGTTGAACCTCATCGATACTCCCGGACACGTGGATTTCTCCTATGAGGTTTCTCGGTCGATTGCAGCCTGCGAAGGTGCGCTTTTGATCGTTGATGCCACCCAAGGAATTGAAGCACAAACCATTTCCAACCTCTATTTGGCCTTGGAACACGATTTGGAAATCATCCCCATCCTGAATAAAATGGACCTCCCCTCGGCAGATCCAGAAGGTGTGACCGATCAGATCGTTGATTTGATTGGCTGCGATCCATCGGACGTTATTCCTGCATCTGGGAAAACCGGACAAGGTGTCGACGAAATCTTGGAGGCCATCGTCTCGCGAATTCCATGTCCAAAAGGAGACCTCGAAGCACCGCTTCAAGCCATGGTCTTTGACTCTGTTTTCAACCCTTTCCGCGGAATCATTGCTTACTTGAGAATCATCAACGGTAGCATCAAAAGCGGTGAGCAGGTGAAATTCATCAACACAGATAAAAAATATTATGCTGACGAAATTGGCGTCCTTGGCCTTGATCTCGTCAAGAAAAAGACCCTTTCTGCTGGCGATGTTGGCTACATTATTTCAGGAATCAAAAATGCGCGCGACGTAAAAGTGGGAGACACCGTTACTTTGGTTGAACGCCCTTGCCCTGCAGCCGTTAAAGGTTTTGAAGATGTGAAGCCCATGGTTTTTGCCGGGATTTACCCCGTGGATACCGAAGACTATGAAGAGCTTCGAAACTCCATGGAAAAACTGCAGTTGAACGATGCTAGTTTGGTTTTTGAACCCGAATCTTCTGCAGCACTTGGCTTCGGGTTCCGTTGCGGATTCTTGGGGATGCTCCACATGGAGATCATCCAAGAACGTTTGGAGCGCGAGTTCAACATGACGGTGATCACTACCGTACCTAACGTTTCGTATTTCGCCTTCACCAAAAAAGGAGAGAAGCTCGTCATCAATAACCCATCAGATCTTCCCGACCCAAGTAAATTGGAATACGTGGAAGAGCCTTACATTAAGGCTTCCATTATTACTAAAGGGGAGTACGTTGGTTCGGTAATGACCCTTTGCATTGAAAAGCGTGGAGAGTTGAAAAACCAGGTTTACCTCACGGCAGACAGAGTAGAGCTTTCTTTTGAAATGCCTTTGGGTGAGATCGTTTTTGACTTCTATGACAAACTGAAGACCGTATCTCGAGGATATGCTTCTTTCGATTACCACCCTTCGGAATACAAGGAATCGAAATTGGTGAAGTTGGACATCCTTTTGAATGGCGACCAAGTGGATGCTTTAAGCGCATTGATCCACCGCGATCATGCCCACACCCTTGGAAAGAAAATCTGTTTGAAGCTGAAGGAGCTCATTCCGCGTCAACAGTTCATGATTGCACTTCAAGCAGCAATTGGAGCTAAAATTGTTGCGCGTGAAACCATTTCAGCCGTTCGAAAAGACGTTACAGCGAAGTGCTACGGTGGAGATATTACCCGTAAGCGTAAACTTCTCGAAAAGCAGAAAAAAGGAAAGAAAAGAATGCGTCAAGTTGGAAACGTAGAGGTTCCACAAGCGGCATTTTTAGCGGTTTTGAAGTTGGATTAAGTCTTTCTTCGATCCATTTTACTTACTGGAAGCCCCGGCAAGGACGAGCACAAACTCCCCTTTCGGGGCTTTTTGATTGAAGTGCTCAATGACTTCTTTCAAGCTTCCGCGAACCACTTCTTCGTGCAGCTTTGAGATTTCTCTACAAGCCGCCACTTCTCGCTCTTCACCAAAAAATGTTTTGAGCTGTTCTAGGGTTTTAAGCACACGGTATGGGCTTTCATAGAAGATGATACTGCGCTCTTCTCCTTCGAGCTGTTGCAGTCGTTTTTGACGGCCTTTCTTGTGCGGAAGGAAGCCTTCAAAGACAAAACGATCTGCGGGCAAACCGGAGTTCACCATGGCGGGAATGAGTGCAGTGGCTCCAGGTAAACAGTCGACAACAATGCCCTGTTCCCAACAAGCGCGTGAAAGCAAGAATCCGGGGTCCGATATTCCAGGTGTTCCGGCATCAGAAACCAAAGCAAAACGGATTCCTGATTCAATTTCCTCCATGACCCTGTTCAACACCTTGTGCTCATTGTGGGAGTGAAATGCACGCATGGGGGTGCTGATTTCAAAATGCTTAAGCAATTTCCCCGTAACTCGGGTGTCTTCTGCTAAAATGACATCTGCTGACTTCAACACTTCCACTGCACGGTAGGTCATGTCTCCCAAGTTTCCTATGGGTGTTGGAACGATGAATAGCTTGTTCATGCGTGGCGGCGTTCGATGAGGTCAATAAAAGCAATCAACACGCTTTGTTCGTCTTCATCTTCAAATTCCTTGGGAAGGTTTTCTGCGATCCACGAACTTACCTCAGCCGCGTTCTCGTCTTGATTCAGAAACTGAATGGCAGTGTCGTAAGCACCTCCATCTCCTTCAAAAAGGGTGTTGATGAATTGGAATTTCCGGTTGAGACCAATGGCCGATTTCAAATCAGCAAGCGGCGTTTTTTCGAGCTTTTCAGCAATCGAAGTGCTCCCTGTGTTTTCAGCATTTAATGGCTTTTTCTCTGGCTGAACAATGGCTTCCTGCTCTGTTTCGCTCACCGGAACTTCTTCAAGCACTTCTTCTTCAAGCAAGGGTGCTTCTTCCACTTCTTCAGGCGTCTCTTCAGGTTTCTCTGGTGTTTCTTCCTCAAGCTGTGTTGGTTTCTCTTCTGAACTTTCTAGCCGCTCTTCTTCCTGTGTTTCGGTCTCCTCTGCTTCCCTCAAATCCAATTCAGGGATCTCTTCTGTTACTGCAGGTTGTTCTTGTGGTGTTGTCTTTTCTTCAGTAGTTTCCACGTCAACACTTTCTTCGTCGAGAGTGAAAAGTGACGATTGTTCTCCCTTGCTTTTCTCTACTTCAATTTCGTGAATGGCGTCAAAAAGGGAGGTTTGATTGATGGGAACGTAGCGGTCCAATCGAAAGTTATAAGCCGATGACAAAGAGTCGCCTTTGCCCAAGCGGTCGTAGGCGCGATGACGAATAACAATGAGCCTTTCGTAAAGCATGCGAGCGCTTTCAACAGCTTCATTGAGCTCTTCGGCGTGCAGGTTACCGGCGTTCATGCGCTGCAATACTGATTGCATGTGCAGCAGCAGGTCATTCATGTTTTTATACTCTTGTTCTTGCGCCATGGTAGTACTCTAACGAAGCACAAAAGTAGGATGTTTTCAGGGATTGCTTTTATTCTTGTCTTGAATCTCTTTTCTCAGGGCGGCTGGTAGTCCTTTTACAATGAGGTCATAGCTGTGGTCAATGAGCTCATAAAAAAGGCTCAAAGGCACGTCAGACTTCACCTCCACACTGTTCCAGTGCTTTTTACTCATGTGGTAGCCGGGGTGAATTCCTGCATAGCTTTCACGGAGTTCAATGGCGCGTTCAGGATCGCATTTGAGGTTCACTTGCTTGAAGTCTTCCACATTGCTCAAAGCAAACATCTTACCGCCAACTTTGAAAACGAGGACTTTATCATCAAAAGGAAAAGACTCTGTTACGTGGGATTTCGAAATGCAGTATTCCCGATAAACTTCAATGTTCATTCCACTCCGCTATTGGTTAAATCGAAAGCCAATCAAGACTTCGTAGGTTCCGTTGGAGTAGTTCCTGAGGTCCGTGGTGGTCATATCATAGGCAAAACCTAAGCTGATCGCTTCTCGGTACTCATAACCTGCCATGAAAACTAGCGCATCTTGGTGTCGGTAACCAACTCCTGCAAAAAGCATGTCTTTGTAGTGTCCTTTCACATTCACATCAAACTGAGGTGGTACAGGCGCCACATATTTTACCAAAGCATTCGCTGAGACTTTCCAGGTTTCATTCACGGTGTGGGTGTACCCACCCATCAAGAAATAATGATCTTCGAGTTTACTGAGGTCGCCCGTGGTCGACTCGTACAATTGAATCTCGTTTTGCAAAAGTTGAGGTAAGGTGAGGCCAACATACCACTTGTCGTGATACATGTATGCTCCAAACTTCGCATCGAATACTGTTTGGGAGTTCAACTCAGAAAACAAGGCGGGATCACCTTCTTCTGCCAATTGAATTTTAGATCCATCAATGGTAAATTGCATCGCCCCCATAGAAGCGGCCAAGCCCAATTTAATCTTGTCGTTCAACTGCAAATGGTAGGTATAACTGAACTGAATTCCCGTTCTTCTTGTAGGGCCTACGTTGTCGGTAAACAAGTAACCACCCAGACCCACTTTTTTATTCTTCAAAGGCCCTTGAAGGCTCAATGCGAAGGTTCTAGGTGCATCAGTCACTCCGCTCCATTGAGAGCGGTTGATCCCGCGCACATCGAAGTAGTCGCTCGATCCCGCTACTCCAGGGTTGAGAACATATTTATTTTGGTCAAACTGACTGTAGTGCGGCAATTGTTGTGCACTCGTTGATTGACAAGCTGCGCCCATGATAACAAGGAACAGAATTCGTTTTATGATTGCGTTTTTCATGGTGTTCATCGCATAATGGTCACAGGACCGGTTAATTGAGTATTCACGCGTTCTTCGCGCACATCGATGACGTAGTAGTAAGTGCCAATGGGTAAAGGGTCCCCTTCATAGGTTCCGTCCCAAGGATCGGTATAACCTCGAGATTCATAGAGCAGCTCACCCCAACGGTTGTAAATCTGTACCGTTGTACTTGGGTAGAATGCTACGTTTCCAATCACCCAGAAGTCGTTCATTCCATCGTCGTTAGGGGTGAATCCATCAGGTACTGAAATTTCTGGAATGATGCTCACCATAACGGTGTCCGTACTCACACATCCCCCTTCACTCACAGCAAAAAGAATAAATTCTTGATCTGCTCCCATCGGAAGGGTTTCTGGGTTGAAGGCGGTTGAATCTTGCAAGAGGGTTCCTGGCGACCAATACGCTGTAGCGTTCGGGTCTGTACTTGGGTCTCCACCCAAGAAAGCAACTTCTTCCACAAACACGGATTGGTCTTCTCCAGCATCTGCAAATACAACATCGAAAATGGTAATTTCAACCTCATCGATGTCTTCACACGGTCCGTCAGTGGCAAAATAGCTCAACACATAAACCCCCGGATCGAAGTCAATCACCACTTGTGCGCTATCGCTAATCTGGGTTCCATCTTCCAATCTCCAACCTTGGCCATCAGCAAGGGTGTTTTGTCCTTGAAGGATAACTGGATCTCCAAAACACCAACTGGTATCATTGGGCGCAAAGGCAGTAACGTCTCCTTGGCCTACGAGCAATACTGAATTCAAATCAGCGCTACAACCGGCATCATCCAACACCAATAAGTTGTAGGCTCCTTCACCAATTTCACTAAGGTCTTCATCGAAGCTAGTGAATCCGTCTGGACCAGCCCATGAGAAGGTGTAAGGGGCAAATCCGCCATTTACACTCACGTCAATCGATCCGTCCAATGAAGAAACACAGCTTGGATCGGTACTGTCGTCCAAAATCACCTCAAGTACCGTTGCTTCTTCAATTTCAAACTCAAAGCTGTTTTCACAAAGCAGCGCATCCATGATGTTCAATACATAGGTGCCGGGTACGAGATCCGTGATGGTCGTGTCCGCAGAAGTAAAGCCGTCAGGCCCAGTCCAGTCGTAAGTGTATGGGCTCGTGCCTCCTGTGGTTTCACTGATTTCGATGCTTCCGTTGTTTTGACCAAAGCATTGTACGTTGCTCAAATCAAAGTTGATGGAAATGCTGTCTGGAGCCAATAGTTGAAGGGTCTCCGTTGCAAAACAAGACAGTGCGTCTGTGATGCTCACAAGGTAGGTTCCCGCTTCCAAAGCAAACATGGGCTCCGTATCTGAGAAGAAGCCGTTGGGTCCGTTCACTTCAAAGGTGTAGGGTGCTTGTCCACCAGAAATCTCCAAATCGATTTCTCCATTATCTCCATCAAAACAAGTTGGAGGAAGGAGGAGCGCATTGCTCGTCAGTACTTCATTTTGTCCCACGATGAGGAAGGTATCAAGAACACAAGCATTCACATCGGTAATGGATACATCGTACTGCCCGGCCTCAAGGTTTTCTAGGAAGGCTTGGTTGGATGTAAATCCATTCGGACCTACCCATTCAAGCGTATAGTTTGGTGTTCCACCTGAAACTACAGCGTCAATCACGCCAGTGCTATCACCAAAGCAGAGCACGTCGGTAATCAGTGCGTTCAATTCCAGTAGGTCTGGTGCTTCAATGCAAACTTGTCCTGCAATGGAGCAGAAGTTGGCATCAACCACTTCATAGTCATAACAACCGGAAGGAAGATCGCTAATGTTAGTTGCGCTTTCGGCAAAACCATCTGCTCCCGTCCAAGTTACGGTGTATGGCGCGGTTCCTCCAGAAATGTTCAACTGAATGGTTCCGTTTTCATCTCCATTACACAATGGATTCCCAACACTTGCAAGGGCACTCAATTCGTCTGGGGAGCTTACATTCACAACTTCACCCAAAAGGCACCCCAGGGCATCGGTAATTTCAAGTACGTATTCTCCCGCTTCCAAGTTGACCAGATCTTCATCGCTTGACGTGAATCCGTTCGGGCCCGTCCAAGTCAAGGTGAAAGGCTCGTTTACTCCGTTTACGGTGAGGTCGATGCTTCCGTCCATGGCCCCAAAACAGCTCAAGTTTTGAAGATCGATGTTCAAGTCTCCATCTGCATCGCTCAAGAAAATGAGTTCGCTTTCAAGGCATCCTTCTGTATCAAATACTTCTAGGAAATAGTTCCCTGCGCCAATGTTTTCCAATAGGGCGTCAGTTCCAAGAAGCGTATTTCCGTTGTCCAAATCATACCAGAAATAGCTGTAATCTGCCGTTCCTCCGCTTACTTGAGCTTCGAGGCTACCATCTGTATTCTGGCAACTTGGAGCGTCTTCAACCAAGGTGATGAGGATCTCTGGGTTTTCGATGATCTCGATGCTTTCGGTGGATACACATCCTTGATCGTCGGTCACATTTACTTCGTAGATTCCCGATGCGAGGTCGAACAAGTCCTCATCGCTGGAGGTGAATCCGTTCGGACCCGTCCAAGAGATGAGGTAAGGGGCGACTCCTCCGTCAATGCTCAAATCGATGCTTCCTTCTTCAACTGCAAAACAGTTTGTGAAGTCGCCATCCAAGGTCAAGTTTGCTCCGGCAATTTCCTCAAGGGTGTAGCTTTGGTTAAAGGCACATCCATTGACATCACTCACTTCAAGTACATATTCACCTGGATTGAGGTTGAAGATGTCTTCATCATTGGATGAGAAGGCATCCGGACCGGTCCAGATAAAGGTATAAGGTGCTTCTCCACCTGAAACTTCAAGCTCAATCGCTCCTGTAAACGGAGTGCTACACTCAACGCTTGTGATGGATTCAATCACTTCAATGGCCGTTGCTGGGTCGATGCAAATCTCTTGTTGCACCAAGCACAGGTTTTGATCTTCTACGGTGAGGGTGTAACAACCCGGCTCGAGATTATCGATGTCTTCTTGGTTGGATGAGAAGCCATTTGGGCCGGTCCAAGAGTAGATGAACGGTTCAACACCACCTTGCACGTTCACTCCAATACTTCCATCGTTTAGGCCTTCGCAACTCGGGCTGTTGGCCGTGCTTTGAATTACAATCTGCGCTGGATCATCCAATTCAATGATTTCCCCGAACAAACACCCAAAGGCATCGGTCACCAAAACGCTATAGGTTCCTGCTGTCAAGTCACTGATGTCTTCGTCCGCAGAAGTGAAGCCGTTAGGGCCATCCCACTCGATGGTGAAGGGTGCTTCTACATCACTCAAGGTAATGTCGATTGCTCCGTCTGCTCCTCCGAAACAATTCGGCAAAGTCAAATCAAAGTCTATCGTTCCACTAGCATCGTTAAGCACCATTTGTGCATTGGCCGAGCATCCATTTTCATCTTCTACGAACACTTGATAAGCACCTGCAGCTAAGTTTTCGATGAGGGCGTCGTTTCCAATACTGAGTCCGCCGTTATCCAAGTCGATCCAGTTGAACACATAAACACCGCTTCCACCGCTCACGAGGGCTTCTAGTGAGCCGTCAGCATTCAAACAAGTGGGTGAACTTTCGTTAAGTGCAATGATTATTTCCGTGCTTTCCACAAGGGTAATCGCAGTGCTTGCTTCACATCCTTGTTGATCTGCAACAATCACGGTGTACTCTCCTGGAGCTAGTCCGTTCAAATCCTCGTCGCTTGAAACAAATCCATCCGGACCCGTCCATGCAACATCAAAAGGTGCTAATCCGCCGCTAATTTCCAAATCAATGGATCCGTCATTGGATTCAAAACAAACCACGCCTGTTCCATTCAAAACGAGTTCAATGGCAATGGCTTCACTCACTTCAAAAGTAGCGCTGCTTGTACATCCATTGTTGTCTTGAACTTCCACAAAATAGGATCCTGCCACAAGGTTTGTAATGTTTTCATCGGCAGAAGCGAAGGCGTCGGGGCCTGTCCAAACCACGCTGTACGGCGCTGCTCCTCCGCTAATGATCAATTCAATTGATCCGTCATCAGTGGCGTCACAAGAAACGTTCGAGATGTTCGCATCGATGGCGAGTTCTGAACTTTCTCCAAGGGTATATGTGGATTCGCTGATGCAATTTTCCTCATCACTAGCAAACACAGTGTATTCTCCAGCAAAAAGGGTGTTAATGTCTTCATCTGTAGATGTAAATCCGTTCGGACCCGTCCACAAGAAGCTCACCGTTCCATTTCCTCCAATAACTTCGAGGTCAATGGCTCCTGTTTGTTCTCCAAAACAAAGCACATCGGTGATGGTTTCTTGAAGTTCAATGCTTTGTCCTTCTTCGATGGTGATGGTCTCATTTACAACACAGTTGCTCGCATCGCTTAATTCGAGAAGGTACTCTCCTGGAACGAGGTTGTTGATGTCCTCATTCCCTGAAGTAAATCCGTCAGGACCCGTCCAAAAGAACACATAAGGGGCCAAACCGCCGCTCACCGAGAGGTCAATACTACCGTCATTCAATCCAAAGCAAGTAACATTGCTCGCATTGACGATGAGGTCAAGAATGTCGTTTTCTTCAATGGTAATGCTAAGGCTTGTTGTACAATCGTTCGCATCTGTAATAATGGCATCGTAGGTTCCAGCTTCCAATGCTGCATTGTCCTCATCGCTAGAAACAAAAGCATTTGGTCCGGTCCAGCTCACGTTGAAAGGAGCAATTCCTCCACTGATGGTCAAATCAATTGATCCGTCATTAGCGCCGTTACAGGAAATATCGTTTCCAGTTGCGGTGGCTGTTAGTGGGTCTGGGCTGAGCAAATCAAAGACTTCTGCTGAAATGCATCCCGCATCATCAGTCACCTGAACAGCATAGCTTCCTTCTTCCAAATCGGCAATGTCTTCGTCCAAAGAGGTAAATCCATTCGGACCGGTCCATTCAAAGGTATAAACTCCCGTTCCGCCGTTGGGTGTAATGTCGATGCTTCCGTTCAAATCTCCTGAACACAGAGGGTCGTTCAAAGTAGCGTCCACGGTGATTTCATCGGCATCCGAAATGCTCACTCCGTCAATCACCAAGCACCCATTGTCGTCTGTTACCTGAACGAAGTACACTCCAGCACCCAAGTTCAAAACCTCTTCCGTAGTTCCAACCACGTTAAAGTCTTGATCGCTCCAAACAACGTCGTAAGGTGCAGCACCTCCGTTGATGGTCACCAAAACAGAGCCTGTTTCTAGCGTACATGCCGAGTTTGTGCTCTCGAGGTCCAAAGTAATTTCTAGTCCTGGAGCAATTGTTTCTGAAATTTCGGTAGTACAAGAGTTGATGTCTTCAATGGTCAGGGTATAGGTTCCTGCTTCCAATCCGCTCAAATCTTCTGTGTTGGCTGTGAAGCCATTTGGCCCAGTCCAAGAGTAGGTGTAGTTGGGTGAACCTCCGCTCACTTCCACGTCGATGCTTCCGTTTTCATCTCCGAAGCAGCTCTCGTCGTTGGCAACGCTTGTCGCGGTGAGCTCAGGGGTTTCGAGCAATTCAATGCTTTCATCCAAAACACATCCTCCACCATCAGTCACGTTCAATTGATAAACGCCCGCTACAAGGTTACTCAGGTCTTCTGCGCTAGAACCAAATCCATTCGGTCCGGTCCAGGTGAAGTCGTAGTTTCCGTCTCCTCCAGTTAAGGTAATGTCGATGGATCCGGTGTTTTCACCAAAACAGTTGGGGCTCACTACATCGCTGAGCAGCACAAATGTTTCGGGCTGAAAGAGCACGATGTCTTCGGTAAACAAACATCCATTGTCATCTTCAACAGTCAAACTATACGTTCCTGCAGCAAGATCAAAAATGTCTTCACTCAAGGAGCTAAATCCGTTATCGGAAGTCCAGGTAATAAAGTAGGGTGGGGTTCCGCCCAAAACCTCAATTTCAATGCTTCCGTTGTCGTCTCCACTGCAATCAAGGTCGATTGGAAGGGTGTTAACAATGAGTTCCTCAGGTGCTGTCAATTCGATGCTCTGTACAACAACACAAGCATTATCGTCCTCCACGGTAATTTCATAGGTTCCCATTTCGAGGTCGCTCAAATCTTCAGAAGCAGATGCAAAAGCATCCGGACCCGTCCAAGTGATGGTGTAAGGCTCGGTTCCTCCACTGATGCTAGCGTCAATGCTTCCCAACTCTCCAAAGCAAAGCTGAGTAGAAGCGGCAAGGTCTGCGGTCAACTCCAACGGTTCAGCAATGGTAATGTTGGCATCGCCTTCACATCCGGTATCGTCGGTGAGCGACAAAATATAATCTCCTGGAGCCAAGTTGGTGAGGTCTTCATCGGAAGAGATAAATCCATCCGGACCAATCCAATCGAAAGTGTATGGAGGAACTCCACCGCTCACGTTGGTTTCAATACTTCCATCATCAAATCCAAAGCAACTCAAGTCTGTTCCCTGGAGGTCGATCACAATCTCTGGGGCTGTTTCCAAGGTGATGGTTCCCAAAGTAATGACACACCCCGAATCGTCTGTGATGGTTGGAATGTAATCTCCTGATGGAAGGTTTTCGAGTAGCTCACCGTTGTCTCCATTGTCCCAATCGACCGTAAAAGGTGCTATTCCCTGAGTAATGGTCAGTTCAATGCTACCGTTCGATGCTCCGAAGCAAGAAGGGTCGGTAGCATCGATATCTACCAAAATTTCATCGGGCTCAGTAATGCTGACTGTATTGATGAATTCACAGTTGTTTGCATCGCTCACAACAAGGTCATAGTCTCCTTCGAGTAAGTTGCTAATGTCTTCTGTTGTTTCGCTGAATCCATTGGGGCCTGTCCAAAGCACATCGTAGGGAGCAGTTCCTCCAACAATGGTCATGTCAACAGCGCCGTTATCGTCACCAAAACAAGTAATTTGTGTGGTGTCCAAGGTCACTTCCAACAAGGCCGGTTCATCAATCACTACGTTCAACAATTGAATACATCCGTTCGTGTCTTCTACTGAAACATCATAGCTACCAGCAGCCAAAGCGGTAAGGTCTTCATCCGAAGATGTAAACCCGTCTGGGCCCGTCCAAGAAATCAGGTACGGAGCTGTTCCGCCATCAATGGTAAGGTCAATTTCTCCATCGAGCAATCCTTCGCAGCTTACGTCAATCGTGCTTGTGCTCAAAATCAACTCTTCAGGTTCGTCTACCACAACGCTTGCGGTTTCTTCGCACAAATTATCATCTGTTAAGGTCAGAATATACGTTCCAGGTTCAAGAGATGAAAGATCCACATCCGACGAAGTAAACCCGTTGGGTCCGGTCCAAGAGTAAACGTAAGGTTCCACTCCATCGCTTACCAAGGTAGTGATGGCACCGTCGTTTTCCCCGTTACAGGTAATTGGAGTTAAATCGGTGGTAATGCTAATGGGTAGCGGGTTGATGATGGTTTCTGCAACCAAGACAAAACATCCCTCTTGATCACTCACTTCCACTTGATAGTCTCCTGCCGCCAAGTTGAAGATGTCTTCGTCATTGGAGGTAAAACTTGGTCCGGTCCACGGTGTGTTGTAAGGCGCTGTTCCACCTGAGATCTCAATCTCAATGGATCCATCGTTGGCGTTGTTACAGCTAATTTGGCTTACGTTCACCGTAATGTCTAATTCTTCTGGCTGGTCAACGGTAAAACTCACGGTTGTTGAACATCCATTAAAGTCGGTCACAGTCACGGTATAATCTCCGGCTTCAATGTCACTCAGATCTTCGTCGGTTCCATTCCCATCAGCCCAAAGAAATGTATAGGGCTCTGTTCCGTTGGTCATGGAAATGTTGATGGCTCCATCCGCAAACCCGAAGCAGGAAGCATCGGTGATGATGGATCCTACCTGGATTTCGAAAGGCTCGATGATTTCTATGGATCCATTGGCTACACAAGCACCGTCATCCGTTACCTCCAGCTCATAAACTCCTGGCTCAAGACTGTTCAAATCTTCATCAGTAGAGAGGAATCCGTTCGGGCCTGTCCACGAAAAATTATAGGGCGCCGTTCCTTCTGTAACGCTTGTTTCGATACTTCCATCGTTCGCTCCAAAACAGGTAATAGGTGTTGCTTGAAGGTCGAGATTCAAAGGCAATGGGTTTTCAATCAGCCCCGTGAATTGGGTCGTACAACCCATGTCGTCAATGACGGTGAGGGTGTAACTTCCTTCAGCAAGCCCTGAAATATCTTCATCCAAAGAAACAAAAGCGGGTCCGGCCCAGGTGGTGTTGTAAGGAGGGGTTCCGCCTGAGATGTCGACATCAATGGATCCGTCGTTGGCATTGTTGCAAGAGATGTTGTTCTCGGTTCCGTTAATGAGCAACTCGTCGGGTTCTCCAACAGTGAACGCTTGAGTTTGAACACAGCCATTGTCATCGGTAACGCTGACTTCATAATCTCCGGCTACGAGGTTTGTAGGGTCTTCTACTGCGCCCAATCCGTTGTCCCAAAGAATGGTGTAATCTGGTGTTCCACCACTGATTGTGATATCGATACTTCCATCGCTGTTTCCGAAGCAAGAAGCATCCGTCACTACGCCATCAATCAAGATGGGGTCGGGTACAGTAACATCAAAGTTCAATGTGCTTGTACATCCATTATCATCTTCAACAATCAGGGTGTAGGTGCCGTCGCCAAGACCGGTAATATCTTCATCGGTTGAAGCGAAGGCATCCGGACCCGTCCAAGCAAAATTGTATGGAGGAATTCCTCCTGCAATGCTCACATCAATGGATCCGTCAAAAGCATCTGGACAAGATTCGTTGGTAATTAAATCTTCCGTGATGATCAGTTCATCTGGCGATTCAATGGTAAAGGTGGTGTCAATCGTACATCCATTTCCGTCGCTAATGGTGAGGGTAATATCTCCTGCTGCTTGACCGTTAATCGATCCGTTGGTTGATGGATCTGTGGACCAAGTGAAATTGTAGGGTCCGCCATCTCCACCGCTTGGGTTGCTCACCGCGGCACCGTTGGTGTCTCCAAAGCAGAGCACATCGGTAATTTCTACATTGGCGAGAATGTCTTCAAAGTCAATAGTGAAATTCGCGTTGAAAACACAACCGTTCAAATCCGTTACTGTCAAGCTGTTTGCTCCAACGCAAAGCATACTTGCTGTTGAAGTGGTTTCTCCGCTTGACCAGTTAAAATCATATCCTGGTACACCTCCAACAATGATTGGATTTCCGGTACCGTCGCAAACGTCTCCACACGAAGGAGGAGATTGGGTGAAAGCAAAAGTGGTGAGTGGGGAAGGTTCAGTAATTTGAACATTATCTACACAATTGATCCCTTGTCCAACATCGTTCACCACAATGGTATAGGTTCCTGGTCCAAGGTTTTCAAAGTTTTGAGTAAAGACGGTTGCGTCTGCTCCAATCCAAGTAAAGGTAAACGGACCAACACCGCCGTTCACAGTTACGAAGGCTTCAGCATCTTCAGCACCGTTGCAGCTAATATCTTGCCCGTTGTAGTCGGAAAGAACTACGGCATCAATCGTAAATGGGGTTTCCCCTGGTCCCGTCCCACAGGTATTCGTTCGGTTGTTTTCAAAACTGCTGGTCAACTGACCTGTTGAAACGTTGTTTTGATTTACACCTTGGCTAATCCAAAGGGTTTGCTCACTTTGGTTTACCTCAACTGAAGGATGAATAAAGACACCCTCTTGAACAACGATCTTACTTCCATAAACGTCCAAAAAGCAGTGGCTATTTGGAACAGAAAACTGACCCAATAGAACGGGGCTACCGTTGGTAAACAGGGCCTCGCCCAAGATCGTAAGCTCTTTGTTGTTGGACAATAGAAGTTGCTCATCCAAATGGAGGCTCCCTTCTTCCAAAATAACATTGGCTTCAATTTGATCTTGAACTTCGATGTGGTGTTCCGCATTTCCGACAAAGTGAAGGTCTCCATTTCCAATGAAGTCGATCACGTTTTCAGCATGGAAGTTTCCATGAACGATCAGGTCTTCTGAAAAATGTAAACGAAGCGCATTGCCTTGTGCGTGCAAATTATTGAGCTGCACGGCATGATCTGCATGAACGTTAATTTCTTGAGATTGGTTTGCGAAATGAACTGTGGTGAATTCATTCGGGAGCGATGCTCCTCCGGCTCCGTTCATGGTGGCAGACCAGTTGTTGGTATCGTTCCAATTTCCATTGGTTCCAATCCAAAATCGATCTTGTGCCTCTGCATGAGTGGCCGTCAGCAGTAAGGTGGTAAGTGCTGTCAGCACCTGTCTTGAGAACAGATTCAATATTCTATAGTTTAGAGCCCAAATTGGGCTGGTAAGTTCCAGTTTTCAGTCTTGTATACGATCCTTTTGCTGAAGGGTTACAAATCGTCAATCAGTCGTACGCTGCACAGTGGGTCGCTCTCGACTCACCAAGGGCACAGGCTTTGATGCCCAAAACAATTTCGTGGCTATGTCTTCCACCTAATCTCATTCGGGAGAGCGAATGGTCGTAAGCGTAGGCTAAGGTCACGTACTTGAATAAATCCACTCGAAATAATCCCACCAATCCAGATTCAGATCGGAAACCAAGTCCCAACTCCACCTTGTTCTTGTAATCAATCATGGCGTTGGCATCAATTGATAGACGTGAGCTCGCCACATACTTCAACTGAGCACTCGGTTTGAACATGAATCCATCGTTCATTTCAATGGCTCTTCCGTGGGTGAAACTAAAGTGAGGAACGATATTGGTTTCTAAGCCAATTCCATCGAGTTGGTTGTTGGACACATTTCTGATAGCAAATCCGTAGAATCGATCTTCGTTATACAACCACAAGCCCGTATTCACGATCGGGAGCACAAAGTCAGAACTCGCTCCAGTAAATGCAGGGTCGTTCCCGAATTGTACGTCCGGCAATACCAAGCCAGCAGCATCAATTCGGTACTGCAAAAATCCGGCTGAAACACCAAGGCTCAGCATGTATTTTCGTGAAACCTTCAAGTGGTAGGCATAAGCAATGGCCATGCTGGTGTAGCTCAAAGGACCCGCATCGTCTGATTCTACTTGTCCGCCAATTCCGTGAAAATTATGTTTCTTTTTCCCAAAATTCCCGTGCAAATTGGCAAAAGCAGAACTTGGTGCGCCTTCCAAGCCGGTCCATTGCGCTCGGTAGCCCAGTTTCATGTCCAAACAAGTAGAAGAACCCGCAACGGCTGGGTTCATGGCAAAATAATTCAGTACGTAATGCGAGTACTGGGTTAACTGCTGAGCACCAGCACTCATGGCCGTCAAAACAAACGCTATGGTGATGAATTTTCTCATTAGTGGATGATGGCAATGTAGCCGGTCAAAGGCTCGATGTTAACATTCAAGGAATTCAGTTCAATTACGTAGTAATAAGTACCTGTGGGCAAGAACTTTCCGCGATTTGTTCCATCCCAAGGTTCATTGTACCCGATGTCATTGAATACTACCTGTCCCCAACGATCAAAAACAGTAACATGTGCAGCTTCAAATTCATTGATGCCGCTGATGGTCCACAAATCATTGATGCCATCGTCGTTCGGAGTGATGGCATTGGGGATGGATACTGGCGGACCAATGAATGCCGTCACGAAGTCGGTAACTTCACAACCCGCAACATTTCCCGTGACTTGATAAATGGTTGTTTCCTCAGGAAAAACGCTAATTTCATCGCCCGTATTCTCGTCCAAATAGTCTCCAGACCAGATATAATCAACACCATTGTTGTTATCTCCGCCTTCTACCGTAAATATGGCCTCTTGTCCTAAAGTTACGTTCGCATCACAGCAAGCATCGATGTCAATCGCCTCGCCTTCTATGCTCACGTCAAAAAGACAATCGCTAATCGCAGGGTCGTGATCCGTCGCCAAAATCAACATGTAAGTGGTTTCTGGCTGAAGCAAACCCGTCTCGAGTGAAAGTTGAAGGGTATCGCTCTCGCAAGGACTTTCCAATCCGTACAAAGCAGCACTGCAAGGGTTGGCTGGGTCGAAAGAAACTACAGTTGCAAAAACAAGGTCAGCTCCATTCGCCCCCACACAATCGATGTTGGAAATGTTTACCGTTACGCCTTCTGAGTTGGTACTGCTATTGTTGGTTGTAAAGGAATAGAACAGCGAATAATTGGCGTTGATGCAATTGAATGCAAGCGGATTGAGCTGATCCAAAACCTCCGCTTCATTGGTTGCTTCTGCACAGAGTTGCTCTGGACTATTGCAGTCTTGACCAAGCAATAGACCTGAGAAAGTGAGGCTGACAAGGGTCAGTAATACGTGAAATGTTCGCTTCATCATTGCGCTTCTTATACCAGTAAGTAAAGTTAGCCAATGACTAAGGGCTGTATCATTCGCTAAAGGTTATTATTCACAGCCTTTTGTGTATAGAGAACGATAAAGCAAGGAATCAATTACTCAAATGAAATGAGGATTTCGTTTTTTTCTACCACTTGATTGGTAGTAACATGGATGGATTGTACTACACCTTCTCGAGGAGATTTGATGACGTTTTCCATCTTCATGGCCTCCAAAATCAGAAGTGGATCTCCTTCGGCAACACTGGCCCCAGAGGCAACTTCCAAGCTCAATACCTTTCCAGGCATGGGTGCTTTTAGTTCTTTGGCCTGAGCTCCAGCACCGCGCTCCATGCCCAGTTGTTTTAGCAATTCGTCGTACTTGTCTTGAACAGCCACTTCGTACTTTCTTCCACCCATTCGAAAAGAAACGGTTTTCTTCAAGGAGTCAACCTCACGCACTTCAACTTGATAGGTCTTGTGATGAAGAGTAACCTCCAAATGGTGCGGTTTGAGAACGGTCACACGCAGGTCCAATGATTCATCATTCACTTTAATGGAGCTTTCTCCTGACCATTCAACAGCTTTTGCTGCTTTTTCATTTACTGAAACCTTCTGCATGTGTTCTTGAATTAAGAGTTTCAAAAGTAACCATTATTGCTTGTACTTTTACAGGATGAAATTGAAAGCATTTTTTCAGCTGTTGCTCCTAGCGGTCTTACTTAATGCCTGCTCCTTGCTTCAAAAGTCGAATGAGGTGGATGAAAACATCGTGCTTCTGCCCGAAGTTGAGGTTGCCCCGGAAGCAACCTATGAGCGCCGAACTGAAGCCATGGTTCACGACCTCATCCATACCCGTTTGGACATCAAACCCATCTGGAAAAACCGCACCTTGAAAGGAAAAGCAGAGCTTCGTCTTAAACCTTATTTCTATCCTTCGAATGAGCTTGTTCTCGACGCCAAGGCAATGAAAATCAACTCGGTTTCTTTGAAAACAGACAGTACTCTTCTTCCTTTGAACTTTAAAAATACCGGGCTTCACCTTGAAATTTCGCTTGATCGAACCTACTCCCGCTGGGAAGAATACACCCTGGTAGTCGATTACTTGGCCCAACCCGATTCCGTTCAATCAAAAAACGGCTCGGCCATTACAGACAATCGTGGTTTGTATTTCATCAATCCAGATAGCACGGAAGTGAACAAGCCCACACAATTGTGGACCCAGGGAGAAACGGAAAGCAGCTCTTGTTGGTTCCCCACGATTGACCAGCCCAACGAACGGATGACCCAAGAAATTTACATCAACGTGGAAGAGGAGTACCAAAGCCTTTCCAACGGAACCTTGGTTTACAGCAACTACTTGGATGACGGCACACGTACCGATTACTGGAAACAAGACCTCAGCCACGCACCCTACCTCGCCATGTTGGCTGTGGGTGACTTCATTCGGGCGGTGAGCAATTGGGAGAGTCCGAGCGGAAGAATTGTTCCCGTTCACTACTACGTGGAGCGTGAATACGGAGATTACGCCTTCAAAACCTTCGGAAACACCCCCGAAATGATGAGCTTTTACTCTGAACTGCTCGACTATGAATTCCCTTGGGACAAATATGCCCAAGTGGTGGTGAGGGATTACGTTTCTGGAGCAATGGAGAACACTTCGGCTGTTATTTTTGGTGATTTCATGCAGCAAACCGACCGTGAAATGCTGGATGGTGATTATGAAGAAGTGATTGCACACGAACTCTTTCACCATTGGTTTGGGGATGTCATCACCTGCGAAAGTTGGTCGCACTTGGCAATGAACGAGTCGTTTGCTACCTATGGGGAATACCTCTGGGAGGAACACAAATACGGCAGAGCTGCTGCTGATTATCACTTGTGGGATGCCGCAGAAGGCTATTTCAACGAAGCGGAATACAAGCAGGTGCCCATCGTGCGTTTCGACTATGCTGATCCCGACGACATGTTTGACGCTCACAGCTACAACAAGGGCGGCCATGTTCTTCACATGCTTCGATCCAATTTGGGAGACAGTGCCTTTTTCGAAGGAATGAGCTTGTACCTTAAACGAAACGAATTTCAAGAAGTAGAAACCAACTTGCTTCGTCTTGCCATGGAAGAGGTGAGCGGTTTGGACCTTACCAATTTCTTTGACCAGTGGTTCTTTCGGGCGGGACACCCCAAGGTGAAGATTTCCTATTTTGTGGCTGAAGATACCCTGCAGTTGGCTGTGGGTCAGCAATCCTCTTTGGAAAACATGGACTTGTTCGAAATCCAAAGTCAAGTTCGACTGTATTTCGAAAAGGGTGAAAAAACCCTTCCCATACTTGTTCAAAATCAGGAAGAACTGTTCAACTATCCGTTGTTCGACGCTAGCCAAAGCGCAGCAGATCTTGGTGAATTTCTCTACGCCGAAATAGATCCAAAGGGAGCTATTTTATGGGAGCTGGAAGAAAGCAAACCTAAGGAGTGGTGGTACCACCAAGCCGAAACATCCCCTGCTTTCCTTCGCCGATTGGATGCTCTAGATGCCATTCGAACCCGCATGGATCAAGGAGACATTTCCTCCATGGATCTGGAATTTCAAAACATGTTGAGCAAAACACTGGACGATGAACACTGGTACATTGCATTTGCCGCATTATTGCTGGGCGACCAGTTCAACCCACAAAACCGACTCCTTCTGGAGCAAATTGCCCTTTCTGATAAAAACACCACACTTCGAAGTGAAGCCATTGCTCTGCTTCCTTATGAACTCGATAACACACGAGCCGCAGAGCTATTGAAAGGACTCTTGAACAACGAGAGGAGCTATATGGTGCTATCATCGGCTTTAACCGCACTTCAGATCATTTCTCCCACTGAGGCTGCGACCCATGCGAAAAAGTTCGAAAATGAAGACAATGTAGACTTGCAAAGCAGCATTGCATGGGTGTATTACACCAACAACCCGGATGAAGGCATTCATTACACCATAGCCCTCTTGGACAAAGTCGAAAATGAAGATCAATATGACATTGGCTCGCTTTTACTTCTCGAGCTGGAAATGGAAGATGTTCAAACCCAATTGAAGCACGCACCAATCTTCGAAAAAATGGCTGTGGAAGGAGAAGAATGGTGGAACAGGTACCTTGGCTTCAATGCCCTTCAAAGCACGCAGGAACGTCTTTTAACGGAAGCAGAAATGATCGAAGACATTGCCCTCAAAGATCGTCTTGAACTCGAAGCTAAAAAGCTAAAAACTCGAATTTCTGAGCTGAAGGAAAAAGAGGAAAACCAAGAACTTCTTTACTACTTAGAAGACTAGAACATGGCCGGTATTTACCTCCACATCCCCTTTTGTAAACAGGCTTGTACCTATTGTGATTTTCACTTCAGTACCAATCGTAAGAACGAAGACGATCTGGTGGAGGCGATGGTGAAAGAAATCGAAATCCGAGCGAAAGGTTGGGATGGGGAGCTCTTCGAAACGGTCTATTTTGGCGGAGGAAGCCCTTCGATTTTAAGCATTTCCAACTTGGAAAAACTTCTCAGTGCGACGCGACATTTGCTTAGGATTTCGGAACAGGCGGAAGTTACCTTGGAGGCCAACCCGGACGACATGAGCAGCGAAAACCTCATCGGGTGGAAAAAGTTGGGAATTAATCGACTGAGCGTTGGTCTACAAAGTTTTCAAGACCACCGATTGCAATGGATGAACCGCGCCCACAACGCTGAAGAAGCCCTGGAATGTGTGCAGCGCGCTCAAGGTCTTGGTTTTGATAATATTTCCATCGATCTCATCTACGCTTTGCCCGACAGTTCCCTCGACGAATGGAAAAATGAACTCGCCATTGCAGCACGCATGAATGTGCAGCATTTCTCTGCCTACATCCTCACTGTTGAAGAAAAAACAGCTCTTCATCATCAAGTAAAAAAAGGAATGCTTCAGCCTGCGAAAGATGAAAAGGTAGAAGAGCAATACCGACACCTTTGTTCTTGGGCAAAAGAGATGGGCTTCGAACATTACGAAATATCCAATTTTGCGAAGAAAAACTACCGCTCAAAACACAATGGGAATTATTGGAATTGGGTGAACTATTTGGGCATCGGTCCGGCAGCTCACTCTTTTCAAAACAGCGTTCGGTCTTGGAACATCGCCCACAACATCAACTACATCAAATCCCTTCAAAAAGACCAACTACCCGCCCGTTCAGAGGTCTTGAGTAAAGCAGATGAATTCAACGAAAGCATCATGCTTGGGCTTCGCAAAAAAGAAGGCATTAACACCACGGCGCTTCATCAGAAATACGGCCCTCATTTGGGTGAAGGCATGACTTTGAACCTGGATGATCTTACTTCATGGCATCGAGAAATGTTGGAAGTGGAGCTTGGTACCTGGAAAATGAAAGAGAGCGCTTGGCTTTTGTGTGATGAAATTTCTGCCGCCCTCTTTTATTCGGACTGAAGACTTTCCATCCGCGACTTGGCTTTTCGCGCCCTTCTTCTCGTCAGCGTGTCTATAAATATCGCTAAAATCAGAATGGAAGTTCCGAGGTAAAATCCCCAAGTCATTTTTTCTTCGCTCCCAAAAATCAAGAGGGCCAGAAGAATGGTGTAAATAGGTTCAAGGTTAATGGTTAAGCTTACTGTGAACGGACTCAACTCTTTCATCACCTCAATACTGATCACAAAGGCGAATGCAGTAGCAACAATGGCCAAAACGAGCAGCCAATAGAAATCAGACTCAGACATTTCAAATTCAATTCCTCCGCTCATTAAGAGGTACACCCCTACCGCTACGCTGGCAGCAAACATTTCATAGAGCCCGAGGTTAACACTGTCGATCTTCTTCACCATTTGGGCGTTAAGCGTGCTGAAAACTGCGGCAAACATGGCAGACAATAAGGCAATACTGAGGCCGAGAAGGTACGTGGTTTCAAAGCTGAAGATGATCATTAATCCTACAATCACCATTAGTCCCAAAACAATCTCAGAGGTCAGTATTTTTCGTTTGGACACCATGGGTTCAAAAAGTGCCACCCAAAGTGCGGTGCTGGCCATGATGGAAACAGCAACGGACACGGTACTGATTTTGATAGCGGCGAAAAACAAAATCCAATGAATGGCAGTGATTACGCCTATTCCGAGCATTTTGAGGCTTGTTTTCAGGTCAAAGCGCTTGAATTTTTTCGTCAGTAAAGCAAAAACGAACAATACAATAGCTGCAATGGAACAACGAAAGAACACCAAGCGCACGGCTGGCAGGCTAATGAGCTCTCCCAAAATACCTGTAAACCCAAAAATGAACACAATCAGGTGAAGGAGCAGCAGGTTCTTATACTTGATCATTGCTCGATGTCGTTTCAGAAACACCGCCACTAATGATGTACTTCATCACGTCGGAAGGAGGAGTGTCAATAGGGTGTACCTTGCTCTTATCAACCAGAAAAAGATCTCCAGTATAGCTGTATGCATGAGGGAAATACACGGCCACTTTGTTTTCAAATTCTCCATTCAAAACGGCCAATTCCTCGTCGGTGATGAAACCGATTTTCTGCATGCCGTCGTTCATTGAAAAATCAACCAGAACGGCTTTTTTAAAACTCTTCTTCTTCCCCACAAATGCGCTCATGAGGTCGGAAATCGCTGAATAGATGGTTTTCAAAAGTGGAAAACGCTTCAGGAAACGAGCAAAAGCTTGTCGGATAGGATCGGCAATGAGCGTATTTCCCAAAAACCCAATGGCCACCAAGACAAGTATGAGTGCCAAAATGCCCAAACCCGGTGTTTTCTCATCGATGGGAATCAATCGATCTAGAAATACAAACAGCTGAACAAATACATAGACCAAAACCACCAGCGGAAGACTGATGATGAGTCCGTTCAACATGTAGCTAAATATCTTTCTCATAGTGCTTTAATCGTGGTAAAACTACATCATTTTAAGTTTGGAAAAGCTGTTAAAATCACGCTCAAAATCAAAAGAGCAACAGATCCTCATCTGCTGCTCTTTCCAATCTTTATTTTTTTCTCAACTTATCGCACCATCAAGCGAAGTGTTCTGCTGTTTTGTCCTTGATTTACAGTCAAGAGATAAACTCCAGAACTCAAGGTATCCACGTTCAACTGGAAGGTATCGCTGGTCACTTGGTGTCTTGCAATTTGTCTTCCGTCAGCACCTCGAAGCTCCAGTTCAGCTCCTGCCATCAAGCCTGTGATGTGAACAATGCTGTTCGCTGGGTTAGGGAATAACTCAATGAGTTCGAGTGCTTCTTCTTGGATATCCACGATGACCACATTCACCTGTTGCAAGGTGCTGTGGTTGCACAATCCGTCTTCAGAGAATACGGTCAAATTTACGGTGTAAACACCCAACTCGTCATAAACGTGCTGTGGATTCACTTCCGCGGAATTGGTATCATCTCCAAAATCCCAATCGTGTAAAAATGCTCCGGTGCTCTCACTGTTGAAGCTCACAGCCCCGTCCAAGATGTTCCACTCATCTGGCGCATCAAAACTGGCAACAAGATTGTCAAAAATATCTGCGCTGTAACGAGGTAATAGCTGATAGCCTTGGTCAAAGGGTGCGCTGGTGTCAAACTGGCCCCCAATTCCAATCACAGAGAATTTCCCTTCCGGAGCTTCCGTTCCAAAAAGGTCAACTTGAGCATCGATTCGCATAGTAAGGGTATTCAATCCGTCACTGATGTCCACATTAAAGCCCGGTGCTTGATTTGTCCACTGGCTAGGATCCAACAAACGAACACAATTCATTCTCACCATTTGAGACTCCGTGCTTTCATCCAAGGTAGCAATGAGCATTGGCTCCATCAATTCTGACCCTGAAGATTGAAAGATCAGTGTGTCCACTAACAATTGGGTAAGTCCGTTAAACTGTTCAATGACACCAATAGCATGGATGGAATCTCCTTCATTAACTGGATATCCAAAATCATTTGTGGCATTGAACATCCCAATCCCACCAGTATTGTCAATGAGGGTAAACTGAGTTCCCGTTGCACCCATGTTCACTCCGTGAACCACACCTCTCAATTCGCATTCCAAATCGAGGGAAAGGGCCGTCCCATCAGCTTCCTCTTGGTTTACGTCGCCAATAGGCAACACTGGGATTTCTTGGTCACTGGCCAGAATGGTAATGGTCATCACTCCTAAACTCACTTGAACTCCTTCGGTAACCGCGACCAACTCCAATTCGATGGTTTCGTCTTCTTCCACCTCCTCATCGTCCAAGGTTTGAACAGTAAAGGTTTGCAAACCGAAATCGCCTTCAGGGAAATTCAATTCTAGTGGGAAGATGGACGTGAAGTCACTATCAACAGTTGCAGTTCCTCCGAGGTAGTTCACATTCGCAATAATATCACTTGCAGGAAAGTTAATGGACACGGCAACTTCTACAAAATTTCCTTCAATGACGTTCTCGTTTTCACTGGTGAAGGAGATGCTTGGTTCTTCATTGAAGTTACAGGGTACCATGGTGTGAAAACCAAGGAAATCAAAGTTGTTCACACCATACACAGTCCATTGATTTTGACCCAAAGACCAGTCGGTTTCACCTGCTGTAATCAAAGGGTTTCTTACCAAGGTGTTTTGCTCCATAGCGTCGGGAACACCATTCACAGTCCAAGCTAAGCCCGGATCCTCACCAATTACTCCTAAAATATCAATTGCAACACCGTCATTGTAAAGTACGATCGCATCGTTTCCAGAATACCAACTTACTACAGAGAAAATATCGGTTTCTACTTGGATAAAGGTACTTGCTTCCGTGTTTCCAATGACCACTACTTCCCCGGGAACCAATTCTCCACTTAAAGCCAACTGGTTGGTTGGAGTCGCGGATCCATTGTTAAAAACAGAAATGGTATAGTTGCTCAAGTCTACAGGAAAAGGGGTGGGGTTGTAAATTTCCAATGCTTTGTTTTGTCCTGTTCCTTCGATGTACTCTGAGAAGAAGACTTCTGTGCAAGCTCCATCTGTTGGGCATTCCAATTTTTGAATGGTTAAAAAGTTGCTGCTTAAGCTGGCGCAAATGCTCGCGCTGATGTTACTCACCAATTCACCTTCTGCGGTGCTCGCTTCGTCCAAATTTCCTTGGTAAGTGAGGGCATATACTCTGCAAAAACCTGGAGCAAAACCGAAGAAGTCATAAAAAGGCTCATCGGTACTTGCAATGATTTCATCGTCTTCAGTAGTAATCACAAACAACTCTTCGAAGTCTAATTCGGTAGGAACATGTACGAAGTTCAATGTTGTGTTTTCTCCATCCACACAAATGGCTCCGTCGATGAGTCCGTCTTCCAACTCAATGCTTCCTGGGTCGCAAGTTGGAATGGTGCAATCTGTTTTCGTCACCTCAATAAATCCGTTCGAAACAGAAAGGCATTCGTCGGCAGTAATGAGGGCCAAATCAGCTCCTTCTACTGCTCCGCTCAGATCCAAGTTTCCTGAATAAGAGATGCGATGAACGTTGCAAACTCCTGAAGGACTTCCCGCAAAATCATATTCATCCGCTCCTTGAACTACTTCAATGATCTCATCATCGATCGTGGTAAGCACATAAAGATAATCTGCTTCCGGAACGGCAGAGGTAAATTCAAAAGCAACAACTGCTGTAGCTTCATCAACACAAACCTCAATCGCAGTTTCTGTTCCTCCTTCAATAAACAAAGCTCCACCGTCGCAAAGCAAAACATTGCTTACCCCTGGGGTTGGTGGTTGCATTTGGTAGGTGTCAGTGTTTCGCGGTGTTCCTCCATCGGGAATGCGCGACATCGAATTCACAGAAGAAGGACCATTTCCAGATTCGTCTACCGCTTCTTGACCTTCATTCAAAAGCATCAATAAAGTTTCCGTTGCCGTGTCATTGGTCACATAAACCAAAGCATCGATGATGTCTTCTTCCAAAACTGGCGTATCGTTTGGATAATCTGCGGCATCTCCAAAAATGAGCACAACTGCATCCGGACCGTTCTGCAAAACTCCGTTGGGCAAAACAAAATCAACCGCTCCAAGTGCGCTATTTCCAATCAAAGCAAATCCATCTTCGTTCAAACTAACTCCATCAAGATCAAAAGCATCGTAAGAAAGATCATCGTTTCCATTAACAAGGATCAAAGACATTCCATCCAAGGGAGTGTTTGGTGTTCCGAAGAGCTCTACAAACTCCATGTTGTCTCCTCCGGCTTGATCCACATCCACTTCATTGATGACTACATCAAGGTCTCCGCTCTGCTCTCCCCAAAATTCAATTCCAAATTGATCTTCTGTTCCTGAAAAATCAAACGGACCCGTTCCCGTGAGGAAATCTCCAGCAGACCAAAACCCAGCACTCACCGCTACATTTTCTCGTCCTAAACCTCCAGCGCCCCATTGAACAAAGTCAACCATGCTTGAAGCTACTCCAAAAGAACCAGTAGGCAAATACAACCCCATGTCTGAAGCATTGGTAAATCCAGTAGAAGCGTCCCAAGAAATCTCGAGTTCTCCATTGGCTTCAACATTCAAACTGCCATTAATTACAGTTACTGTGCTTGCATTTAAAGCGTCGTACTCAAAGAGGCTGCAAAGGCGGTAGTTGGACAAATCAATGCTCTGGTCTGCATAATTTGAAATAACCATCGTGTTATTCTCAGGGTCGATGGAAGTAATCCTGATCTGTGCAAATGCATTTGTGCTCAGCAAAAAGAGCAAGAAAAAGGGTAGAAAAAATTTCATGATATGCTGTTTTTATTGGGTCTGCGAAGTTACGGTCGTTTTTCTCGCCCTAAATTAAGGTTAAGTTAATTTCTGAGGTACAAGATTACATCAATATTCCTAACTTATCACCGCTAAAAAATCAACCATAATGAAAACCTTAACCTTAACTATGCTCCTCATGGTGAGCTCTTTGCTCCTTGTGGCGCAGTGCCCAGATTGTACCCCCGACTTCTCGTGCACCACCGAAGACCTTTTTCCAACCATCTGTCCTGCTGTTCTTCCAGACGCCACCAGTGGTGAAGCTTATCAAACCACCATCACCTTCTTTCTTCCTGCACAAGTTATTGATCCCGATTCAGGTATTGAAGCAACTTTGGAAGAAGTTGAGGTTACCGGAATCATTGGCTTGCCTTTTGGGATGGACATTTCTTTGAGCAGCGACAACAATACGTATTACCCATCTCAAGGTGATGAATATGGATGTGCCAGTCTTTGCGGAACACCCTTACTGGCAGGTCAATATGACGTGCTGATTACCGTAAATGTAATCGCTGTTGCTTTTGGGTTTGAACAGGCCTTGGATCAAAGCTTTTCCTTGCCCTTAACCGTTCTTCAAGGCGAAGGAGGAAACGCTTCTTTTACCGTAGATCAATTTGCAGCCTGTGGATCGCTAAGCGTAAACCCAGAAGCATTAATTACTGAGGGTGGCTTGATTTCCTATGCTTGGGATTTCGGAAATGGAAATACTTCTTCCGTACCTTTTCCTTCAACCGTGAATTATGACGAGCCGGGAGATTACACCATCAGCCTAAACACTACTGTTCAAAACTATGTCTTAACCGGCGCCAGCATTTTGCAACTTGGTTCTGGTTGGGGTGGAGATTTGGACGATGGCTTTGGACTCCTCAACCCCGATCCCTACTTCGTTATTACTGATTTTAATGGGGTGGATGTTTTCTCCTCTCCAATATTGGACAATGTGGAAACAGGTTCTTGGTCTGATTTGAACCTTCCTCTTGAACCTGGAACCTACACCATTCAGTACTGGGATTCGGACGGAACCATTACCGACGATGATGCCTTGGGACAAAGCAGTTTCCAAGTAAGTGAAGGCAATCTTGTGATCAGTGCAGGCGGAACCTCTGGAACATTGAGCATTGAGCTTCAAACGAGCGCATCGTTTTCAGATGAAGAAGTGTTGAGTGTGTTCCCTAACCCCGCCCCAATCATTCAAGGCGGAACCATTAACGAATACCTCGTTGCAACGGGCGAAAACCTGAACTCATTCTCTTGGTTCTTGAATGGAGATACCCTCCAAAATCAGTTCAACGACTCATTGCTTATTGAGTTTCCTGGTGTTTATTCCCTGTATGCAAGCAATGTCTTCGGTTGCGCTGCTTGGGCCGATAGTGTTGTCGTTTGTCCAGAAGTGATTTTGGAATACGACGAACTTACTCAAAGCATTGAAGCTGGCGGAAATTACGATACCTATGCCTGGTTCTACAACGGTTTGCTCTTGGATGGAGAGAATGAAAGCACTTTGCTGAATGCAGAACCCGGTAACTACAGCCTCGAAATCACCACTACTTACGGATGTGTAGTCAACTCGCCTGTCCTCACGGTGGAATCGGGTGAAGGGACGTCAGAGCTTACTTTTCAGGAGGTATTGATCTATCCTCAGCCGGCGCAAGATGAACTCAATTTCGAACTTCCTTTTTCTGGTCGATGGGACATTGTTATCGTCGATCAACTCGGTCGGAACATTTCGAGATTCAACACTCAAAATTCGAAACATAAAATAAGTGTGAACCAATGGGCTCCAGGGCTCTACGTGCTTACGGCAGTGAACGAATCAGGCAAAGCGGCGCGTACACAGTTCCTCGTAAAATAGGCGTTAAATATTCGTAAAACCCAAAGTGAGATTTTGGGCCCGTATTGAAAGCGGTGACGTTTTCCGTAAATTTGAACAAACGGTGACGTTGCCGCTTTAATTTTTAAGGCATGGGAGGATACGAGGGTCTGGTAAAAAAGCTGGACGAATTCATTCGAAAGTACTACAAGAACCAAATGCTCAAAGGCGCTTTGTATAGCCTTGGATTGATCGTAGCATTCTTTCTCTTGGTAACGGTACTTGAGTCTTTGGGTCGTTTTGGAACAGGAGTGCGTACCCTGCTTTTCTGGTCTTTTGTGCTTTGTAGTTTGGCGGTTCTAGCCAAATGGCTGTTTCTTCCACTCAGTAAATTACTTCGCTTAGGTAGAGTAATTTCTTACGAACAAGCTTCAAGCATCGTTGGAAACCACTTTCCCGATGTAAAAGACAAGTTGTTGAATACCCTTCAGCTTAAAAAAATGGCAAACAACTCGGCCAGCGATGAACTCCTCGAAGCCAGTATTGCCCAAAAAACAGCGGAATTAAGCCCAGTTCCGTTTTCTTCAGCGGTTCAATTTGGTGAAAACAAGAAGTACCTCAAATACGTTCTTCCTCCCCTTGCGATATTCCTGCTTCTCTTTTTCATTGCGCCGAAAACAGTCACCGAAAGTACCGACCGCCTCATCAATCACAGCAAGGAAATTATTCCCGTAGCTCCTTACCAGATAAAAGTACTCAACGAAGAACTAGAAACTCCAGAAAAAGAAGACTTTACCCTTGGTGTTCAATTGAGTGGAGAGGAAATTCCAAACCAACTATTTATTGAAGTGAAGGGTACGCGGTTTCCATTTCGAAGTGAAGGGAAAACCAAGTTCGAATATGTGTTCAGAAATGTACAGAAAGACACCCCTTTCCGCATTTATGGAAATGGCTTTTATTCTGAAGAATACACCCTTCGAAAACTATCCAAACCATTGTTAATCAATTTTTTAGTAGCTCTTGACTACCCTGCCTACTTGGGCGTTGAAGACGAAGAGTTGAACAATTTTGGAGACCTGAATGTACCTGAAGGAACCACCATTTTCTGGGATTTCGAAACCTTGAACACCGAAAGTGTAGAGATGAAGATCTCGAACGAAAAACTTGATTTACCACGAAGAGAAAATCACTTTACCCACCAATTCAAGGCCCTCAAAAATACGGCTTACACACTTCACACTGAGAACCAGTTCATGCGATCACGAGATTCCATGACCTACACGATCAACGTCATTCCAGATTTGCACCCGAGCATTTCCGTTCAAGAGGAACGAGATAGTTTAAGCTATACCGATTTGTTTTTTACTGGTGAGGTGAAGGATGACTATGGGTTTAAACGACTGCAATTCAAATACACCGAGAAAGAAGGAAATACCAAGGTGGTTGACTTGGAGGTTCCGAAATCGAGTTCAGGACAATTCTTCCACCATTGGGAACTGGACGCTTTGGGCATAGAGCCCGGAGCTGAATTGTCGTACTACTTTGAGGTTTGGGACAACGATGGAATCAACGGTTCAAAAAGCACGAGAACCAAAATTCAGCAGTTCAAAGCCCCTACCGAAGAAGAACTTGAAGCGGCTCAAGAGCAAAAGAACGAAGACATCAAGGACAAAATTGAAAAGAGCATTGATGACGCACAAGAACTTCAAAAAGAAATGGAGGACTTGAGAAAAGATCTTTTGGACAAAAAAGAAATGGGCTGGGAAGAGAAGAAAAAACTAAAAGACCTTCTTAAAGCTCAAGAAAAACTTCAGCAGCAGGTGGAGGAATTGCAGAAAGAGAACAAGCAAAAAGACGAGCAAAATTCTCAAATGCAGCAACAGAACGAAGAAATCAAGCAAAAGCAGGAACAACTCCAAAAACTGTTTGATGAGGTGATGTCTGACGAAATGAAAGAGCTTTTCAAGGAATTGGAGAAGCTCATGGAGGAAATGAACAAGGACGAGATTCAGGAGCAATTAGAGCAAATGAACATGGACAACCAAGACCTTGAACAAGAGCTGGATCGTGCCCTAGAGCAATTCAAACAACTGGAGTTTGACATGAAAATGGAGAACACCATTGAAAAGATGAAAGAATTGGCTGAAAAGCAAGAAGAACTGGCCAAAGAGAGTGAAAAAGGAGAAAAGGATAGTGAGGAACTCAAAAAGGAACAGGACGAATTGAACAAAGAATTCGAAGAGCTGAAGGAAGAATTGGAGGAGCTGGAGAAAATGAACGAGGAACTCGAAGATCCAAATGCAATGCCCGATACCAAGGAAGAGCAAGAATCCATCAAAGAAGACATGGAAAAAAGCTCTGAACAGCTCGATAAAGGCAAAAAGAGCAAGGCAAGCGAGTCACAGCAAGATGCAGCTGAGAAAATGGAGCAAATGGCCCAGCAAATGGAAATGGCCATGGATCAGCAAGAACAGGAGAGTCAGGAAGAGGATATGGAAGCCTTACGTGCGCTTTTGGAGAACATCATCACCCTTTCTTTTGACGAGGAGCAGCTCATGGCCGATCTACAAGCCATTGATAAAAATGATCCTAAATACATCGACTACGGTCAAGTGCAACGAAAATTGAAGACTGACGCCAAGATGGTTGAAGATTCCCTTTTTGCATTGAGCAAGCGGGTGGTTCAAATTCAGGCCATGGTGAATAGAGAAATTGGCTTGGTGAACGACCACATGCAAAAAGCATTGGATGGTATTGCCGATCGAAAGACACCAGAAGTCCTTAGCAATCAGCAGTATGTGATGACCAGTTTCAACAACTTGGCCTTGCTTCTCGATGAAGCACTTCAGCAGATGCAACAACAGATGTCCTGCAAAAAGCCCGGAAAGGGAAATTGCGAAAAGCCCGGTGGAAACGGCGCTCCAAAGCCAAGCGCTGGTGATATCAAAAAAATGCAGCAAGGTTTGAGTAAACAACTCGATGCCTTGAAGAAAAAGATGGGTAAAGATGCCAATAAAGGAGAGTCGAAAGGACAACAGGGCATGAGCAAGGAGTTGGCTCAGCAAGCCGCTAAACAAGCCGCCATTCGCCAAATGCTTCAGAAAATGGGGCAAGAACTGAACAAAGACGGCAGCGGAAACGGCAACGAACTCCAAAAAATTGCTGAAGAAATGGAACAGATTGAGCGAGACATCGTAAACCAGAACATCTCTCCCGAAACTCTCATGCGTCAGCAAGACATTCTTGTTCGCCTATTGAAAGCCGAAGAAGCTGAACGCACCCGTGGAGAAGATGATAAGCGCAAATCGGAGTCTGGAGATCAAAATTTACAGAGTGTTCCGATGCGTTATAGTGAGTACCAATTGAAGAAACAACGGGAGCTGGAAATGCTTAAAACCGTCCCTCCTTCACTAAAACCTTACTATCGAGGAAAAGTGAATGAATATTTTAATAATTTAGAGCGTTAAAATCTCGTCAAACCTATGATCATGCCCGACACCGAAAAGGTACTTACCTTCTCTTCTACCACAGCAAACATTGCCCTTGTAGAAAACTTGGTAGATGAGCTGTGTGAACAGCACTCGATCAAGGAAGACTTCTACGGAAACATCCTGATCGCGCTCACTGAAGCTGTGAATAATGCCATTGTTCACGGAAACAAATTGGAAGAAGAAAAACAAGTGCGTTTGTCCGTTTCTCACGAAGGACAGGTTCTAAAATTCACCATCCAAGATGAGGGACCAGGTTTCGACTACAGCAACCTACCCGATCCCACTGCTCCCGAGAACATCGAAAAGCCGAATGGTCGTGGTGTTTTCCTGATGAAGAACTTGGCAGATCGGTGCGAATTTCTTGAAGATGGGACCATCGTATCCCTCGAGTTTGACGCACTCTCTGCTTAAGCCTATCCCATTGATTCACTTCTTCACCGAAGACCATAATTTTTCCTTGAAGGACCGTAAAAAAGTTCGTTCTTGGATTGATCAGATCGTGCAAGTTCACAACAAATCTTTGGGTGAAGTGAACTACATATTTTGTTCAGACGACTTCCTGTACAAAATGAATGTAGACTACCTCCAACACAACACCCTCACGGACATCATCACCTTTGATTATTGCACGGGTTCGATTTGTTCGGGCGACCTTTTTATCTCCATCGACCGTGTTAAAGAAAACGCAAAAGAGCTCAAATCAAGCATGAAAGACGAGCTCCACCGCGTCATGATTCACGGCATACTTCATTTACTCGGTTTCAAGGACAAATCACCGCAAGAGGCTGAAGAGATGCGTTCTCAGGAGGAAAAATCCCTAATTTTGCGGGAATTTTAATCACATTGTTTCACGTGGAACACTTTTTCTATGCTACCAAAATATGACCTTATCGTCGTTGGTGCCGGACATGCAGGAAACGAAGCTGCTGCCGCTGCTGCCAACATGGGCTCTTCCGTACTGATGGTTACCATGAACATGAACACCATTGGCCAAATGTCGTGCAACCCAGCAATGGGCGGCATTGCTAAAGGACAAATTGTTCGAGAAATTGATGCGTTGGGAGGTTATTCCGGACTCGTTTCTGATACCTCAGCAATTCAATTCCGCATGCTCAATAAAAGCAAAGGTCCTGCGATGTGGAGTCCGCGTACACAGAACGATCGTATGGTTTTTGCCAATGATTGGCGCTATCGCCTAGAGCAAACTCCAGGTGTTGATTTTTGGCAAGATATGGTGACTGGACTTCTCATCGAAGGTCAAAAATGTGTTGGGGTTCGCACCAGTATGGGACAAGAAATTCGTTCAACATCAGTTGTACTTACCAATGGAACCTTTCTCAACGGGCTGATTCACCTTGGCGAAAAACAATTTGGTGGTGGTCGCGCAGGAGAAAAAGCCGCGCACGGAATCACAGAACAACTCGTGGATCTTGGCTTTGAGGCTGGAAGAATGAAGACCGGAACGCCCCCAAGAGTGGATGGACGATCACTTGATTACAGCAAAATGGAAGCACAGCCTGGCGATGAACAACCCGAGAAATTCTCCTATTTCTCCAGTCATATCATCACCAATCAATTGCCTTGTCACATTACCTACACCAATCCAAATGTACACGATATTCTGCGAGAAGGCTTTGATCGCTCACCCATGTTCAATGGAAGAATTCGTGGAAAGGGACCGAGATATTGTCCGTCCATCGAAGATAAGATCGATCGATTTGCGGATCGCGAACGACACCAAATATTCGTTGAACCTGAAGGCCGCAGCACAGTAGAAATTTATGTCAATGGATTCTCCACCAGTTTACCGGAAGAAATTCAAATGCAGGCCATGAAAACCATTCCTGGATTTGAGAATTGCAAAATGTTCCGTCCCGGATATGCCATTGAATACGACTACTTCCCTCCTACCCAATTGAAGCACACTTTAGAGACAAAGCTCATTGATAACCTCTACTTCGCCGGACAGATTAATGGTACTACGGGATACGAAGAAGCAGCATGCCAAGGTTTGATGGCTGGGATGAATGCTCATCTCAAAATTCAAGAAAAAGGCCCATTGGTTTTAAATCGATCAGAAGCTTACATCGGAGTCTTGATTGATGATTTGATTACCAAAGGAACAGAAGAACCTTACCGCATGTTTACCTCCCGAGCAGAATACCGAATTCTTCTCCGCCAAGACAACGCCGATCAACGTCTAACTCCGCTTTCTCATTCACTTGGTTTAGCTAGTGAAGAACGATTAAAACATACCGAAAGGAAAACAGCACTGGTAAAACAAACCCAACACTTCATTCAAAACTACAGCACCTCTCCAGAAGAGCTCAACACCTATTTGGAAAAACTGGGTACACCCGGTCTCAAACAAAAAGTAAAACTTTCAAGTGTAATTACTCGTCCACATATCACGCTAGAGGACCTTCGAACGTATATTCCAGAATTAGACCATCAACACAAGGAACTTGGAGCACTCGCCAACGAAGTATTTCAGCTTAGCGAAATCCAAATGAAGTATGAGGGTTACATCAGCAAAGAACAAGAAATGGCTGAAAAGCTTACCCGACTTGACAGCATCCCACTACCCAAAGATTTTGAATACGACAAACTCGCAAGTCTCGGTTCAGAAGCAAAAGAAAAACTGAAAAGCATCCAACCTGAAAACATCGGACAAGCCTCACGCATTTCAGGAATCAAACCATCCGACATCTCCGTTCTTTTGGTTTACCTGGGTAGATAAACATGTTCCACGTGGAACACAGCGTGAAACATTGTTTTAAGCCGTTTTAAGCCGTTTTGTTGTCCGGCTAGTATCAAGGTATTAAAAAATTGAAATCTTCTAAATTCAACCCATTTCTGTTAATTTATTTAAATCACTGATTCTCAGCGCTTTAAATACACATCAGCATTTGAGCAGCCCAAGGAACATTTGTACCTTTGCGGCTCATTAAAATGACATCCATGGAAACAAGCACTTCGCCCATCAACGTAGAAAATATGTTGAAACAATTGGGAATCCATCAAAGCAATCCTGGTACGAGCACAGGACTAGAATTTCACAATAGCTCTACCCTTATTACTTCCTACTCTCCAACCAATGGTGAAAAAATTGCTCAAGTGAGTGAAACAACGCCAGAACAGTACGAAGCCGTTATTCAAAAAGCCCAAAGTGCTTTCAAAGAATGGAGAACCGTACCTGCGCCGAAACGTGGAGAACTCGTTCGTCGTTTTGGAGACATTTTGAGAGAATATAAAGAACCCCTGGGACAACTCGTTTCTTACGAAATGGGAAAATCGTACCAAGAAGGCCTCGGTGAAGTTCAAGAAATGATTGATATCTGTGAATTCGCAGTTGGACTATCTCGTCAGCTTCATGGACTCACTATGCACAGTGAACGTCCCGATCACCGCATGTACGAACAATACCACCCAATGGGAATCGTTGGAATCATCTCAGCATTCAACTTCCCCGTTGCCGTATGGTGCTGGAATACTGCTCTTGCCTGGGTATGTGGTGATAGCTGTGTATGGAAGCCTTCCGAAAAAACACCCCTCACTTCTATTGCTTGTCAAAACCTCTTCAATATGGTAGCCAAAGACTTTGGTGCGCCAGAAGGTCTCTCTTGCATCATCAATGGAGATTACAAAATTGGTGAGATGATGACCAGTGATAAACGTGTACCTCTCGTTAGTGCAACAGGATCTATCCGCATGGGTAAAATCGTTGCTCAAACAGTAGCTGCTCGTTTGGGTAAATCACTCCTTGAATTGGGTGGTAACAACGCTGTAATTCTTACTGAAAATGCAGACTTGCAAATGGTCGTTCCAGCCCTCGTATTTGGAGCTGTTGGAACTTGCGGACAACGTTGTACTTCAACCCGTCGTCTCATCATTCACGATTCCATTTACGACAAAGTAAAAGAAACGATGGTTGCAGCTTACGGACAGCTTCGCATTGGTAATCCACTTGACGAGAAGAACCACGTTGGTCCACTTACCGACAAAGATGCGGTTGATACCTACCTAAAAGCTCTTGACGCTGTGAAAGCAGAAGGCGGTCAATTCTTGGTTGAAGGTGGTGTGCTTACTGGAGAAGGATACGAAAGCGGTTGCTATGTGAAACCAGCCATCGCTGAAGTAGAAAATCACTACGAAATCGTTCAACACGAAACTTTTGCACCTATTCTTTACCTCATGAAATACAGCGATATTCATGAAGCCATTGCAATGCAAAATGATGTGGTACAAGGATTGTCATCAGCCATCATGACTGATAGCGTTCGCCAAGCTGAGCTCTTCCTTTCTGCACAAGGCTCTGACTGTGGAATTGCCAACGTGAATATTGGTACCTCTGGTGCTGAGATTGGTGGTGCCTTTGGTGGTGAGAAAGAAACAGGTGGTGGACGTGAGTCTGGATCTGATGCATGGAAAGTTTATATGCGCAGACAAACCAACACCATCAACTACGGTAATTCTTTGCCACTTGCACAAGGAATCAAATTCGATCTATAAAACGATTGTCTTTCCAATACTTTACAAAAAGCTCTGCCAAAACCTGGTGGAGCTTTTTTAATATTGCCCTACATTGCCACATGAAAAAGTTTTACCTGCTTCTTCTGCTCGCCTTGCCAATGGCCTGCACTACAACTAACGAAGAAACTACCTCACTCCTCCCTTACGAAAGTGGAGAATGGCTACTTAATTTTGATGTAAAAGATGTCACCATTCCAATCCATATTACCCTAGGAGAGGATTCCGTCATGACCATACACAACGGTCTAGAAAACATCGAAGCACCAATAATGCTTCAAGGAGATAGTATATACATCGAACTCCCCCATTATCAGACCTATCTCACCGGTGTCCTTACCAACACTTCAAGCATCAAAGGAAACTGGCATAACACACAAAAGGGTGCAGATTACCTCGTTCCTTTCGTAGCTCAAAGCAATTATGCCCACAGTGATTTTAGCACACAAGATGTCAGCAAATTTGAAGTTCATTTCAGCCCAAACACAGACGATGAATATCCAGCCCTTGCCCTTTTCAGCCTAAATGAGCATGCTACAGGGACATTTCTCACCGAAACTGGTGACTATCGTTACCTCGCGGGTCATTTTATCGATGATCAGCTTCAATTGTCTTGTTTTGATGGCTCCCATCTCTTTCATTTCGAGGCTGAGATGCGAAACGACTCTCTGGTCAATGGTTTGTTCTATAGCGGAACCCATTGGGAAGAGCCGTGGCACGGAAAATTGAACGACCAATTTGAACTGGCTCATCCTGATTCTCTCACGCGCGCCTTGGATCCAAGTGCTCCTTTTGAATTGAACTTAATGTCTGCCGATGGTGACTTTGTGAAAATGGACAGCACCGCCTTTCAAGGAAAAGTAAGCATCATCCAAGTTCTCGGAACCTGGTGCCCGAATTGCCTTGACGAAAGCAAATACTACCAAGAACTCCATGCAAAATATGCTGATCAAGGACTACAAATCATTCCTGTAGCTTTCGAAAAAAGTGATGATTTTGAAACCTCAAGCATCATTGTTCAGCGCTATCTCAATGATCTGGGTATCGAATATCCAGCATACATTGGCGGACAAGCAAACAAGCAGAATGCAAGCAAGGCTTTTCCAATGATTAGCCCCATCATTTCTTATCCTACATCAATTTACATTGACAAAACAGGGCGAATTTGCAAAGTGCATACTGGATTTTACGGCCCAGGAACTGGAGCCTATTACCAACGATACACAGAAACCACTGACGCATTTATTCAGGAGCAATTGAACTTGTAGATTAGTTCTTTCCAACTACATCTACCTCAATGGTTTTGTCTTGATTGGCCAATACCCATGCTGTGTGAAAGATCAAACGGGCGATGTTTGCTGTCTTTTCATACATGATTTTATCTGGGGTATCGGTAGGTTTATGATAGTCTTCGTGCACTCCTGAAAAGTAGAATATGCAAGGAATACCGTTTTTAGCAAAGTTGTAGTGATCTGAACGGTAATAGAAACGATTGGGATCGTCCTCCGCATTAAAGGTGTAGTCCAAATCAATTTGGGTATATTCACTATTACAGTCTTCACTGATTTCATGTAACTCGGTGCTCAAGCGATCAGAACCAATCAAATACACGTAATTTGAATCAGCTTCATGCGCTGGATCTACTCTACCGATCATATCAATGTTTAAATCAACGATGGTGTTCTCTAAAGGAAAAACAGGATGATCTGCGTACCATTCCGAACCCAATAATCCTTTTTCTTCACCGGAAACGGTCATGACGAGCACCGATCTTCTCGGTCCTTTACCACCCTCCTTTGCCATCACAAAAGACTGGGCAATTTCAAGGGCAGCAACTGTGCCCGATCCATCATCGTCAGCACCATTGTGAATTTCCCCATTGATGATCCCCACGTGGTCATAATGTGCGGTAATCACCACGATTTCCTTTTTCAATAAGGGATCACTTCCTTCAATAAAACAAAGCACGTTTTCTGCCATCAAAGACTCGTTGACAGCATTCATTCGAAAGCTAAAATCAATCTTCAATTCTCCTGAAATCGAAGTTTGCTTCTTTCTCATCTTCTTCTCCCACTTCTCCATGGACTTCAGCTTACTCTTTTTCAAAAGCGCATCTACCGTTGATGAAGGAAAAAAGAGCACCGGTAGCACCTCTTGTCTTTCTTCTCGTTCCATATCCAAACGCATTGGAGGATAGAGTAAAAAGTTCTTAATTCTTCCGATGTATGCATTGTAATCGGTGTTCACCATAATCAATGCCCTTGCACCAGCTTTCATGGCTGCTTCTCGCTTTACTCGAAAATCTCCGCTCCATTCGCTGCTTTGATCAGGACCTACCCCCAAGATATAATTGCCCGCTTTGTCTTTCGGTTCTCCAGGAAGAACAAGTACAATCTTATCTTTTACATCCAAGTTTTCATAGTCGTTCCAATCTTCATGATTGATGCCATATCCAGCCAAAACAAAGCTTTCACTAGACAAGGTTTCAACATCGAATCCAGGGAAAAAGTAATAATCCTCGATGTAGTCATATTCCAGACCATCCATGTTTAATGCGGCCTTACTTTGATCGGTACGTTTTAGAGGAAAACTTTGATAATAGCTTCCATCAACACAGGGCTCGACTCCTAAAGATTTGAAGTAATTCTGAATGTACTCAGCCGCCAATTTTTGTCCGGGCATTCCCGTCTCTCTTCCCTCATATTCATCCGATGCTAGAATCATCAAGTGCGTTCTCAATTCATCCGCACTAATTTCATTTGCATAAAATCCTGCCCAATCTGTTGCGGGTTCATCTTGTGAACTATTCATCAAAGCCTCTTGTCCAAACACCACACTTGAAAGCAGCATAAAGAGGAACAATAACCTTCCCTTTCTATCAATTAACATAGCGCAATCTTATTTACTCGACGTTCGTGACGACCTCCTTCAAAAGGAGTTTCGATAAAAGCTTTTACAATATCTCCAGCAAGTGCTTCAGAAATGAATCTTGCTGGCAAACAAAGCACATTTGCATTGTTGTGTTGACGGGTCAAGGTTGCCAATTCTACCTCCCAAGCAATTCCAGCTCGCACGTTTTGATGCTTATTTGCCGTCATGCACACCCCATTTGCTGAACCACAAATCAAAATGCCTAAAGGAAATTCTTCACTGGCTACACCTTCCGCTACACCATGAGCAAACTCAGGGTAGTCCGTACTTTCAGAGGAATAACATCCCGCATCTTTGATCTCATATCCCAAGGATTTGAGCAATTCAATCATTTTTGATTTCAAGTCAAACCCGGCGTGGTCTGATCCTATAATTATTGACTTTTGCATCGGTATTTGTTAAGATGAATAGCGCAAAGATAGGTGTATTTCTTTGCTGTACCTGCTTTTACAAGCATGAGCACACTTATGAACACAAGAACGGTTGGAAACTATATATCTTGTTCATAAGCCGTGATTACTTTCCGTTGTTTTTCTCGTAGAATTTCACAACCCAACAACCTTATCAACAATGCAAGTTATTTTTGCTCCAATTGTGATTTATTTACCGACCAGAAAACAGCACATTGTTAACTTCATATTTCCATAAAGTTATTTGCTCTCCTCAATCGAGCCTTTAAGTTCATAACTGTGACAAAAGGCTGAAAATGAACAAAAATTGGGTTTAATAAGATGTTGAAAACCCATTTCTTTGCGTTAACAAGTGATATAATCAAATAAAGCTGGCATTATTTGTGAACCATATGAACACCCCTACTATTAAACCTATCTTTATTTTTAAAAAGAATATATAGTTAATGATGACCTTGATAAGCCGTTTTTTCCTTTCCACTTTCTTTCTGTTCATTTGCACTGTTCTTTTTGGGCAGCAGGACAGTTCCAAAGTGGATTATCAAATTTTTAGATATGAGAATGGTGTAATATCGAGTGAAGGTACGATGAAGGAAGGAAAACCTGAAGGTTTGTGGAAAACCTACTATCCTTCGGGTCAGCTCAAAACGGAGGGCGAACGTTTGAATTTTGAATTGAGCGGTGAATGGACCTTTTTTAGAGACGATGGATCGAAGGAAAAATCCATTGAGTATGCTGAAGGAAAGAAAAACGGCTTGGAAAAAAGCTACTCTGAAGAAGGCGTCGTTTTAAGCGAAGTCCCCTTTGAAGCTGGAATTCAAAACGGTCTAGCCAACTACTTTTACACCAGCGGAGAATTGTATCGCGAAGTTCCATTTGTTGATGGGAAAGAACAGGGAAAAGGTTTCGAATATGCTAAAAACGGAACCATCATTACCCTTCTGAATTACGAAAAAGGATTTATCCGAAGCATTGAACGCATCAACCGATACAATGCTCAGCAAAAGAAAAAAGCTTTGTGGGTGGATTTCTGGCCCAACGGTAAGCGTAAAACAGAAGGTTATTACACCAATGGGGTGAAAAATGGTATTTTCAAGTACTACGATTCCAAAGGTGGATTGCAGAAAATTGAAAAGTACCGGGGAGGAGAATTGCTCACAGATGCAGACGAGGCAGAATTGCTCGACATTCGAAAGGAATACTACCAAAGCGGAAAACTGAAATTGGTAGGTTCCTATAAAAATGGATCCAAGCAGGGTACTTTTCGGGAATATGATGAAGAAGGAAATGTAGTGCAGTCCTTCGTGTATAAAGAAAATGTGCTTTTGGGTGAAGGCATTGTTGATGAAGAGGGCAGACGTCAAGGCGATTGGAAATTGTACTTTCCCAGTGGAGAATTAAGAGCAGAAGGAGCCTATGTTGATGGACTGAAAGAAGGTCCATGGGTTTTTTATCACCCAGAAGGAACAATCGCCCAAAAAGGAGCTTACCGAAACGATCTTCCCCAAGGCGATTGGAGATGGTATTTCAAATCCGGGGAAACTCACCGAGAAGAAGGTTTTCGAAAAGGAAGGGAAGACGGGATGTTTATCGAATACGATGAAAATGGAACCATCATCCACCAAGGAGAATATGTGGATGGAGAGAAAAATGGTCCTTGGTTTTACTTTGTGAACGATCACAAAGAAAAGGGTAACTATTTGGATGGCGAAAAGGACGGTCCTTGGGAATATACCTACCTCAGTGGGAAGAAAAACTTTGAAGGAAAATACCAAAGTGGAATCCCCGTTGGAAAACACAAATATTTCTATGAAAGTGGTATTTTAAAAGAAGTTGGGGAATACGAAGCTGGGGAAAAACACGGCAAGTGGAAATATTATGATGAGAGTGGAATTTTGATTCTTACCATCAAGTATAATTTTGGAAAAACTGAAAAAATAGACGGGAGTAAAGTGCTGATTGAGAGTGAGGAAAATGAGTAAAACCGCCTACATATCTGAACTTGAAAAATTCATCAAGCTAAGCAAAGACCCCCAGTGGATCTTGGATCTGAGCAAGGAGAAAGTATGTGCCTACAATGCAACGGCTTTTCGTCAATTTCCGCAATATCAATGTAATCTTACCCTTTTCAAGGATCTTAAAGAGCTTGGAGCTGGTAAAGAGGAGTTCGGCTGTTTTGAAAATGAATTACTCTACGTTTATTTGAGTGAGAAAGAAGCAGATTTAGCCCTCTTACACATCGTTCCTAAACAGTCAGAAGATTACTTGGAATCGGTGCTCTTCAAACACAATATTGCAGGGGTTTATCAAACCAGCATGGATGGAAAACTCATTTCTTGCAACGCAGCTTTTGCAGAAATTTTGGGTTATTCAAAGGAAGAATTGTTAGGTTCTGACGGAATCCAGCTTTACATGCAGTGTGACGACCGTCAAACTTTTTTAGAGCTTCTTCAAAAACGTACCCGAATTAATAACTATGAAAACCAGTACCTAAGAAAAGACAAAAGCGTTGCCTATTGCATCGAGAATGCCTTTATTGAGGGGGAAGGGAATGAAGCGTTAATCACGGGTACCATACAAGATATTACAGATCAACAACTCATCAATCAAAAATTTCAACGACTGTTTCAAGCAGCAACAGATGTGGTATTCATTGTTGAAGAAGATACCATCATTGAGGCTAATCGAAGAGCGAATGAGATTTTCGGAATGGCGAACAGTGACTTGTTGGGTTTGAAAATATGGGATCGTTTGAAAGGCTTATTTCTCTTTTCAGACAGTGATTATGAGTTGCTTCAACATAAAATAAGCCACTTACTGGAAGATTCTGATCGAAAACGAATTCAGTTATTGGCACGTAGAGGAGATGCCAGTGTTTTTCATTCTGAAGTTTTTATGGTGCCTTTTCACGTTGGCGAAAGACGATTTACTCAGGTGATCGTGAGGGACATTTCTGAGCGGGTTTTGTATGAAAGTTCCATTCGAGAAAGTGAAGAACGATTTCGCTTGATGTCGCAAGCAGCACTTGAGGGGATGTTGATCCTCGAAAATGATCACATCATTGATTGCAATGATCAATGGGTGAAGATGATGGATTATCGAAGATCAGAGGAACTTCTTGGGAAGAACATTCGTGATTTTTTGTCGGATGGAGACCTCCGGAGAATTGAAAGCACCTTTGACCATAAACTCATCAATAAAACCGAAATAAGGGTTCAAACAAAAGAGGGCAAAACCTTAATTCTCGAAGCAATGGGAAATGAGGTGATGTACTTAGGAAGCCCGCGTTCCATCGTGCTCTTTTACGATATCACCCAAAGAAAACGAACCGAACAAGCCCTTGAACAGAGCATTGACCGCTATAAAAACCTCGTAGAAAATTCACCCAACGGTATCTTTATTCTTACCAACAGTAAGATCAAGTACGTCAATCTGAGCGCCTTGAATTTGCTTGAAGTAAAAGAGGAAGATGAAGTTTATGATGAGGCATTCTCGAGCTTTTTTACTCCAATTCACCAAGCGCTCATCGATAATGTGTTGAATGAAACACGGGAGGGAGAAGATTTACCATATCACGAATTCTTGCTACTCAATAAGCAGGGAGAAGAAGTAGAAGTTGGGATGAAAGCCACCTTAACGGTATACGATAATCAACCATCGATACAGGTCACTGTCAACAACCTTTCAACCAGAATGCAACTCTTGCAGGAACAGATGAGGGCGGAAATTGCTGAGGAGATAAACCTTGTGCTAAAAAGGGAAATTGAAGACCATAAAAGCACCCAACTCCAATTGCTTCAAGCAAGAAATTTCACGAGGAACATCATTGAAAGTTCCATTGACATGATCATTGCTTTTGATGAGAACGAGCGCATCACCGAATTCAATTATGCGGCACAAAAGCAATTTCAGTACAGTTTAAACGCTGTAGAAGGAATGAGTATTCGAATGCTCTATTCCAAGGAAGAAGATTACCGATTGGTAATGAAAGAACTCAGAGAAAAACAATTCTTCACGGGTGAAATAGAAAACATCGATGCGAAGGGAAATACCTTCACCAGTCTTTTATCCGCTTCGGTGATTCGAAATCAGAAAGGAGAAATTGAAGGTTCTATGGGTGTTTCAAGGGACATCACCGATTTCAAAAAAGCAGAGCAAGAACTACGTGAAAGTGAAGCTAGATATCGCGACTTGTTTGAAAATGCGAGTGACTTCATTCTCAACATTGACGATGAAGGAGTCCTCCTCTACGCCAATAATGCTTTCAAACAAACCTTGGGAATTGATCAAGAAACGAGTGATCTCAACTTTTTCGATCTTCTTAAAGGTGGGAGAAGAAGATTCAAATATGGTATTTTACAAGCGCTAAGCGATGGAATCCATGAATTGATTCTTTTGTCAAAAACGGGACAAGAAATCACCATTCAAGGAAATTGTAGCATTCGATATAAGAATGGTCAGGCCCATTCCGTTCGTGGTATTTTTAGAGACATCACCAACGCCCGATTGCACGAGAAAAAAGCGCGTGAGCACGCGGCGAAGATGATTTCGATATTCAATTCCACAGAAAACCTCATGATGTGGACCTTGGATCGGAAAGGACAGATTACCTCCTTTAATGCCAATTTCCATGCTTGCATGAACAGTGATTTTAACATTGAAGTGAAGCGAGGAAGTAATTACCTGAAGAAGATCAGAAAGGTTCTCAATCAAGAACAGGAAAAACACCAAATTAGCGCATTTGATAACGCTTTTGAAGGAAGACCGCAACAATTCGAGTTACCACTGATTACTGAAGATGGAAGAGAAGTGTGGCATCAAATTTTTCTAAATCCAGTGTATTTGGATGATGATTTGGATGAAATTTCTTGCCTTGCTTATGACATTTCTGATCGGAAAGAAATTGATAAAAAAATACGCAATTCCCTGCGCGAGAAAGAAGTGCTATTGCAAGAAGTGCATCACCGAGTGAAGAACAACCTTCAAGTGATCTCCTCTATTCTTAATTTGCAGAGTTCCTTTGTGGAGGATGAAAAAACACTGGAGATCTTGGCTGAAAGTCAAAATAGGATAAAGACCATGAGTTACATTCATGAAACGCTTTATCAAACAAGTGATTTTTCGAGCATTGGCTTCAGCGAATACATTGAGACCTTAGCGCGCAACTTACACCAAAGCTATTCTCCAAAGGGAACCAACGTGGAATTGGAGTTGGAAACGGCAGAAATTATTCTCGATCTTGACCAAGCCATTCCCTGTGGGTTGATCATGAATGAATTGGTTTCAAACGCATTAAAGTATGCTTTTCAAGGAAGAACGGAAGGTATTTTGAGCATACGTATCGCACAAAATGAAAAGCAGATCTCTTTGGAAGTGAAAGACAATGGGATCGGTTTCCCCGAAGGTTTTGAACCGGAAGAATCCGATTCTCTTGGGCTCTACTTGGTATATGCCTTAGTGGAGCAGCTGGATGCGCAAATCAAACTGAGTCATTCGAATGGAACCTGCTTTTTAATTACTTTTGACCTCTAATAAACTCCACTATGCCAGTAAATATTCTAGTAACTGAAGATGAAGGAATTGTAAGAAAGGACATCGAACGCAGTTTGAAAAAGCTGGGTTACAATGTTGTCGGATCGGCAGATACTGGAGAAAAAGCCATTGAACTTGCCCTCGAATTGAAGCCAGATTTGGCCTTGATGGACATCATGCTTAAAGGGGAGATGACGGGTATTGAAGCTGCTGCTGAAATTAAGAAAGACCTCGACATTCCGGTTATTTTTCTCACGGCTTACGCAGATGAAAGCACTTTGGCGAAAGCAAAAATTACGGAACCTCACGGATACATTCTAAAGCCATTCAAAGAGATAGACATTCATACTTCCATTGAAATGGCCATCCATAAACACGGCAAAGAGAAGGAGTTAAAAATCGAATCCGATTTGCTTCGTTCGCTCACAGTTGCCAAGAAAGATGCGCGTTATATTTTCCTGAAAAGCAATTCGAGCCTCGTGAAAATTAAGCCAGAAGATTTGCTTTATGTAGAAGCCTTGAAGGATTACGTCATCATCAATACACGGGAAGAACAATACACCATTCACTCTACAATGAAGGATTTGGAGGCCAAACTTTCAGCTCCTCAATTCATGCGTGTGCATCGTTCTTACATTGTGAATTTGGATACCATCATCACCATCAAAAACGCGGATTTAACGCTTGAAGGTGGAGACAAAGAAATTCCTGTTGGCGGATCTTACAGAGATGCTTTGGGAAGTAAAATCAACTTACTCTAAATTTCAAAATACCACTTTTAGGGTATGGATTTCTTGAGCTTTAGTAATGATTTTTGAATCATGAATCAGCTTGAAGATTTGTCATTGATCCAATTGCTCTATCTCGACCTCCCCTTGCAACAGAGTTACGAGCTCAAAAAGAAATGCTGCAAGAAATTCAAAAAGGGCAAACGCTGTAAAAAATGCCCAGGGCAAAAGTTTTGTGGCGCTGAGGAGTTTTTTGCTTGATCCAGCTATCGTTTATTCTAGCTCAATTCGTCAAAAAATGAAAGTTATCCAAAAGTGATGTTGAATAACTTTTAGTTTCATTTCATTCTTAATAGCATTGGATTTTTCATTTTTGGTGAAAACCTAATTTATGAAAAAACAGGCAATTATTTTTTGCTTAGGCTTGCTAGCGAGCTTTAGCATTCAAGCACAAGTAACCTCAATGACCTCTAAGAATGGTCATGAAATTCTTCCTCAAGAAGGAGATTACTGCATCAGTATGGACGCTGTGCCATTGGTAAACATGGCCATGAATGCCATCAACATCATGAATGATTCTGGTAACAACGGGGTTCACCCAAATTATGTATCGGGATTTGAGCAAACCATTGTAGGGAAAATGTATACTTCTGCCACAACTGCAGATCGTATCCGTTTGAACATCAATCACAGAAACATGTCGATGTCAACATTTGCTCCAACCTTCGATGATAATGGAGAAGAAAATGGAGAAACTGAGGATGTTGAAATCAACAGATCTACTCAACTTCTTTTCGGCTATGGTAAAGAAATGCGTCGCGGTCACAACCGTTTGCAAGGCTTCTATGGTTATGAAGGAATGTTGGCCATTGGAATGGGTGCGAACAAATTCAACTATGAGTCTGAATTGGCCGATGGTGCTACTCGTACCCTAAGCGAAAAGCAAGGATTTGAGTTTGGTCTTGGTGTTCGTGGATTTGTTGGTGCAGAGTACTTTTTTGCTCCCAAAATGTCTATTGGTGCCGAGTTTGGATGGGGATTAGGAATTTCAAGAACCGGACGTGGTAGCCTAGAAACGGAAACCAACACAGCTGGCGACATTGAAACTACAGAAACTGATGGCGCATCTTCTGAGCGCGAGTGGGGCTTTGAAGTAGACAACGGGATTGGTTCTTCTCTTCTTGGAGGAGGTACTGCAGCTCTTACTTTAAACCTTCATTTCTAAGTAGTAAAAGTATTGGGTCTCTACCCTTTAAAAGAGACTAATTTTAGTTTATTTATTCCAAAAGGAAAGCACCTATTTCGGGTGCTTTCCTTTTTTGTTATTAGGATTTTTCTGAGCCCTGTGGTTCTAGGAGGGTTTTGCTCCTCCTTCCCGAAAATTTTCGGAATAAACTTGCTTTCGACGCAATGACTTGATGGTTTGAAGTAATGATGACCTACCATCACGATTGCCCAAAAACATCCAGGCACAAAAAAAGCCGGTCTTTCAACCAGCTTTTGCTCCTCCTCTTGGGCTCGAACCAAGGACCCTCTGATTAACAGTCAGATGCTCTAACCAACTGAGCTAAGGAGGAATATTTCCGCTTTCACAGCAGTGCTGTAAAATTGGAGTGCAATATTACGTGAATCTTTGTTTCTAAACAATATCTTTGCAAAAAAAAATATCTCATGAGCTTAATCACAGTTGGAACAGTTGCCTTCGATAAAATCGAAACCCCTTTCGGAAAAACAGACAAAGTTATTGGTGGCGCTGCGACGTACATTTCACTCGCGGCAAATTATTTCACCAAAAACGTCAATCTGATTTCGGTTGTAGGTGGCGATTTTCCTAAAGATGTGCTCGCTAACATGAGAGGAAGAGGCATCAGCTTGGACGGATTGGAAGTAAAACAAGATGAAAAAAGCTTCTTCTGGTCGGGAAAATACCATTACGACCTCAACTCAAGAGATACACTTGTAACCGAATTGAACGTGTTGGCAGATTTTCAGCCGGTGGTTCCAGATAGCTACCAAGATTGTGAGTACCTCATGCTCGGTAACCTCGACCCGAATGTTCAAATGAGCGTGATCAAGCAATTGAAGAAACGTCCGAAACTGGTTGTGCTCGATACCATGAACTTTTGGATGGACGTTGCACTCGAACCCCTAAAAGAGGTGATTGCCAAAGTGGATATGCTCACAGTAAACGATGAAGAGGCTCGCCAACTCACTGGAGAACATTCTTTGATCAAGGCAGCAGCCAAAATCATGGAAATGGGTCCGCGTTTCGTCATCATCAAAAAGGGAGAACACGGAGCACTTCTCTTTGATAAAGACAATGTATTCTTCGCGCCAGCACTTCCATTGGAAGAAGTGGTAGATCCTACCGGTGCTGGAGATACTTTCGCTGGTGGATTGATTGGTTACATCGCTCATACGGGTGAAATCACCTTCGACAACTTGAAAAGAGCAGTCATCATCGGATCAGCGATGGCATCGTTTACTTGTGAAAAGTTCGGAACAGAAAGATTGCTTCAAATCAACGAGAAAGACATCGACCGCAGAATCCAGAAGTTTGTGGATTTGGTTGATTTTGACATTCTCCTCGTAGAGTAAAAGAGTACTAAAAGCTTGTTTTTTTCTCTGGCTGAATGAGAACTTATTCGCTAATGTTCAAGTAAAGTTGGGGATCGACGGGAAGGCCTTTTTCCCAAAGCTCGAGGTGAAGGTGTGGTCCGTCACTGTGATCTCCGGTGTTTCCAATTACTGCAATGGATTCCCCTGCTTTAATGCGATCTCCGGTCTTTTTGAGCAACACGGAGTTGTGCTTGTACACGGAAATGAAATCGCCCGAGTGCTGTACTTGAATAACGTGTCCGCCATCCGAAGTATAGGAAGCTAAAACCACCGTTCCGTCGAGCACACTTTTTATAACACTTTCCTTCGGGGCAACGATGTCAATACCGTAATGCTCAATGTCGGGATCGAATTTGGATGAAAGCGTACCCTCTACTGGCGTAAACAGAAATTTTCGCGATTCAGGAGAACTGGCACCACTCGCCAAATTCAGGGCAAACCGATCTTCCTCTGCAACTTTATTTCTCAGCAGGGAATCCGAACTGCTCAACTCAAAGTTCAATCGCGATTCATCCACTTCTCTGCTGGGGTCAAAACGAACACTATCGGGGTGGATGTCACCACTCAGTACGCGGTTGAGCATGGCCAAGTAGGTGTCGTAGTCTTTTTGTTTTTGAAGGAGAGAGTCGGCAGTGTTCTTGGCAGATAGGGCATCCTTTCGGTATTGATCATCCACATAACCTGGCACTAAGTGCTCTTTTAATGGACTAATTGCGACCACAGCATAAACCAGACCTCCGATGAAAAGGAAAGCTGTGCCCACAAGCAAAACCACATTCAATGGAGTAAGCAAGAGAGAAACCTGCTCTTCATAGCTTGATTCCTTCAGTATGGAAAGGCGATATTCGCTTTTGAGGCGTTTAATGAGACGCTTGTTTTTCTTTTTTTTGCTCAATTTGAAGGGCTTATGTGGGTAGAAATCCTCAGGAATTCACCGCTTGTTCATGAAGAGTTCGAAAAATAAAATAATTTTGCATGTTTCGTGTTGTATATAGTGCCGAAACCTTTGATAAGAAATTGCCTTTAATGCCGAAGAACAAACTCCCCATTTACTTTCTGCTTTCCTGCATCGTTGCTGGGATGTTTGCCTGTACCACTACAAAGGACGGATTTACTTATCGCGTGTTTCACAACACAACGGCAAGATACAACGGTTACTTCTATGCAAAGGAAGCAATAAAAGAGGGTAAAGCGAACATCGTGGAGGCTCATGTGGAAGATTACGACCTGGTGTTGCCCGTTTTCATTTACGGTGATGAAACCACAGCACAAGCCTCTTTTGCCCAAATGGAAAGAGCCATCGAAAAGAGCAGCTTGGTGATCGAAAGGCACAAAATGGATGTTCCAAAAAGATCGGCAAGAAAAAGAGATCGTCCAGAACTCAACAAGTGGATTGACGACAACTACCTCCTCATCGGTCAAAGCTATTTCTTCAAAAGAAACTATTTCAAAGCCGAAGAGATGTTTCTCTATGTCACCAGAAAGTACAAGGAGAAGGACATTCAAATGATGGGTACCGCTTGGTTGGCGAGATGCTACATGGAAACCGAGCAATGGACCAAAGCAAAAAATGCTTTGCTCAAGGCAGCACAAATCAATGAAGTAGATGATGAGGTAAAAGCAGACGTTCACCTCGTTTTTGCCGATTACTATATTCGTCAAGCAGACTACGAGAAAGCCGCAGAGCAATTGGAGAAATCCTTGCGCTATATCAAAAAGAAGAAAGACCGCGCTCGCCCTACCTTCATTTTGGCTCAGGTCATGCAAGAGATGAATCGCTCACAAGATGCCATCACCTATTATGAGGCGGTATTGTCTTTGCGCCCCGAATACGAAATGGAATTTTACGCGAGAATCAACCAAGCCATGGCTTATGATCGCAGGGGAGGAAATGCTGAGCAAATCAAAGAGCAATTGTTCAAGATGCTCAAGGATGATAAGAACATCGAATACCGTGATCAGATTTATTATGCCTTAGCAGAGCTAGAGTTGGAAGACCGAAACAGAGAAACGGGAATTGACTACCTCCTTTTGTCTTTGGACGAGCCCAACGGAAAACCAAAGCAGCGTACCAAGAGTTTTTTGCGTTTGGCAGATCTTTATTTGGACGATCGTGAATACCAAGACGCACAGGCATACTACGACAGTACCTTCAAAAGCATCAGCGAAGAACACCCGAGGTATTTGGATGTGAAAAACAAAGCGGAAAGTTTAACGGACTTGGTAGAGAATCTCATTCTTATTGAGCATGAAGACAGCCTCCAGGCGATTTGCGCCCTTTCCGAAGAAGATAAGGTGAAGAAACTGAATTCCGTGATTGCTGATATGCGAGCAGAACTCGTTCGTCAAGAAGAAGAACGCCAAGCGCGAATGGCAGCACTTGCCGCGGGAGGAGACAATTCAGCCCAAGGAGATTTCTGGCCCTGGAATCCGCAATTGAAGGCCATCGGAAAACAAAACTTTGATCAGTATTGGGGTTCAAGACCCTTGGAAGATAACTGGAGACGATCAAACAAATTACAGCAGTCTTTTGGTGAAGGGGAAGAGATACCAGACATCACCGAAGAAACAAACACCGACACTGGTGCTGATATCGACAGTCAGTTGCCTAGTGTAGATGAATTGCTTTCAGGGCTGCCTTGTGAACCGGCTCAAATTGAGGAAAGCGACCGGCGAATTGCCGAGGCATTTTACAATGCTGGGGTGGTTTATAAAGAGAAGTTGGACGACGTCGAAAACGCCATTGAGCGCTGGGAGGTACTCGTTACACGTTATGAAGACAGTGATGTGCACCCAACGGCTTACTACCAGTTGTATCGAACCTATTTGTACCGCGAGCAGGAGGAAGGGTATTCCAATCCTTTTTGTGGAACCTGCAACAGTCCTTATTGGAGTGATATTATTCTAGACAAGTACCCGGGAAGCGACTGGGCGAGGTTGATTCAGAACCCAGGATATGAAGACATTGCCGAAATAGAAAAGGCAGAACAGCACGCTGCATATGAAGCACTGTACAACAGATACAATCAGCGCGCATACCAAGATGTGATTCTCGAAGCGAGCAAAGTGATCAACGAAGAGCCCCAAAACCATTTTCTCTGTAAGTACAGAATATTGAAGGCTTTTGCCGTGGGTAACATGGATGCGATGACGGGAAGTTCGGCGAGTTACTTGAATGAACTTCGAGAGGTGATCAAATCTTGTCCAGACACGGAAGAGGCCATTTTGGCGCAAGAAGTGATCAACAACATCAACGGAGAAGTTCCGGTACCGGTTGTTGAAGAAGCGCCCGATGCACCAAAAGAGGAAGAAGAGATCTTTGATTACGACCCAAGCGATCGGCATTATTTTGCAGTCATTTTTCCTGTCGAAGGAGGGGGGAACGTGAACAATGTAAAAGCTTTGGTGAGCGATTTTGATAGCAAGTACTTTAAATCGAATGCACTCAAGGTGTCTTCCAATTTGTTGGACCGTCAGAACCAAATTGTTTTGGTGAAAACCTTCAATAAACTAGACGATGCGAAGAACTACTACAACACCTTCTTGAACAACAAAGACGAGCTGAAAGAAATCAACTCTGGCGACTATACCCTTGTGTTGATTTCGAAAAACAACTACGTTACCCTATTTAAATCAAAAGCAGTTGACGCCTACGCGTCCTTCTTTGAGCGCTATTACGAATTTTGAAAATGAGAAAGAACAGAGGCATGGCCAGACAAACAGAAGCAAGCGATAACGCAATCAATAGAATTGTAGAAGGAACCCGTTTTGAAGGAGATATCTTTTGCGAGAGCAACATTCGAATCGATGGCGCCTTCAAAGGGAACTTGGAGTCGAGTGGAAGACTTGTTATTGGAGTGAAAGGGAAAATTGAAGGAACCGTGACCTGCGCAGATTGTGAAATCGAAGGTGAGCTGCACGGAAAACTTCACGCAAGAGAAAAGGTAGCTTTGAAGAGCACCGCCAAGGTGGAAGGAGATGTATTCTATGGCCAACTTTCCATTGAAACAGGAGCGGAGTTGAGCGGTACTTGTTACCTCGGTACGAAGGTGAAAGACATCGCTTCGAGCAAATCCAACAACAACAATCAAGTTGACGAAAAAACGGCCTAATGCATTTCTCCGTTTTTCGGGGATGGCATTCACGATGGCCATCATCATTCTGATTGGCGTGCTTGGTGGGAGGAAACTTGACGAAATCTTCGCCAACGAAACCCCATGGTACACCATGGTGGGATCGCTTTTAGGTGTTTCCCTCGCACTTTACTACGTCATCAAAGACCTATCTAAAAACACATGAATACTCGTCCATTTAACATTGCAAACGCATTTACTGCCGTATTGCTTTTAATCATTTGCTTTTTGGTAGATCGATTTTCGCCACTTAACATTCCCATTTACCTCTACATCGTAACGGTGGTTTTCGCACTCATGAACGTCTTGCTGTTTAACATTCTGAAGAAGAACAGCAGCAAATCACCCGCTCGTTTTGTGGCAGCCTTCAATGGAACTGTAGCCATAAAGTTATTTAGCGCCATCATTTTAGTGGTACTCGGCTTGTTTTTATTCCCGGAATCGAAGAACGAAACTGCGGTGGGAACAATGCTTGTATATACCTTTTTTACTGTGGTTTTCGTGAGGTATAGCATGAAGGAATTGCGCCGAAAATGATAAAAAGATCGCAGCTTTTCTGAAAAAAACCACTCATATACTTCCCGATCGTGAATAATTGAGTAATTTTGCCTCGATTTTTCGAAAAGGCGAAATCAATGTGCAGAATGAAACCATTGTTTAACAAGTACAAGTCACTCTCAATCTGTTTGCTAGGAATTTTCTTCCTCACAAGCAGCACTTCTTTTGCTCAGCATGGGCATGGAGAAGAAGCGCACGGAGATGGGCATGAAGAAGCTCACGGACATGCTCACGCTCACGGTGATGAACCGTTCAATGCTGGAGACATGATCATTGAGCACATTGCTGACGCACACGACATCCACATTGCTGGAGACTTTTCAATTCCACTTCCTATCATTTTGAAGTCGGACAAAGGGTTTCATTTCTTCATGAGTTCAGCCTTTCACCACGGACACGATGTGGTAGCGAATAACGGAGCTCACTTCGTACTTCACCACGGAAAAGTGGTTGAAACGGATGAGAAGGGAACATTGATCTTCGAGCATGAAGGCAAAAAACTTACGAGGGAATTCAACAAACTTTCTGATGTACCTACCAAAGCCATCTTGGTGAACAATCTCCCTTTAGATCTTTCCATCACCAAATCGATTTTTGGATTGTTGTTCGTTCTCGTTTTGATGGTGGTTATCTTTCGCGCTGCCGCCGCTGGTTATAAGAAAAGACCAGGACAAGCGCCAACAGGAATTAGTAACGCTTTGGAGCCATTGATCATGTTTGTG
>CALKGK010000022.1 GCA_938085105.1 uncultured Flavobacteriales bacterium
ACGTATTTGATCAAAAAGTCTCCATGGATCTCACAACTCTTTGTGCTATCCACGGCTGTACCTTGGAGCACAACGAAGTCGTTATTGCAGCAAAAGCAATCATCGAAGATGGCATTGAGGTAGCGAAATCTTATCTCGTCTTGGCTGTTAACGGGAGTTTGGTTGACCAGCTGAAGTTCCACTTCCGCCCTGGCGTTGAGAACTGCATTTCTTGTGTAGGTCTCGTCGAGGGAAACGTATTCTGGGTTGATCTCAAAAGTGCGGGGAAAGTATCCGTTTTTACTGAACTCAATTTGGTATTCCACGGCGTTCTTCCGCTCGAAGTCCAGCTCATAATTTCCGCTTCCATCGGTATTACCTTGAGCAGCCGTTTGGAAAGATGAATTGAAGGCTCCTCCCTCCAAGATTTTCTCTTCAAAGTTCACATTCACTCCTGAGAGTCCGGCATTATTTCTTCCATCCCGAACTTTACCAGCGATGGACAAGCTATTAATATCGTCTTTCTTGCACGATGGAAAAAGTAGAAATAGGGACAAAATGAAAAGAAATAAACGCTTCACGACTTCATGGTTTGGTAGTGCTGATAGGTGCTCATGATACGTTTGACATATTTGTAGGCCTCTTCTCCTCGGCAGTATCCATGTTTCACGACATCCAAGGTAAAGTATTCACTTTGGCTTTTGAGCAAGAGACAATCAGCAACATTATTTTCCCAAATTTGAGGGTTTTTATTCAAATAAGTGGCAATTTTTTGCGCATCAAGTACATGTCCGGGTCCAACATTGTACGAAGCGAGAATAAATTTGAGCCGTTCATTCCTGTCGGGCACCCGCTTTTCCCAAAACTTCTCGAGGTATTTCAAATAGCTCACTCCCGCTTTGATGTTCGCAGCGCTCGTTGCCGTGGAGTCAATACCAAATCGTTCGGCCGTGTTGGGCATCAACTGCATCAACCCAAAAGCACCAGCCCAAGAGCGGGCATTGGGATTGAATCGGCTTTCATGATAGATCATGCTGGCCAAGAGCTTCCAATCCCACTCCAATCGTAAACTTTCTTTCTTAATATCGGCATCAAACAAGGATATCCCTTGTCCGCTCAATGAAGAATACTCGCTTTGTGTTCGCGCCTTTTGATCTTTGATTGACTCGAAGTATTTTTTGTGAGCGAAGGTGAGCTTTCGCTGACCAGGCGCTGATGTGATCCATTCATTCAAAGCCAAGAGAAGGTCTTCACTGTTGGGTCTCACGGCCCAGGCAATTTCTTGTTCAAAACTGATCGGTGTTTTTACATCGATCTGCGGGTAATACGTTTGATTGAGTTGACCCACATTTTCATCTGCAACGGTGTAAGGAATTTGTCCTTCCGCCACCAAACGAATCAATTGTTCACTATCAATATTTCCTGAGGCGGAAATGATGTTGATGTCTTGCCCGATTTCATCCTGAACACTTTGCAGTCTGCTGTAAAAAGAAGAGTACTCGTGCACATAGATGTCTTGATTGGCCAAGCCCTTGAGATCGCGAATGAGGCTGTCCTCCACTTGGGCTTCCTTGAGGGAATACCATTGATTGGGTTTTCGTTGAACGAGTACTTGTCGGGTTGTGAGCAAGGCCTCGGTGAAAGCCACTTTGTCTTTTCGTTCTGATGTAACGGTCAGGTTGCAGGCGATCAAATCCCCCACACCTGAGTGAAGGTGTTCGAACATGTCGTTCATGTCTTCCATCACCATGATTTCAAGTGCTAGGTTTTCGGACTTTGCAAAATCATTGAGTAGTTCGAAATCGTACCCCATGGGCTGCCCACGGTACAAGTAGTAGCTGCTGGAGCTGTTTTCAGTAAGCACAACAAGTTTTCCTCGCTGCCTAATGGCATCAAGATCGCGAACAATGATCTCTTTCTTAGGGGGTTCGATGTGCTTTGCGTCCTTTGCTTCTTGCAAGTTGCAGGCAGTGATCAAAGAAAAAGCCAATCCGAGCAGCAGGTATGTTTTCACGAACTCTTGCATGCGTTCTTCATCTAAAAATACGAAGAAAAGAAAAGGGGCCTAATGACCCCTTTACGATAGTTATGAAGAAATGTTCTTATTTCTTTGCGAATTTCTCTGTCATGGAGTCGAAACTGATGTAGTATTCTCCCTTTGGAAGATTGCTCATATCGGCCTCCAAGCCAAATCCTCTTTTCACGATTTGTGCATAGACGTTATAGATTTCGTAGTTCGTTTCTGCCGAGAAAAGAATACGTTCTTTTTTCTTGTCGTAAGTGAAGGTAATTGGAGCTTTGTCTGAAATGTATTCTGCACTAGCCGATTTTCTGATTTGTCCTTCGTAGCTTCTTTGAACCACTCTGAATTTATTTACACCAGAGGTAGCCGTCGTTTGAAAGCTGTAGGAGTTTTTCACTGAAGTACCGTTCCCAGTAACCTCTCCAACATTCACCCATTTGTTCCATTTGAATTGTTGGATGATGAATGGAAGTTTTCCCTGCTCGTTTACTGTTTCCCAAGTGAGGAGGCCGGCATTGCTCACATTGATTGAAGTAGCTTCAAAAGTAGGCTGTGGCTCTAATGCACCTGGATTCAGGATTCTTGGTTCGCAACCTTCTTTGTATTTGATGGAAACAACAACATCGTCTCCCAATTTGAATCCGTAGATCGACAAATCCACTTCAAATGCATTCGAATTGATCTCGTCGGAGCTTACGTCTCCATTGACGAGGACCTCATAAACACAAAACCCAACGCCTTCAGCAGAAATACTGTTGATGACGTAAACGTTCTTTTGTTGGTACTTTCCTTCGAGAACAATGGTTCCTGCTGCTGCAGATAAGCTAGCAACGAATGTTAGAAGGACAAGAGCAAGATTTTTCATTCTCAATGACGTAATTAGTTAAGCGCTCAGCCAAATATAGCATTTTCAAGCGGAAGCCAAGCCCCCTGTTTTTTCTGCTAAGTTTGCACGAAATTAGCATATTTCTCGGAACAAGCACGGACTATCTCAGGGAAAAAACGCTCAAATTCAGTAAGAAAGAAGACTTTATGTTCTTCGAACAAGCGCGGAACGTTTTCCAAACCCGTTTGATGTGGTATTCTTTTGGACAGTCCGTAGCACGCATTTTCCAGACCTTCAAAGGTAGCATAGCGCAAGAGCCATTGGTATTTCTTCATGGCATTCACCAAGAGTTGTGCATCGGGACTGAGTTGGTCTTTTTCTTTTTCGATGGCGGCGTGCACCCATTCTACAAAATCAGGCAAAGCTTGCTCTGACCAAACGGGCCAGGTGAGTGCGAGACAATGGTCGTGAATAAGATCCATCGCTACACCTGCAAACTTACCAGTTACTGGTCGAAGTCGCTGTTTGGTCGGGGCGTTTCCTGGGAAGTGATCTGTAAAATCATCAATGAAGCGGTGCAGAACAATACCACGATAAATATCTTGAGGGTAGTGCTCGAAGTGGCGTCCTTTCACGAAATCACCCAAAAGATTTCCTACTACCACGCCCGGATTTTGTTGACTCAAATAAAAATGGGCGAGATAGTTCATTCTGCAGAGCTTAAATACTAGTTATTCTGTTCTAAAGCTTGGAGTCGGGTTAGCTCATCGTTCACAGCACTGGTATATTCCAAATCAAAATTGATGCTTTCTGTACTGGCATCGTATTCCGCAATTCCCATTGGCGTATCGCTCAGGTATTCGATAATGAGTCCGCTTTCCGTTTTAAAAAGCCCCACTTCCATTTCCAAGTCGTATTGCCCAAGACCTTTTGGTTGTTGGCTGAGGTCAATATCAATTCGCTTTGGAGCATAACCTTGGGCGCTCACCATAAAAGTGTGCTTCGCTCCTGGTTCCAAAAGAAAAGCCGTATTTCCTTCTTGCAGCACCATTGCTCCTGTTTCTGAATCACCATCCTTGCTTGAAGTAATTTGTAGTCGCGTAGGCAAAAGTCCGTCCTCTTCCTGATCGTAAACGAACAAGCGAACATTGACAACGTCCCTTTTGAGGTCGTAGGTTCCAAGTGTATCATCCGTTAAACCGAGGTAAACCAATGGCGACTGTTCGATGGTATTTCTCCCCCACAAATCCCTTTGGAATTCACCTGAAATGCTTTTTACCACATCTGCTTCATAAACCACCTCAGAGCCGCGCATCTTATAAATGTACCTCAAGGGCATTCCTGGAACCGCCTTCTGATTCACCCATGCATTGGGAATTCCTGGAGCGTAGTAAATATCGATGCTGTCTTGATCTGAAGTAATTCCATAGCCGTGTTTGCAGCTAACACCTGCAATTTGTTCTTCTTTTTTGGTTTTGATGAAATCCTTGATCAAAGGAGAAGAGAGGTATTCTTCCAGAAAAACTCCATTGAGCAAACAAGAAACAGCGTAGGTTTTTCCTTTTTCCTGAATCCAAAGGGAATCTCCGTTCACCCATTCTTGATACAAGCCAACCTCTGCGTTTCGAGTTACAGTGAAAGCTGAGTCAGAATAAATCTTGTATTCCACACGATCTCCGAAGTAGTTGAACACCAATTTTTCCACCTCGGGATCTGGTGAGCTGATGTGGTATTGAACCTCCACGGGCAGCGGAACGCTCTGCTCTTGCTCACAAGCAGTAAGGGCAAACGCCGTGATGATCGAAAGTAGTAAAACCTTGTTAAATTTACGCATGGCTGTTAATCTGGTGTTAATTCGTTTAGCAAAGATGGGAAAACCATTACTTTTATTGCGTGAGTAGGAAAACGATTTATGCCTTAATTGTTTTGGCCGTGATGACCCTAAGTGGAATTGTGGTGACGCAGATCTATTGGGTACGCCAAGCATACAGCTTGCAAGAAAAGGAAGTGAACGACCGCATCGTGATTGCCATGTCTACCGTTGTTCAACGTATTCTTGATATGAATCAAGACTCCTCTTTTGTTGAGCCGGTTGAACGCGTTTCTGCCAATTTCTACACCGCCAACATCAACGACACCCTTCACCCCTATCTTCTGGAAGCCCTTTTGCGCGATGAATTCACCAACTCCAACCTGCTGAGCGATTTCGAATATGGCATTTACGACTGTTTTAACGACAGTATTGTGTTTGGAGGCAAGGTGCTCTTTGATCAAGAACAAGGAAAACCTCAGCCCACAGCCACGAACATTCAGAAGAAATTCGAGAAGGACGGGCACTATTTTGGCATCTACTTTCCCGCAAAATCGAGCATGATTCTTGGCAGGATGGACTTTTGGATTTTCAGCAGTATGCTCATCCTTTTGGTCGTGATCTTTTTCGCCTACGCCATTTTCATCATCCTGAAGCAAAAGAGGTTAAGTGAAGTAAAGACGGACTTCATCAATAACATGACCCACGAACTGAAAACCCCGATATCTACCATAGGCATATCGAGTGAAGTACTTATGGGCTCAGGCATCTCCCATCAGCCAGAGAGAATAAAACAATATGCCCAGATCATTCAAAGTGAAAACCTGCGCTTGAAGAATCAGGTGGAAAAAGTACTCTCCATTGCCAGTCTTAGTCCGGATAAAGCGGAATGGAAAAAGGAATGGGTGAACATGCACGATGTCATTGAACAAGCCGTGAGTTCGAGCAAAATACTTGCCCAAGGAGAAAATGGAGAAATTGAAACCGTGCTTCAAGCAGAGCAGCATCAGGTTTATGGCGATCGGGTTCACCTCACTAACATCTTGTACAATTTATTGGACAACGCCCTCAAATATTGTGAAGACGAAGCAAGTGTGGTGGTAAAAAGTTGGAACTCTTCTGGCAAGCTTCATTTGAGTGTTCAAGACAACGGAATTGGCATTGCGAGCAAGCATCACAAGAACATTTTTGATCGGTTTTTCAGAGTTCCTACTGGCGACATCCACAATGTGAAAGGTTTTGGTTTGGGATTGTATTATGTGAAGACTGTGGTTGAAGCGCACAAAGGAAAAATTGAGTTGAAGAGTGCTTTGGGTGAAGGAAGTACCTTCACCATCATTTTACAAGCGAACAAGCATGAGTAAGGCCAGCATATTATTGGTTGAAGATGACTTCAATTTGGGTTTTGTAATCCAAGACCTTCTGAAAATGGAAGGCTATACCGTGCACCTCTGCAAAGATGGTAAGGAAGGGCTCATGCAATTCAACAAAGAAGCCTATGACCTCTGTTTGCTCGATGTAATGATGCCCAAAAAAGACGGATTTAGTTTGGCCGAGGACATTCGCAAAGTGGATTCTCAGGTGCCCATCATCTTTATTACTGCCAAAGGGATGGACGAAGACCGGATTCGCGGCTTAAAGATTGGTGCTGACGATTACATCACTAAGCCCTTCAACAATGAAGAGTTTTTACTTCGGGTACAAGCCATACTTCGTCGAGCAAGCGGAGCAAGCATGGAGCAGCAGGACGAGCACCACATTGGGGAATACGTCTTTAACATCTCCAGTTACCAATTAACACACCCTAAAGAGAGCAGAAAACTCACTAAAAAAGAAGCCGACCTCCTCAAGCTGCTTTGCGAGCATCAAGGTCAGGTACTAGAGCGGGAACTCGTGGCCAATATGGTTTGGGGAGACGATAGCTATTTTGTGGGGAGGAGCATGGATGTATTTATCACCAAACTTCGGAAGTATTTGAAGCATGATGCTACAATCAGCATTACTAACGTTCATGGAGTGGGGTTTCGCCTGGAGAAGGTCGATTAGAGCTGCTTGGAGGGCTGTTCCTTTGCTTTCGTGCTGATCTTACCAGGATTAATCAAGAGAAAAATTTTCAAAAATTTCTAGACGCCGAGTTCTTTGGATACGCTCTGCAATGCGCTGCCTTGATTGAATGGGCGGTCGTAGAGCTCTCATTTGGAACCTCCTCGAAAGCAGCTACAAAATAAAGTGAAGCACAGGCAAAGTTATGGTGCAGGCTGGTTGTGAAATGATTAGTTTTCACACGTGCACACACCAGGGTTAGCGCTATTGATTCATTTTGTGAGCAGGGTTGATGGTGGCAATTTGAGGGTAGGTTGATGGTTCCAAGAGTGGAATTTAGATCAACCACAAACTCAGGGGTTTCATTCACAAAGTTGACTGGAAAGTCAGCACAAAAACCCCTAGTTTCGAATTGCGGAGGAGGCGGGGGAGGGAGGGCCCGCGAGGGCTGCGTCCAATTGGGAATGGTTTTTATTTTATTGAGACATCCCTAAACCAGTGAAGTCAATAAATTCCTCTCCAAGATCCATTTGCTCAGGTTCGTAAAATTCATCCAGCAAGTCCTGACTAATCTTCACTAAATAAATCATGTCCTCTGTGCGCACTTCCAACACTTCCAAGTGCTGCCCTTGAGCTGTTTTTAAAGAACTGAGGTCTTGCGGACCAAATCCATACGGATATTGACGGGAAATCAATTTCTTCTCTTGGTCTGTCAAAGAAGAAAAACTTTTAATGGTACGTTTCATGGCAGAATGTTTTTATAGTTTCATTCATTGTCCGCGCCAATGTAAATTCAGTACGCTGTTCTAAGTCTCCCTAAAGTAATGAATTTATCCCTTTCTTCCATCTTCCATAAAGCGCCACGAATCGTGTAGGAAAACTCTGAGGATCAAAGCAATCCCCAAAATCTTCTCTCTTTCGACAACTGCTAGTCTGCCAAACGGTAAATCTCCATGATGTCCTGGAGGATGTCTTCCATATCGAGGTTCAAGTCAATCAATTTCCCACTGTGAATGTCAAACACCCAACCGTGAACGGTGAGCTGACCCTTACGATAGGCCAACTGGACATCTGGCGACTTGACCACATTCACACATTGTTCCTGTACATTCAGTTCCACCAAACGGTTGTAACGATCATTTTCACCTTTAATGGCATTCAACTCCTTTCGGTGGAGACGATAGACATCGCGAATGGACCGTAACCAAGGATTTAAAATCCCCAAGTCTTCCGACTGCATCGCTGCCTTTACTCCCCCGCAGTAGTAATGCCCGCAAACAACGATGTGTTTGACCTTCAGAAACGACACCGCATAATGAATCACAGAAGCAGAACTGAGGTCGAGGTTGCTCACCATATTGGCGATGTTTCTGTGGATAAAGGCCTGCCCTGGTTGAACCCCCATCATGTCTTCAGCCGTTACTCGGGAGTCGGAACAACCGATGTACAATATCTCCGGTGCCTGACCTTTTGATAACTCCTCAAAATAGTCTTCTTGCACATCGAGTTTATCTTGCACCCATTTTTGATTGTTCTCAAATATTCCCTTTAAATTCATCGCTTCAAATTATCTGTGTTTCGCGACCAAGATAAGGGAACTATTTATAATCGGCTCATGTACATCTACCGAAACATCAAATGGGACATTGTTTTTCAATTCGCCTAGAAAAACCTCATCTTTTTAACCTTAAATGGCTCAGGCGTGCTCTACCTTCATCATTGGTTTCAAGAACAATCAGTCTTATGACCGTTTTTGGAAAGCGAGAAAAATCTAGGGAGGAATTGTTAACTACAGTAGAAATTAGGGAAACCAGGTTGTAAACTTGGTGGACACTGAAAGCCTGAGTCCTGAAGACGCTGCGAATTTGCAAAGGGGCTTGATTTATCGTCAGCTCGCGTGGATCAATGCACTCCGACTCCAGCTTCGAAGACCGAGCAGTTTCAGCATTAAATTTACGCAGAAACACATGGGGTCTTTGTACAAAGGAGCACCAGAAGGAGAAGACTGGCGCCGAGATGTTGCTCCCTTTTTATCTTAGGAGGAGATTAATGATGTGAAGACACGGAAAAATGTGGCCACCAGTTTGATCAAAAACCAGGGTGCTGCGCTCAAGAAACTGCAGAAAAACAATCAAATCAATCCATACGAGCACATTCACATGATGGAAACTTTGGAAGAGCTCTACAACCTTCAAGGAAAATGTGAACGCATCAAAAACACGCCATGGCCAAGACAGTATGCCTACTTCAGCACCATCTTTATCTGGATTTTCATTCTGCTGCTTCCGCTTGGTTTGGTTGGCGAATTTGCCGCAATGGGCCACACTACATTTGGATAAGGGTTCCACACTATGTGCTCGTTTCATGGATCTTCAACACCATGGAAAAAATGTGCGAAAGCAGTGAAGATCCATTTGAAAACTTCATCAACGATGTTCCCATGTCCGCCCTTTGCCGAACCATTGAAATCGACCTTAAGGACATGCTCGATGAAAAAGATTTACCTGAAAAGGTGCTTCCAATAAAAGGGGGGCTGATGTAAAATTGACCTTCATCATTTTCAAATATCCTTGCAAGCAATACCTTTGCTTCAAATACTTGTGATGAAAGATATTGAAGGCAGAGCAGACATTGATTTATTGGTAGATACCTTTTATGCGAAGGTGAGAGAAGACGAAGTAATTGGTCCGTTCTTCAACGATGTAGCCAAAGTCAATTGGGAAGAGCACCTCCCTCATTTGAAGGATTTTTGGGAAGCCGGACTCTTTCATAGCGTGGGCTTTAAGGGAAACATCATTCGAACCCACCAAGAGTTGAATTCAAAATCTGCCATGCGGAAAGAGCATTTTGAGCACTGGGTTGACTTGTTTTCCACTACTGTTAACGATCTTTTTTCAGGCCCCATGGCCGAGGCAGCTAAGCAAAAAGCCTGGACCATGAGTGTGGTGATTCAGATGAAACTATAATGAATGAACCCCTCAACAATTGAAGGGTTCATTCGTTTTTCAGATCAAAACATCACCCTAAAACTCAAAAAGAAATTTCTACCAGCGCCTGAAACGCCAGAGCTATATGGTCGGTACCTGCGGTCTTCCAGATTCTCCACTCCCGAACTCAAAACAAACTGCTCACCGAAAGCATAGCTCGCCTTTAAATTCAAGGTGTACCACGAGGGCGCATACGTTCTCCCTTGCTTGTCTTTGGCGTAGATCTCTTCCTTGCCCTTTTCTTCTTCCGAAAGGTTCTCATGCTTGACTTCACCTTGATACTGCGCATAAACCTGCAGGCTCAAATCCTTGTTCCTATAGGTGAACCTGCTGACGCCAAACCAAGGGGCAGCATGCCTTGAAGCACTGGCACTTCCATCGTCCAATTCTTCTTCCCCATTTTGGTAATTAAAATCACTCAAAAAAGAAAAACCCGCCCCAAGCTTCACTTCTAAGCTCGCTTGAAAACCAAAAACTTGGGCTTGAGCGGCGTTTTGAATGGCTTGTACCTGACTTAATTCTCCTGCATAAAAGATGCTGTCTTCTCCGTTCAAACTGAAATTTCGGCGAACCATGGCCTGATCGAGAAAAGTATAGTAAACACTGGCGTCCAACTTCACGCGCTCGTTGAACACTTTTCCCACACTTAAATCAGCGGTGTAAGCCGTTTCTGCTTCGAGGTCAGGATTGGGAACAGTTACTGCTCCGGGTTCTGAGTCAAAGACCTTCCCGATATCGTCCACGTTTGGTGCTCGAAATGCCGTTGACAAATTACTGCTCACCACCCAAGAAGCTGAGGGGCGAAATACCATCCCCAAATTCCCAGTTAGTGCTCCATTACTGCTTGAACTTTGTGTAAAGGGAAGGTCATAGAACTCAGGATTAAATTGTGCCTCAATTCCAAACTGAGTATATCGGAGTCCGCTTTGTAACAAAAACCGCTCGTTAAAACGGTGTTGCCCATTCACATAAACACCCCAAGATGTCCAGTCTGCTTCAGGATAGCGTGCAGGTGCTTCAAACTCCTCCATGCTTCTGATGTTCAATTGATCTCCTTGAGAACTCACTTCATTCAACACATATTCAGCGCCATAACTCAGTGTACTCTTCTTTGAGAAACGACGAACGAAATTGAGATTCACACTGGAGGCGGCAACTTTTTCGCTCTGTGTAGTTTGAAGGTCCGATTGAAAATCGCGATCAAGCCGGCTTTCCTCGAACTCTTGATAAGCCAAGCATACTCCCATTTCATCGAATAAAATGGAATTTGATTTGTGGTCGATGCTCAAGTGATTCATGGACCACACTTGCGGTCCATAATCCCATTCTGCGTACCTCGGCGAACCGTTTCTCGTTCGATTATGCCGATCGTACCGTCCATAGGGAGACGTCTCCGAATAATGAAAAGCATAGTTGAAATCCCATGAACGATTGGGGCTGAAACGAAGCTTTTGCATTACATTTTGCTGCCGGTAAGCCGTGGGCACCTGCAAGCGCTCATCGTCTTGACGAATTTCAACATCCAAAGTGTCTTGACGTTGGACGTAGCTTGGCTTGAGGTAATCATCCGGACCATGACTTCCCTGCATCAAATGGTCAAAGTCAAAAGAGGAATAACTAGTGAGCATTGCCCATTTCTTCCAACCCACATTGACGTCAAAGTGTCCTGTGCGTTCATTATTGGCTGAAGAGTACCGGAAGGCGGCCTTCCCGTTCACCAGCGTTTCGTCGTTCAAGGACAACTGAGCTTGGAGGCTTTGAAAACTCATTACCCCACCAATAGCATCGGAGCCGTACATTACCGATCCCGGACCAAAAAGCACTTCTGTTCTTTGAATGGCAAAAGGATCGAGTGAGATCACATTCTGAATGTTTCCTCCCCTAAAAATGGCTGTATTCATTCGAACTCCATCAACAGTGTAGAGCAAACGATTGGTGGCAAAACCTCTGATCATAGGGCTACCTCCACCCTGCTGGCTTTTTTGAATGAACACTTTTCCCGAAATACCGAGCAAGTCTGCTGCTGTTTGTGGTTCTTGAAGTTGAACATCTTTGCTAGAAATGATAGCAATTTCCGATGGGATGTCGCCGGTGTTTTGACGCCATCTGCTGGCTGAAACAACCACAGTTTCCAACTCCAAATTTCCAGGAACAAGCTCCAAAACAAAGCCCGATGCTTGCAATTCGGAGTAGCTTTTTTGAACACGCTCGTATCCCAAAGATTGAAACACAATTTTCTCAGCGTTTTTAAACTCAGACAGATCAGCTTCTCCAGCTGCATTACTCACTGCAAAAGCATAAGGATCTTGACTGAGAATGGTGACCAAGTCCAAGGCTTTGCCCGTGGCTTGATCTTTTATAGATATGGTTTGTGCATGAAGTAGTCCGAAAAAACAGGACAATACCGCCGTGCAAATGATTTTTTTCATTTGAAAATGGATTAAAGTAAACCTATACGATGTTCGTGGCCTTGTTGACGCAAACGTCTGGCCAAAGAATCCATCAAGCGGTGGGCGGTGGTGATTCTACCTTCAGAAATGGAGACATAATGGATGTCCGCTTTCGCACACCACAGTTCGACCCCAAACTGAATACTTCTAAGCTCTGCTCATCCGAATTACAAAACAAATGTTTCAAAAAAAACGAAAGACGATCTTGTCGGTCTTTTTTGAGCGGGTCCTTATTGAAGGCAATGGCCAATAAGGATTTCAATTGTTGATTGAGTGTGGTTTCTTCGTGGTCCCACCAGCAATGAAAAACCGTGCTATCCGCAGAGACTTCGATATAAACGATATCATACATCTCTCCTTTGTATTCAAACTCACGGGAATGTTTCCACTTCAATTCCGAGGAGATCTCTTCATCACTAAAGACCAAGCGAACGAGTTCTTGTCGATCCAAACCAGCAATCATGTCCCACTTCACAGCACGCTTCACTTGATGTTTTCTGAACTGAATGCTCAAAAAGCTCAATGAAATGGGGCCGAAAAGTAGCAGAAGAAAGAATATCGAAGTTGTTTTTTTCAAGCGCTCAAAGTCTAGCCAAAGATAAGGAACTTGATTTGGCTACTGCCTCCTGAACGAGCGCTTTTATTGAAGCGGACAGAAGCCAATGTGAGCGAAATGCTCACGAACTCAACGCAAAATCAACCTTTCTGTTTTTACCTGATTATCGGAAATGATGCTCAAGAAATACAAACCAGAGTGCAGTCCGGAGAGATCCAAGTTGTAGGGTAGTATCGGCTTCGACTTGAGTAAAACAAGCGCTCCCATTTGGTTGTAAACTTCGAATTGGTTTACCACCTGGCCATCCTTCGAAGTAATGCTAATTCGTCCATTTGTTGGATTGGGGAATAGAGTATACTCGGAACCAATTACAGGCCCGCTATCAACAAGGAGGTCATCGGCGATAATGCTTTCAAAAGCATAAAACTGGCTTGCATTTATTCGAGAGTGCCTCAAATTATTGGACAAACTCAAAACTCCGAATGTGGTATAATTCGATTCATTTTCAACCCTCGTCAAAGAACTACCACTTTCACCGGGAATACCCCCTACTCCATTCACTCCAATGGCTTCCGGTGCTAGTGCTGTAATGCTTCCGTAACTATAAAAAAGGGTATCTCCGTTAAACTCTTGATCTTCAAACCAAGGAACATTCACTGCTGGATATGAAAACTTATAGTACACACCTTCTGAAAAACTCGAGTCATTATTGTTGAAGCCCATGCCCAGCCATCCGGTTGCTTCTCCAATCGGATCGTCCAATTCAAGCACTTTTCAATCGCTTCAAACCTCCTTGTTTAGTGCACTGATCTTGCCTTTAAAAATACTGTCCCACCCCAATCACCAGCCCGCGCTGTTCTCTGTTTTGCGTATTCACACCATAATCCACTCTTAAAGTGGCCAATTGCGAGCGCTTATAGATGAGACGAAGCCCCATTCCCGCAAAGTGCTGCAGATTTTGGGCATAGAGCAGGTCATTGATCACCCCTCCAGGTTTTCGCCAATTCCCTAAATCCGAAAACCCAACGACTTGTCCGGCAAAGTACTTCGTGTCCAAAGCGGTAAAGCGCAGCTCGGTGTTCAACACAGCAACTGCAGTTCCACGCTCAACTCGATTTCCTGCTCCCCGAATGTTCTGCTGACTGTCCAAAACAAATGGTGCGAAAGGATTGACTTCATTACTCGAAACCCCTATTCTTCCGCGCATTGCCAAATTGATTTTCACTGGAACGAAGCGCTTGAAAAACCTAGCTTCCATCCAATACATCATGAATGGGTTTTTATAATTCCCCAAGTCATTGATCACTTGCAATTGCTGAAAATAGCTCCAACCCTCTCGTTCAAAACCATGAAAATTCACTCGGTTGTAATCGTGCGAGGCTTTGATCAAATACTTCTGTTTGCTGGCGAGTTGAGGAAAAGAGAATGAACTCAAAGGATCTGTTTCTTGCAAGGAGGTGTAATCTTCCTCCAGGTAACTCACCCCAATTCTCAAGCGGTGCTGGTAATCAAATGCGTAAGAAACGTGTCCGCCAAGAGTAATGTTCTCATAAAGATAGTCCACTCCTTCGCTCAAAGCACCAAAGAACAGGGGTTCAATCGCTGCATAACGCTGCACTTCGATACCTCCTCCAAAGGCGCTTCCTCGAATGTATGGTGCTGAAATGCTAAAAAATCCGTTGTGCTCTCCGTCGATGTTGCGATAAAAAGCCGTCGTCTGAATGGCTCTTCCGCCAGTGTTAAAATCACTCAAACCCACCAAAAACCACTGATTCCCCTCAACCCCGCCGAAACTCACTAAGGGCCAAATCACAGCCCCTTCAACCACCTTCACCCTCACCACTACTGGTTGACGATCAGCATCTACTTCCATGCTTGCTCCAACGAGAATGGGCAAGTTTTTGAGTCGCTGAAGCCCCATTTCGAGCTCATACTCATCAAAATTCATGGTATCCACGTCCATGACTTGGAGCAAGAAGGACGATTTGGTGCGTTGGTTTCCTTCAAATTCAATCCGCAATGCCACTTCCTGTCCAAAAACACTTCCGCCCAAAAAGGCAAAAAGTACCAGAAGATTGGTTTTTCTAAGTGTTGATGCGAATACCGAAATTGAAAGTTGATGCCCGACCATTGTTTTCTAGGAGAAAGGAATTGGTGAATTTGTTGTAGAGCAATTCCACTTCAAATTTACGGGAAAATTGATACTTCGCCCCAAGCCCCACTTGATAAAACCAATCGAGGTCCGGCGACCAATAAGGCGAAAATCCGTTCAACACATAAAGGGTGGTCTTCGGTTCAGGAAAGTAACTTCCTATAAGAGTTACAGGTGTGCTGATGCGGTTCAAGTCTACTCCTTCTCCTCCTGTTCCAATGTCTTCCCACAAAAAATCCACTTCTGTAAACACACTAAAGCTTTGACCAATGGTAAAATCATTCATAATTTGAGTCCAAGAAGTAAAGCCATTCCAATCAATATAGGCTTTGTCATTGCTCCCCTCCAGATCACTTTCCAAAGGAAACCAAAATGCCGATTGGATGGAAAAATTACCCCATTTTGGAACGGGAGCCCATCGGATTTTCGGACCGATCGTAGCGAGACTTTGCCGGGCAGCGTCTTCTGCATTATCTTCAAAGACACTCAGCGGTGTATGGGGAAATCCTGTACTTGAAACCCGACGATATCGAGCTTCAATCCCCACGTTCAATCGATCGCTCACCCCGTAAAGCGAAGTAATAAAGGTGGTGAAGAAATTGCTTCGACTTTTCAGCTCATTCCCGTATCCAGTGGCTTGCGTGAAGAGGTTGTTGAAGATCTTGGTTTCTGTACTCCCCTTTTTTATGGTGGAGGAAACAACGTAGCGAATACTGTTCTTTGGAGGGATGACGAGGGTTGACATCTCTCCTTCAAAGGTGCTTTGGCGATTCAAACTCCAGTTGTAATCCATCACGCTCGTTTTAACCGTTGTTGGAATTTTTTGGGTTCGGAAGGTGTTGATCCAGGTAATGATTCCTTCTTTTTTCTGGCCGAAATCTGCTGCATACCAATCGAATAGTGCTGACCATCTCAAAGTATTAAAGGCATCATCAAAGCTTATAAATCCTACCTTATTCAAGGCTGAGGTGCATTGTGCTTGAAGTTGCTTCTCCAGTGTTTCTGGTCGGTAGGCTTTGTTGATCAATGGCGGACAAGAAATTGCTCCACACACCAAAACGAAGTGCAATCTTGGGTCTGGAAAATCGACAAAAAGCACTTCTTTCTCCAATTCGTTTAATGAGCGACGGACGTTGGCAACACGGTGAATTTTCTGGGTGAAGAACCCCGCAACATCTTGAACACTTGATTTTTCCATATTCATCACCACGCTGTTGATCACCAATAGGTTATAGGCATTGATGTAAAAGGCCTTTTGATGAAGGTCGCTCTTGTCTTCCAAGGAATAAGTGGCCACTTCGGCAATGAGTTCTTGCAGTTTTTCTTCGTCAGCGCCTTCGTAGTTGACCATACCTGCTTCATCAAGGTGCTGCTCGAAAAAGACATCAGCACGGTCGAAAAAATCTTGGGCAAAAAGTGCATTCGAGATGACAAGTAAAATGACAAAAGGGAAGAACTTCATGTTTCGTGATTTAGTAAAGCGAAGAACTTAAATAAACCTCACGAAGCTATCACTTAAATCTCAAAGAAGCATTCACATTTCTTGAGGTAGAGCCTAATAACTTTCAATACCCCGGGAGCATGCGGTTTTTCAACCATCGTAGGATTTTAAGCCACTTCGAAAGGCAAGAGCGAGAAACAGAATGAGAATGAAGTAAAAAGCAGAGATGAAAACTTGCTTCAAGGTGATGGCCTTATTGAAAGACAAGAGTGAGAAACAGAATGAGAATGAAGTAAAAAGCAGAGTGAAAAACTTCGCTTGCGCTTTGTTTTTACTCTGCTTTTTGTACTCGGAGCGGGGGTCGAACCCGCACGGCCATTACTGGCCACAGGATTTTAAGTCCTGCGTGTCTACCAATTCCACCATCCGAGCAGCCATTAAAAAAAAAC
>CALKGK010000023.1 GCA_938085105.1 uncultured Flavobacteriales bacterium
CCCGAAATTACGCCCATGTTCCTAATCTACGATACCGAAACCACTGGCTTACCCCAAAGCTACAAAGCCCCCATTACCGATACCGATAATTGGCCACGTTTGGTGCAGCTCGCCTGGCAATTGCACGATGGCGAGGGGAATTTGGTGAGCCGAGGAAACCACATTGTGAAGCCGGAAGGATTTACCATTCCTTTCAACTCGGTGAAGGTGCATGGGATTACGACTGAGCGAGCTACGGAAGAGGGAATGGCTCTTCAAGAGGTGATGGAGGTGTTCCAAAAGGACTTTGACCGTGCAACGCATGTGGTTGGACACAACATTGAATTCGATATCAATATCTTAGGTTCAGAATTGGTGCGCTTGGGTGCGGAGACAGAAGCTTTTATGGCGAAGGCCAGCATCGATACCAAAAACGAAGGAACCGATTTTTGTGCCATTCCAGGAGGAAAGGGAGGTCGTTTCAAATGGCCTACGCTGACCCAATTGCACGAGAAACTTTTTGGTGAAGGGTTTGGAGATGCTCACGATGCGGCATACGATGTTGATGCAACGAGTAAGTGCTTTTTCGGACTGGTAAAAGCAGGGGTAATCGAGCGAGAAGGACTGGCGGCTCCCAACGCGATTCACTACGAAGCACCCAAACTGGAAAAGGCCAATTTCGACGTTGCAGAAATTGAGATCGAAGTAGATCAAGGTGGTGGAAGTAAAGCCCAATTGGAGGCACTGAAGGATGAAAACTTTATCCACTTGCACGTCCACAGTCAATTCTCCATCCTCCAATCGACATCCAATGTGGACAGCATTGTCAACCACGCCAAAGAGATGGGAATGCCGGCCATTGCCATTACCGATCACGGAAACATGATGCACGCCTTCTCTTTCGTAAGAGCGGCGAAAAATGCGGGAATTAAAGCCATCGTTGGCTGTGATTTCAACCTCTGTCAAGATCACGCCAATAAAAAGGTGAAGGATGATGGATTCCAGACTACCATTTTAGCGAAAAATAAAAAGGGATACCACAACTTGGCGAAGCTTTCTAGTTTGGCTTTTTTGGACGGATTCTACTATGTTCCGAGAATCGACCGAGAACAATTGCTGAAGTACAAAGAGGATTTGATTGTGCTCACTGGCGGACTCTGGGGCGAAATTCCAAGTTTGATTTTGAATGTGGGCGAAGCGCAGGCGGAAGAGGCTTTCGTATGGTATAAAGAACATTTTGGAGATGATTTTTATGCGGAGCTGAACCGTCACGGATTGGAAGAAGAACAGGTGGTGAATGATACGCTCCTCCGTTTCTGTGAAAAATATGGCGTGCGATATCTTGCCGCCAACAATACCTATTACACCCGAAAAGAAGATGCCGCTTCACACGATATTTTGCTCTGCGTGAAGGATGCAGAAAATCAAAGTCGGCCAAAAAAATATGTGGGAAAACGAGGAAGAGAATTCCGTTTTGGCTTTCCCAATGACGAGTTCTACCTGAAGTCACCCGAAGAAATGAAGCACCTCTTTGCTGACCTTCCACAAGCGATTCTCAGTACACAAGAGATTGCCGACAAGTGCGAAGAGTATGTCCTTCAAAGAGATGTACTCCTCCCGGCTTACGATATTCCAGAGGTGTTTGTGGATGAGCAAGATGCCGTGGATGGAGGGAAAAGGGGAGAAAATGCCTTCCTGCGACACCTCACCTATGTTGGTGCGGAAAAACGCTACGGCGAGATTACCGACGAAATTCGCGAGCGCCTCGATTTTGAATTGGCCACCATTGAAAAAACCGGTTACCCAGGGTACTTCTTGATTGTTCAGGATTTTACCACGAAGGCAAGAGAGATGGATGTATCGGTCGGACCCGGTCGTGGTTCGGCTGCGGGATCTGCTGTGGCTTATTGCATCGGAATAACGAATGTGGATCCTATTGAGTACGATCTGCTTTTTGAGCGTTTCTTGAATCCTGACAGGGTGTCCATGCCCGATATCGATATCGACTTCGATGATGAAGGCCGACAAAGGGTGATTGATTATGTGATTGAGAAGTACGGAAAAAATCAGGTAGCACAAATCATTACCTACGGAACCATGGCGGCCAAGTCGTCCATCCGAGATACAGCGAGGGTAATGGAGCTGCCTTTGGCGGAAGCCGATCGATTGGCGAAGTTGATTCCAGACATCAGCCTTTCCAAGATTTTTGGACTGGATGATAAAGCTTTGATGTCGAAATTAAAAGACAATCAGGACGATTTTAACCGTGCACAGGAGCTCATCAAAATCGCCAAGCAAAACAACCTCGAATCAGAAACCGTAAATACCGCCCGAAAGCTCGAAGGATCGGTTCGAAATACGGGAATTCACGCTTGTGGTGTAATCATCACCCCCGACGATATTACCAATTTTGTGCCCGTAGCTACGGCAAAAGATTCCAACATGTGCTGCACCCAATTTGACAATGCAGTAGCAGAAGATGCTGGCTTGCTCAAAATGGACTTCTTGGGATTGAAGACCTTAACCCTCATCAAAGATGCCGTGAAAAACGTGAAGTTGAGGCACGGCATTGACCTTGATCCGGATAGTTTTCCGCTCGATGATGAAAAGACGTATGAGCTCTTCCAAAGAGGCGAAACGGTGGGGATCTTCCAATATGAATCTGCGGGAATGCAGAAGTACCTCAAAGACCTCAAACCTACAAAGTTCGCCGATCTCATCGCCATGAACGCCTTGTACAGACCGGGTCCGCTCGAATACATTCCTTCTTTTGTTCGGAGAAAGCACGGAACCGAGCCCATCATTTACGATCTCGATGCCTGCAAAGAGTATCTTGAAGAAACCTATGGGATTACCGTTTACCAAGAGCAAGTAATGCTCCTCAGTCAGAAACTCGCCGGATTTACCAAGGGGGAAGCAGATACTTTGAGAAAGGCCATGGGTAAGAAAAAACTTGACCTTCTTGCTAAAATGAAGCCCCAGTTTCTCGATCAGGGACATGTGCGTGGACACGACAAAAAGATTCTGGAGAAAATTTGGAAAGACTGGGAAGCATTTGCGAGTTATGCCTTCAACAAATCCCATTCCACCTGTTACGCTTGGGTAGCCTATCAAACCGCCTACCTTAAAGCCAATTACCCCGCAGAATATATGGCTTCTGTACTTTCCAATAACATGAACGACATCAAGTCGGTTACCTTCTTTATGGAGGAGTGCAAACGGATGGGGATAGATGTATTGGGGCCGGATGTGAACGAATCTGCCTACAAATTTGCGGTGAATGAACAAGGAGCCATCCGTTGCGGAATGGGCGCCATGAAAGGAGTTGGAGAAGGAGCTGTAAGAAGTATTGTGGAAAATAGAGAAGAGTCCAGATACCAATCCCTCTTTGATTTTGCTCGAAAAGTGAGTTTGAAGGATTGCAATAAGCGCGTATTCGAAAGTTTGGCCCTCGGTGGCGCTTTTGACGAGTTTGGGTTGAACCGGGCTCAATATTTTGGATTGGATGATAAGGGGAGGAGTCTGCTTGAAAATGCCATCCGTTACGGAAATGCGCACCAAGATGGATTGGAATCTGCTCAAGTGAGTCTGTTTGGAGAAAGTGAAGATGTTGAATTGCCAGAACCCCACATCCCCGAAGCCGAGGAGTGGAGCATCATGGATAAGCTCAGCAGGGAAAAAGAAGTGGTGGGAATCTATATCTCCGGACACCCCCTCGATGAGTTCAAACTCGAAATGCAGCATCTCTGTACCAAAGGAGGATTGAAAGTGCTCAATGATTTAGAAACTGCAAAGAAAAAGGGCGACCTCAGTTTTGGCGGGATGCTCTCCGATGTGGCCCATCGAACCACTAAAAATGGAAAACCTTTCGGCGTGTTCCAGATCGAAGATTACGAGCATGGAGAGCGCTTCTTTCTTTTTGGTGAAGACTATATTAAGTTCAAAAACTACTTGGTTGACGGCTGGTTCCTCTTCATTCAAGGAAGGGTTCAATCCAAACGATTCAATGAGCACGAACTGGAATTTAAGATTCATACCGTCGAACTCTTGGCAGATGTAAGGGAGAAAAAAGCCCGAAGAATAACGCTGCAAATCGACCTTTCCATGTTGAGCGATGATGTGGTAGAACAAGTCACCGCCCTATGTGAAGCCCACCCGGGAAGTTGTGGAATGACTATCCAGATCAAAGATTTGGGGGTTGGAATCTCCATGCCATCGAGAACAACGAGAGTAGAATTGAGCAACGAGTTTTTGAACGGGATTGAAGAGCTGAAAGTCTTCGATTACCTCATTCACACCAAGTAATACAAGAGGTAGAATTCCTCGTTGTTGATAAAAGGTGTCAAACTGACATGAAAATAGGAGTGGCAAATATTTTGATGAGCCACTTGAGACATTTACATTTGAATTATTCAAAATCTAAGAATAGAATTATGGCTGTAGAATTCACAGATGCAAACTTCGAGGAAGTAGCATTGAAATCTGATAAACCGGTGATGGTTGACTTTTGGGCAGAGTGGTGCGGACCATGCCGCATGGTTGGACCAATCGTAGAAGAGATGTCGAACGAGTATGAAGGAAAAGCAGTGATTGGTAAAGTCAACGTTGACGACAATCCTGAGATTTCTGCGAAGTTCGGTATCCGCAATATCCCAACAATCATCTTCTTGAAAAATGGAGAGATGGTTGACAAGTCTGTTGGTGCCGTTCCAAAGAACGTACTTGCAGAGAAAATTGATAACCTCCTCTAATTAGGAGCTGAGAAAAGCATTTAAAAGTCTCTTCCGAACTTGGGAGAGACTTTTTTCGTTTATACCTTACCAATCCTAAAGCATAAACATGCCCATCAACATCGATCGCAGGCAACTGCAACAATTAAGTCGCTTAGAGTTTCTCGCTAAACAAGCGGTGGAAGGCTTCATTACCGGAATGCACAAGAGTCCCTTCCACGGCTTCTCTGTGGAGTTTGCTGAGCACCGTTTGTACAACAAAGGAGATTCAACCCGCCACATTGACTGGAAACTTTACGCCAGAACGGAAAAGCTTTTTGTGAAGCGCTACGAGGAAGAAACCAACCTGCGCTGTCAATTGGTGATTGATCGAAGTGCTTCGATGTACTTTCCTGGAGCGGTGGATCCTGAGGGAGATGAATTCAATAAGATCAAATTCTCGGTTTATGCTGCCGCCGCGTTGATTGAGCTCTTTAAAAGACAACGTGATGCTGTGGGCTTGAGCCTTTTTGGAGAGTCACTGAACTTGCACACGGCCTGTAAGTCGTCCAACGCCCATCACAACTATTTGTATAGTGAATTGGAGTCCGTTCTCGATGAGGTGAATTCCCCTCCTTCAAAGAGCACCTCCGCGGTGGAGGCCTTGCACGAAATTGCAGAAAGCACCCACCGCAGAAGCTTGGTGATGCTGTTTAGCGACATGATGGACAACAGTGAAAAGCAAGAAGAGGTTTTTGCCGCACTTCAACATTTGCGCCACAACAAGCATGAGGTCATCGTCTTCCACGTGAGCGATAAATCCACCGAGCTCGATTTCGATTACGCTAACCGTCCATACACCTTTGTTGACGCTGAGAGTGGGGAAGAGGTAAAAGTCAACCCCGTGGACATTCGGGAGCAATACACCGAACAGATGAAAGCCTTCCGAAGTAACTTGAAGGTGAAGTGCGGACAATACGGCATCGACTTCGTAGAAGCCAACGTAAACGAAGGAGTAAACCCCATTTTGTTGCAGTATTTGATCAAACGACAAAAATTATTTTGAGGCTAAAGCAATGATCGTCAGAACCTTTTTTTTGAATCCATTATTTTTTGAAAAAAGTTCTTGCAGGAAAGGAAGTGTTCACATATCTTTGCCACCGCTTTGAACGAGAAGCACAATTGGTCTGGTAGTTCAGTTGGTTAGAATACCTGCCTGTCACGCAGGGGGTCGCGAGTTCGAGTCTCGTCCAGACCGCCAACATTTGAAGGGGAAGCAATAGCTTCCCTTTTTTTCTGCCCTAAATTTTGATGTAGTTCAGTTTGTTAGAATATCCCGATTTTTCATCGGGAGGGTCGCGAGTTCGAGTTTTCCTGGATTATCCGGCCTTCGACTCCGCTCAGGCCTCGGACTTTGTGATTCATTAGCTTCCCTTTCTTTTGTGCCTTTAACTTTGATCTTGGGGTGGTATTGACCGTTACAATTGCATTTATATAAGTCAAAATAATTTTCAAGCACGATTGATACAAGTCAAGGAATGAAGAAGACTTGATGTTTTTGTCATCCCCCCAAAACTAAACACTCCTCAAAAATTCCACACCTTAAACAAAACGAATTGGAAATGCTGCTGAAAACAAATCATCTTGGAATAGCCCTGCTCGATTTATTCATCGCTGTGCTTTCCGCTTGTAGCAACAAGATCGTGCACAACGACGTCGTTCCGCCCCACGATTCTTTCACCATCGAATCAACGAAGATGGGAGAAACCAGAGTCATTGCTGTTTGGACGCCTCCTGAATATCAGGTGGGAGAGGAGCATTTTCCGGTATTATACATGCCCGATGGAGGAGTGAAGGAAGATTTCCCGCATGTGGCACAAACCTTGTCCAAACTCATTGACGCAAAGAGCATCCCCCCAATGATTCTTGTAGGAATTGAAAACACCGAGAGGGGGAGAGATTTGACGGGCTTTTCAGATACTAAATAGCGCTCAGAAATAAGATGCAAATTCGTGCATCTCACTCGGAAGTATTTCAAAGGTTTGCTTCAAGTTTGGTGTATTCTTACCAAGATCGCTCAATGCCTATTTAATATCACAAAAAGCTTTATCGAACAATCACCTGCTCTCGATATACTTTTGCCTCAGTCGAAATCACAAGTAAATAAACACCAGGAGCTTGGTCCTTGAGTGAAATGGAGGCATTTTTCCCTCGAAGCGACTCCTAATACACTAACTTACCGCTGATCGAGATCAATTTAACTTCTTGAATTTCGCTAGGGCTTATAATCCTCAGATATTCGGAGCACGGGTTTGGAAATACAGAGGCGCTGATATCCAAATTACTTTCAACCGAGGTTTCAACCCCATCCAAAACAAATCCTTCCTCTCCGCTCTCAACACCATTCAAACTGCTCGTCTCAAAAGTGCTCATGCTGGCAATAGGGGGCGGAAATCCTTCAAGAAAAAAGTCATAGGTTTCGCTTGTGGTAACGGTTTCAAATTGCATCCCGGCAACTTCAAGGACGGCTGTTGAAGTTTCGTTCGAGAGCACGAGCAGTGCAT
>CALKGK010000024.1 GCA_938085105.1 uncultured Flavobacteriales bacterium
CTCTTTTGGAGCAGTCCGAGCACCTTTTTTGAGGCCTATTTTGGAGGAGGAACGGCCGAAATCAGGAGCTTGTTTGACAATGAGACGGGCACCCCTTTGGCCTACATTTTCTTCAATGACAAAACCCGTGTGGTGAGCAAGTTGATGGTGCCTTTTGTCTTTCTCGGGGCGAAAAAATACTTCTTGGCCACCCTGTGGATTGCCCTGCTGAGCTATGGAGGATTGTGGCAGCTCTACCGGATGTTCGTCTTTTACTTCCCCAAGCACTTCAAACTGCTGGCCCTCGCGATTCTTTTCATGCCTTCGGTGGCGTTTTGGGGTTCGGGCATGTTGAAAGACAGCATTACCCTAGCGGCGACCTGCTACTTCGTTGTGGCTACGAACGATATGGTATTGAGAAGAAAAAACCTTCGGTCCCGGCTCTTCAAGCAAGTGGTGAGTGCGGCCGTTATTTTGGCCATCAAACCTTACATCATCATCATTTTGATTCCGGCCACACTGGTTTGGTATTTCTATTCAAAAATTCGGAGCATCAAAAACGTTTACTTCCGAACGGTCATCGTGCCTTTGATCTACGCCGCGATCCTCGGTGGGAGTTACGGACTGCTCACCTTATTTGGAAGTTCATTGGGTCGATTTTCTTTGGACGAAGCCTTGAACACTGCGGTCATCATCCAAAACGATTTAAAGCAGGAATATTACGAAGGCAATAGCTTTGACATTGGTGAATTCGAAGCCACGCTCCCCTCCATTGCGAGCAAGTTTCCTGCGGCCACCACTGCCGGACTCTTTCGTCCCTACCTCTGGGAAAGCAGAAATCTCGTAATGCTGCTCGCCGGTTTGGAGAATTTCTTCATTCTAGGTCTGAGCATCCTCGCCTTGTGGAGAATTCCCTGGCGAAACATTCGCCCACTATTTTCCCAGTACCCTGTTTTGCTCTACAGTTTTGTCTTTTCCTTGCTTTTTGCCTTCATGATAGGGATTACGACCTCGAATTTTGGGGCCTTGGTTCGGTTTAAAATCCCGCTCATTCCTTTGTATATGGCTGTGGTGGTGGTCTTTTTGGGTGAAGGAAAATCCTTTGTTCGGGACCGAAAACGACGCTGGGGAAGACGATAATACCTTAAATATGGGCATAAAAAAAGAGACCCTGAATCGAGTCTCTTTTTAAAATCATTATCGTGTTTGGCTTATTCGGCCAAAATCATCACACGGTTGTTGAACACTTCCACGGTTCCACCGTTCACTTCAAAGTTTTCTTCGTTCTTATCGGTTTTGATTTTCACGGTTCCTTTTTGAAGGGTAGTAATCATTGGGGCGTGACGATCGAGGATACCCAAGCTCCCGTCAGCTCCCGGTAGGGTAACTGAAGTTGCTGGTCCTTCGAAAAGCGTGCGTTCTGGTGTGATTATTTCTACTGTCATTGTAAAGCGAATTAGGCTTCAGCCAACATTTTCTCTCCAGCTTCGATCACTTCTTCGATCCCACCTTTCAAGTTGAATGCTGCTTCAGGATACTTATCCAATTTCCCGTCCAAAATCATGTTGAAAGCTTTGATGGTATCTTCGATAGAAACCATGGCTCCTGGGATACCAGTAAACTGCTCCGCAACGTGGAATGGTTGAGAAAGGAAACGTTGTACACGACGTGCACGGTGTACCGCTTGCTTATCTTCTTCAGACAACTCGTCCATACCGAGGATGGCGATGATATCTTGAAGCTCTTTGTATCGTTGAAGGATCTCTTTCACGTCTTGTGCACACTTGTAGTGCTCATCACCCACAATTTCTGGAGTAAGGATACGAGAAGTTGAATCCAAAGGATCTACCGCTGGGTAAATACCGAGCTCAGAAATCTTACGGTTCAATACTGTGGTTGCATCCAAGTGGGCAAAAGTTGTTGCCGGTGCAGGATCCGTAAGGTCATCCGCAGGAACGTAAACCGCTTGAACAGAGGTGATCGATCCTGTTTTGGTTGAGGTAATACGCTCTTGCATGGCCCCCATCTCTGTTGCCAAAGTTGGTTGGTAACCTACCGCTGAAGGCATACGTCCAAGAAGTGCTGACACCTCTGAACCTGCTTGTGTAAATCGGAAGATGTTATCGATAAAGAACAAGATGTCTTTACCACCACCATCAGCATCATCACCACCATCACGGAAGTACTCTGCCAATGAAAGTCCGGTCAAAGCAACACGAGCACGTGCTCCTGGAGGCTCATTCATTTGTCCGAAAACAAATGTCGCCTTAGAAGTTTTCAATGCTTCTGTATCTACTTTTTCCAAATCCCAGCCTCCAGCTTCCATGGAGTGCAAGAAATCATCACCGTAGTTTACAATTCCTGATTCGATCATCTCACGAAGGAGGTCGTTCCCTTCACGAGTACGCTCACCTACACCAGCAAAAACTGAAAGACCACCATGCCCTTTAGCAATATTGTTAATTAACTCTTGTATCAAAACTGTTTTTCCTACACCAGCTCCTCCGAATAATCCAATTTTCCCTCCTTTAGCATAAGGCTCAATCAGATCAATTACCTTAATTCCAGTAAATAGCACTTCAGTTGAAGTGGAAAGCTCTTCAAATGCAGGAGCTTCTCTGTGGATAGGCAATCCGTTTTCATTGTCTTTAGGCAAGTTATCCATACCGTCAATAGCATCTCCAATAACATTGAAGAGGCGACCGTATACATCATCGCCTATTGGCATTTGTATCGGACTTCCTATTGCTTTAGCATCTGTACCTCGGCTTAGACCATCCGTAGAATCCATCGAAACGGTTCTTACAGTTTCCTCACCAATATGA
>CALKGK010000025.1 GCA_938085105.1 uncultured Flavobacteriales bacterium
TCAATCCGCTCTTTCCTCATGGATTGCACCGTATTCAAGTGATGGCCTTCATAAACCCTGCTGGTACTGGAGAAATCATCAATGAAATAAGCCTCGACAGTCATCGTGCTGTCTGATTGCAGAAAGTGCATCTCCACCCCATTCAATTGCATGGCTTGCCAAACCGATTTCCACGCCCAAGGAATGACGTAAAACTTGGGTGCCATGACGCTGTCTGTGACCATGTATTGATCGTAGTACTTGATTTCTTTGGTGAAGGGTTCATTCCGATCGTAACTCAACCGGGCATCACCACTTACGTCACTTTTGGGGTATTTCGCTTCAAAACCTTTGAACGGCAGCATTCGATAGTGAAGGGTATCCAATTCCCACTTCAAGGGAAAAACTTTTTGCATTTGAACAGCTTCATCTGCCCGATCTTTCAAGGCAATCAACTCACTGGCATTTTGGCTCATGTACTTTGCCGTGCTCATCAAAAATTGATACGTACTCTCTACCCGTTGGGCGAAAGGCTTCAACATGTGGGTTTCGGAAGTGTACCCGATGGTATTGAATAAGGCATTGTAGCCGGTGCTGTACCTTGGTGTTTCGAGAAAATCTTTGATGCCTTCATCGGGAGTTCGCCCCATTCCATAAACGTAGGGCGTCATCCCAAATCCTCGTTTCTCCATGTCAGCATAAAGACTTGGCGACATTTTTTCACGAATATATTCACCAATCTCCGCGCTTGCTTTATCTGGTTGTGTCGCAATCATGGTCATCACATATTGATAATCCGCCCCATTGCTCGTGTGGGTATCGATGAACACGTGAGGGTTGAGACTGCGCAGTAACAGCACCAAACTTCGTGCGTTTTCGGAGTCCATTTTGATAAAGTCGCGGTTCAAATCCAAATTCTTTGCATTTCCCCGAAAGCCATAAGCCTCTGGTCCGTTCTGATTTGCGCGCGAACAGCACCCCCGATTCAATGCACCACCAACATTATACACGGGCACAATCGCAATCACCAATTGATCGAGAATGGCCTGACGATCTGCATCTTGGGATTCGAGTATTCGCTCCACAAACTGCAAACTCGCGTCAATCCCACACGGTTCGCCCGGGTGGATGCCATTGTTGATGAAGAGTACAGGTTTATCCTCTGGCAGATCGAACCGACCATCGGCATCCAAAGGTAAAAGTGATTTCGTCAGGAAAAAACAGTGCAAGGGCTCGCCCACATCAGTCATTCCCACTTCTAAAAAATGGGCTTCTTCATACCTATTGGCAAAGTACTGATAACGCGCTATGGCTTCCTCATAGGCGATGGACTCGTTTCCTTGAAAAACCTCCTCCCGAGATTGTCCGTATAGCTGTTCACTCAAAGCCAGGTTAAAAAGAAAAAAGGTGAGTAAAACAGTTGATTTCTGACAAATAATTCGAGAAATTGAGATAAAATGCGTCATTTTTTGAAGATTTGATCGAAAAGTAGCAACTTTCGTGTAGGATTTTGAGTTTAAGAAAAAGAAATGTTTGACTTCACACCAAAGAACAATATACCATTAGGTCCGGGCAAAATCCTCATTGCCGAACCTTTTTTGTCTGACCCCTACTTCAAGCGATCAGTGATCTTGCTATGTGAGCACAGCGATGAGGGGAGTTTTGGTTTTGTGTTGAACAATTACATTGAAATGGATTTGGATCAGTTGATGGACAACCTCCCAAACATGGAGACACGCATTAGCATTGGTGGTCCGGTTAAAAGCTCCAACCTATTCTACATTCATTCTGTGGGTTCTGCCATTGAGAACTCGGTACCGATTGCAGAAGGTATATACATGGGAGGTGACTTCGACGCATTGCAGCAAATGCTCAAAACTGGGAAACTGGAACCTCACCAAATTCGATTTTTTGTTGGGTATGCGGGCTGGAGCGCCAATCAACTTCATGAAGAGCTGGAGCAGAAATCTTGGATTGTGGGAGAAGCTGATCCTGAAATGCTGATGAGTACACAAGACAATGAGCTTTGGAAGACCATTCTTCACGACATGGGCAAGAATTACGCTCGATTGACCGACCTCCCCTCCGACCCCAACCTCAATTAAATCATTCTAAGCATGATTTTCGTGGTGTTTGTAAACAAGCGCGAAAGAAGTAACTACACGTACAAAGTTATTCCATTGGCTTGATGTCTGTGCCTTATATTGTCTGAGAATTGATTCAGGATGGGCAGGAAGCGGACCAAGTGGATTGGTAGGAACCTGCGGTGGTGGATCGGCTTTAGATGGATTCTGGTTGATGAAGTTTATGGTTACAAAGTGAGGGTGTTCATCCACAAAGTGGCTCGAAAAAAGTTTTGAAGTCCAACATGAACTCCCGACCTTCGAAAAGCCAATGGTGGCGGGGGAGGGAGGGCCCGCCAGGGCTAGGTTTGAACGAGAAAAAATCGAAAAAAATTATTTCCTGTCGCTGTTTTCCCTTCTAAATCTTCTTTTCTTCACATCAACACGCACAAAAAAACCCTCTCAAATCGAGAAGGTTTTTCAATCCATTTTCTTTAACACGAATCAACCCGCGCTAAACTTAATTGCTTTTTCTTGCCAAACGTGAGGAACTAAATTCCCTTCACCGTCTCTTGAATGCCAGCGTCCGTGCAAATTCACCGACCCAGTAATCTTTCCTTTAGTGGTTAATTGCATCAACAATACTCGATTCTTATCATCACCACGGGCTTGCAGCTGATCCGGTGTTACAAACCAAGCTCCGTCGTTAATGAGTATGTTCTTACCAGCCTCAAAATCTGTTCTGAAATCTTTCTCAATGGCTACTGAGTCAGCCGTCATGGACCCAAAAAAGGTCACTGAATTCATATAATTGTTGTCATACCCAATGGTTACCCAAGAGTCATACTTCAATTTTGGAAATTGGTCCAATGCCGCTTTTTGAATGTCATTGGCCATCGCACCGCCTTTATCGTTCTGATAAAACGGACTGGTACTCTTCACCATAACTGGATTTCCCTGCTCTCCGAATACTGCGTCCAGCAAATCTCCACGGTTTTTCAATACTGCATATACTCGATAGGTTGTGTAACCATCAAAGCTTGCTACTTCTTCCACTTCTAAGCGCTCAAATTGCGCTTGTGCTGCTCCTGCTACAAACATAAAAAGGAGCAATAAGGAGGTGATTTTTTTCATAGTCAACGTTAATTTAAGGTTCGTTAGTCAAAAATGCTGCCAAAGGTTATTTTACCAAGCGACCACCAAGTCTACGCGGACCTAACAGTGATTTGCTGGTAAAACTTCCTTTTCTAGGAAGTAAATAACCAATGGTGAGCTCGTGGGTGTGCGGGCTAAATGCTCGGGCATCACTCACAGTAATGTCGTAGCCATAAGCAAACACAAACGGGCCATATTCCATACCAAGACCAAGACACACAGCATCGTTGTTACGGTAGCTTACACTCGCCCAAAATGAGTCCTGATAAAGTGTTCGAACATAAAAGTCAAACTGCACTGGTGACGTTGCTGTAAACTTCACCAAGGCACTTGGCTGAATACTGATATCCTCATTCAAGTAGTACAAGTAAGACCCCATGAACATGTAATGTCTTACCCTTTGATTATCGTCGGGTAGGAATCCTTCGAGATTCAATTTGGTTTGAAGCAACTGAGGAACCGAGGCACCAAAGAAATAGTTTTTACCATATACCATCATTCCAAAATTGGCATCGAAAGCCGTTTCTGACTCAACATTACCCAAAATGGCAGGATCGTTTTCATCCAATACTGTCAGCGCGGAATTATCAAATCGATATTGACCAACAACTGCGCTTAATCCAAAGGAAACAGCGTCTTCATTATTGAGGTCGACCTTATACGTACCTGTGAGCTCCATCCCAGTATTGGTAATGGCTCCACCGGCATCGTCGCGAAAGAACACCCCTCCTACTCCTAACTTATTGGGCAATGAAGTGTGACCAGATAAAGTGTAGGTAGTTGGTGCTTGATCGAAGCCGGTCCATTGGTTTCGGTAGCTTGCCATGATTGGTGTATAAGGCTTGGTTCCTGCAACTGCGGGGTTCACCAAGTAAGTATTGGTAAGAAACTGAGTTCTTCGTCCCAATTGTTGCGCTTCAGCAGAGCCCATCGAAAAAATAAAAATGGCTGCTAGCGTTAGCGTATATAGTGTATTGCGCATGATTTCCTGTCCTAATATTTGATCGTTACCGTTCCTGTGATCGGCTCTTTCTCCTGATCATAAGTAATAATAAAGTAGTAATCGGCAACGGGAAGTTCACTTCCATTGTATCGTCCGTCCCACGGTGTATTGTATCCTGTAGATTCAAAAAGTAGTTGCCCCCAACGGTTAAATACTTGAACGGATGACTGCGGGAAGAATTCCAAGCCTCCAATAGTCCAAGTATCATTCGCTCCATCTCCATTTGGAGTTAAAGCAGTTGCAATGAAGAAACATCCTTCAGTAGGTTCAACTTCAATGGTCTCCGTAATCGTACAACCAATGGCATCAACAATGGTGACAATGTAGGTCTCTTCAGCCAAGCCAACGGCGGTTGCTGTAATCTGACCCTGCTCATCATTCCATTGGTAAGTGATGGGTTCTGTACCTCCTGAAACCGCTGCGGTTGCGGTCCCATCATTCTCGTTCCAGCAGGTTACTGGTGAAGAGAACATGGTCGCTGTCATATCGGTCAAAATGGTTGCACCAAGTGTTAAAACAGTATCGGTACTGCAGCCGGTTGAATCAAATACCACAAACTCATATTCGCCTTCGAAAAGGTTTTCCAAGTCCAATCCTTCAGGAACGGATTCCCATGTTAACGGTCCTGTACCTCCTACCGGAAAGATGTCGATGCTTCCATCATTCATTCCTGTGCAGGTGACGGGTGTCACGGTATTCAATATTTCCAAAGGTTCCGGTTGGATGATCTCAAAATCTACACTGGTCTCACAACCGTTGTCATCCGAAATCAAAGTTCCGTTATAGTCTTGTGCACACAATTGGTTCAAGTTGAGTTCGATGCCGTCAAAACTGATGAAGTAATCTCCCGTTCCTCCAGAAATGTCCAATTCCGCATCTCCATCACATTCTCCACCACATCCAACATTAGAGGTACTCAAAACGGTGGCGGTGAGTAATTCTGGCTCTAGAATTTCAATGCTTTCAGTAACGCTACAACCTGATTCATCTTCTACAGTAACGGTTACGAATCCTGGTGGACGGTTTTCAATGGTTGTCGGAACAACAGCAGCAAAGGGCTCGATCATCGAAATTGCTCCTGTTCCACCAGTAACACTTACATCAACTGTACCGTCGTTATCTCCAAAGCAAGTAATGTTTTCTGCCGTTAGAGTAAGCTCCAGTGCCTCGGGCTCCAATACCGCGACTCCATTCTGACTCACCGTACAGAGGTCATCTGAAACGCTCACACTATAATTCTGAGCGGCCAAGTTCGTAAAGCAATTTTCATCCAAAATCCCAGATCCCACAGGTGTGATTCCAAATGTAATTTCACCAATTCCTCCGGTAATGTTGGTGATGCAAATCTCCCCATTGGTTTCTCCAGCACAAAGGATATTGCTCACTTCTGTTTCAAAGACGATTTGCTCTGGCTCTAAAATTTCAAGGGTATCAATTACGAAGCAGTTGTTGCCATCGAAGGTCGTATGAATGTACTCTCCTGCGCACAAAGCGTTCGGGTTGGGTGCGGGCACTCCGTCAAGATCAGTGATCTCAAAAGTGTAATTCGGTACACCGCCCAAAACGTTTGCTGTAATCGTTCCATTACAGTCTCCAAAACAAACGGCATCTTCAATGTCATAGGTGATGGTCATTCCATCGGGCTCAGTGAGGTCATACACTTCTTCAAAAACACATCCGTTTTCATCAGTAATGGTGAGTGTATAGATTCCAGTACAAATGTCTTGAATGTTCACGTCAATTGGGGCAGCAGAAGGAGCTGGCACATCCAAAGGTGGGTCAAAGCTCAAGGTGAGCAATCCTGTCCCTCCATTGATTTGTCCTTCAATTCCCGCTTCGCAAACACCAGCACACTGAATTTCGGTAAGTGTTGGTTCGAAAGTGATTTCTGATGGACAAGCAATACTAAACTCTTCGATCACTTCGCATTGGTTTGCATCTCGAACGCGTACACTAAAATCTCCGCAGTTATTTACACAGCTGATGTCACTAAAACATTCATTGTTGTTAATGGTATTGATCACATTGTCGTCACAATCCAAAAGTTCTATCGAGTATGGCAAAGTCCCTCCTACTACATCCACGCATATCTCTGCTTGGTCAGCTCCGAAGCATTCATTGTTTTGCGTGAACTCCATGCTTGGAACCATTTCAGTAGGCTCAACAAAAGAGAAAACTTGACTGGTGTCTCGACATCCGTATCCATCAATCATGCTCACCAAATAATCTCCTTCAGTGAGTCCGGCAAAAACAGGGTCATCATTTTGAATCAACAACTGCTCGTCTGGATTCCCCATAGCATCCACAGACCAAAGTTGGTATTCGAGGCTTTCGTTTCCGCCTCCACCAAATTCGACCGTTGCAGTGTTCCCAAAGCACTCTATGTCTTCAAGAACAGTAAACGTTTCGTCAATTGGGAACTCATCACAAGGGAATTGAATGCAGGTGGGCTCCATATTGAAGTTGGAGAATTGACCACCGTCATAGAAAACTTGGGCAGACAAATCAAAGCACATCTCTCCACAAACGGTAAACTGCGCTGCTAAAATTCGGAGATCCGGCCCAGCAACAACGTTAGGTTGATCGTTGGTAGAAAAAACAACTCCGTCATCTACGAGGTCAGTACAAATGTCATTAATAACAGTTGATACCGTGCCGTCGCTTTGATCGATCACCACCGTATGCGCTTCAAAAACAACTCCTGGATCAGAGCTATCATCATTTCCAACCGTCCAAAAAGTATCTAAGCACGTGTCTTCAAAACCTGGAATTTCACAAAGAGAAGCATTGAGTTGTGTACCCAAATTCCCCGCGTTTTCACTGTCGTAGCATCCACAAGACCCCGTTACATAAAGGTCTTCAGGGTTCAAGGGGTCAACATCATCCAACAAGCCATAAATCGCTGAGAGTTGGTCATCCTCGTTGGTTACATCAACATACACTCGGTAAGTCACATAACCATTGAAATCATAACCACCTATTACATCGTAGTAAACCTGTTCCACTTCTACCGTAATGCCCGTAATTTGAGCAATTGAGAGGGTTGAAATGCAGAGGGCAAATGCAGATAATAAAAACTTTTTTATCATGATCGTTTCGTTTTCAAGACCAATTTCCGGACTCAGAGAAGTCAAAAATACCAATCTCTTTATTAAGTAATGCCCTTCAAGTAAAAAAGGTTGTCTGGACTTGGCTTGAATTCGCCGTGAAAATAGAATATTTGCACGACATTTATGCAAGATCAACCCATCCCCTTTGAAGCTTCTTGGATTCTTTGGCAAGACGAGCATTATTTAGCTGCCTGGAAACCAAATCATCTTCTCGTTCACAAAACGCATTTGGATTTTTACACCAAAGACAGTTTACGTGATCGTATTCAGCAAGATACGGGAGAAAATTGGGAACCTTGTCATCGTTTGGATAAGCCTACTTCTGGGTTGGTGCTCTTCGCAAAGAACAAGTCCATTCTTCAACATGTTCAGCAAGAATTCATTCATCATCGCATTGATAAGACTTACTACGCCTTGATGCGCGGATTCATTCCTGATGTTTTGGAGAACAAAAGAGCGCTTCGCTCAGAACATTCCGAAGAAGAAAAGGAGGCACACACGATTTTTATACCTTGCTCCTCTGCTGAAATGCCTTGGAGTGTTGGAAAGTATCCACAATCGAGATACAGTTTGGTGAAAGTTCGTCCACAAACCGGCCGGTACCACCAAATTCGTCAACACGCCGCGCAGCTCAGGCATCCCATCATTGGTGATCATCGGCATGGAGATGTCAAACACAACAAATACTTTAAACAAAACTTTCAGCCAACGGCTTTATATCTGCATGCCTACTCGCTCGAATTCAAACACACGGATGGTTCATCAAGAAAAATTTCAGCCCCTCTCCCACGCTTTTGGAAACCCATTTTGGAACACCCCAATTGGAATCAGTCTTTCGATCTTGATTTTAATCAGTCTGAGTTCTTGTCACCGGAATAAAACCTACAATCCGAGAACATTCACCGAGGTACCACCACCACAAAAACCCGATTACGATAAGCTCGAAGCCTGGGCCGCTCATCCACAAAAGGAGGACCTCAGCGACACTGTCCCTCTTGGAATAAACTCCAATTCAGACAGCCTTCTTGTCGATGTCTTCTTTATTCATCCTACCACCTTTTTACGCAAATCCGAAGCTTGGAATGCTGAACTTGATGATGCAGAGGTGAATCGCTGGACTGCCGAAGGCCCCATTCAACATCAAGCATCTGTTTTCAACGAAATTGGAGCGATATACGCCCCTCGTTACCGTCAAGCACACATCAAAAGTTATTTTACGAATGTGGAAGACGGCAAAGGAGCCTTGGACTTGGCATATGAAGACGTGAAAACTGCTTTTGAACATTTTTTAGCAAACAGACCGAAGAACAGGCCTTTCATTCTCGCTGCACATTCCCAAGGAAGTACTCATGGAATTCGATTGATCCAAGAATTTTTGGACGGAACACCTTTGGCTGAGAAACTAGTGGCTGCTTACCTCATTGGAATGACCGTTCTGCCCGAAATGTTTGAGTATTGTGAAGCTTGTGAAAATTGGGGAGATCGGTCATGCTACATTACTTGGATGACTTACGATCGGGGGTACAAGCCCTCCTTTTATTCTGAGGAGATGAAAGAAATTGAAGTTTTCAATCCCATCTTAGGAGGTACATTTCAAGGTGAAAACACAGCGAGTCAACACCTCGGAGTACTGGATAAAGACTTCGAGCTGAAATATCAAGAGAGCATTCTTGCTGAAGGCGTTGACGGACTTTTATGGGTGAGAAAACCACGGATCCCATTTGGTTTTTTGATGAAGAAGAAAAATTGGCACATCGCAGATTACAACCTCTTCTACCTTAACATAAGAGAGGGAGTAGCCCAACAAGTAATCCAATTCTTTGTTCAAGAAAAAGATTAAAAAATTGTAAATTCGGGCGAGTCATATCCAAAACTACTCGCATGAAACAAATTTTACGATCACTTAGCCTCTTTCTGGGGCTAATAGCTGGACTTTCAACTTCTGCACAAAACAACATTGAACTCAACCTCAGCACGGACTGCTGGGGAGGAGAAACTTCTTGGAACATTACTGACAGCAATGGAACCGAAGTAGCCTCATCAACAGGAACCACCTACGGAAGCCAAGAAACATTTCTGATTCCCTTAGATTTAGCTGACGGATGTTACAGCTTTAACATCTCTGATACCTACGGAGATGGGATGTATGGATCTCAATACGGATCATGCTCCGTGGATGGAGACTATTCCATTACCGACGCGAATTCCAATGTATTGGTTCAAATGACTGCAACCAATGCCGATTTTGGAAATGGAACCTCACATGACTTCGTTCTCCCGAACGGAGGAGGAAGCCCAGGTTGTACCGACCCTCTTGCATTGAACTATGACTCGTGTGCATCTACCGATGATGGTTCTTGTACTTATGAGCCTGTTACTGCAAGTTTCGACGTTGCTTTAGGTTCAGGATGTGCAGGAAGCAGCATTGACCTCACTGACACCTCAACTGGAACCCCTACCTCTTGGTCTTGGGATTTGCCAGGAAGTGATTTGGGTAGCTCAAACGATCAAAACCCAACAATATCCTACTCCACTCCAGGAGATTACACCATCACACTTACCGCAAATAATGACAACGGAAGTACGGATGTAAGTAGCCAAACGGTAACGATCACTGACGGTTTGATGATTGAAATTCAAATTGTTGCTGATAACTACCCTGCAGAAACTTCGTGGGAACTTGAAGATGAAGCAGGAAACATTGTTGCCAATGGAAATGCTACTGGTGGAATGTATTGCATCGCTGATGAATGCCACCGCTTTACCATGTTTGATACTTACGGAGATGGAATTTGCTGTAATTACGGTGTAGGTTCTTTCACCATTCTTATTGATGGGGTTGAAGTAGCTACGGGAGGTGAATTTGGTGATAGCCAAACAGTGAATGTGAACTGTCCTCCAGGAATCGACTGCAACAATGCGATTGCTGTTGACCTTGGTGAACACACCAACCCTATTGCTGATACTTGGTACACCTTTACCCCTGCCAGCAATGGTCAATACCGAATTACCACCTGTAATAGAGCTACTTGCGATACTCGAATTTGGGTTTACGACTATTGCAATATGCTGTTCTTTGACGATTCTGTAGAAGCTTCTTTGACCTACAACGATGATTTCTGTGGTGTTCAATCTGAAGTAACCCCGCTACTTGCTGGCGGACAAACCTATTATTTCCGAATTGGCTCTGCAGACAATGCTTGTGCAGGTGAGAACATTGGTTTCGCCTTGGAATACGTTGGTCTCGTTCAAGGTTGTATGGACCCACTTGCTTGTAACTATTTGCCCATCGCCGAGGAGCCCGGAGAGTGTTTCCTTCCCGGAGACCCGGAGTGTCCGAGCATTGGTCCCGATCTAGAGATCTTGGGAGATGTATTTTACAACTCGATGTACTACACTACACTCGTGAATAACGATGAATGCTACATCAACGAGGGCTGCATGCAAGGATTCGGTGAACGCCAAATCATTCGTTTCAGCACACACATTAAAAACATTGGTACAGAAGATTATTTCATCGGAGATCCAAACGATCAGCCCGGTCAGTTTGAATTTGATGATTGTCACAACCACTGGCATTACGAAGGCTATGCTGAATATTCTTTGTTTGATGATCTCGGTGCGCAGCTCCCACAAGTAGGTTTCAAAAATGGATTCTGTGTTCTCGATTTGGAATGTTCTGATGGTGGAACAGCAAAGTATACCTGTGGTAACATGGGGATCACGGCTGGCTGTGGTGATATTTACTCGTCGAGCTTGGCTTGCCAATGGGTGGATGTTACCGACATTCCCGCAGGAACGTACACCTTGGTGATGAGAACCAACTGGGATCAATCGCCAGACGCCAACGGAAGCTACGAGTTGAGCTACGATAACAACTGGGCGGCGGTATGCTTCTCCTTCGATAGAGATGCCAATGGTGATGTGATCAACTTTGAAAAATTCACCGATTGTCCTGTTTCTTTCGACTGTCAAGGTGCTCCTTTTGGTAATGCGCAACCCGATTGTGAAGGAAATTGCAACGGTATTGCCGTGAAAGGTGATGTGGATGGATCAGGTGATATTGAGCCTGCTGATTCTGATGTTTACATTCAAGACATTCTTGGAGCAGATGCAGTCGTTAGTCCTTGTACTGATATGGACAACGACGGAAGCATTACCGTGACCGATGCGGCTTTGATTGCTGGCTGTGTTTACTACGGACCAGATTACGTTGAACCAGACGGAGTGCACGACCACTGTGTGTGGGACGATGAAATCACGAATCCGAACCACACAACAACGCTCAGCGTGGGTGAATTGAATACTGAATTGGGGTATGTTGATATCCATGTACTGAATCCAGACAATGAGATTGTGGGTTATGAATTTGAAGTTTCTGGGATGACCATTCTAAGTGTAGAAAATTTGGCTGATCCCGCTGTTTATGACATTGCCCCTCAAGCATCATTGGGCGGTGTGAAGGTGATTGGACTTTCGTTCACAGACCAAACATTACCAAAGAACCTCACTCCCGTGCCACTTGTAAGGTTGAACTACCTCAATGTAACAGGAAGCGAAATTTGCGTTACTGGAATTACAGATGTTGTAAATGAAGACTTCCACAACGTAGCTACAGTGATTGGCGCTTGTCAACAAGTGGCCGCTGCTGATTTTGCTGATTTCACTTCTGACGTCATGAGCGTTTGCCAAGGAGAAGCCGTAAGCTACTTCGACCTCAGTTCTGGCAATCCAGATTCTTGGAGTTGGAGTTTTGGTGGTGGAACACCATCATCCAGCAATGATCAAAACCCCGTGATCACCTACAATGCACCAGGCACCTATCCAGTGACGCTCACGGTGACGAACGCACAAGGGTCAGACAGTGAAACAAAAATGGCGTTCATTACTGTTGAAGCGGGGAACACGTGGTACTTGGACAGCGATGGAGATACTTATGGAGATCCAAACAATTCCATTTTTAGCTGCGATACGCCTGCAGGATATGTTCTGAATGCAGACGATTGCGATGACGAAAATGCAGCAATGTATCTCGGAGCTCCAGGTACTTTTGAAGGAATTGATAACAACTGCGATGGAAACGTGGACGGAGATGAACTAGCTCCTACTCCATGTATGGGTGATTTGAACAATGACGGAATGCGTGACATCTCCGATTTATTGCTGATTCTCCAAGATTACGGTTGTTCTGAGTCGTGTGGCTTGGCTGATGTGAACGAAGACGGTGTGGTGAACAACTCAGACCTCCTATCCTTCCTTCCAGGATTCGGGACATCGTGTGACTAAACCTGCAATGCTCTCTATTGCTTAGAGAATAGATCTATTAAAAAGGCTACTCCAAATGGGGTAGCCTTTTTAATGTTGGATGACGTGCTTGGATGCTTTGATTTTAGGCGAGGAGAAAATCGATCTATTCTGGTGAATCAGACATCAACCAAGCTCTCAAACGTTCCCTGAATACTGGATAAACCGCGAGATTGTTGTGTTTTCCATCGGGAATAGTGACCATTTCATTTTTTGGATCTTCTTCAATCAACTTAAAAAGAGCAAAAGCGGAACGAAAAGGAACGAGTTTATCTTTTGTGCCATGAAAGATGAGAACCGGTGCGTCCACCTGCTTTATTTTTCGATCAGAACGAAGTGGATACCTTAGCAATAACTTCACTGGAATAAAAGGAGCGTGCTTAAAAGCGATGTGGGCTAAACTGAGGAAAGGAGTTTCAAGAATCAATGCATCACAATCATTCTTCGCCGCCAAAGGAACGGCAAAACCGCTCCCCAAGCTTCTTCCGTAAATGATGTGTTTATCGTAAGAAAATTCACGCTTTAACCACTTATAAACGCAGCTCATGTCTTCGTGCAAGATGCTTTCGCTTCGCTTCCCTTTACTTTTTCCATAGCCACGATAATCCAAAACCAGAACATCGTATTCAAAATCGGTCAACTCCTGCCCCATATGCGACCAGCGTTGCATGGACCCCGTGTTCCCATGCAGATAAAAAATCACTCCACGAGCGCGTTCGGCATTGGTCTTGATCAACAAACAATGAATGGAGCCTTCATTAGGTGTGGGAAGCTGGAATTCCTCAAACTTTTTGGTTAGTGCGAGCGACCTTGAACTCTTTCGATGAACGGGAATGAAAATCAAGCGCTCTTGGAAAAGGTAATACACCAAGCACAAAAGCAAGTATAAAGACACGATGGTCGCAATGATACTGAAGACAACTAACATTCTGCCATGATACGAAAAAGCCCCGAACGAACGAGGCTTTTCAATTTATTAAACAAATCAAGTACTTTCTAGAATGAATAGAACACGATTAAAATTCTTGTTTGAAGAATGGACTATCCCATTCGTTTACCGTCACATTCTTGAAGAACGCAAATCCAATGTAAGTGATTGCCGCTGTGATGCAGACAGTGAACCAAGCAAAGAAGGCGAATCGAGCAAACTCCTCCGATGTATTCGCTAAGTTGAAGACCTGATCTACCGGCACAATGAGGGAAATGATGAGCGAAAGTACCGCAATGCTGGCTCCTAGGGTGTAAAAGTTTCTCAATGGAAAAACGACCAAAGGTTTCCACCATTGCATATCTTTACCCCACTGATGCACCAAATAAAAGTAGCGGTCGCTCAACTGAATAAAGAGCAAAGGATCTTTATCGCAATCCTCCAATACAAAGCGTTCACTTGGAGCAGCAATCATAAAATTGTTCAGTGGTTCTCCCACGGCACGTTGCACTTCTTTTACTTTACGGATGCCTTCTTCAGGGATTTCCCCTTTGAATTGCTTGCTATCGAGAAAGCGCAAGCGGTAGTTCAAGCACAATTCTTTGATCTCATTCCGACTAAATACCAAACGCGGATTTAAATTGGACCACTTGATTTTTGCTTGTTCGCCATTTTTTGCTTTAATCGCCTGCTTAATTTGGGATTCGAGATACACCTCTTCACCTAATATCTGAAAGGCATCTTTCACAAATTCCTCCGCAGACTGAAGATCTTGCGGACTCCGTTTTTCGATCAGGGTATCTCCTAAGTTGATGTTTTTAAACATGATGCTCGTTCTTTTCCATAATTCAACAAAAGATAGAAAAAATTGTTGTCAGTGAACTCATCATCAGGCGTATTTAAGCCCTGTATGCATTGTTTCGGGGTATGAGCTTGGTATGGCACTGGAAATGGAATAAATTTGCCCCACAATCTGCATGCACTATGGAAAATCAAGCTCCTTATAAACCAACGAATAAAGTTCGAATTGTCACTGCTGCCTCCCTTTTTGACGGTCATGACGCGGCCATCAATATCATGAGGAGAATCATACAATCAACGGGTTGTGAGGTGATTCACCTCGGACACGATCGAAGTGTTGAAGAAGTGGTGGATTGTGCGATACAAGAAGATGCTCAAGCCATTGCAATGACTTCCTACCAAGGAGGACACATTGAATACTTTAAGTATATGCATGACCTCCTTCAAGAAAAAGGAGCTAGTCATATCAAAATCTTTGGAGGAGGTGGAGGAACCATTCTTCCAAGTGAAATCGAGGAACTTCACGCCCACGGTATTACCCGCATCTATCACCCAGATGATGGTCGTTCAATGGGACTTCAAGGAATGATCAACGATCTCGTTCAGCGCAGCGACTTTCCCTCTGGAAGGGACATTGAAGCTTGTATTGAAGGAGTGAAAAGTAAGAACAGCGTAGATCTTGCCCGCATCATTTCTGGTGCAGAGAATTTCCCAGAAAAGTCAAAAGCAGTTTTGGATCAAGTGCATGACATGGCGAAGGGTTCGACGACTCCAATTCTCGGGATTACAGGAACAGGAGGAGCTGGAAAATCTTCCATGGTCGATGAATTGGTTCGACGTTTTTTACTCGATTTCCCAGAGAAAACATTGGCCATTGTTAGTGTTGACCCATCGAAAAGAAAAACAGGCGGAGCTTTGCTTGGTGACCGTATCCGCATGAATGCCATCAAGAACCCACGAGTATACATGCGCTCCTTGGCAACCCGTCAAAGCAATCTCGCCTTATCAAAGCACGTTTCCGAGGCCTTGGCTGTGCTCAAAGCAGCGGAGTTTGACTTGATTATTTTGGAAACCTCTGGGATTGGTCAGAGCGACACTGAAATTATGGACCACTCCGATGTGGCTTTGTACATTATGACACCCGAGTTTGGTGCTGCCACTCAATTGGAGAAAATCGACATGTTGGACTTTGCCGACATGGTAGCGATCAACAAATACGATAAACGCGGCGCACAAGATGCCCTTCGCGACGTAAAAAAACAATACCGAAGAAACCATCAGCTTTGGGATGCTGAGGATGAAAGTTTGCCTGTATACGGAACCATTGCTTCCCAGTTCAACGACCCGGGAACCAATCGTTTGTACAAATCCTTGATGGATACCATCGCAGAGAAGACCAACACCCCTTTGAAGAGCACCATGGAAATCAGCGATGAGATGTCTGAAAAGATTTTCGTCATCCCGCCTAAACGTGTTCGTTACCTCTCTGAAATTGCCGAAAATAATCGCTCTTTTGACGAATGGGTGCACTCACAGGCTGAAATTGCTGACCAACTCTACGCTTTGGAACGCTCTTCAGAAACCATTCAAGAAAGTAAGCTGGAAGACAAAGACCGCTTGTTGAAAGGATTAGAAGAAAGTAAAAGCCAACTCCTCCTCGATCTCGATCCAAGAAACCTTGAAATCATTCGAACTTGGGAAGAGAAGAAAGCGCTCTACACCGCTCCAGAGTACGTATTTAAGGTTCGCGACAAAGAAATTAAGATTCAAACGCACACCAAATCTTTGAGTCATTCGGACATACCAAAAGTAGCCTTGCCGAAGTACCGTTCTTGGGGAGATATTTTGAAATGGAGCTTGCAAGAAAACATTCCGGGTGAATTCCCTTACACTTCAGGTATCTATCCTTTTAAAAGAGAAGGAGAAGACCCAACGCGTATGTTCGCTGGTGAAGGTGGTCCGGAAAGAACCAACAAGCGTTTCCACTATGTGAGCTTAGGCATGCCGGCCAAGCGTCTGAGTACCGCCTTTGATAGTGTGACTCTTTATGGAAATGATCCAGCTTACCGACCAGACATCTATGGTAAAATTGGAAACTCCGGTGTGAGCATTTGTTGTTTGGACGATGCGAAAAAGCTGTACAGTGGATTCGATCTCGCCAATCCCAAGACCTCCGTGTCGATGACCATTAACGGTCCGGCCCCAATGCTCCTCGCCTACTTCATGAATGCCGCTGTAGATCAGCAATGCGAGCGTTACATCCGTGAGCATGGATTAGAAGCAGATGTTGAAAAAGTACTTAAAGCCAAGTGGGAAGATCGCGGTTTTGCCCGTCCTAAGTACCAAGGCGATTTGCCCGAAGGAAACGACGGCTTAGGTTTGATGCTTTTGGGAACAACTGGAGACGAAGTATTGCCTCAAGACGTTTATGAGAAGATCAAGGCCGAAACCATGGCTGTAGTTCGTGGAACGGTTCAGGCCGACATCCTCAAAGAAGATCAAGCCCAAAACACCTGCATCTTCTCTACTGAATTTGCCCTTCGTTTGATGGGAGATGTTCAGTCCTACTTCATCGAAAATAGCGTTCGAAATTTCTACTCGGTATCCATTTCAGGTTACCACATTGCCGAAGCCGGTGCCAACCCAATTACGCAATTGGCCTTCACCTTGGCGAACGGTTTCACCTATGTGGAATATTACTTGAGTCGTGGAATGGACATCAATGCCTTTGGTCCGAACTTAAGCTTTTTCTTCTCGAATGGGATTGATCCTGAATACGCCGTAATTGGTCGAGTTGCTCGTCGTTTATGGGCGAAAGCACTCAAGCAGAAGTACAACGCCAATCCGAGAGCCCAAATGCTGAAGTACCATATTCAGACCTCGGGAAGATCCTTGCATGCGCAGGAAATCGACTTTAACGATATCCGCACCACTCTGCAGGCCTTGTATGCGATTTACGACAACTGTAATTCACTCCACACCAATGCGTATGACGAAGCCATTACTACTCCAACGGAAGAGTCGGTTCGCAGAGCAATGGCCATTCAATTGATCATCAACAAGGAATTGGGCTTGGCGAAAAATGAGAATCCACTTCAGGGATCGTTCATCATTGAAGATCTTACCGATTTGGTAGAAGAAGCCGTGCTATTGGAATTCGATCGAATCACAGAGCGAGGAGGTGTTCTTGGAGCAATGGAAACCATGTACCAACGTGGAAAAATTCAAGAAGAGAGCTTGTATTACGAAACCTTGAAGCACAATGGCGAGTTCCCGATTATCGGTGTGAATACTTTCTTGAGTTCGAAAGGGAGTCCAACCATTGTTCCTCAGGAAGTGATTCGTGCGACCTCAGAAGAAAAGGAATACCAAATCAAGATGTTGGAGCAGCTTCAGGCGTGCAATTCTGGAAACTCAGAGCAAGCCTTGAAAGAACTACAACACGCAGCTATTAAGAACGAAAACATTTTTAATTGCTTGATGAGCGCTGCCAAATACTGCAGTTTGGGCGAAATTACTAGCGCTTTGTTCGAAGTGGGTGGTCAGTACAGAAGAAATATGTAAAGCAAAACAAACACTTATTCGAAAGCGAAAGTTGGGTGAATCATCATCCGGCTTTCGCTTTTTTGCTTCGCTTACTTAAGGTGTTGAGTGTAACCCCGAGGATAACGAGGAAGATTCCAAGAAGGGACACTGTGCTCAGTTCTTCATCAAAATAGAAATAGCCAATACTCAAAGCGAGCAAGGCCCCGATGTATTTTATGGGTGTGATGATGGCGGCATCTTCTCTGTGAATCGCCATGGCCATGAGGACCTGCGCAATCACGCTAAACACCCCAATAACGATTCCCAAGCCCCATTCATAACTTGTGATGGGCAGCCAGTTTTCAATGCTGACAAGCCCCATGATGGGCGTGGCAAGAAGGTGGAAGTACATGACGATGGTAACGGGATGATCTGTTGTTTTGCACTTCATTGTGGCGAAATAGGCTACCGCAGCAAGAAAAGCAGAACAGGTACCGATGGCCAAAAAGCCAAGTGATACTCGAGGGTCAAAGCCCTTCACCAAAGCAATTCCCAACATCGCTATTCCCAAATAAACCCATTGGATGCGCTTCACCCTCTGCTTGAGAAAAAGCATGGCCAGGATAACCGTAAATACCGGAGATAAGTATTGTATCGTGGTGGCACTCGCTAAAGGGATGTTCTGAATGGTATAGAAGAAAAGACTGAGGGCGATCATACCAAAAAAACCTCGGATGAGCAGCCACTTTTTATTGACACCAAAGAAAGGCGATTTCAGACGCCAAACATAAACAGCACAAATGGTCAAAGAGACCAATGAACGCATGAAAACCAGTTGCGTTGTGGGAATGAAGGAGAGCTCCTTAACACAAACATTGGCAAGAGTAAAAAGCACGACCGAACAGAACATTTGTACAATGGGTCCCCATTTCATTTCGCGAAGTTACAGTCCTCAAACGGAATTGAACAGCTTTGCTTGGAGTTTAGTCAAATAAAAAACGGGAAGCTCATCAGAACCTCCCGTTTTAATTGCAATTGTTTTTTACTTCTAGCGGATCACAGTGATGTGTCCTTCAATGACTTTCTCTTCGATTTCATGAACGGGCTTTACCTTCAACTTGAACATAAAAATTTCATCGTTGATGTAGTGCGTTCCTCCTTGGTACGAACCGTTCCAAGCTTCCATGGGGTCAGTGCTTTCAAAAACCACTTCTCCCCAGCGGTTGAAGACCATCAATTCATATTTCTCCACGTCGTAAGATCGACCAATAGGAAGGAACACGTCGTTTTTCCCATCGTTGTTCGGAGTGAAACTGTTTGGGATGTACATGGTAAACTCCTCTTGAGCAAAATTCGCTACAATGGTATCATTCTGGTTGATGTTGAAAATAACACTCGCATCTTGGTTCGACGGTTGAGCATTGTGATTTCTTGCTTCCCAAGTATCAAAAGTGTAGTAATCTCGGGGATAAGCATTGAAATCATAGTCAATTCCCCCTTCAACGGTTGCACTCCATTCGTCGTTCACAATCGTTCCATCATCTAAAACCACATAGCCTGATAGTGGCGGACTGATTTTTACAGTGAGGTCAAAGTGTGGAATCTCGTCGTAAACGGCCACAATATCATCGGTACTCGAAAGGTTGATGATCATGTCTGCACTGAACTCGTCGGGCGTCAAAACGTGGTTGTTCACTTCCCAGTGTGAGAAGGAGTACCAAATGTCGTTTGCAGTAGTAACAAAATTGAGATCGATACCTCCTTCGAGTTCTCCACTCCATGGATACGAAGCCAAAGGGGTTCCATCAATTTCAATATCTCCTGCTCCTGCTGGCTGAACATCAATGTTTACTGTATAGTGCTCAATGGCATTGAAGACCGCGATAACGGAGTCTGTTTGCGCAACATAGATTTCCGCTGGCAGCGCAAATTCATCCGGTGTTGGGTTAGCATTCAAAATTTCCCAATGATCGAAAACAAACCACTGGTTGGTTGGTACCGCATCCAAATTGTGCGTACCTGGATCTATCAAGAGTGTATTTGGATATGGCCCCATGATATCGCCATCCATTAAAATATCTCCTGCTCCCGCGGGTTGAACATCAAACATCACCATTTGTGGATCCAAGTTCTCTGCAAAGTGAGCGATGATCACGACGTCTCCATCAATAATGATTTCCTGGTTGGGGGCATTCGGGTCTGGGAAAATAACGTTTCCACTCTGAACTTCCCAAAACAAGAATACGCCCAAATCTGTGGTAGCTTCCAAGTTGATTGGCACATCAACCCAATATGTTCCCTCCCATGGAGACATGTCTTGATTGATATCGGCCTCGCTGATTTCCACTTCTCCTATCCCATCAATGATGATGGTTACAGTGGCTGGTTCCACGTTGTAACAGTCGGTCATTCCATCGATAACAGTATCATTGCATCGGTCCTCGATGAAATCGCGCATTTCTTGCACAGCGGCTTCCCAACCGGCATAAGTTCCTCCCCAACGATCGACTTGGCGTTGCATTTCAGGAGCAATTCTTCCAGTCATTTCATCTAAAAGACCAATCATGTAGTCACAAGAAAAGTAGGTGTTCGACATGGAAGCCCAGCGATTGTAATACTCCGCTTGAAAATCGGGGTTGTCCAATAAAGCGTTGAACACGGGCACGTGACCTTGTCCACCAACATCTCCCATCCCTTCAGGATCACAAGGATCTGCATTTGGTGAAGTGTCGGGTATTCCAGTGTAATTGATGTAATGGCCAAATGAGGCATCACTGTCCCAAAGGGCGTACCTCCATCTTTTCGCTCCACCATCGGGGTGCCTTCCTCTCCACCAGGCGGTGTTCCAGTTCAGCCAGTCCATGGATACGATATATGAATTCAGAATCATGTAATCGATCAAACTGGTTTGATTGTACACACTGGTTACGTAATCGTAGTTGGCTGGATCGGACATGTCGTTGGTCGTCACAAAATCAACCAAATCATACCAATCGTCTCCACTACCGTATTCTTCCCAAGTTCCTCCCCAAGTCTTGAGGAAATCCACAAAGTTTCGGGGTTGGTTGTACTTATCTAGCGTGAAATCAATGTCATCCACTTTCTCACGATATTCATAAACTCCCCAGTATTCACCATTGATGTAAACAATACAGCTCTCACTGGTCCGCTCATCGAGTTTCATATTTGCAAGCTCACTTAAGGTATGCACATAAGCGTCGCGAATGTGGGCTCCATTTTCGAAGGAGTAATTATCATTTGCTGCGGCTTTGAAAATGAGCCTTTGAAAATCATCTCGATTGGTCAGGTTGAACAACTCCGCCAAAAGTGCCCAGTTTTGTCCCATTTGATCTCGGGTCACATAATCAAAACCTCTTTGTCCGTAGGCATTACTATCGTTTCCGTGCTCGTTTGAATCTCCGGTAGATTCTACCCAAAACGCTCCGTTTTCGTCAAAAAACTCAATTGCAGTAAGCTCATCACCCATCCAAGTTCCATCACCCAATGTATTTCCTGCAATGTTTACCACGGGAATAACGTGTTGATCTGCTCCAAAGAAGTAAGTATTGGTTAAAATTTGAGAAGGAAGAATGTCTCCATTTGCGCTGTAAGCAATGGCACGAAGTGTTGAGGTGGTATTGAGGTTGATTGGGCCCGTGTACAAGGTTGAAGCATTGCTCGGACGATCGCCATTCAGCGTATAATAGATGCTCGCACCAAGCTCAGGTGTGCTCAAACCCACGTTGATTGCACCTCCGTAGTATCCTGATTCCGTATCGGCTTGAACTTCCGCAGAATAAGCCGATCCTGTAACACCGGCGTTTGCTGCTCCTGGTGTTGGTGTTGTGAAGATGACCCAATCTGCTGCTCCATCTGAAGATCTCCCGTAAGAGTGGTTCATTTGGTTGGGTTGAATGTCTGAAATGTAATTGAACTCGCTCAAAACCGTCCCTGAAGGATCAGTAAACACAACGGATTCTGGTTTGGTTTGGGTGATTCGGAATGATGTGTTTAAGTAGCCGAAGGTCATTGGATCGACCTCATAAAACCCCGTGCAAATCACAACAAGGTGTCCACCTGCTGGAACCATATTCCCGTTCGGAATTTCAAATTTTTGTGGATTGGTAGGATCGTCAGAAAGGAAGTATCCACCAGCATCAATCGCTGCTGCAGTTGGATTATAAATTTCGATCCAGTCTTCGAACTCTTCTTCCCATGCGTCGGGATCGAAGTCAAACTGATCATAATTGGCAGCAGAAAATTCGTTGAGTTGCAATTGTGAGAAAGCGCAAAGGCTCAAGAACAACAGACCGGTGCTTAGCAGGATTCTTTTCATTTCTATTCGGTTTCGGTGTTAAAACCTCAAAAGATGCTGAAAGGTTGCATTCTTTGAGGAATAAGAAGCGCTTGCGGGTTCCAGGCACAGGCGTTCGTACAATTTAAATACAATCTTCTAGCGAAAAACCCCATTAGAAGGTTGATTTAGCGCACAATATACGGTGAAAGTCTTTATTAAAAGCGCAAGAAATGAGAACACCTTGGAAAGCAAAAAAGGGCCACCCGAAGACAGCCCTTACAACACTTAAACTAATTACTTAGCCGTCGCTTGTTCCCAAGGACTAGGTCAAGATACTTTGAAGCACACTACGAAAAGTTCCAAAGGGGATGAAGTTCGCTTTGAAAGGTATGGTTTGATCGAAATGACGTTTTCTTCTAATGAAGGTTGTGAGATTTTAGCAAGTGGTGTATTTTTGCAAAAAAAGAAAGCATTATGGGCCACGATCACGACCACTTAGAACCAGAGCAAAATGAAATTGGAGGACCAGTTACTTTTGCCATCTTCTGTTTTGCCATCGTTGTTTTGGTAATTTACTTTTTGAGCTAAACACCCGTTTGCTTGAGACTCGCTTTTAGAGCAACTCTCCCCCTATTTCCCGTGTCCAAAATCGTTCTCGAACGAGATGGCTAAGAAGGTTCGCGGCTTGTCCTGTTTGTCGGACGGCTTTATTCCACTTCACCTGCATATTTTCTGAAAAACTAGCACTCAATCTGCTGTAAGACAGCGCAGTGTATTTTTTAAGATCGGGGTACTCCAAAACCAGCTGCACTCTCGACAGTAATTCAGGATGAGCTTTATTCATCTCATCCCAAATGGTCGATATACCATCGATGACCACTACTCCTGCTCCGCTGTCAGCAATATCTTCGGCAATATTTAGCAAGGCCAATTCATCCGCTTTCCCTTGGGAACTTCTTTTTCCAGCCAGAGAGAAATGAAACTCACGCTGACTCAATAAGTGAGTGGATTGAAGTTCGGATTCTTGCAGGTTGGAGAGGTAGTAGATTTTACGGCCTTTATCCTGAGCCATTTCCATCACCCCATCAAAAAACATCTTCGCATCAATTTCCGCTGCCAAAGGCTTGCCCGAAAGTACGGAAGCGAGGTACAGCATTTTACCCGCACCAATGGCTTTTCTTTTTTTCGTTGGGGTATCATGCTGCGTCAACTCGGTACAAAATCCCATGACTGAAGCCGCATCGAGAATGCATAAGTGCTGAAATTCCGAAGCGTCGAGATGGTCTTCTAGCTGGAGCAGCGAGTCATAAACTCCTGCTCTTTCGAAGGGAATACCAAAAAGCCCTTCCTTGTACTCGTGTGAGATTAAAGTCATGTTCTTAGATTGAATTGTTTTCATTCCAAACTTAGAACACGAGACGCGCACCGTTGTAATCCGAGTGGATTTGCCTCTTGTAAGAATCTTTCCTATACCTACTTTTGCCTCCCGATAACTTCTCAGTTCTTTTGTGGCGCCTCAGCCTCGTTCATCATCCCTTCGAGCGCTGGGTCCTCCATTTCTGGGCTTTCTTCGCCCATAACCAAGGTCATCTCTTCAATCAAACGCTGTGCATCGGCATATTTATCCACGATAAATAAAATGTATCGAATATCCACCATGATGTTTCTGCAACGCACAGGGTCAAATAGAATATCGCTCATGGTGCTTTCCCATGTGCGGTCAAAATTCAAACCGATGAGCTGACCTTTGGCATTCAAGGCCGGACTCCCGGAGTTCCCTCCTGTGGTGTGATTCGAGCCCGTGAAGCAAACGTGAAGTTCTCCATCGTCAGCAGCATAAATACCGAACTCTTCTTTTGAAAGAAGTTCAACCAAATCAGCCGGTAAATCGAAATCAGCATCGCCGGGGATGTATTTTTCGAGGATTCCATTTGCCGTGGTAAAAGACTTGTAAACGATACCATCTCTGGGCACGCTGCCCTCTGCCTTTCCGAAAGTCAACCTCAAAGTGCTGTTAGCGTCAGACCAGTAAGTATTGTTTGGGAAGAGGAGCATCTTGGTTTTGACATAAGCATGCATTTTCTCTTCAATTTGAGAATTAACCTCGTTGTAGATTGGACGAATTTTACTGTAGTAGCCGTCCACGAAGCTCGCTCCCAACTTGAAGATGGGGTCTGCATTCACTTTTTTCGTCCACTTTTTAACCTTTCCTGCTTCAAGGTCGGCAAGCATTTTCATCACCCCCTCCTCGCTGGTGAAAAGGCTTTTCTTATAGGCTGATTCACGGTAAGCTTTCACATCGCCTTTAAACTTTTGAGCGAGCACATCCAGTTCGTCCGGCTGTAAATCTTGACGAATGTGCTGCAGGTAAAGGGCCGTGATTTTATCAAAAATTTGTTCATCAAGTCCTTGCTGGTAATCCTTGAAAAAGCCTGTTGTAATGGCTTTCAAAGCGTCGATTTCTTCTTGAACAGCTCCCTTATCTTCCAGAGCTTCTCGGCTGTTAATGATGGTGTTGAAACCTCGAGCAAAAGCAGGAAGCTCAGGCCCGTAGTAATACCATTCAATGAAGGCATCTCTCGCCAACTGGTAATCTTGGTTTTGAATCGCCAAGGCATTGATCTCTTCCGGAAGCGCCGCTTCTTCCATTCCCTTCATCGCAGCCAATGATTTAAAAGCTTCCTCTTGGGCCAATTTCTGTTGAATTGCTTTGAGTTCGATGAGTCCCTTGTTCTGTCCAATCCATTTTTTGTATGCGTTGCTGATGCTCGATTGTTTCGCAGCATATTGAATACGAACTTTATCGCTACCTCTCATTGCTTGATCAATGATGGACAAGCTCGACTCGCGCATGGCTAACCTCATCGGGTTGGCTTTTTCAACCACATAAGAAACCTGTGATGAAAGCAAGTGCTGTTCTGTTCTTCCCGGGAATCCGAATACCATGGTGAAATCACCTTCTTTCACTCCATTCAAACTCACTTCTAAGTGTCTCGGTGCTTGGTATGCTTGGTTGTTCTCACTGTATTCAGCAGGAAGATTGTTTTCATCTGCATAAATGCGGAACATTGAAAAATCACCCGTATGTCTTGGCCAAACCCAATTATCGGTATCCCCACCAAATTTACCCACGGCAGAAGGTGGAGCTCCTACCAATCGAACATCTGAAAAAGTTTTGCTCACAATCATGAAGTAGCTGTTGCCGTAGTTGAATGGACGAATAACCGCTTCCAAGTAATCTTCCCCATTCAAGCGATCGGCGATCAATTCTGCTTTTTTCTTCTCAAATGCTTCTGGGTTGCTGAATGCTAAATCGAGCAATTCTTCACTCACATCCATCATCTCAACAATAAAAGTTGCGGTTAAACCTGGGTTTGCGAGCTCATCAGCCATTGTCTTTGCCCAAAACCCATTCTTGAGGTAATCATTTTCAAGTGAAGAGTGGGATTGAATTTGACCATAGCCACAGTGGTGATTAGTGAGTAGAAGCCCTTGGTCTGAGATCACCTCAGCCGTACACCCTCCTCCAAAATGAACAATGGCATCTTTGAGCGAACTGTTGTTCACGCTGTAAATGTCTTCAGCACTCAATTCACAGCCAAAAGACTTCATATCACTTTCAACGGCTTCGAGGAGCGTAGGAATCCACATTCCTTCTTTGGCGAAGGTATTCAGCCCTAAAAAGAGGCAAAGGGTAAGCACAAGTTTATTCAACATCTTGGTCGGTTTTTAACACAAATAAAAAGTAGTACACCCCATAAGTAAAGGCCAAGCCAAACAACATGGGGAGAAAATAATCATACATCGGACGCACTTCAACTTCAGGATCAAGCACGTCATTTCGATAAGCCAGTAAAGGTAAAAAGGCTACAATAATTCCTAGTCCAATGAAAAAATAATTGCTAAATCGGTTGATCACCATGGCGGTTTTGAACAAGCGCGACTGCTCAAACTTGGCATACTTGCAGTTGGCCAAATTTGCTGCCCGTGCTCTTGCCCGTTGCTGCTGTTGTTTTACCCAGAGTTCATAAACGGCTTCCCTCCTTTTTCGCTCTTCTTCCGTAAACTTCCATCTCCGAATGGATTGCCTGCGATCTTTATCGGACAGAAAAATATATGCTTCATTCACCTCTATGAAGCGCTCTGCTGCCCAGCGTTCTTTGTTTTTGTCGGGATGGTATTCCTTCGCTAAGGTTCGGTATGCTGCCTTGATTTCGTCAAGGTTTGCATCTTCTTCTAGACCCAATATGTGGAAATAATTCACCATTTAGAAGGACAAATCTACACCAATTAACCACCTCCCCAACTCATCATAAGCGCGCCCACCATTCACATTTTCATCTGCTCTCCACAAGGCGGTCATGCGGTAGCGGGCAAAGAGGGCAAAGGAGTTTCTACCTATCCTACAACTCAGGTTGCTTTGAAAACGTTCAACGTAGCCCAATTTTTTAAAGCGGTATTCTTGCACTCCACTCCCCATGGATTGTGCTGCGGGATCTTCCCGTTCGATGAGTTTGTTCACCCAAGCACCATATTCCAGATCGGCCAGAAACATGATAAAATCCCCTCGTTTGTAGCCCGTCTTGCCCAGTTGGATGCGCAAGCCTGCAGACAAGCGGAAGTTATTCCATGTAAACCGCTCCTTTGTATGAACCTGTCCTGGCGAGAATTGATTGAGCAAACTGTCTTGCCGAATGCTGTACGTTTTTCGATTGAATTCCAGGCCCCAAACACCTGCAAAAGTAGCATTGAACTTATAGCTTCCTCGTGTTCCATAAGCAAACAAGGCAGATGGAAATGAACTTTGAGCACTGTCGCTTTCGTTCACAGGTAGAATAAATCCATAGGCCAAGTATCCTTCCTGAAAATACTTCGAATCCAATTTTTTCTTTTCCCAAGCAAGGGTGCTTTGATCTCTACCAAATACTTGTGTTTGTGCCGAGATTTGAATCGAAGATCCAAGCAGCAGCGCAAGAAGGAGGATGCAACTAGTTTTTTTCATTGGGCCAATATTCTTGAGTACACGTTTTATAATGAACAACGAGGTACTGGTCTTTCTCCAGAAATCGAAGCGGGATCTTAGCGCCACGTGTTCCCTCAGCAAGCACTACAGCAAAACGAATCATTTTGCCTTCTTTGCTGCAAATCTTCCAATAAACAAAAGGAATGGTTCTGTTCATGGGGTAATCTTGCTCAATGAAGTCCTCCTCAAGAAAGACCTTAACTTCTTCCCCATCCTCTTCAAATCGAAAATTTGCTACACTCACAATCGATTCAGTAAACAAACGCTGAGCTTGAGGGACACCTTTTCCATGCACTTCGTCGTAATATGGATAAAGGTGTCCGGCGGACTCCACTTTTTCGAACAAGGCTTTCCACTTCAATTCGGGAAAGGCTTGTTTCGCACATGCTACAAAACCCGCAATCAATGGCGATGAGAAGGAGGTTCCGGGTAGCATTTCAAGAGCTGCTTCGTTACCACTAGCGCATATAGCATATCCAAAGGCGGTAAGGTTGGGCTTGTGACTTCCATTCGCATTGGGTCCGTATGAGCTGAAACTGGTGGCCAGTCCTGTCCAAGGGGCAATTCCACCGATGGCCAGAACACTATCTGAATCCGCAGGTGCTCCCAAAATTTGCCAAGGGTCGCTCCCTTCATTCCCAGCAGAACAAACCACCATAATGCCCTTCCTGGCTGCCATGTTCGCGGCTCTACTCACCAAAGCACTTTGTCCGTCCATGTCTTCCCAAGTATAGCGGTCTGAGGTATAACCTAAGCTAGAATTGATGACATGTGCTCCATTCCGATCGGCCCACTCTGCGGCTTCCAACCAATATTCTTCTTCTGAGTAAAATTCCCAAAGGTTGCGCTCTGTTCTGGCCAAAAGAAAACGAGATCCTGTGGCTAATCCCATGGGCATTTCACCGTACTTTCCAGCAATGCACGAGAGTACGGCTGTTCCGTGAGCACTTCCGTGATATGGGTTCTCGTCCCTTCCTACAAAGTCGTAAGCTCCGTCAATTTGACCATTTTCGTAGAGGTGCTTCAGGCTTTGATGCTCATTCGCGCCACGAAATCCTGCATCAAGCACTGCAATTCGCACTCCTTCTCCGCTATAGCCCATTTGTTCAAAGACCGTCCTCCCTAAAATCTCGGTTTGCGCCTTCAAGATCTGTTCATTGCGATTTTTGAACTGGGTTTGAAGTGAGCGGTTTTCTTCGCCCATTACTTCACTCACTTCTACCCGCTTCGATCGCATGGGGTGTATTTCTTTTACAAAAGGGAGCTTCTCGAGCTGAAGGATGGCTTCTGGGTGAGCGAAACAAACGAGTCCGTTCAACCATCGAGACACGGTACTGATGCTTTGTACCAAATCTCTAGTCGACTCAATGTAGTGTTCATTCACAGGAAAGTCGGTCGAATCCATCAAATCCAGTCCTTCCAGTTGTCGGCGAGCTATGGCATCGGGATGAAGTTCTTCAAAGGGATCGTATTTCACATCCCGCTTATCGGTGAACGAAATCCAATACTTATCTTGCGCCTGCAATTGAGCTGGTCCGATCAAGAATAGGATGAGGACAAAGCAGAAAATGGAAAAAATGCGATTCATTTCGCAGTAAAGATAAGGATATGATCGATCTCAGAAGCGACACGGTAAGTCAACCCTCAAAGGAAATGTTAGCACGGATGATGTCTGCCCCAACGGGCGACGACGTCTTCGGTGAAGACCCTACTGTTATTGAACTTCAAGAGCGATTGGCTGATGGCTTTCAACAAGAAGCTGGGCTTTTCTGTCCGTCAGGAACCATGACCAACCAAATTGCGATCAGCGTTCATACTCGTCCGGGAGACGAAGTGATTTGTGACCGTCTATCTCACATCTACAATTACGAAGGAGGAGGAATAGCGAGAAATTCTGGATGTTCTGTCCGACTTGTTCATGGAGATCGAGGAAGGTTCACTGCAAAAGATGTGGCGGAAAACATCAATCCATCAGACAGTCATTATTCAAGAACCAGCCTTGTGAGCATTGAAGACACCGTCAACAAAGGAGGAGGTGCCATTTATGATTTTGAAGAGATTAAAACCTTGTCTGAGTTCTGCAAAAAAAGCGCTCTTCCCTTTCATCTCGACGGAGCCAGAGTGGTGAACGCCCTTGTTGAAACCGGAGTCTCTTGGAAAAGCTATGGAGAACAGTTCGACAGCATCTCGATTTGTCTCTCCAAAGGTTTAGGAACCCCTGGAGGATCCGTTCTTTTGGGAAGTAAAGACTTTATACAGGAAGCCCATAGAACTCGCAAAGTGATGGGCGGAGGAATGCGTCAGATAGGAATACTTGCCGCTGCTGGACTCTATGCTTTGGATCACAACGTTGAACGTTTAAAGGAAGACCACCGAAGAGCAAAGAAATTGGGTGAGCATTTGGCCGAATTGCCTTGGGTGGAGCGCGTAGAGAATGTAGATACCAACATCGTCATTTTTCACCTGGCAGACCAGCGACTTGCTCAGGATTGCATGGACGCATTAAAAAAGGAGGGCATACTCGCCCTCCCCTTTGGTACTCATCAAATGCGTTTTGTTAGTCATCTCGATTTTTCTGAGAACGACTTGAAAAAGACCTTGGAGATCTTGAGCAAATTGAAATTCTAAAAGTGCTCGAGGCTCCATGATCTGGATTGTTTTCTATTGCTTAACAATCATGCGTTGTGTTGATCTTCCTTCGCTGAGGGTGTATCTCATCAAGTAGGTTCCTGAGGCCAGTTCAGCAATGGAGATGTTTTTCACGTAATCATTCATCGGAATCGTTTTGATCCATTGTCCGTGCGTGCTCCAAATCGAAACCTCTCCTTGGGCTTCGGTGCTTTTAATGGTGATCTCATCTTGAGCGGGGTTCGGATAACAATCAAAAGCAAGAAGGGCTTCCTCAATGTTATCACAAACATCCACGGTTACTGATATTGCGTCCAAAGCAGAGCAGCCGAACTCATTTTCTACATTTAGAATGAAAGAGTGGGTTCCGATACCCAAGGTTTCTCCATCGACAAGAAAAAATTGATTTGTGCTTTCATCTTGCCAAGAGTATTCAAAACCAAGCGGACCGCTCAACACCAATTGATCGTCCAAGCAAATGGTGGTGTCGCTTCCTAAGTTCAGGTTGACCTCGTTTAAGGCGTTCAAGTTGACATTTGCCGTAAACTCGCAGCCGTTGTCATCTTCCAACTCCAAGGTGTAAGTTCCTTCGTTCAAGTTTTCGTTGATTTCATTAATGGATACGAAGTCGTCTGGCCCTTCCCAGATGAACTCATAAGGAGCAGTACCACCGGTAACGTTTGGAGTGATGGAACCATCGGCCGAAATTGGACAATCGGGGTTTTCTACATTAAACGAAACCTGTATAGGAGCAGGATTGATGATGGTGTAAGACTCTGTAAACACATTTCCACAAGCATCGGTTGCGGTTAAAGTATATTCTCCAGCATCCAAACCTTCAAGATCTTGCTCAGTGCTTGAAAAACCATTTTCACCGCTCCAAACACATGTAAAGTTTTCACCACTCCCTATGATGAATGGACGAATCGAACCGTCTCCACTCTCTCCTTTATCTGGAGCACAATTAATGCTGTTCACTTGAGCACCAAGTTCCAAAACAGGATTTGCAATCGTTGCGGTCACAAACACGTTTCCTTGTGCACCATTCCAGCCATCGATTTGGAGGTAGTATTCTGTACCCGCCTCAAGACAAGAAGTGGTAAACGTTGAAGCGAATCCATTGGCAACACCACAACCGCCATCATCGTTGGCCGCAATGAGCTCATAAGTATCGAAATCGAGACAATCATCTACCGAATACAACGCCATTTGGGTGTCAAAATCTGTTCCTTCCACACAAGAAGTAATGGTCAAAGGATCATTGGTTTCTGGAATGATGGTGAACCAGATGGTATTGCTGAGTACATTTTCGCACCAATCTCCCGGAAAACCACAGCCACCATCATTTGGTGCAGGCTCTCCATTTTGAGCAGAAGCGTTATCATTGTTTCCTTGAGCTGGAGCAGCACCAACCAACAATTGTTCGGATCCGCAAGGGAAGTCGACAAAAGGACCTTCGGGCAATTCCGCAACGAACTCAAATACATTTCCAGCACCATTTCCATTGAAAGCCGCGAATTGCACTCCATCAATGAAGAGATCGAAAGACAAACCTCCATCGCCCCAATCATCAACATAATGAATGCTGTACGCTTGTCCTTCCGTCAAACAAACATCTTCCAGGGTAATGCTGGTGTTGTTGGGGTAGCCATTCCCACCGTTGGAATCTTGATTTCCTCCCGTATCGCAAGACACTTGAGCATCATTCCCTTCAATAAGAATGGGGCTTTCATCGCAGTCATCTCCTGCGAGCGTGAGTTGCCAGTAGGCTTCATAGCCCCAAGCGTCGGTGTTCATCACAAAAGTAACAGGCACTTCACCCGGAGCGCATTGGGCATGAATAATTGAGGGGAAAGAGCACATCAAAATGGCTCCCAATAAGAGTAAGGATTGTTTCATCGCAGGTTTGGTTTTTGGTTTCCCTCAAATTTAAAAAACTAATTGAAAGTCTTTCAGAAATGAGTTATTACCTTTGCCTCTGCTTATGGCGCAACCAGGAAGAATACAAGAACTCCCCATTTTACGCATCGAAAGGAACGATGCCTGGCTCGGAGAAGAAGAAAATGAAGTGCACTTGTCGCTGGCAGAATTGCCGGTCAAGGCCAAAGAAGGCGATCTCATTGAGGTCTTCGTTTATTTTGATGCAGAAGGAAACCTCATTGCCACTACCAAATTCCCCGAAGTGAGTGTGGGCAAATTGGCCTTTGTGAGAGTGAATCACGTCAACAAAGATCTCGCCTATGTCGATATCGGCTTGGACCGCGATTACATCATTCCCGCAAAGCATCAGCCCGATCGAATCATCGAAGGCAAAAAGTACCACATGACCATGCTCTATGTTCAGAAAGACAAAGATCTTGTTCTTTCAGCAGACATGAATGGGTATTTGAGAAAAAGTGCTCGTGATCTTCAGGCAGGTGATCAAGTGGAAATTGATGTTTGGAAATGCTTGGACAATGGAGCGAAGTGCATCATTCAAGAGCGATTCTGGGCCTTTCTTCCCAAGATGGAGCAAGTGTTCACCGTGAAACGCGGAGACCATCTCAAAGCTTGGGTGAAAGAAGTAAAAGGACGCGATGTCTATCTTTCTCTTCAGGAACAAGGGGAAGAACGCATGGACAAGGCCTGCAAGAAAATCATGGACATGTTGGAAATGCACAATGGCTACGTTCGTTTGAACGACAAAACCTCTCCCGAAGAAATCCAACTGCGCCTTCGCATGAGTAAAAAAACATTCAAAAAAGCGCTCGGAATGCTCCTTAAGGACGGTTCCATCAGCCAAACCCCACGCGCTATCAAGCTTAGCAAAAAAGAAAAAGCCAAGGATAAAACATGATTGTACTTTTATCACCCGCAAAAACGCTCGACTTCGAAACCGAAGCAGTGACCAGTAGTGCTAGTCAGCCAGAGTTCCTCAACGAAGCGGAACAACTCATCTCCAAGTTAAAAAAATTGAGTTCAAATCAGGTTCAGAAGCTCATGAGCGTCAACCCTGAAATTGCCGAGCTCAACGTGCAGCGCTTTCAAACCTGGCAAACACCTTTTCACGGTGGAAACGCCAAACAAGCCATGCTCTCTTTCACCGGAGAAGTGTACCGCGGTTTGAGTGCGAATACCTTCAATGAACCCGAGTTCGAATTTGCCCAACAGCACCTTCGAATTTTGTCAGGACTTTACGGAATTCTTCGTCCGTTAGACCTCATCCAACCTTATCGTTTAGAGATGGGAACCAAGTTCAAAATGAACAGCAAGGCCGAGAATCTCTATCAATTTTGGGGAACTAAAATCAAAGATTATTTAGAGTCAGAAGAATCTAATAACCAAGCAATTATAAACCTCAGTTCAAACGAATACTTTAAGGTCGTTTGTCCAAAAGATCTCAACAACAAAGTGATCCATTGTCACTTCAAAGATTTCAAAAACGGGGAGTACAAGATGCTCATGACCTACGCCAAAAATGCTCGTGGCGCCATGGCCAGATACATCGTTAAAAATCAAATTGAAACTGTAGAAGGTTTGAAAGGATTTGATTTGAACAACTACCGTTACAACGAGCAATTATCCGATGAAACCAATTTCACGTTTACCCGTGAACAAACCCAAAACTCATGATGAAAAAAGCACCTCTATTTATTTTTGGGGCAGCCATTGTTGCCGCTTCTTGCAGCACAACCAGCCCCACTACTCCTAGTTCAGCCAATTTGAGCAATCAGAACGATTCACTTAGCTACGCCATTGGTGTATCTATGGGAGGAGTTATGAAAGCGCAAGGATTGGACTCTTTGGATGCTGATCTCATTGCATTGGGTATTCGCGAACTATATTCGGATACTGCGGTGATGACCCCAGAAGACGCAGACATGTACACCCGAGTGCAGTTGCAAAAAAAGCAAGACGAAAAAGACGCTGCTGCAAAAGCGGAAGGACTCGAATGGCTTGCTGAAAACGGAGCTCAAGAAGGTGTTGTAACGCTTCCAAGTGGATTGCAATACAAGGTGATTGAAGAAGGTACAGGAGCCTCTCCAGACGGAAACGATCAAGTAACCGTGCATTACCGTGGAACCTTAACCGATGGGACTCAGTTTGACAGTTCTTATGACCGTGGAACCCCAGCTACTTTCCAGTTGACCCAAGTAATTCGTGGATGGACTGAAGGAATCCCAACCATGAAAGAAGGTGGAAAAAGCATGCTCTACATTCCGTCTGATCTAGGTTATGGAAATAGAGCTGCACCCGGTGGAGCAATCCCCGCAAACTCTACCTTGATCTTCGAAGTAGAGTTGATCAGCGTTTCGCCTATCGACTAATATCAAGAACATGTTTGGAGGTATTCTCGCCGTTCTTGTTTTACTTTTTGTGATCTGGCAAGTGATCTACTTTGTCCGCCGCAAAAAACAACGAAGCGAACTCCTCCCAAAAACTTTCCCACCCGCTTGGACCGATTTCTTAGTTCAGCGGGTGGCTTTTTTTGAGGGTTTGATTGCGGAAGAACGGAAAGACTTTGAACAGCGAGTTCTTCTGTTTTTGTCTGAAGTGGTCATCACCCCCGTGAAAACCAAAATCGACGATGAAGACCGTCTCTTGATTGCTGCTTCCGCCTTAATTCCAATTTTTTACCTGGGCGAAAGCACCTATCCCAACCTCCGAGAGGTTTTGGTTTACCCCAGTGCATTTGATCACGATCATCAATTTAAGAATCGAAAAGGCAGGATTGCTGGCATGGTTGGTAACGGCTACATGAATGGAACCATGATCCTCTCAAAAACCAGTATTCTTGGTGGTTTCATGAACAACAAAGACGCTCAAAACACCCCCATTCACGAATTTGTGCATCTCATTGATGCTTGGGACGGAGACATCGATGGAATTCCAAGCACCATTCTTTGCCAAACCTCCGTCATTCCTTGGATAGATGCTATTCGTCAGGGTATTGATGAAGTTCGAAAAGGCGAAAGTTCAATCGACGATTACGCAGGAACCAATAGTGCAGAATTTTTGGCCGTTAGTGCTGAGTATTTTTTCGAAAAACCGCACAAACTTCAAAAGGAACATCCAGAGGTTTATCGATTGATGAAAAAAATGTTCCGTTCTCCTGTGGAAAAATAGCCTGCTCCACGTGTAACCTCCCCTTCCCTTCTTGAGTATACATTGTAACGACAGCTCCAAAAGTCGTCACAATCATGAAGCATTTCACTCTTCTTTTTTGCCTTTTCTTTCTTGCTCTGAGTTCGTCTAACGCTCAGGTTTCAAGCACTTCTTGTGGTTCGGAACAAGTGATGGAAAGAATGATGGACGCCGATTCGAATTACGTTCGGAACATCTTTATCTTGAACAAAAGAGCTCGCGCCCTAGAACGTGTACCCGCAAGCCAGAGAAGCAACGAGATTCATTCCATTCCCGTTGTTTTTCACATCATCCACGAAGGGGAAGCGGTTGGACAAGGTTCCAATTTGTCGGATGAACAAATTCTGAGTGCCATGACGGCCTTGAACGAAGATTTTAGAAAAATTGCAGGATCTAACGGCGATGGAGATGGAGCCGATATCGGTATTGAATTCTGCTTGGCTCGAAGAACTCCTGAAGGAAATGCCACCAACGGTATTGTGCGTGTGGATGGGAGCGTTGTTCCGCTTTATGCCGAAGAAGGAATTCGTGCCTCCGGAGATGAAGGTGCGGTAGAATTGGATGTAAAAGCCTTGTCTACTTGGCCTCGCGAAGACTACCTCAACGTTTGGGTGGTGAACGAAATTGAAAACAACGATGCCTTGAATGGAATTCAGGGTTATGCTTATTTCCCGGTCAATAATCCTGTTGATGGTGTGGTGATGCTTCACAACGCCGTAGGTACGGTAGGAAACATTAAGCCAAATACGGCTTTAAACAGAACCTTAAGCCATGAAGTTGGTCATTACCTCGGTTTGTACCATACTTTTCACAATACGAACGATTGCAGCGGAGAGAGCAACTGTGAAAGTCAGGGCGACCGTGTTTGCGATACTCCACCAACGATTTTAAGTGTTAGCTGTGCTAATCCAGCCTGTGGCGGAACTCAGCAAACAGAAAACTATATGGACTATACGGCTGAATCGTGCAGAAACATGTTTACTGAAGGACAAAAAGTACGGATGCGTTCTACCTTGGAGAATGAACGAAGCTCCATCCTTTCCTCTGCCGGTTGTGTTCCTGTTACCGATTTTGATCTTGCCGTTACAGAAATCACTTCCCCAGTTCAAAGCTCTTGCAGCAATGAACTTTCACCCCGCGTTAGATTGACCAACTATGGAAACCTTACTGTAACTGCCACTGATATTGAATACGGTATCGATGGTGGTTTTGATTTTGACTTCTCTTGGTCTGGAAACCTGGCTAGTGGAAGCTCCATTCTTATCGATTTACCCGGTATTTCTAGTCCGATTGGCAATCATACCTTCAATGCACGAAGCCGAACTCCTAACGGACAAGCAGACCAGAACGAGAACAATGACGGCATCAGCGGAGCTTATACCATTGCCAATGGAGCGAGCTTTAATTTGGCTGTAACCTTGGACTACTTCGGAACAGAAAATACCTGGAGCATTATGGATGATAACGCCAATGAAGTGGCCAGCGGCGGACCATACATCAACAACAACCAAGGACTCGTCATGAACGAATCGATTTGCCTCAATGAAGGTTGCTACACCCTTTGGTTTTTTGATGCCTATGGAGATGGTATGAGCTTCACCAATGGAAACTACCTTTTTAGCGATAGTGAAGGAAATGAAATTGCCGCCAACTCAGGGAATTTTGGAGACGAAGTGGCGCACCCCTTCTGTGTTGAAGTGGAAAACAACGCAGTAGCGCCAAGTGCCAACTTTAGTGCGAGTGAGACCAGTATTTGTGTTGGTTCATCCATCGATTTTCAAAATACGAGTTTGAATGAGCCCAATTCTTGGACATGGAGTTTTCCGGGAGGAAATCCTTCAAGCAGCACACAAGTGAACCCACAAAACATTGTCTATAACACTCCTGGAGTCTATGAAGTCGTGCTTACCGTAAGCAACGAAGCAGGAAGTGATACTGAAACAAAAACGAATTACATCACTGTAAATGCCACACCCAACATCTCCCTAAACGGCATCAACCCTAGCTGCCATGGAATGAACAACGGAAGCATTTCACTAAGCGGAGCATCTGGAGCTAGCAACATCCTTTGGAGCACGGGATCAAGTGGTCAAAACATTAGCGGTTTGGCTGCAGGAAACTACAGCGTTACCGTGAGCACTGGTCCGTCTTGCTCTTCAAGTGCAAGCGTAAGTTTAATTGAACCCAACGAAATTCAAAGCAACTTCAACGCCAGTCAGCCTTCGTGCTTTGGTGAGAACGATGGGAGCATTCAAGTGAACGCCTCGGGAGGAACTGGATCCTTGAACTATTCTTGGGACAACGGAAGCACAGGAAGCCAGATCAATAATTTGCTTGCCGGGCAATATACCTGCACCATTACGGATGCCAACAACTGCAGCAGCTCAAACTCCATTGTGCTTCAAGAAACACCTGAATTGGATTTGAACTTAAGTGTTTTGAACATTTCTTGTGATGGAGACCTCGGTTCAGCCAGCATTGCTCCTACAGGGGGAACAGCACCATACACGGTATTTTGGAGTACCAACTCCTCGAACATGGGGATTGATCAGTTGACTCCTGGGGATTACTCTGTGAGTGTTTTTGATGCCAATTCATGCAGCACAAGTGAGAATTTCACGGTAGTTGATGGAAACGAGCTCAACATCGTTCCAAGCATTCAAGGTGTTTCTTGCACCGGAGAAAGTGATGGATCCATCAGCATCGATATCATTGGTGGCACCGGAAACTACAGCATCTCTTGGTCGAATGGAAACAACAGTACTTCCATTGACAACCTCAGCACTGGAGAATACAGCGTCAACATCATTGATGAAAACGGGTGTCTTGGAGAAGCTACCTTTAATGTTCCAGAGAGCAACCCCATCAACATCAACATCTTTAAATCAGACATCTCTTGTAATGGTCTGAGCGATGGAAGTGCACAAGCCAGTATCAGTGGCGGCACCGCACCTTACGAATTGAGTTGGTCGAACAATCAAACGGGCCCCAACATTTCCGATCTTGAATCAGGCCAATATACTTTGGAAGTGCAGGACGCAAACGCTTGTTCAGCAAGCGAAAGCATCAATATCGTTGAGCCGAGTTTGATGAGTGCAAACATCTCTGTACTCGCCAATGAAAGTTGCGCAGGTGGGGATGGATCTTTGGCGGTGAATGTGCTCGGTGGTACACCTGGCTATACTGTAACTTGGAATACAGGAGCCCAAGGGATGGTGCTTGACAATTTGGTGGCCAATGAATATTCAGCAACGATTATCGATGCAGGGGCTTGTTCTTTGAACGTGAGCGGCACCGTAATTTTCGACTGTGAAATCGAAGTGCAGACCAGCATGTTGATCGATGAAGATTGTGGAGCTACTGAACTGCATTTGGATGATTACATTCACTGCGAAGCTGTGGATGGAGCTGAAATGTACCAATGGAAAGTAGAAAACTTTGCTGCCGGTTTGTTTTCCGAGAGCTATACTATGGGGAACAACATCTCCTTGCTCTTGAGTGAAATCAATGGATTAGAGTATGCGATGAATGCCACTGTTCAGATTCGAGCTCAAAAAGACGGAACATGGTCTGCATACGGTCCTGCCTGCATGATCTCCACTTCGAATGATGTTCCCGTTGCGCTTCTTTTCAAAAGCGATTGTGGTGCTACGCTCGAACTTCAAGATCAGTTGAATTGTACTGCAGTTGCGGGAGCTTATGCTTACGAATGGGAAATTGCAGATGCTGAAAACAGCAATGTGTACCAAAGCTATGTGAACCTCTTGAATTTAGGTCCCGAAATGGGCATTGAACCGGGTGGAAACTACACCGTGCGCGTTCGAGTGCAAGTGGGCAACCAATTTAGCGAATGGAGCAGCGCCTGTCCGATTAGTTTTGAAACGACTTCAGACCTTAACGACTTGTACTCCAATGGAAGTGGATTCCGTTTGTATCCTAACCCGTCAAATGGTGAAGAAATTTCCATCGAAATGTGGAACCTTTCTGGAGAGCTTGACGTAATAGAATTCAAAGTCTTCGATACCGGAGGAAAGCTGATTGAAAACATTCAACTTTCCCCCATGGGAGAAGCGAAATTTACGACCACCTACCGTTTTGGTCGACGCCTAGCAGCCGGATTGTACTTCGTGCAATATCAGCTCGGGAACGACCTTAAAGAAGAGAAGTTGATTGTTAGATGATATAGGGTGGAGACCAATTTACTTGGTCAAAGAAAGGCCCGCTTTTCCTTACGGAAAGCGGGCTTTTTGATTTTAATTGTTTTTAGAAAGCGGTCTTTCATAACACTGCTTCTAACGAACAGGATACACAATTTGAGTTTGGTATTCTTCCGGTCCAGATACATCTGCCGGATCGTTCACATACATCTCATAAGGAGATGCTCTCAATTCATATCCGTTGTTTTCAAGGTAATTGTCCATATTCTGCCACGTAGAACCCGTGCTTTCATACGGACCAACATGCAAAGCAGAAAGTGCCTTTCCTCCAGGAATAAAGCCCATATTCAAGTTGGTATCCAAAGGAATACTATCCGGTACCATAATAGCAAACTCTGCATCCATAATGCCATTGTCGTAACGATGAACGATGTACATCGGCATTGAAATCATTTCACTTTCCCCTTTCGCAATTGCCTCCAAGATCTTTCCATAAGCCTCTTCATGGAGCTTTCCCGAAGCCAAATCCGCATCGCTCAGGCCATTTCGAACCCAACCAACGTACCAGGCATCCTCCATATCCAACACGTCTGCTTCGAAACGTTCTTGGCTTTCAACGTAGGTTTTCAATTGGTCCAAACTCTCACGATAATCTTTGCTTACGTTCTTTTCAATTTGAAATGCAACCATGAAGAAGCGCGAAACAAAATCAATGTTTTCTTGATCCATCGTCCAGCTCACCAAGGTTCCCCCCTCTTTTGCCTCCAAATTCCAAGCAGCAAAACTTGATTTGTCGAAGCCCTCAAATTTCATTTCCATCTTCATGCTTTTACCCGCTTCAGCCTCAATGATTTCCTGACTCCCATTTCCTTCGCTTTCACTTTTCCAAGAGTTGATGGCACCAAGTCCACTTTCCGCCCCTGAGTATTCGTGAACCATTGCGGTATCTCTGGTTTGCCAAGCTCCCCATTCTTCCCAAGTTCTTAGGTCGGAGATTTCGGAAAAGACTTCTGCCGGACTAGCGGAGATCATTACCGTTTCTTTTACATGCATTTCTGTAGGTCCGGAAGCTGCAATAATGCAGAAGGCCAATACGATGACCGCCAGCACCATCAAGATAATTTTAAATACTTTCATTATGTGTTGGTTTAAGGTGTTGTGATTCGAATGTACGAAATCTAAAAAGCACATTTGCAATTTGTCATGCAGGCGTTGTACCTTGGCAGCATGGAAGAAGCAATCGAAAAAGCACCCGCGCTCATTACCAACGATGCCGTGGTTTTAGGGATTTTATTGGTCATTTTAGGAGGTTTGTTTTATCTGAACAAGCTGAAAGTCTTTCAACAAATCTTTCGTTTCATCCCCCTTCTCCTGCTGTGTTATTTCATCCCGGCCATCGTCAACAGTCTCAACATCATTGATGGTGAAACGTCGAACCTCTATTTCGTCGCTTCAAGGTACCTTCTTCCTGCAGCTTTAATTTTACTTTGTTTAAGCATCGATTTGAAGGGAATTGTTTCGCTCGGACCGAAGGCGATCATCATGTTTTTCTCCGCCACAGTTGGGATTGTAATTGGTGGTCCGCTCGCCCTTTTGCTCGTGTCTTGGATTGAGCCCAGTGTTCTTGGGGGAGATGATCCCGAAGCGTATTGGCGAGGACTCAGCACCATTGCCGGTTCTTGGATTGGTGGTGGAGCAAATCAAACGGCCATGAAGGAAATCAGTCAAACGACCGACACTCAGTTTTCTGCCATGATCATTGTTGACGTGATTGTTGCCAACATTTGGATGGCTGTTCTTTTGATCGGAGCTGGAATGAGTTCCAGTATTGATCGTTGGTTCAAGGCAGATAATTCGGCCGTGGAAACACTTAAGAGTCGAGTAGAATCCTACCAAGCGAGCATTCAACGATACACCACTTTCCCCGACCTCATGGTGATTGCTTCCATTGCCTTTGGTGGAGTCGCTTTTGCCCACCTTGTGGCAGACGGTGTAGCTCCAAGCATTTCAAGCAGCTTCTCCTCCATTCTAGAAAGCAATCCCGACTCGTGGGTGAAGTACCTCAGCTCTCTCGAAAGCGGTTTCTTTTGGCTTATCATCACGGCAACCATTGTGGGAATAGCACTATCATTTACCAAAGCGCGCAACTACGAAGGGGCGGGATCGTCTAAAATTGGAAGTGTATTCCTTTATGTTTTGGTGGGAACTTTGGGAATGAAAATGGATCTTCCCGAACTCATTAACAACTGGGATCAATATTGGGCGGTGATCCTCATCGGTTTGATTTGGATGTTCGTCCACATCGTGTTCTTGTTGATCATGGCCTTCATCACCAAATCCCCCTTCTTTTTTGTGGCTGTTGGAAGTCAGGCCAACGTTGGGGGAGCGGCAAGTGCTCCCGTTGTTGCTTCTGCCTTCTCCCCTGCCCTTGCCCCTGTTGGTGTGCTGTTGGCAGTTTTGGGTTATGCTGTAGGAACGGTGGCGGCGATTCTTTGTATGGGAATCATGCAGTCTTTATCCATGTGATGAACATGCCTGAGATTGCTTTGTTGGCAAAGGTGAATTAGAAGAATAAGGAAGATGAAAATAGAAGTTTGGAGCGATACGATTTGTCCGTTTTGTTATATCGGAAAGCGTAAACTAGAAAAGGCCTTGGCCAAAGTGGAGACCGATCAAGCGATTGAAATTGTTTGGAAGAGTTTTCAACTTCAACCCGATATTCCAAAAGATCTTCCCAAGTCCACCAGCATGATTGAGTTCTTGGCGAAATCCAAATCATGGAGCATTGAAGAATCCAAAGCCGCCCACCAGCATGTCACCCAAATGGCTGCAAAGGAAGGTTTGGAGTACAATTTCGACAAAACGATTGTTGCCAACTCCATGGATGCCAACCGCTTCATTCATCTCGCGCAGCGTTTTGGTGTTCAAAATGAAGCAGAAGAATTGCTGTTTAAGGCCTATTTCACTGAAGGCAAGGATATCGCATCTCTTGAAACACTGGTCGAAATTGGAGAGTCCATCGGTATGGAAGCACAGGTGGTAAAAGAAGCCTTGGAAAGTGATGCTTTTCAACATGCGGTGAATCAAGACATCGAAGAAGCACAGGCCATCGGTGTTCGCGGAGTTCCCTTTTTTGTGTTCGATCGAAAGTTGGCAATCTCAGGCGCTCAAGCTGACGAAGTTTTTGATGATACTCTTCGAAAAGCACTTGGAGAATGAGCGAACGTTTACATTTCTAACGGGTAAGGCCTGTCCTACACCACCGGAAGATTCTTGGAAACAAAAGCTAAGAACCTGAAAATCATGTAACCCCAGACTTCATTTTGCGTATTGTCAAGAAACAATTAATAACTTGTCATGCGCACCACCCTCACCATACTTGCGCTGGTTTTTCTTTTTGCTCAACCGGTTCAGAGTAAACACCACTATACTTTTCAGTCTCTCCTGACGCTCAATCTCACCCAAGTGAAAGAGGTTCAGTTCATTTTGGAAAGACAACTTCAAATTGGAGATGAATGCACTTATGTTCAGAAATCCAAAAGTTTTGAGGTGACTACCTCTCAGCCCATTGAAGCAGAAAAGCTGAACAATGCCATCAACAAAGCAGGCCATTTTTTTCGAGTGATTCAAGGTAGCCACCCAGAAGAGTTGACTTTGAATAAAAGCACCGCTTCTCATAGCGAAGAACAGATGCTCAGACAGCGCTGGTTTGAAATCCACCACATGGCTTTGGACTTGGAGCTGGATGCCGCTGTTGAAATCCTCACTGAAGAGGAATTCAATACCCTCCACCCCGAAAAAAGAGCGAAAATTCAAGAAATAAAAACCATTGTCATCCTACCGTGATGAAACTCATTAGCACTTTTCTCGCTTGCATGGGGCTATTCATCATTCAAGCTCAGTGTCCGAACGACAATACCCTGATGTGGGACATTACTCCAACAGGTCCTGGCGACACTCAAACTGCAAACTGCGCTTGGGGAGGTGAAAGCTACCCTTTCAATGTTACTCTTGGTGAAACCTATGAAATCAGCACTTGTGGCGGAAATTGGGATTCCCAAATCACCCTGTATGATCAAGGAGGTAACTTCTTGGCTTTCAATGACGATTTTTGTGGATGGCAATCGTTCATCTCCTACACGGCTGCGGCTACGGAAACCATTTATGCTGTGGTGGACGAATACAATTGCTCCAACAATTCAAATTGTGGAATAGATTTGTCGGTCACCCACCTAGGCGGAGCTGCACCAAGCAACAATACCTGTTTGGATGCTAGCGTGATTTCTTGCGGTGAAACGGTTGTTGGAAGTACAGCAAACGCTACCAACAATGGCGGTGTAAATTGCGGAACCAGCGTTTCTGCTCCTGGAGTGTGGTTTCAAATTATTGGCAATGGAGAGCTTATTACACTGGACTTGTGTAACTCTTCCTACGACACGAAAATCAACGTTTACAGCGGTTCTTGTGGAAATTTAAACTGTGTTGGCGGAAACGATGATGATTGCGGCTACCAATCCAGCATCGGCTTTGCAAGTATTGACAATCTTGATTATTACGTTTTAGTTCAAGGTTATGGAGGTGGTACCGGTGATTTCGAAATATCAGTAAGCTGTGAAGAAATTAACCTGAACACAAGTCCGCAAGAATGCCAAGGCGCGGTAACCATTTGTGACGACAGTTCATTGGATGGAAACAGTGATGGCGCGGGGTACGTTCAAGATTTAAATGGAATCAACCAAGGATGCTTGAGTTTGGAGCACCAGTCCAACTGGTTTGTCTTTTCCCCCATAACAACTGGCCATATTGAATTCACCCTCACTCCAAGCAACGGCATCGATTACGACTTTGCCATTTGGGGACCTTTTGAGCAAGAACAAACTCCTTGTCCGCCCGTCGGAACTCCCCTGCGATGTTCATACAGCGCACTATATGCCCCCACGGGATTGGTGATCGGCGCTGGCGACACGAGCGAATCTCCGAGCGGTGATGCTTGGGTAGAAGCCATTGAAGTTGGTCCGAATGATTTGGACAAGAACTACCTCATGCTCATCGATAATTTTACCTCAGATAATTCCAGTTATTCCTTGGATTGGGACCTTACTGGAGTATCTCTGAACTGTGCGCTTCTGCTTCCTGTCGAATTGATCCGGTTTGAAGGACGTGCCTTGCAGGATCGAAATGAATTGATTTGGACCACAGCTAGCGAATACAACAACGATTATTTTGAAGTACAGCGATCGACGGATTTGATCAACTGGGAAGTCATCAAGCAAGTGGACGGATTGGGAAGTTCTCAAAATGAAACCACTTACATGGCCAACGATGCGGAACGTCCTTACGGAACAGCTTACTACAGGTTAAGGCAAGTAGATTTTAACGGTGAAAGCGAATTGAGTCATGTCATTTCCGTGAGTCATTTTCAGAAGCTCGACCTCATGGCGGTTTTTCCAAATCCGGGTAATGGAACTTTTAAAGTAATGTTCAAGATGTTTGAAGATGCACCTGTGACCCTTGTTGTGTACGATTTGAGTGGAAGAATCATTCATGAATCCAAGCTTCAAGGCAAAGAGGGGATTAACGATCTGATGCTCGACCTGACCACAGCAACGGCAGGCACCTACTTTTTGAAGTTCCTCGATGATTATGGAACTACGATGAGTCAAAGCAGAATTAGCATCAAGTAGTATTTTTAATGAACTTCGCCGCGAAAGCATTGTTTTGAAGCCGTGTTAAGAATCGCTTGGAGTCCAATTTACGCCCATCCCCTTCCAGAAAACCACCGTTTTCCTATGGAGAAGTATGACCTTCTCCCCCAACAGTTGATGTATGAAGGCTTGATCGAGAGTCATCAACTTTTTGAGCCTAGTGGCCCAATTTCAGAGCAGGCCATCCTCCTCACTCACGATTCCGAATATTGGAATAAGCTGAAAAGTTTGAGTTTGAGTCGGCAAGAGATTCGGAAAACGGGCTTTCCATTAAGCCAGGCACTTGTTGATCGAGAACGAATCATCATGCAAGGAACCATTGATTGCATTCCTCATGCTATCAGGCATGGAGTATCTCTTAATATTGCAGGAGGTACCCATCACGCCTATACCAATCGAGGGGAAGGATTTTGCCTTTTGAATGATCTGGCTTTGGGTGCGAACCATCTTTTGCATCATCAACAAGCTAAAAAAGTGATGATCATTGACCTCGATGTTCACCAAGGTAATGGCTCTGCTGAAATTTTTGGGCAAGAAAATCGGGTGTTCACTTTGAGCATGCACGGTGAAAAAAACTATCCTTTGCACAAAGAGAAAAGTGATTTAGACATTCCCGTTTGGGATGGTATTGGTGATCGCGACTACCTCGAGCTTTTGGAAAAACATTTAACTCCAGCCTTGGATCATTTTCAGCCCGACTTCTGTTTTTACCAGTGTGGAGTAGATGTGCTCAAGAGCGATAAGTTGGGGAGGTTAGGCTTAAGTTTGGACGCCTGCAAAACCCGAGATCGAATAGTGTTTTCGGCACTTCAGGAAAGAGAAATCCCCGTTGTTTGTGCCATGGGAGGTGGATATAGCGAGGACATCAAAATCATCATTGAGGCCCACGCTAATACCTTCCGTCTTGCTGATGAGCTTTACTCTTGATCGAGCATGTGGCCCATACTCTCCTTCTTGGTTCTCAAGTAAGGAGCATTTTCTTGATCTTCCGCTACAATAATAGGAATTCGTTTCACAACTGTGATGCCCGTTCCTTCAAAGGAAGCAATCTTTTCTGGGTTATTGGTCAACAAATTGATCTTGCGAACACCTTTTGATTTCAAATACTCAATCGCTGGTGTAAAGTCGCGATCATCGGCATGAAATCCTAGTGCTAGGTTGGCTTGGATGGTATCCATTCCTTCGTCTTGCAAGTTGTAAGCTTTGAGCTTGTTTTCAAGGCCAATACCACGACCTTCCTGGCGAAGATAGATGACTACTCCTCCATTTGATTCGATGTATTCACTTGAACGGTGGAGTTGTTCACCGCAATCACAACGCAGGGATCCAAAAACATCCCCTGTCATGCATTCGCTATGAATTCTAACATTCACCACCTCTTCTACGAGAGATTTTACCAAGGCTAAATGAGGGAAGTCGGGAAATTCACTGGAGAATGCTTCCAACTTAAAATTACCTCTGGTGCTCGGCATTCGAGCTGCTGTTGTTTTTATCACGGTTTCCATTTGAGATAATTATAATTGTTGAAGAGCAAAAATGTTCTCCGTGCAAAGTTAATTAAACTCTCTCTGAAAATATATTCTCACCTTCTAAATACTGATATCCAATACCGTTACGCTAAAAAACAAAGAATGAATCCAACTTGAAATTGAGTGAATTTTTAGCCGATCAAAAAGATTTGATGCTCATTCGCAATTTGTCCCGAAACTCCCCAAGAACAAGACCAAGTCTGCAGTATTGATGAATCCGTCCAAATTCAAATCAATTGGACAAGGGTTGAGAGCAGGGAATACACAATTACCGTCATCAATGGTGGCTTGCGGATTGTAATTCTCGGCAACATCGTACATACATCCATGGATGATTGGCGTTGTACAACTTCCATCGTCATTTCCAGCGAAAGGATTGAACTCCATAAAGAAGGGACTCGTACATCCTTCACAGGCCTCACAAAATGCATAGCACACCACGTCGAGTTGAAGGGATTCATCACCAACAAATACTTCTCGGTTGTTCGATCCAAATCCATTCTCCACAGCACAAGGCGCTGGCACAACTTCATCTTCACCAAAGCTATTTCCGTTAATGAATTTATAGAAATAGGTGGTATTGGCGTCCAGTTGGGCGGTGTACTCATAGATCCCAAATCCAAGGTAATTCATGGGTGTTGACCCAGGGTTCCAACTTTGGAAATTGGCGGTAAGATGAACTCCATTTGGCGATACTTCGACGTTCGACATGTCTACACGGAAGGTCACACTCACCTGAGGAGAAACACACGCGGCACAGGTTCCGAAGCAATGCAAAGGCAAAACCACATCGGCCATTCCAATGGAAGCCTGTCTCAAGCCACCAATCAAACATGCTCCACCCGGTACTTCTTCTTCAGCGGAAGTGTTTCCGTTGATAAAAAGGTATTCAATGGAGCTTCCTTCATCCAATAAAATGCTCGTTTCCCAGATACTTCCGCCGACATTCACCAAGGGATTGGCTGTAGGGTCCCATCCATTAAAATCGCCATAAACATGAACCCCGTTGGGACTTACCGTCTCATTGTTCATGTCCAATCTGAAGGTGAGGGTATATTGAGGTAAGGGACAAGCGCTGCACAATGAAAAGCACGGAGCATCAAGCACCACGTCTTCGTTAGCAAAAGTAGCTTCCCGATTTCCATCGATGGCGCATTCTACAGGAACACTTTCATCTTCTCCCCAAGCATTTCCATTGATGAATTTGTATTGAGTCAAAGAACCAGCAGGCAATTCAACTTGTACTGACCAAATGCCGTTTCCTTGATCACTGAGCGGCGTTGCAGCGGGGTCCCAACCTTGAAAATCCCCGGCGATGTGGACACCAAGCGGACTAAGCATTTCGTTACTCATATCGACTTGAAAAGTCACTTGGATCGGTCCGATATTGCAATTGGTGCATTCTGAAAAACACACAAGGGGCAATGTAAGGTCATCCAAACCAAGCGACAAAGTTCGATTGAATTGTCCTAAGCCATTATCTACTCCACAATTGGATGGAACCGTTTCTTCTTCAGCGAATGTTAGTCCGTTCAAAAACTTATACTCAATCGTGGACAGAGCTGCAAGTTCTGTTGTGAATGACCAAATGCCGTTTCCTTCATCCGTCATCGCATCAACTCCTGCCACCCATGGTGGATCTTGAAAATTTCCTACGATGTAAACTCCATCTGGACTCACCGTTTCATTGCTCATGTCCACCTGAACCGTGAGTGTGACATCATCCAAAACACAAGCATTGCAAGACCCAAAACACACGGCGTCGAGGACGGTGTCTGAGCTTAAATGATTATGGAATCGGTTACCACTGTTTGCGCAAAGGGCAGGAACGGTCTCATCCAGTCCCCAAGCATTTCCATTAACAAATTTGTACTCGTAGGTGGTCAGCTCAGCCAAGTTCAAGGTGATTTCATACACTCCATCCAAATCAGGGTCAAGCATTTCCAATACACTCGGATCCCAATTCACATAACTGGGATTTTCGAAGATTCCATCGCTGTTGGGGTCTGCGAAGTTACCTGCGATGAAAACGCCATCAGGTGAAATCACCTCAGCATTCATGTCTACCTGAAATGTTAAATCATAGCGCACGATTGGTGTAGTTCCCTGCCAGAAGGATGAACCATAATCATTTGCTCCTCCGGTAAAATTGAACGGAGCTGCACCACTGGCAAAAAGGGTAACATCATCCCAAACACCTCCACTCACAGCAACGGAAGCCCTTGTGTTGTTTCCACTACCCCATTGAACGTAGTCCATAATGGCGTTCACATCCTCAAAAGTATTGGTCGAATACAATCCAATCTCTCCACTCGTTCCGGTCAGTGCCGGCCAGGAAAGCGTTAGCATTTCATTGGGGTCAAGAACAAGCGTTCCACTCACAATAGAAATGGTGTTGAGCTCATTGTAAATTGGAAAATTGCAAAGGAAATGATTGCTCAAATCAATGCTCGCGTTCCCTTGGTTTTGAAGTTGAACTTCATTGTTGTCCGGGTTGAAGGAAACAATTCTCACTTGAGCAGAAGGACTCACACAAGCCTCACAAGCATTCCAGCAAAATGGACCATAGACGACATCTTGATCCAATGTAATGTTCCGATTGAAAAAACCATTGAGATTGCTTACACAGCTTTCACTTCCCGTGAAATTTTCTTGATTGCTCAGATTGTCAACAGAAAATTTGAAATCATAGCTACCTTCAGCTAAGGTGATGGTTGTGCTGTAGATGTTGTCAAATTCGGGGTCGGTAAGCACCTCGCAATTTCCACAGAAGCCATTCCAACTTCCTCCTACGGCAACCGTATTGAAGACCCCAGGATATTGCGACATATCGACCTCCAAGGTAAGCTCGTAGCTGTACGCACAGCTTCCGTCATCCACCTGAGCTAAAGGGTCGAAATTATCTGCATTGATATCTGTACAACCTTCAGGAAGAGAACAAGGATCGCAAGATGCAAAGCAATGCAGGTCCAAAACAAGGTTATCTACTCCAGTGCTGAAAGACCGGTTTCCATTGAGTTCACAAGCTGCTGGAACTTGTTCATCCAAGCCCCATTGATTACCGTTAACGTACTTGTATTCAAAGGAACTTTGTTCGTCCAAGCTCAGGGTAATGGTCCAAATACCATTGCCTTGATCAATCATTGGAGTACTACTAGGCTCCCAACCTTGGAATGAACCAGCAAGATGAACACCATTGGGATCGGTTGATACTTGAGAAAGGTCTACTTGGAAAGTAACATCAACGCTTTGAGCTTGGAGGCCGAGCCCAAAAATGGCGCAGATTACAGCGAGAAAAAAAGTCTTCATGTTCAGTTTTGATTAAGAAGAGCAGAGGCACAAAAGAGCGCACAACTGCCAAACCAAAAGATACAAAAAAGAAAGTGTTATTATAACACCTTACCACAAAGAATCAGGGCTAATTGTTCCTGTATTATTTTTCTCCTTGGTAGGAAATAGCTGCCTTGTTCACAATAAACAAGTTGCTCAAAGCGGCAATGCCCAAAGAAACTCCTGCCAAAAGCATTGCATGAATTGCTCCTTCACCAAAGATACCCTCATAAATTGGCGTCAATGCAGTAGCTGCAGTGATTTGTGGTATGACAATGAACATGTTAAACAAGCCCATGAATACTCCCATTTTCTTAGCATCAATGAAGGACGAAAGCATCGCGTAAGGCATGGAAAGAATTGAACCCCATGATATTCCGATGCCGATGAAAGAATAAATGAGGTCTTGCGGGTCTGTAATAAAGTACATGCTCATGAAACCCAAAGACCCGGCAAGCAAACTCAACATGTGCACGTATTTTCTATTGATTCGTCGTTTCGCTGTGTACAGCGTTAAAAGAAGTGCGAAGGCCATTGAACTCAGTCCATATATTCCCATGTAAGATCCCACCAAATCCGCAGCGTCGTTAAAGGCTTTATCTGCTGCTGGATAATCCATACTCTCTGCCAAAAACTGGGCACTTCTCGCTTGAAAGAATGCAATTTCGTCCAAACTCTTTCCGGCAAAAGAATCCATCATCATGGGCTCCGATAGTGTTGGTTTTGGGGCATGAAAAATATGCTCTGTCAGGGCAGGTGTAGCCAATGACCACATTGCAAAGAAGGCAAACCATGAGAAGAACTGAACGATTCCCAACTTCTTCATGGTAAGCGGCATGTTCCCAATGTTCTTCAATACTTCTAGGGTGGCTTTAACCAAGCCAGCATTCTCTTTCTTCTCCCGTTTGAAGGCCTCCATGTCTTCAGGAGGATACTCATCGGTAGTGAATACCGTGTAAAGAATCGAACCTAAGAAAACCACCGCTCCAATGGCAAAAGCAATTTTAACCGACTCTGGAACCATTCCCGGAGCGGCTTCATTGCTCACTCCCATTTGCTTCACTGCCCACGGCAAATTGGAAGCTACCCAAGTACCTATTCCAATGATCAAGGTTTGCATTACAAAGCCATATGATCGTTGTGAATCTGGAAGCTTATCGGCCACCAAAGCACGAAAGGGTTCCATGGAGATATTGATGGATGCGTCCAAGACCCACAAACTTCCAGCAGCAATCCAAAGTGCGGAACTGTGAGGTACGAAGAACAGGGTGATGGAACTGAGGATGGCACCAATCAGAAAAAACGGACGTCTTCTCCCCCAGCGAGGGTGCCATGTATTGTCTGATAAATGTCCAACAATGGGTTGAACGAGTAAACCAGTTAAAGGAGCCGCAATCCACAACATAGGTATATCGTGCTCATTCGCTCCCAATGTTTGAAAGATTCTACTCATAAAACCGCCCTGCAATGCAAATCCAAATTGTATTCCCAGGAAACCGAAGCTCATGTTCCAGATCTGGAAGAAGCCTAATTTTGCTTGTTTTCTCATGTGTAAATTCTTTGAGGGTGGAAGATAATAAAACTAGTGTAATGCGTACACTTTAAGGCCTGTTAATGAAAAAGCCCCTTTCCTAGGTAGAAAAGGGGCTTTTTTTTTAGAGTTTATTCTTAATTACATGTTGTTCCGAGCACACTCAAGAACAAGAGCAAATCGGAAGCGTTGATCAGTCCATCTGCATTAAAATCTCCCATACATGTTTCCGCTGTGAAATCACAAGTTCCGTCGTCCACATTTGCGTAGATGTTGAAATTGTTCGCAGCAGGGTTGGTACATCCTGGACGAGAGTACACACAAGATCCGTCGTCGACAGTAGCTGCTGCATTGTAGTTATCAGCATCTACATAAGTACATCCGCTCACTGAGGTGAAGGTACAAGAGCCGTCATCGTTGTTCGCTGCTGGATCGTAGTTGTTCGCTGCTGGGTCAGTACATCCTGAGATGATACATGATCCATCGTCGTTGTTAGCGGCCGGGTCATAGTTATCTGCGGCTGCATTCGTACATCCTGAGATGATACAAGATCCATCGTCGTTGTTCGCTGCTGGATCGTAGTTGTCAGCGG
>CALKGK010000026.1 GCA_938085105.1 uncultured Flavobacteriales bacterium
TTCCAAGATGTCCATCACATTTTCAATGGCTCCAATGCCTTTTTGAAGTGTCCCAAACTGCGATGCTAGTCCGCCAATCGATCCTGCAACCAAGCCGGTCATCAACAAGAAAGCAAAAAACTGATCGGGGTTCAAAACACCTTCTTCAGCCAACTCAGAGCCCTGCCAAATGATAAGGGTAATCGCACCAAAGATGAAGACAATAATAAAGGACGAAAAAGCACCTCTCCAAATGGCACCTTTCATTGCATATTGTTTGATCTGGGTGATGCTGCCCACGTAGCGCAAGATTTCAAAGGCTTCATTGGCGAAACTTTTCACGTTGATGATGCCCGTAAAGGTTTCTTGCACAATCACGTTGGATTCAGCCACTTTGTCTTGGGTTTTCTTGGAGAGTTTTCTGATGAACCTGCCAAAAACAACGGCCACCACAATCATTACGGGCAAGGTGCCAAGCATGATGAAGGTAAGGGTGGGGGAGAAGTACAATAAAGCGAGAATACCGCCAATGATGATGATGAACTGACGAAACAGCTCCACCAAAGTGGTCGTAAACACGTCTTGAATACTGGTGATGTCAGACGAAATACGGCTGTTCAAATCGCCCACACGCTGCTCGTTGAAGTACTGCATGGGCATACGCACAAGCCGGGTGTAGGTGTCTTTCCGCAACTTGAGCATGATTTTTTCGGTGATGTCGGCAAACATGTACACCCTTCCAAACGACATCACGGCTTGCACCAAAAGCACAATGAAGATCAACAAAGCAATGCTCTTCAAATCGTGCATGTCGATTTCCACATTAAAGTACTGCTGAATCTTTTCTTCTTGTGGTGACTGCGTTCCTACACCACCAAGTTGTCCCCATAAACGAGTTACCAAAAGGGTTAAAGCACTTGAAATGGTAATGATGATGATGCCTATAAAGAAGGCGAAGCGATGGGGCTTGAGGTAGCGCAATATGCGAAGTGCACTTTTAAACGATTCCTTAGATAACTTTGCCTTTTTCGACTTATTTTCGCCCTTGTCTTTCTTGCTCACGGTGGATAGAATTGAGCACAAATTTACATTTTCTTCTTCCGTCTTCGTCATGAAAAAGTCACAGCGAAAAAAAGTGTGATAAAAAGATGAGTGAAGGTTTTGTGGGGATAAAAAAACATTTATCTTTGCATCCCCTTTGAGAAAAGGCACAAAAAGCAACGATTATGAAAAGAACATTTCAACCATCAAGAAGAAAGCGCCGTAACAAGCACGGTTTCCGCAAGCGTATGTCAAGCGCCAATGGTCGTCGCGTGCTCGCTTCTCGCCGTAAAAAAGGACGTAAAAGTTTAACCGTTTCTGACGAGCGTCGTCATAAAGGAATCGTGCACTAAGCATTACTTTCCACGGAAATCATTGAATCCCGTTCATCCAGTGAGCGGGATTTTTTTGTGCCTTACTTTTCGAGAAACCCGTTTTTGAGCCGATTAGGAGGTTTATTCGGCTCAAAAAAATGGAAATCATGAGCCGATTAGCGGAAGGGGGATTATTTTTCCATCACCGTACTCACCAACCAATGCCCATCTACCAAGGACTTATTTAATGTGTATTCCACAACTCCCTCGGGCAAATGAACTTGTGCTGAAAAAGGAGCTTCATCCAAATGAAAAGGAGCAACCCGCAACTGCTCTTTGAAGATGAGGTTCTCGCCATAAACCTTAAACAAAGATTCTTTAGCACTCCACAAAAGTGAAACATAGTCCAAAGGAGAGCTACTCGCAGCCGCGGCGGCCCATTCTTCTTCATGACAAAATTTGTCTTTGATCCGCATCATTTTTTCCTCGGCTTTTTGGATGTCTAAACCGCAGGGATGAGAACTCACCAATACCGCAACGTAGGGCAAACAATGGCTCAAAGAGAAATGAATTTCATCATTCACGACCGGTTTTCCGTTATCCAAGTACGAAATGGGGTGATTAAAACCAATGGACTGGAGTAAAAGACGGGAAGCCAGCCACTCTTCTTGGCGTTTTTGGTGATGAAATTGCTCATAACGAAGGCGCTGAATGTTATTTAATTGTAAGGCTTCTAGGGCTTTATCAATTCCTTCCTTAAAATCCCAGAGGGCTAGGCGGGTGTGCTCGTTGAGCCAGATGTCGTTCAATAGTGGCATGAAAACAAAAGTAAGCCCAATTTGTAATGATAGTGCAAGATTAGTTAAGCAGAAAGCAAAGTTGTATCTTTGTAATCTGAAAAACACACATTTAAGATTATGAGTGTATCCACACAAAATGTTACTATGACCTATAAAGTCAAAGACATGAGCCTCGCAGCATGGGGCCGAAAAGAAATTGAATTGGCCGAGGCAGAAATGCCAGGTTTGATGGCGATTCGTGAAGAATTTGCAGCGTCAAAACCCCTAAAAGGTTCGCGCATTGCAGGTTGTCTTCACATGACCATTCAGACGGCCGTTTTGATTGAAACCCTTGTTGAACTTGGTGCTGATGTGCGCTGGGCTTCTTGTAACGTGTTTTCTACCCAAGATCACGCTGCTGCTGCCATTGCTGCTGCTGGGATTCCAGTGTTCGCATGGAAAGGTTTGACAGAAGAAGAGTACGAGTGGTGCGTTGAGCAAACTTTGTTCTTCGGCGACGATCAACAACCATTGAACATGATTTTGGATGATGGTGGTGATCTTACCAACATCGTTCTCGATAAATACCCTGAAATCGCTAAAGGTGTAAAAGGTATTTCTGAAGAAACGACAACGGGTGTTCTCCGTCTTTACGATCGTGAAAAGAACGGTACCTTGATCATGCCTGCAATCAACGTAAATGATTCAGTAACAAAGTCGAAATTCGATAATAAATACGGATGCCGTGAAAGCTGTGTAGATGCGATTCGTCGTGCTACCGATGTGATGATGGCTGGTAAAGTTGCTGCTGTTGCTGGTTTTGGTGATGTAGGTAAAGGTTCTGCAGAATCATTACGCAACGCAGGATGCCGTGTAATTGTTTCTGAAATCGATCCAATTTGCGCGCTTCAAGCTGCAATGGAAGGTTTCGAAGTGAAGAAAATGGCGGATGCTGTTCAAGAGGCAGACATCATTGTTACCGCTACTGGAAACAAGGACATTATCACAGGTCGTCATTTCGAGAGCATGAAAGACAAAGCGATCGTATGTAATATCGGTCACTTCGATAATGAAATCGATGTCGCTTGGTTGAACAACAATCACGGCGCTTCGAAAGATGAGATCAAGCCGCAGGTGGATAAGTACACCATCAACGGTAAAGACATCATTTTGTTGGCTGAAGGTCGCTTGGTAAACTTGGGTTGTGCTACAGGTCACCCTAGTTTTGTAATGTCGAACTCTTTCGCTAACCAAACGCTAGCTCAAATAGAGCTTTGGAACAACGCATCTAACTACGACAACAAAGTGTACACTTTGCCGAAGCATTTGGATGAAAAAGTTGCTCGCTTGCACTTGGAGAAAATTGGTGTTGTTCTCGAAGAACTTACAGCAGACCAAGCCAAGTACATTGGTGTGAATGTGGAAGGTCCATACAAAAACGACGAGTACCGTTACTAAGAACGGAACCACAATAAAATCAAAAAGCCCTTCTAAACAGAAGGGCTTTTTTGTGCCTAAAATATTTTACGAAGACCTTAAGAGGGAAGGAGAAACGCTTATTCTTCAGTTCGGGGTTCGATGATCAAGAGCGGACGAAAGCCCAAATTAAAAGCTGATTTCTTGCACTCCAAGGTGTGTTCAATTGTGGACACACCCGCTGCCGTGTTCCAAGCTCCACCAATGCCCATTTGTCCTTCGCTTAACCACTCTGCCACGTTTCCATTCATGTTGTATAAACCGAAATCGTTTGGGGCAAAAGTCTCAACGGGAACGGTCAAATCACCTTCTCGTTCAAATTCAAGGAAATTGCCCAGGAGGCAGCCCTTGGCATTTCGTGCATAAGGTCCTCCCCAAGCATAGGGTCGTTTTGCATTTCCTCCACGAGCTGCATATTGCCATTCTTCTTTGCTGGGTAATCGAAAAGTGAGGGTGTATTCATCCTGGACCTTGTTCCAATGATCACTCAACCATTGGCAGTACAACTCCGCTCCTTTCTTTCGAACGTTAACCACGGGATAGTCGGGCTTTTTAGCATATCCATTCACCCATTCTTGCGGGCGATCGACTTGCGCATAAAGCCAGTTCATGCTGTCCAAGCGGGCTTCAGAAAGTTCTTCCAAACGATTTTCATGTTCCAAGTGCCACAAGAATTCAGCATAGTCCAGATTGCTTACTTCGCAACGAAACATGTAAAAGCCTCCTTCACCTTCTTGCTCGGGAATGTAGTTCACCACTTTCAAGTCGCGAAGTTCTTTTGGTAGGTGATGTTTTTTTCTCGGGCGGAAGGAAAAAGCACTGATGAGGATCGCGAAGAGTACAAGGATTGAAAATAGCTTTCGCATAAAGGGCTTTTTAATTTAGTTGTAAATCCGAAGAATCGGTGGATTCCATTGGGTGTTGTAGGGTTCCAATTGAAAGGTAGCTGGGCCATTCATCACACTGCCGTCAATAATCAACCACTGAGACCCAGAACAGGGATCTTCGATGGTGATGTTGTCTTCCAGCACCTCCACCTGACAGCTCGCTTCAACGTCGTAAGTGCTGTGTCGGTCAAAAGCTACAAACTCATCTTGTGTATTGCGGTAAATGATGATCCCTCTGCTTCCTCCATTCACATAAATCCACCCCGTTGGGACGTTGAGGTCTTGGTATGCAGGCAGGTTGATGTTGATGTCAAAATCAGTATTCACAAAAGGAATTTGCGTGTTTCGATCCCGGCAAGAACTGCTCATCAAGATCGATGCAAAAACAAGGTATGCGAGTTTTTTCAACATGCTATTCAAACGAATAATTCGGTACTATTATTTCTTCTTGGCAAAAAGCTGTTTGGGCTTTCCTGCGATGAAGTCTTTGTGATAATAAGGCTCAAAATACGCTAAATCGAGGAATTCTCCATCTCGAAATAACTTCAAGGCAAGGTCTCCCATGTCTCGAGCACTGGCTTCAATTCCAGAAACAATGCAGCCTTCATGAATGTTTGCGATAGAATCTACTACGGGTAATTGAAGAATTTCTGCCGCCTTCACTGCTCCGTCTCCAAAGAACAAGGCTTGTGCTTTCACTTCCTGGTAACTGGTTTCATCCAAAGGTAAGGCGATGACTTCGTTTTCGCCCCATGCACTGCTACTTCCACTAAAAACACTAGTATAAACCTCCATGCGACGAGCATCAATCATAGGGACAAAGGCTCCCATCTGAGGTGCTTTTTTAGCCATTCCTGCGGCCATGTGATGCAGTGTGGGTATTCCGATGCAGGGCAAATCAAGTGCAAAGGCCAACCCTTTAGCGGCAGATGCACCGATGCGCAAGCCTGTGTAAGACCCCGGACCCAAGCTCACAGCAATGGCGTCCAAATCATGCCAATCCAATTCGCTGGCCTCAATGAGCTCGTCCATCATCGGGTGCAAAGACTCCCCGTGGATGTAGCCCTTGGGGTCAAAGCGCTCTAAGGCTTCCATGCCGGTGTCGCTCACCAATGCCACTGAACATTGATGAGTAGCGGTTTCAATACAAAGGATATTGGGCATTATTCTTCGGTCTTTCCAGCGCTGATTTCTAGTGCAGTGCCATTTCGCAATTTACGGGAGACTTGGTCGTAAGGACCAATAATCACCTTATCACCTTCGTTCAGTCCAGATTTAATTTCGATGTACTTACTGTCTTGAATTCCGGTTTCTACCACACGTAAAGCGGCTTTTCCATTTTCAACCACAAAAACACAAAGCACGGGTTCATCAGCTTCAGCATTTTCATCATCTCCACTTTCTAGACGCTCGCGCAAACTGGTGCTCGTGGTGTCGGTTCTTGTGGTAACGGCGCGCACAGGAATAGAGAGCCCACGACTACTCTCGCTTTGTATGTCAACAGTGGCAGACATCCCCGGTCGGAAAGGAGAATAGCTGATTCCTTGTCCTTTGCTCAAGTGAGCATAGCTTTCAGGCAGAATGCGGATTTTAACCGAGAAGTTGGTCACTTGATCCATGTTCATGCTCATTCCATCAAGGGCGTTCAATGCGGTGTTTCCAATTTCAGTAACAACGCCTTTGAACTTTTCATCGAGGTAAGCATCCACCTCAACGATGGCGGTGTCTCCAAGATTCACTTTAACAATATCGCTTTCGTTCACCTCAACATTCACTTCCATTGTGCTCAGGTTGGAAACCTTCATGATGGTTTCCCCTTGAGTCATTCCTGTTCCCAAAACGCGCTCACCTTCTTCCTTTGTGAGTGCCGTTACGGTGCCTGCTTGGGGTGCAATCAATTCCGTTCTGCCGAGATTATCTGCGGCTTCAGTTTTACTGGCTTGAGCACTTTTGATTTGAAATGAAGCACTTTTTACACTTTCCTCTGCTGCTTCGAGATCGGCTTGTGCAACTTCAAAGGTGGAGAGTACTTGGTCAAAATCGGCTTGAGAAATGGCGCCTTGTTCCAAAAGGGTTTGGTTTCGCTCAAAGTTTTTAGTGGCGACAAGGAATTGTGCTTCCGATTGCGCCTTACGAGCTTTGGCACTGGCCAAATTCGATAGGGCGGTATTCAAGGAGGCATTGGCACGGTTCAAGGCTGATTCGTAAATGTCGGGATTGATTTTAACCAAGAGCTGACCCTTTTCTACAACTTCCCCTTCCTTCACTGGCAGTGAGATGATTTGTCCACTCACTTCCGCAGAGATCTTAACTTCAATTTCAGGTTGAATTTTTCCGCTGGCAGAAACCGTCTCTACTATACTTCTGATAGCAGGTTGCTCGGTTTCAACACTGGCATTGCCGCGGTTTTTATTCATCCCTACTGCAGCGAGCAGTACAATGATCACGAGGGCTCCCAAGATGAGGAGCCATTTGTTTCTTTTACTCATTATTTAAAAGATAGGGCTTTTCCTTGGTAGAAGTCGAGCACTTTGGTTCTGAAAATGTAGTCGTACTTGTTTCGAATAAGATCGGCTTGAGCATTATCTCTTCGAATGCGTGAATTGGTGTAGTCAACGGCATTGATTACTCCAGCTTCATATTGCACGGTGGCATATTCAAATGCGAGATTAGTAGCTTCCACACTGGCTTCTGCTGCGAGGTAGTTATTGTAAGCGGCTAGAGCGTCAGCATAGGCTCGTTCAACGTCTTGAGACAATTGTTGCTGGACTTGCTCTAAGGTGAATTCTGCCTGAAGTTGTCTCACCTTGTTTTGCGCAATGTTGGTCTTTGTATTGAACCCGTTGAAAATGGGAACCGTCAATTGAAAAAAGAGCGAGGAGTTGATGTTGTCGCTCAACTGATCACCGAAGGGCTTGGTTTCAAATTCATCGTAACCGAAAACAGGTGCAATAACGACTTCATTGGTGTTCTGAACAAGTCCGATCGGCTGATCTCCTTCATATTGCAGTTCACCCACAGGGATGTTGTTCGCTCCTGAATATCCAGTTCCATAAGAGAAACTAACAGACAACCTCGGCGAGATGGCGCCTTTTGAGATGCTGAGGTCTTGTTCAGCGGCAATAATTCCTGCTTGAGCACTCTTGATTTCAGGGAAGGTATTGACAGCATTCTCAACGGCCAATGCTGCACTTCCAGCCAAGGAACCCGCATCTGGCTCGAGGTCTTGTGGAGAGGCAACACTAAAGTTTTTGGCTTCGATGCCTTCAAGTCGGAGCAACTGAGTTAAACCGAGCATGGCAATGTTCAAGTTGTTCTCTGCATTGACCACAGCAGCTTTGTCACTGGCGTTTTGGGCTTTGATCTCCATGAGATTTCCCTCTGGAGCAGCGCCTACTTCAACCAACTGTTCGATGCGTTTCACTTGTTCGTCCGAGGATTCAAAATTAAAGCGAGCGATGTTGAGGAATTCCTGGTTGAAAAGTACGTTCAAAAAGGCGTTGGCCACATTCAGGGCAACGTCATTTTTCATCTTCTGCAAATCGGCTTTGCTTCTTTCAATGTTTACGCTTCCCTGCTTATAGCTGTTCAGGATTTGAAAACCATTAAAGAGGGTCATGCCGGTGCTGATTCCAAAGCTGTTGGATTGAATTCGCTCTGTTGCGAAAGAGTTGGTGAAGGGGTCAATGGTTTGTCCCCAGTTGTACCCGTGCGATCCACTGGCATTCAAGTTTGGCAGAAAGGCTCCAAGATTTCGATCTTGATTCAATTCCGTGAGCTCAAGATTGAGTTCGCTTTGTTTGATGGACAGGTTGTTCGACAGCGCGTGTTCAATGCATTTCTCAAGATCCCAAGGTCCTTGGGCGAAAGTCATTAGGGGAGAACAGCAAGCAATGAGAATCAGTTTGCGAATGGACATTGGTAAAGGTGATTTTGCACAAACTTAATTATTATCCCTTGCCCGTAGTGCTAGGGAGGCGAAAACTATGTTAAATCAAAGACCAATCACTTCGATTTCAATGCGCCTGTTCGCTTCGTTTTGCCAGTCGGTTTGTGGGTCGGGATAGAGCATCTCCGTATTTCCTGCTCCAAAAGCCACCAAACGATCTTCTTCAATACCCGCGGCAATGAGGTAATCAATGACGGCTTGTGCTCGCTCAGTGCTTGCTTTTTGGTAAACACGCTTACTGTGAGATCCATCAGGACCGTTCACATGTCCAATCACTTTCAAACGCACGTTTGGGTTGATCTCTAGAAATTGAATAAGCTCTTCGAGTGCGGGCTTCGAGCGTGGATAGATTTGTGTTTTATTGCCGAGAAAGGTGATGTCACGAACGTCCGTCTTTAAGCCAACTTGCAGTGGTTCTAGTCGAATTTCCTCTTCGTGAGTCGTTTTTTCATCAGGCCAAAATTTGTTGGCAAAGTACATATAGCCTGGCTCAACACAAGAAATGGTGTACAAGCGATAATGACGTATTTCGAGAAGCGTATCACTCACCGATTCAAAAAGAACAGGCTTTCTAGGATTCAAGCCTTTGATAATGATGTCGGTATTCAGTTCGTCTTCCGTGGCAGCATCTTTTACGAATACGCGCATGTTTTGAAGCTCATTCACCGTTTCTCGGTTTTCGAGGCGTTTTTCTTCCACAAATTGGGCAAAGCTGCTTTGAACAAGCAGGGAGAAAAATAGGGTGAAAGTTAGGAGTGAGCTTTTCATTTGAGCTGATTTTATTGCCGATGCTACAAGCGACGTATCTATTGAGCGCTGGTTTTACGTTTTCTAAAAAAAACGAAGCCAAGTGTAGCAAGCAAGATGTAAGGGATTCCCATCAGGTAAAGAATTCCACTATTGATTCCTTTACCAATGATCCCAGTGGTAGAAGAAGCATCTTCTGCTACCGCCTTACACATGACGCATTGCGCTGTACTATCTTGAATGCAGAATGCAAGAACAAGGCCAAGAATTACCAACGTTTTCCAATTTTTCATCTTATCAAATTTACGAAAAATAGATTTTAGTATGGATAGTATTCACTGATCATGAGGTAAACCACGACACCAGTTAGGGTAACATACAGCCAAATTGGGAAGGTGATGCGTGCCCATTTTCGGTGGCGTTCTACTTGCATGCTCAAACCAAAAATATACGTAAAAAGTACCAAAGGCACGATGATAGCGCTCAGCAAGATGTGACTCAAAAGGATGAATAAATAAATTGCTCTCACGGCTCCTTCCCCGCCAAATGATGTGCTGGGTGTGGTGAGGTGAAAGGCAACATAAGACACCAAAAACAATACAGAAAGCAACATTGCAAAGGACATGAGTGCTTTGTGAAGTGCAATTTTTTTGTTCTTAATGGCAACCAAAGCAGCAATGAGGGTGAGAAATGCTGTCCCGTTGAATATGGCGTTCAGCATTGGGAGGATGTAAAGCTTCTCCTTGGTTTCCTGGCTGAGGTTTTCTGGCTGAGGAATGAAATAGAGCAAGGTCACTACCAACGGAATGAGGATGGATACGACAATAACAAAGCGCTTCACTTTGCTGTCGTTGAGGAGTATGTTATTTTTCATTAGGTTGTTGATTAATGAGTTTTTCGATGTCCAGTAAGAGCTGATCTACATCAGTGGTAGAGGTACCATCATAGTAACCTCGAATGTGCATCTTTTGATCAATGAGGACGAAGTTATCGGAATGGAAAAATCCTCCTGCAGCAGTGTCCGAAACTAGGGCAGTCATGAAATAACCATGTCGGGCCTGGTCATACAAGTCTTCTTGCGTCCCTGTAACAAAGTTCCAGTGTTCGAATTGTGCTCCTATTCGAGTGGCGTATTCTTTGAGTACTTGAGGTCGATCGTGTTCCGGGTCTACAGTATGACTGAGGAGTTTTACTTCTCCAAGCAGTCCTTTTTGATCAAGTAATCCTTGTAAGCGACTCATTTGAGAACTCATGATGGGGCAAATGGACGGGCAAGTGGTGAAGAAGAAGTCCGTCACGTAGATGTGGCCCTCATAATCCCGATGAGAAATCTCAAGAGAGTCTTGGTTGATGAAGCTGAATTTAGGAACAGTAAAGGCACTGCTATCACTGATGGCTCCTTGTCCATAATAGGGGAGTGCTTGTTCCTCGATGTCGGGGTCGCCACAAGCAATGAGCGCACTTGCCAAGAGCAAGCACAGATAAGCAAAGCAATTAACGTTCTTCAGCGGCTTTACGGCGATCATATTCCTTTTTATCAATTTCCTTTTTTAGGAGGGCGATGTCTTCGATGGCGTCCTTGATTTCATCCTCGCGGTTGCCTTCATACCTTCCTCTAACATATCCTTCCGTATCAACAAGAAAAACCACAGAAGTGTTCTCCAAGTCTTGGTGTTCGAATCCCGTGCGAATTAGTTCGTGGATTTTGTCTTGATCTCCTGTAAGAAATTGCCACTTTCCCTCAAATTGATTGTAGCGAGTTGCATCATCAATGTAGGTCTTGAGTACCTCTGGGGTGTCATGCTCCGTATCCATGGAGAAGGATACTTGATAGATGTCGGCTTCGTTGCGGTAACGGAAATTCGGCCAAAGGAGTCGGCGAGTAATTTTGCCGATGTACTTATTATTGGTTCCATAAAAGGATGCCAACCAAACCTTTCCTTTGAGAGAGTCGGAATGAAAGGTCTCTCCTTCTTGGTTGATGAAGCTAAAACTTGGGAGCTTCTTGTAAATGGTGTCTCCACTTTGCTCATTTACAGTGTAACTTCCGTAATAGGGAAGTGTGCTGAATTCATGGGTGCTGCCTACTCCAAAAAACAGCAACCAAGAGAGTGGAAATAAAAAAAGTACACCAATTAATAAGATGTACTTTTTGATCGAATTATTTTTCATGTCTTAGTGGAACATTTCAAACATATCTAATTGAAAGTTTCCTTCCGTTAATGCGATAAATATCAAGTAAATGATAAACACAGCATAAGGGATCAATACCACGTTTCTCAGGTTCTTACGTTCATCACCCAAGTGCATAAATGACATTACAATGTATCCCGCCTTTACGAGGGTCAAAACGATGAAGCCAATTTTTACGGTGGTCCAAAGTCCAGAGTCAGCTCTTTTCACTGCAATCCCCAATGCTACTTCAACAATGGTAATGAGGGTGAGAATTCCTGTTACAACCCAGATTTTACGACGGATTTTCTTTCCTGCCTCGTCGTTGTGGGTGTTGTTCAGAGCGTATGATTCGTTAACAATAAGATCGTCTCTTTCCATGATTCAATGCTAAATAAGTGGGGGATTTAAACGAGGTAAAAGAAGGTAAATACAAATACCCAAACAAGGTCTACAAAGTGCCAGTACAAACCAACCTTTTCAACCATTTCATAGTGTCCTCGGCGCTCAAATACACCTCTCACCACCATGATAAATACAATCAGGTTGATGATTACACCAGAGAAAACGTGGAATCCGTGGAATCCTGTAATGAAGAAGAAGAAGTTGGCATATTGTTGCTGCACTCCATATTCGTTCTCATTCATGTTGGCTCCAAATACAAAACCATTGCTTGCTTGAGCGTTCCACAATTTCATCATGTCAGCACCAGTCACTGTGGCTGCATCTTCAACGTATTTGTTGACCATTACTTCCTCTAGAGCCGCAGTATGTCCATGACCAGTAAGCGTTACTGTTCCGTTGCTCTCCACCATCGTTACTTCAGGGTCGCCGTGCAAGTAATCTTCGAGCAAGGTTCCAAAGTGATGATCCATGAAAATGCGGTCCGCGGAATTCAGGTCAAATTGCATGGTGTTTCCGTCAGCAAGCGTTCCCGTTACGGTCATTGCTTGTGAAATTTTAAATGCACCACCACCACCGTGGATGAAGTGGCTCCATTCCCAAGCTTGTGAACCAACAAAGAAGAAACCACCGATAACGGTAAGTCCCATCCATTTGATCACATCTTTTTTGTGGTTACGATGACCGGCTTCAACGGCCAATACCATGGTCACTGAGGATACGATGAGAATAAACGTCATCAATGCAACATAGGCCAAAGGATAGTGTCCTTCAAGACCAGGAAGTGCCTGAAACACTTGTTCACCGATCGGCCAAGCGAATTCAGAGCTATGACGAGCAACGCCATACGCAATGAGTAATCCACCGAATGTGAGTGCATCGGATACTAGAAAGTACCACATCATCATTTTCCCGTAGCTAACGGAAAACGGGGAGCGTCCACCGCCCCACAACTCTTCTTTTGAAATAGCTTTGCTTGCTTCGCTTGACATAGCGTTAAAAAATTTGGTGCAAGTTTAATGAATATAGAACAAAAACACGAACAAATAGATCCATAATATACCGAGGAAATGCCAGTAAATTCCGTTCGTGTGCAATTGAATGTGATCTTGAGCGTTGATTTTATTCTTCGAAATGCGAATGAGATTTACGATCAAATAGATCAAACCAAAGCTCAGGTGAATGATGTGCACCCAAAGTAAAGCCCAGATGTATGCCCCGCTATTGTTGGTGTTGCGGTACACTTCCTTCGTAATTGGGTCGGTCTTCAAGGGGTCACTCGGAGCATAGTATTCTCCGTTTTGAAAGTCGAGTTCTTGTCCGTCAATTTCAACCACATAATCCACTCCGTACTCTCCGGTAATTTGTTCAATGTTGTTCCATCGATAGGCCGGACCAAGGTCAGTTTCAGTGATGGACCATCCCATGCCTTTACTCGCCAATTGCCCCCAACCGCTTATTTGAGTGATCACAAATGCGATTCCCAGCAAGAAGGTAACGAGCGTCAACATTTGCGCTGAGCTCTGGTTTCCTGCTTTCACTTGTCGGTGTGCCATGATGATGGTCAAACTGCTCACCAAGAGGATGATGTTGCTCGCCCAAAGTGTTGAATTTGGGTTGATGTGGACCCAATAGCTTCCCATGCTGCTCACGATGTAAGCACTGGTTAACCCGGCAAAAAGCATCACAATGGCGAAAACGATGAAGTACATCATCATTTTTTTTGTGCGCTGACGAACAGCTGGGTCAACATTGTCAAAAACCCCGGGTTTCTTTGCTGTGGTGGTAGATTCGCTCATTTTTTAAAGTTTATCGATGACGTAAAATAATTGAACGATCGGAAGGTAAATGAAGGAAGCGAACATCAAAATCTTGGCATCTTTCAATGCACATGTTCGGTATAGTTTAAAGGCGAGGAAGGCAAAAACAACCCCACATAAAAGGGTCACAACCATTGCAATATTTCCCACCATGGGGGATTCAAAAGGTAAAACCCACGGCAATAAGCTCACCGGGATTAAGAAAAGACTGTAAATCAAAATCTGGAATGCTGCTCTTCGTGAGCGTCCTTCACGGAAAGGAAGAAGTCGGTACCCCGCTTTTAAATAATCGTCATGAGCAACCCAAGCAATGGCCCAAAAGTGAGGGAACTGCCACATGAATTGAACCGCAAACAACGAACCGGGCTCTACTCCAAAATCACCTGTAGCGGCTACGTAACCCAACATGGGAGGAATGGCTCCAGGAAAGGCACCGATGAACACCGCAAGTGGTGTTTTGGCCTTCAGGGGAGTATAAAGAAAGACATAAAAGAAAAGGGCAACCAAACCGAGAATTCCGGCAATGTCGTTCAAGAAATACCAAAGTGTAAAGATGCCCAGTATGCCTGCTATGCTGGCGGTAAGCAATCCTTGCGCTACAGACATTCTGCCTTGTGGCATTGGACGATCTGCGGTGCGCGACATGAGCTTGTCGATGTCTCGCTCCCAAACCTGATTGAAGCCGTTAGATGCTCCAGTGAGAAGCATTCCTCCTGCAATCAGTGCAAAAAATTGCGACCAGATCATTTGTTCGGCACCCATGAAGTAACCCAAAACGGAGGATAAAACGACAATCACAGACAGTTTCAACTTAAAGAACAATCCAAGGTCCTTGATCCGTGAGGTAAATGTGGTGGTGCTATTGTTGATGCTTTCGGCTTTCAAAAGTGCTACTTCTTTCGGTTACAAAATTAAGTCTTTTTGAAGCATTTTGTTCTCTTTTAATTAACGATCGTTCCAAGAAGTGTACAAAGGGCTCCTTAAACCGATGTTAAAATAGCTCTCTGTTCTCGACCAGTCCTCGTTTTGCTCGTGCCTGAAAAGGATTTCAGCAAAGGCTTGAATGCCGTTTTTTGATGCACCCATGTTCTTCGCTCCACGGAGTCGGACAAACTGCACACTGCTTTTTAGTCCTTGAGCGAGGTAATTGTCATACTGTTTTGCAGGATTGGCGTAAGACCGGAAGATGTTTCCACCAAAGTTTTCGTCGTTTTTATCCCGACCATAAATGGCCCACATGTGAGTGAATTCAAATTGGAGATCTCGTTTTTCGTAGGTCCAATGGTTCACCCACTCAACAAAATTGGTCTCTAAAGGATGGGCGAGCGATTGGTTCAATTGTCCATAGGCTTGAAAAACGCTTCCGTGGGTGTAAGTGTATGGTCTGGCGAGGTTGATTTCAGTTAACGCATGCAATCCAGGAAGGATGTTCCACTTCTTCACGCCCAGCTGAAAAGAGAACTTGTTTCCCCACCAACCTAAAGCACGACGAAGTTCGAAGAGCAAGAACTCGTCAAAATAGATTTGGGTGTAGGCTTGCCATTCTTGTCTGCCACGATATTTGAAACCTACGCCGAGAAGAGCATTATCCGCAGAACCTTGGGCAAATTCTACCGGACGATAGAAGATGAGCGGATTGAGGTAATTCAGCTCAAAATTGCGTTGTGAGAGGCTGTCTTCGCTTTGCCACACGACGCTTTCAAAAATCGTCATGTTGAAACGTTTGTGAATGTTCCAACTGAGAGCGTGCATGGTGGTGAACTTTCTTCGAGATGGGGCATCCAAACCAGCACTGATGTCTTTCATCGAACCCCAAACGTTCACATATTTGATGTTCCAAACGGCGGTGGTGAGTTTGGCGTAGGGAAAAGGAGAGGCGTTGTGACTCATGACCCCGCTTCGGTACCCATCTCCCCAAAAGTGCTTGCCCCTTCCGACTTCAAAATGAAAGTTTTTGGAAAAGGTGTAACCTAACGATCCCGCGAGGTAAGGAGCTAATGCAACATCGTCTCCAGCTCCAGAAATGCGTTCTCCGATGCCGGGTAAAATGTCTTGGGTAGATGGTAGGTCGAGATATTCAGGAAGCACTGCTGCATACATTGAGGCGTTCAACCTCAAATGAATTTTACCCTTGAATTGCTCTTGAAGATGAAGCCCAGCACCACTAAAACCAGTAATTCCTTGGTTTCCAACCCCCGCGTTGATGTTGTAGAGTCCTTCAAAACGATGGCCCCGCTCTCTCCCAACAAAGATGGAGTCGCGTCCAGCCATCATTAGTTCGTTTTCCAAACCTGGAGCCAAGGGGAAAATGCCTGAGTGTGCGTTGAATTTTGCTCCGTTTTCGAGTCGATGCGTTTCGCTCAAGGGAGTTTGAATGTTCCCTCCGAGCATTTCTTGGGCTTTTGCTGTTGTTACCAGGAACCCAAAACACAGTATGATGATGCTCAGCCGTTTCAAGCTTTTCGAAGGTGCTTTGGAAGTGGGATGATGAAGACCAATTGACTCATGAGAATGGCAATTCCGAAAACCAATACTAAGCTGATGTTCGGACTATGACGAGGCATGAAAAAGGTGAGGGCAATGATGAATGCAGTGTAGCCATACAAAGCCAAGGTGACTTGTTTGTGCGAGAATCCAAAGGCCAGTAAGCGGTGATGGATGTGGTTTTTGTCGGCAGAAAATGGCGACCTTCCTTGCAAAGTGCGGAGGATGAATACGCGTAGGGTATCAATCAAAGGATAGGAGAGGATGGACATCGCTAAAACGGGTTTGGAAACCCCTTTGATGTTGGCCGGAAGTTGATCTACTGGGAATTCAATCATTTTGATGGCCAGCACGTAGAGCACCACACCGATGGTGAGGGACCCCGAATCGCCCATGAAGATTTTCGCTGGGTTGTAGTTGAAGACCAAAAAACCGACCAAAGATCCCCCCAAACTTGCCGCCAATAGGGCTAAAGGAAGATCTCCCGTGTTGTAAAACCAATAAGCGAAGGTGGCACAAGCAATAACGCCGATGCCTGAAGCCAGTCCGTCCACCCCGTCGATCAGGTTAACGGCATTCACAATCACGATGTACACAAAAATGGAGAAAATGATGCTCGCCCAATCCGGGATTTCATGAAAGTTGAAAAGCCCCCAAAAGTCCGTAATTCGTATGTCGGCCATCAAAACAAGGATGGTTCCCACTGAAATGTGCACCAAGAGTTTCTTGCTCGGACTAACACCAATGATGTCGTCTTTCAAGCCGAGAAAGAAGAGAATAAACATGGAAGCTACGAGGTACTTGAATTCCTGAAGTGCTCCAAGGGTGTCGTAATTCATGCCCAGTTGGTCTGCATAAGAAGAAGGGAACCAAAGGCTGTAACCCAAAATTGTTCCGGCAAAAATCAGAATTCCACCGATGGTTGGCACACTTCTTCTGTGGAGTTTCCGAGAGTCTCCAGGTTCATCCACAAGGTGCTTTAGCTTGGCCACTTTGATCAAAGAGGGCATGGCAATAAGCACAAGCAGTACAGCTGTTCCAAATCCAAATACGAGCTCTTTCAAAGGGTTAAGGTTTGAGGCAAAGTTATCAAAAATCGGCGTATTTGTTGACGATGGCCGTTCTCATTCCAAAGTAGAGATAGTTGCTTTGGTTTTGTCTTATCAAATCATTTCCGGAGCGGTATCGGTAGCCAATGAGCCATTGCCAGCGGAGCTTTGGGTTCATGGTGTAGCCCAACTGAACGTCGGCAATCCATCGCTCATGAGTAGCTGCTTGGGGAAGTACCATTTCTTCTCGGGCTGAAGAGATGTTGGTTCTTTGATAGTTGACTTGGTATCTCGACCACCATCGGCGCCATTCATGGTGAAGGATGAGCACCACTTCCTCAAAATCATTGCCTAAAGGATGAGCCAATGGGTCATTGTTGTGGGCGTAGTTTTGAAGTCTGAGCTGATGCGAATAAGTCCCCTCGCTTGCTTTGTTGAATTCCACTTGGGCATGAAGTCCTTTGAGGAGGTTTCGAAAACGAAGTCCTGCTTGAAAGGCAAATTCGTCCTCCTGAAGGTCGTCCACCATGACTTGCCCATAGGTTTGAACGTATTCATTCCATTTCAAATGGAGGTTCAAGCCGAGTAATACCTTGTGCTGATCGTCGTCAAAGCCTAAAACGGCGGTGTTGAGCAATGGAAGAGGGACGAAGGCATTCCAAGGGAGGTTCTGACTGCCTTGAATGCTGTCAAAGCGCTGCCAAACCACGGCTTCATACAAACCGATTTCTACTTTTTTATTTGGCGCATAACTGAGATAGTGCACACCAAGTCCTTTTTTCTCCAACAAGGACTCAGGCACTTCACCCAAGGGCAAACGATCCATTCCGTTCATCTCAAAGTGAATCTTCGAGAAGAGCCATTTTTTATCGAGGCTGTGGTAATCGGCCTTGAGATAAGCGGCGTTAAAGGCAAAGTCGCTCAATAACATGCTTCGGTATCCATTCCCAATGAACATTTTTCCATGACCAATGCTGAGGTCGAGACGATCGGAGATGTTCACTGCAAATTTCCCAGTACTGGCGCTGTAATCGTAGCCTGCACCTTCAAATAACTTCCATCTTCCTTGTCCGGGAATAACGCCCAAACTGTCGGCATACGACTTCAAGTAAAGCGGAAGGAAACTTTGGTTCTCAAAAAGAGCGGTTTGAAAGGAAACACGCTTTCCAATGCGTCCTGCCAATCGGAAACCTCGAGTATTGTTGTAGAGTTGGACGGTATCTTGATAAGCGGAGGTGTCGCTCAAATCAAAGCCCAATTCCAGGTCGAGAATGGGGTCGATGAAGAGTTCGAAATCGTCTTGCTGAACCACAATAAGGTGGTCTGCAAAGGTTTTGTACCCAGCGGTGGTGAAATAGCGCATGTCATTCGTCCTATAGGTCAACAAAGAGTCAATGCTCGTATGATGGCGCAAGTACGGTTTGAAGGCGGTGTGCCGAAAGGTATCCGTTTTGATGAAATCGGACTGCAGGGCTTCTGTAACTTGCCAATGCAGCGGAAGATTGTCTTTGCGCAATTGCGACCAAAGATTCAAACTGCACAAGAGCATTACAAGAAGGGAGAGGGATTTCACGAGAGCTGAAGTTGAAGGAAGTCTTGATATACTTGTTCGATTCCTTGGCGAAGCTCGATGCGATGTTTCCAACCGAGCTTGTTGATTTTCGAAACGTCCATCAATTTTCGTGGTGTGCCGTCTGGTTTATCGGTATTCCATACAATCTTACCTTCAAAACCTACGACTTCTTGAATCATCTCAGCAAGCGCTTTGATGCTCAGGTCGGTTCCGCTTCCAATGTTCACAAATTGCTTCTCGTCATATTCATTCATGAGAAAAACACAGGCTTCTGCGAGGTCGTTCACGTGCAAGAATTCACGCAAAGGTGAACCGCTTCCCCAACATTCTACCTCGGGTAAGTCATCGACTTTTGCTTGATGAAACTTCCGAAGAAGTGCAGGGAGGACATGACTGGTCTGTAGGTCGTAATTGTCGTTTGGTCCGTACAAGTTCGTGGGCATAGCGCTAATGAAACGATCTCCATATTGGTCCCAATACGCTTCACACATTTTGATTCCCGCAATTTTAGCAATGGCATAAGGCTCATTTGTCGGCTCCAAAGCTCCTGTAAGCAGGCTTTCCTCGCGAAGGGGTTGCTCGGCGAATTTAGGGTAGATGCAAGAACTCCCTAGGAAGAGAAGTTTTTTCACTTGTGCCTCATGCGCCGCGTGAATGACGTTGGCCTCGATCATGAGGTTGTTGTATAAAAACTCAGCACGATAGAGGTTGTTGGCCTGAATTCCTCCAACTTTTGCAGCGGCAAGAAAAACATATTCGGGCTTTTCTTCCTCAAAGAATTGTTGAACTGCTGCTTGGTTCATCAGGTTCAATTGTGATGAGGTACGGGTGATGATGTTGCGATGACCGGTTTGTTCCAATTGACGAACAATGGCAGATCCCACCATTCCACGGTGACCGGCAACAAAAATGCGACTGTCTTGATTCACGAGATTTTAGCTTTGGGACAAAGATAGTTTTTTGAAAAGGACTCTTAAGTAGATTTCACGTCCAAGGCATCCCGCAATCCGTTTCCGAACAGCATAAAGGCGAGCACCAAAAGCATAATGAGGGCTCCGGGAAGAATGGCGAGGTAAGCGAGGTCTGTGGTGATGAGCGCGTAATGCTCTTTGATCATGTTGCCCCAAGATGGGGTGGGGATTTGCGCTCCAATTCCGAGGAAAGAGAGTCCGGCTTCCACCAAAATTGCTGCAGCAAAGTTGGCTGCACTAATGACGATGATGGGAGCAATGGCGTTGGGTAGGATGTGCTTGAAAATGACGCGCGCATTGGAAAAACCAAGAGCTCTGGAGGCCTCAACATATTCCAACTTCCGCAATCCAATGAACTGTCCGCGAACCACCCGCGCTACTTCCACCCACATGGTAAGACCAATGGCAATAAACACTTGCCAAAATCCTTTCCCAAAGGCGAGAGTGATTGCAATGACCATGAGCAGGGTTGGTACCGACCACATGACGTTGATGAACCAAGTGATCAACTGATCTATTCGTCCGCCAAAATACCCCGCAAAGGCACCCAAGGTCAAGCCCAAAAGAAGTGAAATGAGGACAGCTACAAAGCCCACGGAAATGGAAATTCTGCTTCCCGCGATCAATCGACTCAGAAGGTCTCTACCATATTTATCGGTTCCTAAATAGTAGGTGCGTTGTTCCACTGAAAAGCCCAAAGTTTGAAGTGACTCCTCACTTGGAGCAGGAGAGTTTGCTAATCCAGGAGCGGGAAACTGAAGGGTATCTGCTGCAAAGTCTTCCGAGAAAAGGACCGCATAGAGCACTCCGTTTTTAATAAAATAATCATCGACGGGATAGGCCGATTGTTCGAGATTCCTCCCGCCCTTGAACCACGTTTCAACGGCGTTTTGCGCTTCAAAGTCCTTGTGTTCGAGCAAAAGGGTTTGAACTTGAAACCCGGGGTGCTTCTTTGATATCAAGAGTTCCTGAGCATTGGCATCAATACTAGGGTCGGGCTGCAAGAAAGGGGCGAAAAAAGCAATAAAAACGAAAGAAAGAATATAAATCGCACCAGCAAGCGCTGTTTTATTTTTCAGAAAGGTTCTGAAAGCGAGAGCCCGTGGATGTGGTGCTGGTTTCATGTCCGAAAAGTAGCAATTACTTTGAAACTCTGCCTTTCCATCTCACCGGAAGAAAGAGAGCTGCAAATGCGGTGTAAACAAGATAGAAGGGGTAGAAAAGAATGCTCAAAAAAAGGTGCTTTCGTAGATCTATTCGATACCATTGTGAAACAGTGCTTAAGAAAAGATGGGTGCTAAGGACATACAGTCCCCAAGTGACAAACGTCAGCATTTTGAAGCGAGTAGAGGCAAGGGGAGCATTCAAGAACATCGCCACTAAAGAGAATTGGGATAGGAAAACCAGCCAAGAAAGCATTTGAAGGCTGCGATCAGAATAGGACTTGGCTTTGGACCCCCAACGAATTCGCTGCTGGAGAAAGGACTTCCAAGTCGGACAAACTTCGGTATCCACGGCAAGGTCGTGATCATGAACCCACCGAATACTTCCGTTTCTCTTTTTCATGCTTTGAAGCAGAAAAACATCGTCGCCCGAGGCCAATTCGGGGTGAAGTTCTGATTGTGCTTCCAGCCAAGCCGAACGGAGGAACAATAAGTTGGCCCCATTGCAGAGAATGGGGTTTTCCTTCGAAGCAAAAGCCGCTGTGGTGCCCATCAAAGAGAGAAAGTCGAGTTGCTGAAATGCCGAGCGGAAGCTGTCGTCTCCGACCGGGCGCACGGGCAGAATAAAGAGATCCGTTTTGTTTCCGTATTCCTCAAGCAGGGATGATAGCGCAAAGAAGTAGTTTTTCTGAAGATGAACATCGGCATCCAAAGTGAGGATGTATTCTGTTGCCAAGTGCTCCATTCCTGTGGCAAGTGCTGCTTTTTTTCCTTGACCGGCGTTGAGGAGTGTCGTTTGCTTCAGCGTGGAGGTTTGAAGCATTTTCGAGCTGAAGTCTGAACTGTGATCGTCCACAAAAACAAATTCCACATTGAGCGGACCATGTTTTATAGCCTCTTGGAGGTGTTCGAGGAAAGTGGGGAGCGATTCTTCTTCATTGCGGAAGGGAATCACCACGCCCAATTTCATTGGAGTTTTTGGCGCTTCAGAGCTTGGAAGCGGGGGATCAATCCGATCAAATGCATTTCTCATCCAAACAACAAGTGCGATGTACACCAGGGGCAATATGGCCATCAAGTAGATCACGATAAGCGTGGCTTTTGGAGTAGGGTGAAGTGACCGTAGATGGCGGGAAGCATCAGGTTGATGACCCACAGAAGGAATGCAGACGAAAAGATTTCCAAGTCGCTCAAGCCCATGTTTTCTAAAAGCACCAAGGAAAGGGATTCTCTCAATCCAAGTTCAGCCAGAGCTAGCGTGGGAATGAGTGTGCTGAACAAGTAAATGAGGTTGATTCTCGCAAAAGCATCGAAGATGGAAAGTTCATGGAAACCCATTAACAAAAGAATGAATTGAGAACTGAAGACCAAATAACGCAGCAAGCTTAGCAAGAGTACTGTTGTCTTTTGGGACAAAGAATACCCTTGAATCGCAGCCGTGTGTTTGTGCAAAAATCGGAGGAATCGAGTGCGTTGAATGATGGGCAAGAAATAGGAACTGAAATAGCAGAAAACCACAAAAATGCTGAAGCCGAGGAGCAGTGCCAAGATCCATTTCTGCTCCGCGAGCCACCAAGTTGGTTCGTGCTGTCCAAATGTCTTGATGAGCCCAAAGCCCAAACAGCCAAAAAGAAGGGTGCTGATGAATTGGGCACTGCTGCTCATTGCGAAAGCGTAACCTGCAGCGGGAATCTTGTTTTTTGGAGTGAAGTGAAAACGACCCAATCCGTCGCCGATTCGGTTGGGGGTGAACATGCTGTATGCACTTCCAGCGGTGATGGCCTTTGTGGCAGTATTCATGGATAGGTTCTGGAAAGGTCGGCAGAGCAATTGCCATTTTTTTGCTTCGATGGCGAGGTTAATCGGGAGGAGAACAAGGGCTGCGAGAAAGTAAAGCGTTTTCGCGTGGTTAAAAAGTGCTTGAAAAGCTGCCGGACCCTCATTCTGTAATCGCCAAATGATGAAAGCGATGCTTAGCGCAAACACGAGCCATTGGATGAGTTGAATAAGGAAACCTTGTTGCGCTTTCAATTGCCTACTTTTGTTGGGAACAGCAAATGTATTGGATTGGCACGTGAAAAGATAATCTTTGGAATTGACCCAGGAACCACCGTTCTGGGGTATGGAATGATTCGGGTGGTGGGAAAAACGCCGGAGTTGCTCACGATGGGGGTAATTCACCTCAGTAAATTGCCCGACCACGGTGTTAAATTGCAACGCATTTACGAGCGCTGCGTTCAACTCATCGAAGAGTTTCACCCCGATGAAATGGCCATTGAAGCACCGTTTTTTGGAAAGAACGTACAGTCCATGCTTAAACTTGGAAGAGCGCAGGGTGTGGCCATTGCAGCAAGCATCTCCCGCGAAGTACCTTATTGCGAATACGCCCCAAGAAAGATCAAGCAAAGCATCACGGGAAGTGGAAATGCAAGTAAGGAACAAGTAGCCAGTATGCTTCAAAGCATTCTTAAAATCCCAGCCAAAGACATGCCCAAAGAATTGGATGCAACCGATGGCCTAGCAGCAGCATTGTGCCATCATTTTCAAAGCAGTTCACCTTTGGCGAGCACCGGAAAAGGGGGGTGGGCTGCCTTCATCAAAAACAATCCAGGAAGAGTGAAGTAAGCGACTTTCTAGGCGAGAGCCTGCTCAATGCAATGAGAAATGGATTCTTGTAAGGACCATCCCATGGCTTTGATCTGTTGAGGAAGAATACTGGCCGAAGAAAAACCGGGTACGGTATTGATTTCCACCACATGTGGTACCTCAGCCACAATAATGTAATCAATACGAACCATCCCTTGACAATTGAGTAGTCGATACAATTTCACACTATCTGCTTGAATCTTTTCTGTCAAAACCTCCCCAATTGGAGCAGGAGTAATCTCTTGGGCTTTCCCTTGGTACTTTGCTTCGAAGTCGAAAAACTCGTTTTCAGAAATGATTTCGGTAGGAATCGCCGCCGTGATGCCGTCGGCTGTTGGTAGGATCCCGCAAGAAACCTCTCGTCCATCCATAAAGGCTTCCACCATTACCGTATCGTTCACTTCCAATGCCTTTTGAATGGCTGCTGAAAGTTCTTCTTTCTTCTTCACCTTTGAAATTCCCAAACTGGAGCCAGCTTCATTGGGTTTGACGAAACAGGGCAAACCAATTTCGGAAAGAATCCCATCTTCATCGATGTTTTCTCCTTCCTGAAGCATGAGGGATTTTGCCACGGTCATTCCCAATTTACTCAGTTGAGCGTTGGTGGCAAATTTGTTGAAGGTGAGCGCCATATTCAATACGTCTCCCGTTGTCACAGGCAGGTTCAGCATTTTGAAGTAACCCTGCATGAGCCCGTCTTCCCCGGGTGTACCGTGAATCATCATGTAGATCACATCAAAATGCAAGGGCTGTCCGTTCAGTGCAATGCTAAAATCGTTCTTATCCACCGGAACCCAAGTGTCATCGATTTTTGCACGCCATTCATTCACCAACACCTCAACCAAAATAGCACGGTACTTTTTTTGGTCGATATGATCCATCACGGTTTGTGCGCTCTGACGAGAGATGACGGCCTCTCCAGAATACCCACCACATACTACTGCTACTTGCTTCATATCTTGCGAATTTTGTGGTTTTTAGCTTCGAGTTTTCTTCAAGCGGCACACTTCTTTTAACCGCTAAATGTTGAAACAGTCGAGGGCAAAAACTATCTTGCCAAGAAATGAACTTTTAAGATGAAGAAATTACTCTTTTTTGCCATCGTGGCACTTTACGCATTAAGCGCGCATTCACAAGATAAACCCGTTTATACGTTTACAGATATTGTGAATCTCGATCGAACCGGAACCAAGGATCAATGCAGAACCGGAACTTGTTGGAGTTATGCCACAGGAAGTTTTATTGAGTCAGAACTCATGCGTATGGGCAAAGGAGAGCACGATTTGTCAGAAATGTACAATGTGCGAATGACCTACCCGAAGAAGGCGGAGATGTACCTTCGTTACCAAGGGAAAACGCAATTTAGTGCAGGTAGTTTGTCTCATGATGTAATCAATACAATAGCGAACTACGGTGTGATGCCCGAAGCTGTGTATTCCGGACTAAAAAATGGTGAAACAGAGCACAACCACGGAGAAATGGATGCTGTTTTGGAAGCCATGATGAAGGCCTTGACAGAGCAAAGAACCGTTTCTGAAAGCTGGTTGATGGCTGTAAATGGGGTGTTGGATGCTTATTTGGGCGATGTTCCAGAGAGCTTTGAATACCAAGGAAAGAAAACCAACGCCATTGCTTTGCGCGATGAGTTGGGGTTGGATGCAGACGATTATGTGAGCTTCAGCAGCTTCACGCACCACCCCTTCAACGAGAAGTTTGTGCTTGAAGTACCGGATAACTTTTCCAATGGAATGTACTACAATGTACCAATGAATGACTTATTGAGCATGACGGAAGCCGCATTGAAATCAGGTTATACCGTTGCTTGGGATGCAGATGTAAGTGAAAAAGGATTTTCCTTCAGAAATGGAGTTGCAGTGTTGATGAAAGACGATGTGAAACGTGAGGAGATGTTCACCAAGGTGCATGAGGAAGTAGCCGTTACACAGGCATCAAGACAAGCTGCCTTTGACATGCACACCACCACCGATGACCATTTGATGCACATCATTGGGATGGCGAAAGACCAGAACGGGAATTCTTACTTTATCATTAAAAACTCTTGGGGTAACGAAAACCCTTACGGCGGTTTGCAATACGTGAGCTACAACTATTTCTTAATGAAAACAGTGGGGATCCTTTTGCACCGAGATGCAGTGAGTAAAGCGATTTACAAGAATTTGAAAGACTAAACTACTCGAGCGAAGAGATAGAAATCGGCGCTTGAGCCTGTGTTAAAATCACCTTGAAATGGGTGCTCGTTGGGAATGTGTTTCACGAGTGCCCATTTTTTGTGTCTGTTGGCCACATCGTCTGTAAACTTTCGATGTTTCACGTGGGGCGCGGTGGTTTCGTGCTGCTTTTCATTGCTTGAATAGATCAACACAAAACGTTTGCTTCGCTCGAAGAGGAGATCGAGGTGAGTGTGATAAACATCGTCTTCAACGAGGTGGTAAATAACATCCAAGGAAAGGCCCATTTCAAAATGCTCTTCAGTGAATTCATCCAAAAGCACAAAGCGTTTGAGGGGATCATCTTTAAAACGTTTTTTGCATTTTTCGATGACTGTCGGACTCACATCAACTCCTGTATAATGCGGGAGTTGGAGCATGGAAAGCTGATTTCCGTCGCCACACCCCAATTCAAACATGCTGTGCACTTGAAGTTGTCTGAGCAAATCATTGATGGTTTTTGCTTTGAACTCGGCCAGAACATCGTAAGAACCGGGTCCGGAACTTCCTCCATTTTTATAGCGCTTTTCCCAGAAGTCGCTAGAATTTGTGAAGCCGCCATACGAAGAGGACAAGCCTAGAATGCGTTTTCCGTAGTGGACGAGACGTTTTATCATGGGACGAAATTAGTGAAGTTCGGCCGATGCATGAAAATTCCAGGTGAGGATGTATTTTTGAGCACTGATGAAAAAGAGATTGAAATCGTTGAAGCGTTTTTTGCTCAGAATGACCTTAGGGTTTTTCGCGGTGAGCATTCTTTGGGTTTTGGCCTATCGGTGGATTGATCCGCCCATTACCTATCTTCAAGCAAAGGCTTATTTTTCTCTGGCTGATGGGAAGAAGTTTCACCTGTCAAAGGAAAATGTGAACTACTTCGATTCGTCCTTACCTATCGCAGTAGTTGCCGCCGAAGATCAGTTGTTTAAATCACACAATGGTTTTGATTGGGAGGCCATCAAGAAGGCTCAAGAATACAATCGCACTCACGAACGCAAGCGAGGAGCCAGTACCATTTCTCAGCAAGTAGCGAAGAATGTTTTTCTCTGGCCGGAACGCAGCTGGCTGAGGAAAGGCTTGGAAGTGTATTTTACGTTTTTGGTGGAATTATTTTGGTCCAAAGAGCGAATTCTTCAAGTGTATCTTGATGAGGTTGAATTTGGCGAAGGTGTTTTTGGGGCGGAAGCGGCCAGTAGCGTGTATTTCAATAAACCTGCCAATAAGTTGAGTAGAACGGAGTCAGCAAGACTAGCAGCGGTATTGCCAAACCCCAAAATATTTCGTGTCGATAAGCCAAGTGCCTATTTGAAAAAGAGGACGGGTAACATTGAGCGGCAGATGCGTTTGCTTGGCGGGATGCGCTATTTCGATGCGCCCAAAGAAAGCGTGAAAAAGTAGATGGATGAAGGAGGAGCTTGCTTGGTTTGAGGAATGCATTTATTGTCCGGTATTCTTTTCGATTGAAGAACAAGGAACGCCGATTAGCGATTTTAGAATTTGACTTGGTTGCTATGATTTTAGAACTTCTCAAATCGACGTTCATTGATCCTTGTTCGATGTTCAGAATTGGAAGGTTGAAGGCCTGATGAGTCGGGTGGCTTTGTGGATGAGTTTGTGGAAGGGTGTGGTGGTGACAATAAAAACACTAAATTCAATCTTGGAAAAAATCAAAAAAAAATCGAGTTTTTTCCCTCCCAAACACAGCCCTCGCGGGCCCTCCCTTTCCCTCCCCCGCCGCCACCAGCCGAGGCTAAGGTCCGATCAAAATCTTCTGTTTCAAAGCGTTTTTAAGCCAACTTTGCCAACGCACCCACTTCCTTTGTGCTTGAAGTTTATTCCAACCAAAAAACATCTCACCAAGCATCAAAACCACCATTTTACGTCACTTGCCGTACCTCCTTCCTTCTTCTTTCCCTCAACTTTGTCCAAAACAACTTAAGACATGAAAAAAGGATTACTATTTATCGCGCTCGCTTTGGTTTCTTTGCTCGGAAGCGCACAGGTTTATGAAGAAGGTGGTATTAATGCCAATTTGGGAATCGGACTAGGTTTAGCTTATGGCGCAGGAGATGCTACTTTACCTCCATTGAGTGTGGCTGTTGATTACGGACTCACCCCCAACATTTCTCTCGGAGGGTACGTCGGTTACGCTGGAGCGAAGGAAGAATTGCTCGATTACACTTGGAAATACAACTACACCATCATTGGTGTACGTGGTGCATATCACCTCGATCGTAGCGATGATCTCGACCTCTATGGTGGTGTGATGTTGGCTTACGTTGTTGGTTCGGTGAAGTTTGAGTCAGACAATGAGGCTTTGGAAGCATTCGTGGTTGAACCTACGGTAGGAGGTGTTGGCTTCTCTGCTTTTGTGGGCGGACGCTATATGTTCTCTGAAAAAATCGGTGCTTTTGGCGAATTGGGCTATGGGATCTCTTGGCTTACGGTCGGACTCACAACTAAATTCTAGAAAAAAAGTAGATCTACTGTGCCTCCTTGTGAAGTATAGTTTGCGTTGGAAAGGCAAAATCCAATCCGAGTTGGTTGAATTCGGACAATATTGCCAAGTTGATTTGATTGGGGACTTCGATGAGGTCCCCTTCTTTTTTGATGTAATAAATGAGCGAAACATTCAAACTGAAATCCCCAAAACCGGAGAACCAAACCAGACACTCGTCCGTCACCATAGCCTCATCCAAAACAATCTGTTTCAGTGTTTCAATGGCTTCCTCAATGCGGTCTTTCGAAGTGTCGTAGGTCAATCCTAAATCCACGCGCATCTTTCTTGTTGGCTCCAGTGAAACGTTTTCCACGTAGCTGTCGGTAAACTTGTGATTGGGAATGACCACAATTCGACCTTCAAGCGTTTTGATTTTGGTGGAACGAATGCCAATCTCTTGCACCATTCCATCGTAACCGCCAACTTGGATGCGGTCGCCAAAAGTGAAGGGTTTGTCAAAAAAGACGGTAATTCCTCCAAATATATTCGCCACAAAATCCTTTGCCGCCATGGCCATTGCGATACCACCAATTCCCAAACCGGCCAAAAGGGCGCCTACATCATAATCGGCATTGGAAAGGGTAACGATAATTCCAATCAACCAAAAAATGGCCCTCAAGGATTTTCGAATCATGTCCAAAAACCGATTGGCACTGTCGTTGGTTTTTTTCTTGGCGTAAGGAATGAGAAACTCCCCGAGCATGGCGTCGAAGAGTCGGACAAACATCCACGTCATGTTAATGCCTACCAATATTTTGAAAACCCGAACCACCCAAGTGTTCACTCCATCAGAAAAACTCAGATGATCATAGCCCCACCAAAGTCCTATGATGACAACGGCCAAAACAATGGGTTCTTCCAGCATGTCAACCAAAACATCATCAAAGCGCTGTTTCGTTTTGCTGGCGTAGGATTTGAATACTTTCGAGAAAACCCAATATAAAATGCGGGCCAGAACCAATGCTCCAGCCACATAGATGAGTGCTATTCCCCAGTTTTCTAGGGTGTTGTTCAGAAAGGTAAGTTCTAAGATGTGCATGTGTTAAAAACCATAGATTATCCCAACGCTATAATTTGGGTTGGGCCAGGGGGAGTTAGGGTCTTGGATGAGGTCAAAAAGGATGGATGCTCCAACGCGTATTCTATCTCCAGCTTGTGGGAAATATCCACCACCAACATACCAGTGGGGAACCCAAACGTCACGGTCGCGAAGTACGTCGTTTGGTGACAGTTGAGAAAAGATTCGGGTGTTGCTCATTTGGAAGGTACTCATCGCAAAAACACCTTCATAAACTCGGGCTTGTGAGAAGATTTGGCCACCATAAACGCGATTACTCCTTCCTGCAAACTGCATGTAATAATAATGTCCGCCAAAACCAGCAACGAGCCAATCGTTTACTTTGTAACCTATCCCAGGGTCAGCGCCTATAAAGGTTTGATTGCCGAAAACCAGAGAAACATTTCCAGTGTACACCAAACGGTCTGCAAATTTTCTAGGTTTCGCATTATCGGCGGCCTCTCTTTGGCGTTGTGTTTCCCTTGGAGTAATTTGAGCAAACACCACACTCATTGAAAAAGTACAAAGCAGTAGGAATAAGATCTTTTTCATAATCGTTCATTTACAGTTTTGCAGCCGTTTAAGCAGGTAAATTTATTTTACGACTTGCTGAGAATGAATGAGTTTTTCATTCAAATGGAGCTGCATGATGTAATTTCCTGACGCAAGCTTCATGCCAGCAAAAAGGATTTTTTGATCGCCCGCAGGCAAGTTCTCTTTCATCAATTCCAGCACTTCTTTTCCTTCCATCGAAAAGAAACTTACCCGAACAACTCCACTTTCATTCAAACGAAATGACAAAGCAGAAGCGTCGGTCAGAGGATGCTGATTCAATCGCACTTCAAAGCTGTTTTCAGTGCTCTCAATCAATGAATTCTCTTGATCGAAATAGATGAAAGTGACGTTGTCATTCCCACTGTTGGCAATGGCGAGTGTGTCGGTACTTTGAGCGTAGCTGATGTCTGCCGGACTGCTCAAACCGGGTGCAGAAATGATTTCGCTGTTGCTAAAGTTGTCGCTGTACCGCGTGATGCGTGTTGGTTGCCAAGACGAAACGTAGAAGTTCCCAAAGCTATCGTTATCAATGCCATCACAATTGGTCAAGCCAGTATTTGTAAGGGTGTTCAGCTCGTAAGTATCCAAATCCATCTCAATAATGGGAGCGTTCATTCCCCAGTTTACGAATACCGCTCTGTTGTTATCGCTGTCTACCACGATGCCGTTTGGAGTGGATCCTGTGTTGTTCACAACGGTGCTTACAATTGGGTTGCTTAAATCACTCACGTCCAACTCCAAAATTCGTCCGGCAGAAAAATCGGTAACATAGAGCTTATTACTTCCGTTGTTTCCCAGGCCGTTCAAAAAGCTAGCGTTGGTCACTTCAATTTCCATTACTTCTTCCTCCGTAGTGAGGTCGTACCCGCGAATGAAGTCTCCAGCAATGGCGAAAAGCGTATTCCCCATCACTTCCATTCCATGACTTGCAACTGCGTTTCCAAAACTTTCCCAGGTATCACCACCATCACTTGTTACGAGAATGGAGTTCCCATTGGAAACGAAGTAGCGGTTGTTCACGGGGTCGTATTCTGCTGCTTCAATGTTTGTTTTGGTCTGTGAAAAGCTGTTGAAAGCAAGGAGAAAGGCAAATAAAGCGAAGAGTGTGCGCATGGAGATGTGTTTGTTTAGAGCGAAGATAGAAGATTTAAAAAACAATGCTCCTAGCTGCGGAGAAGGAACTCATAAAATCTTGCAGCCCTGAGCACTTGCCGAGGGGAGTGGCGTGGCTTGTTGCTTGGATTGAATCCGCTTTATGAGAAGATTCCTTGACATCTGCCCGCATCTCATTTTATCATCCTATTTTTGCTTCAATGAAATGGCCTTTTCAAAAATATTATGGAGCACTTCGTCGCTTCAAACCGGCTTATGTGATCTTCAACTTGAGTCATCGAAAAGAACTCCGGAAGAACAAGAAGCTCTACCAGAAATACGGACTCCATCAGTCAGTATTTGCCCCCGTTTCAAGTCAAAACTTTAAAGACCTCCCGCACGTCCTTCCCCCGCTTGACGGTCCGTCTGCCGATGAATACATTCAAGGTTTGGCGTGTTCAGACGAAATCAAATCAGCCCTCCACCACTGGAAAGAAAAGGGCTACATCCTCCTTCGGAAGCATTATTCTGGGGAAGACATTCAAAAGGCCAATGCTGAGGTAGACGGACTGATGGCTGCTGGAGAGATCGATTACAATTACACAGGCAAGAAGATCATGTTCGCGTACAGAAATGGGGAGACCTTGGGCAAGATTGCAAGAAATCGAGAAGTTTTGGAGCTCTTGGAATTGATTCACGGACGAAAGTTTCATCCCTTTCAGAGTATAAATTTCATCAAGAGTTCAGAGCAAAGAGCGCATTCAGATTCTGTTCACATGACCACTTATCCCTTAGGGAATATGGCTGCTGCTTGGACGGCCTTTGAGTCGATTGGAGCAGACCAAGGTCCGCTGAAATATTTCCCCGGAAGCCACCGGTTACCTTATTTGCTGAACGACGCCTATGATCACGGAGGAGGAAGGTGGATGCTTGGTGAACATGCATACCTCAATTACGAAGAAGCGATTCAAGTTTTGATTAAAGACCAAGGACTGAAAGAAGAAACGCTTCATACTGAGCCAGGAGATGTTTTTATTTGGCATGCGAACTTGCTTCACGGTGCTCAAAAGATGAACCAACCAGAACTCACGAGAAAAAGTATGGTGGTGCACTACTTTGGCGAGGAGGTAATTTGTTACCACGAACTCACTCAAAGACCGGCCATTTTACCCATTGATTAATCCCGATTAACTACAAGAATGAAGAACAAAGCATTTTACGGAAAACGATTTCAACTTGGTGTGCTTGGCGGTGGTCAGCTCGGACGCATGCTTCAGCAACCTGCCATTAGCTTGGACATCGACACCCATTTTCTTGATCCCGCGGCAGACGCACCTTGCTCAACCCTTTCAACGGGATTCGTGCACGGTGATTTCAACGACTTTCAAACCGTGGTTGATTTTGGAAAAGACAAGCACTTGATCACGATTGAGATTGAGAACGTAAACGTAGATGCCCTTGAAGAACTTGAAAAAAGAGGAGTGCAGGTTTGTCCTTCACCCAAGCATTTGCGCATCATCAAGGATAAAGGTCTGCAAAAACAGTTTTATGCCGAGCACGGAATTCCAAGCTCCGAATTCAGGTTGATCCAAAGCGGCAGTGAACTTTCAGAGCAGGATTTGCCCATCGTTCAGAAGATGAGAACAGGAGGGTATGACGGCAAAGGAGTTCAAGTATTAAAATCCGCGGCTGATTTATCGGAGGCTTTTGATGCTCCAAGCGTGCTCGAAGAATTGGTAGATATCGATAAAGAATTGAGCGTTATTGTGGCTCGAAATGCTTCGGGTGAAGTGGCGGTTTATCCCACGGTGGAGCTGGTTTTTAACCATGAGGCGAACTTGGTGGATTACTTGTTGAGTCCGGCAAGCATCAGTCAAAAACAAGAATCAGAAGCAAAAGCTTTGGCGATGAAAGTGGTTGAGTCCATGGATTTCGTAGGGATTTTAGCAGTGGAGATGTTTCTTGATTCAGAAGGGAAAGTGCTGGTGAATGAAGTGGCTCCAAGAACCCACAATAGCGGACACCAAACCATTGAAGCAAACTATACTTCTCAGTTCGAACAGCATTTACGCGCAATTCTCAACCTGCCTTTGGGCGACCCGTCCTTGCGCTGTCCATCATCCATGATCAATCTTTTAGGTGAAAAAGGACACACCGGACCTGTCGTTTATGAAGGAATGGAGGATGTGTTGAAAATATCCAAAGTCTATCCGCACATTTATGGAAAAACCACCACCAAACCCTTTCGGAAAATGGGGCACATTACCATCTTGGGTGAGAGTTTGGAGGAGGTGAAATCCCAAGCGAAGAAGGTTCAGAACAGTTTGAAAGTGATCAGTGAATAAGAAACTTGAATCCTTATTCTTGGGAAGTTTTCGCACCGGAAGTGCACTGAGATAAGCCCGATGTTTTTACACACAATCGGTTAACAAACCTTGCTTAAACTCGAAGATGTAGGTTATTTTTACCCAATAAATTCACTGGCATGAAACAGTACCACGATTTGCTGCAGCACATCCTCGATAATGGGGTGGAAAAAGACGATAGAACGGGCACAGGAACGCTTTCTTGTTTTGGCTATCAGATGCGTTTTGACTTGAGTGAAGGCTTCCCAATGCTGACCACCAAAAAGCTGCACCTGAGATCCATCATTCACGAACTTTTGTGGTTTTTACAAGGTGATACCAACATCAAGTATTTGAAGGATAATGGAGTGCGGATTTGGGATGAATGGGCCGATGATGAAGGGAACTTGGGTCCGGTTTACGGTTACCAATGGCGTTCTTGGCCAAATCCAGACGGTTCACACACGGATCAAATCACCAAGTTGCTCGACCAACTGAAAAACAAACCCGATAGCAGAAGGCACATTGTTTCAGCTTGGAACCCGTCTTTCATCGATGATATGGCCTTACCACCTTGCCACTGTTTATTCCAGTTTTTTGTGGCTGATGGGAAACTCAGTTGTCAGCTTTACCAAAGAAGCGCCGACACCTTCCTGGGTGTTCCATTCAACATCGCATCATACGCTATCCTGACCCTCATGATGGCACAGGTTTGTGATCTTGAACCTGGAGAGTTCATCCACACATTTGGAGACGTCCACTTGTACAAAAATCACCTCGAGCAAGCGAAACTTCAGCTCACGCGAGATTTCAGACCACTTCCCCAGATGAAACTCAACCCAGAAGTGAAAGATCTTTTTTCCTTCAAGTATGAAGATTTTGAACTGCTCAATTACGATCCACATCCCCATATCAAGGCCGAAGTTTCGGTGTAATCTTTTTTTATGACAGTATCCATTATCGCGGCAGTAGCCAGCAACAGAGCCATAGGTAAAGACAATGATCTCATTTGGAAATTGCCCGATGACATGAAGTTTTTCCGTGACACCACCATGGGGCACCACGTGATCATGGGGCGCTTGAATTATGAATCCATTCCTCATAAATGGAGACCCTTGGACGGTAGACCCAACATCATCGTTACGCGTCAAAACGACTATCAAGCGGAGGAGGTAGCGGTAGTGAATGACCTAGAAGCAGCCTTGAAAATTGCTGAAGAACAGGGCGAAAAAGAAGCTTTTGTGATAGGTGGTGGGCAGATTTACAAGTTGGCTCTGGACTTGGACTTGGTGGACGTGATGTACCTCACTCACATTCACGATTCCTTTGAGGCAGATGTGTTTTTTCCTGAGTTTGATGAAGAAAAATGGGAGAAAGAAGTGATTGCAGAACATGCGATTGACGACAGGCACAAACACGCTTTCACGATATTTAAGTACATTCGAAAGTAACTTAAGACGTTTCGAATGAGGAATTTACTGATCCCCTTGCTTCTATGCCTTGTGCTCGCTGCTTGCCGAAAAGATGATCGAGATAGAGATCAGGCGGCATTGCTCGATTTCACCATTGGAAAAACCATGTTTGATGATGCTTTTCAAATCATGGATGAGATTGCCGATGAAACCGATGGGATTCGCAGCACTCCTGATTGTGTTGAAAGCATCGAAGTAGATACCCTGAGCTCGCCCATGAGCATTCGAATTGATTTTGGGAATTCTACGTGCACAGACATTCTAGGTACACGAAGACAAGGAGTGCTGATGGTGACCTTCTCAGGGCGCTACCGAGATGTAGGAAGCCAAATTACCATTCAAGCTGAAAATTATCAAGTGAACGATTACATCCTGAACGGCACTCAAAACATCACCAATCTCGGTTTGAATTCCGGACAAGTTCCGCACTTCAATGTGAATACGGTGAATGCTACTGTTCGTCGCGAAAGCAATGATTATGCGATCAAATGGGATGCGTCCATGGTGCGCACTTGGGTTACTGGAAGTGAGTCGATTTTTCTTGAAGACGATGAATACAGCGTGAGCGGAAATGCAGAGGGCATCGATCGAAACGGCAATGCCTATGACTTGAGCGTGATTCGCCCTGTAGTCTTCTCTTTTGTTTGTCCATGGATCCATTCGGGAAAAATCAGCCTTACACCTTCGGGTAAAAATGTGCGTTTCCTGGATTATGGAAATGGGCAGTGCGACAATGACGCTACCATAGAAATCGACGGTTTTACAAGCAGTGTATCAATTTGAGAAGATGAATTTTCAATATTTTTTGTCCGAAGGCTTTCGGCACATCCTTGATCCCAAGGGCTACGATCACATGCTTTTCCTTCTGGCATTGGTGGCAAGCTATACCCCGCGAGATTGGCGCAAGTTCATCTTGTTGGCCACCTCATTTACTATCGGTCACAGCATTACCCTTGCACTTGTGGTTTTTAAGGTCGTGAAGCCCAATGCTGCAATCATCGAATGGCTGATCCCGGTGAGTATATTGATCACTGCTATGCTTAACCTCCGTCGAGTTCACCGGAAGTACCAAGGCGAAGAAAATTTGGCCATCAAGTTCACCATTACACTTCTTTTCGGACTGATCCATGGTTTAGGCTTTTCAAGCTACCTCAGAATGCTTCTCGGAAAAACAGAAAGTCTCGGAATGCCCCTGCTTGGATTCAACCTAGGAGTAGAGGGGGGACAGCTTTTGTTCCTTTTAGCATTCTTTATCATCCTCCTTTTCATTCACTCGCTAAGTCGTATAAAACATAGAGATTGGATCATTTTTTTGAGTGGAGGTTGTGCTTTCATGTCGCTTTTTATGTCAATTGAAGCTTGGCCTTTCTGAGTCATCTCGCTTTGGAATTGTATTTTTGAAAATGCAGTGGTTGAAACAGATTGTCATCTTTCCCGTCAGAGTCTATCAAGTAGCGATAAGCCCTTTACTCGGACAAAATTGTCGTCACCAACCGACCTGCTCGACTTACATGATTCAGGCCGTCCAAGAATGGGGGGTGTTGAAAGGAATCGGGCTAGGAACTAAAAGAATTTTAAAATGTCATCCTTGGGGAACATCCGGACACGATCCCGTTCCTCCTAATCCAAACAAGCCATGAAAAAAGCAGTATTTTTCTTTTGTCTAATTGCCTTAGCAGCCTGCACTCCCAAAGGAGAAGGCCCCTTGGTGAAAGAAGCCCTAGCCATTCAAGATAGTGCTCGAGCATTGCACAGTAGCATGTCCACGGAAGTGACCAACAAACTCGCTGAGATTGAGATGCAAATGAATGAAGGGCGCCAAGATTCTGCCATCGATCAACTCCGCGTCCTCAAATCACAATTCCTGGACTACGAAAACTTGAACCGAAAACTTGTGGATTGGCGCTCTTCTTTGATCGAAATTCCTGGACATTGTTTGCACGAGGAAGGTGAAGCGCACGACCACAGTCATGACCACAATGATTTGACCGATCAAGATATTCTTGACGTACAGACCGAGCTCTACAAGCAATTGAAAGGATTGGAAAGACAATTAAACGCTACCAAAGCCCAATAAAATGCAACATCGTCCCAGAAGAAATAGGAAATCAGCAGCCATCAGAGGAATGGTTCGAGAAACCCGCTTGCACACCGAGCAGCTGATCTATCCCTTGTTTTTAGTTCAGAACGCCCAAGCAAAAGAAGCGATCACAGCGCTGCCCGGTCAATTCCGTCATGGCTTGGATTCGCTTTTGAAAGAGGTGGAAGAAAGCATGAATTTGGGTTTAAATTCCTTTGTGCTTTTTCCTGGTGTGGACGATGGCTTGAAAGACGCTATTGCCAGCTATAGTTATTCCGAAGAGAATTTTTATCTCCACGCTATACGAGCGGTAAAGGAACGTTTTCCAGAGTCGTGCTTGATGAGTGATGTAGCGATGGACCCTTATAGCTCGGAGGGACACGACGGTTTTGTGAAAGACGGTAAAATCTTGAACGATGAAACCTTACCCATCCTCAATAAGATGGCCATAGCTCAAGCCCAAGCAGGAATTGATGTTCTGGGCCCTTCTGATATGATGGACGGCAGGGTAGGGGCTTTGCGTGATGCTTTGGACTTGGAAGGTTATAGTGATGTGGCCATCATGTCCTATACCGCTAAGTATGCAAGCGCTTATTATGGTCCGTTCCGCGAGGCCTTGGATTCAGCACCAAAAGCGGGAGATAAAAAGACCTATCAAATGGATCCAGCAAACCGGAGAGAAGCACTTCGAGAAGCAGCCTTGGACATGGATGAGGGCGCAGATTACCTCATGGTGAAACCGGCTTTGTGCTATTTGGATATCATTTCTGATTTGAAGGCAAATTGCGATGTGCCCATTTCGGCTTACAACGTGAGTGGAGAGTATGCAATGCTCATGGCGGCAGTGGAAAAGGGGTGGTTGAACTACGAGCAAGCCATGCCTGAAATGTTAACCAGCATTGCTCGCGCTGGGGCGGATATCATATTGAGCTATTTCGCTAAAGATTTCGCTAAAATGCAAAACCAAAGAGGATGATAAAAAGCAGCATTCCCCTCTTTGTCGTTCTGGCTATGTTTTCAAGTCAGCTCGCCCAAGCCCAAAGCGATTATGAAAACATTCTAATCGAGGAGTACAACAGCAGCGATCGTTATCAGCCATGTGAGCCAAGCATTGCCATCAGTCAAACCAACTCCAAGTACATTGTAGCAGGAAGTATTTTAGATAAAGTATATACTTCTTCAGATACGGGAAGAACGTGGACCATTGATCGTTTAGAAAGTGTTTATGGGGTTTTTGGTGACCCTTGCATTGTGGCTTCCCCAAAAGGAGGTTTCTTCTACTTTCACTTGTCTAATCCAGATGGAAAAGGTTGGGAGAGTGATGGTTTGTTGGATCGAATTGTTTGTCAATACTCCAAAAACCAGGGAAAATCGTGGTCCAAAGGAGCAGGAATTGGGTTGGATGAAGGGAAGGACCAAGACAAGGAGTGGGCTGCAACGTCTTTGGATGGAAAGTGCGTTTACAGTACATGGACTCAATTTGATTTGTATGGAAGCAAAGAAGAAGGCGACAGTACCTTGATTCTCTTCTCCAAGGGAAACCGCAAAGGGGAACGCTGGACCGAGCCACAACGCATTTCTCAGTTTGCCGGTAATTGTTTGGATGGAGATCGAACAGTAGAAGGTGCAGTGCCATGTGTGGGTCCGAATGGTGAGATCTACGTTTCTTGGGCTTTGGGCGACACCATTTGGTTCGACCGGTCTCTGGATGAAGGAAAAACCTGGCTGAAAGAAGACTTGGTGGCTGCAGAAATCATTGGTGGATGGGACATGAAGATTCCAGGAGTGAATCGAGCGAATGGGATGCCTGTTACCGCTTGTGATCGGAGCGGTGGAGAACATCAAGGAACCATCTATATCAATTGGGCCGATCAACGAAATGGGGTTGATAATACCGACATTTGGCTGGCTTCAAGCAAAGATGGTGGAGCAACGTGGTCCGATGCCGTAAAGGTGAATGACGATGAAGGAGAGTCGCAACAGTATTTCACTTGGATGGATGTTGATCAAAGCAACGGTAGAATTTATGTGGTCTTCTATGATCGCAGAAATCATGAAGACAATGAGACGGATGTTTATTTGGCGTATTCTGATGATGGTGGGAAAAGTTTTGTAAACGAGCGGATCAGTGCCTCTAGTTTTAGCCCAAATGCACAGCTGTTTTTTGGAGACTACAACAACATTTCGGTGCATAATGGCATTGTTCGTCCTATCTGGACCAGACATGAAAAAGGCCGTCTCAGTATCTGGACAGCCCTCATCAATCATCAGTAGATAAATTTCTTTTTTACTCCGCTTCTCGAATACTTGCTGCTGTTTTAGCGAGTTCTTCTTCACTTAGGTCCATTTTCTCGCGTTCGAAGTTGATATCGCTCACGTTCTGAAGAGGAACGAGATGTACATGTGCATGAGGCACTTCTAGTCCAATTACAGCTACTCCAATACGTTTGCAAGGGATGGCTTTTTCAATCTGTTTGGCTACTTTTTGGCTGAAAACATGAAGCGCTGCGAGCGTCTCGGGGTCAAGGTCAAAGATGTAGTCGATTTCTTGTTTAGGAATGACGAGTGCGTGTCCCACAGCAAGCGGAGCAATGTCTAAAAAAGCGAGGAACCGATCGTCTTCGGCAATTTTGTGGCAAGGAATCTCACCATGAATGATTCGGGTGAAAATACTGGCCATTATCGTGTGATTTCCAAAATTTCAAACTCAACAATTCCTGCAGGAACCTGCACTTGCGCAATTTCTCCTACAGCCTTCCCAAGAACCCCTTTACCGATAGGGGAATCAACAGAGATTTTTTTAGCAGCGAGGTTCGCTTCATTTTCAGCTACTAGGGTGTAAGACATCTCAGTTCCGTTCGCAACGTTTTTAAGCTTGACGGTGCTAAGAATAAAAACCTTCGTGTTGTCAATTTGAGACTCATCAACCAGTCGTGCATTGGCCAATAGATTTTCCAATTTGGAAATTTTCGCTTCAAGCAAACCTTGAGCTTCTTTGGCGGCGTCGTATTCAGCATTCTCACTCAAATCTCCCTTGTCTCTAGCATCGGCAATTTGTTGTGAAATCTTTGGTCGTTGTATCGTCTTTAGCTCATGTATCTCGTCCTTAAGGTGCTTGAGCCCTTCAGCGGTGTAGTAAGATATATTTGACATGATAATTTACAGTTTGTGTGTATACATAAAAAGAGAAAACCCTCTAAGGAGGGCCTTCTCTTTTTCAAATGTATGAAATATTGTGATTACAAGTTAATGTGCACTCCAATCGCGTGGATGCCGTCAAATGGGCTTGTAGTTCTGTAAGAGTAATCAAGACCGATGATGGTTCCATTTGATCCAGTTGGAATTTGTAGGGTCAAACCAGCACCTGGTCCAGTGAGCACCGTAGCACGATCCACATCAGAAGTAATGTCTGGCTCCCACATGTATCCTGCACGGAGAATCAATTTTTCTTTGAAACCGAATTCAGCTCCAAATCCAAATTGATCTTGTGTGAATGAATTCGAAGTGTATTGCCCATGAGCAGTCAACATCATGTCTTCATTCAACAAGAAATCATATGCAAATCCAATGTGGACCAATGAAGGCAACTCGTAAGTCGCTGAACGCTGATCAACGGTCAACTGCTCACCGGTCGTTGGGATTTCTGCTGTTACAGACAAACCATCTCCACGGAAGCGCATTGGAGGTCCAACGTTCTTCAAAGAAATCCCAAAACGCAATTGGTCGTTTTCACCAGTCACATAACGAATACCAGCATCGAAGCACATTCCTTGAGCTCGCACGTTGGCGATAGACTCTGAAAGTACACGAAGGGTCAATCCACCATAGATACTGTTTGAGAATTCCTTCGCATAGGAGATACCAATGTTCGAGTAGGTAGGAGAAAAGTTACCAATTCCTCCTTCTGGCAGATCTTCAGTAGTGATGGCAATGTCTCCGAAAGACATGGAAGTAACCGATATACCAAGAACTCCAGATTCACCCACTTTTTGAGCAAATCCGAGGGAATTCAATTGAATGTCGGTACCAACCAAGTACTGATTATTGGTAAAAACAAGTTCTGTTCTTTCAACGAATGCAAGTCCTGCAATGTTGAGGAATGAACTTTCAATACCACGTACACTTGCCATCGAGGCATTCGCCAAACCGGCAGAGCGTGCCCATGGATTAATCAATAGTTGACCAGCGCCGGCAGATCCAGCACGGTCAGGGTTTCCTGCCTGAACTCCCATAGCCAACATTAGACCTGCGGATAAGGCGAGAACTGATTTTTGTATAGAAATAAATTTCTTCATCTTTCTTTGTTTCTACTGTTGGTATGATTAGAAGTTATCCAAATCGGCTGGTCTCATGATTCCGAACCACTTGAGCACTTTTTCACCTGCTCCAGGAACGTCCACATGGATGATGTAAACACCACCAGCAATTGGAATATTTCGTTCGTTTTTCAAATCCCAATCCAATGAGGTCAATGGATCAGCTTTTCTGTA
>CALKGK010000027.1 GCA_938085105.1 uncultured Flavobacteriales bacterium
TGTCTTTGGAATCACCATGTATAAATCAGAAGCCGCATCTTGGTTCAGAATTTATGAGATGTTCCAATTCAAGGCCTTTCACATGTACGGAATCATTGGAACCGCCTTGGCTTTAGGGGTGATCATGGTTCAAAGCATGAAACGCTTCAAAATGAAGTCGTTTTTCGGAGAACAGATCAAATTCATCCCAAAACAAAAAGGAATTGCCCGCTATTTGATTGGTGGGAGCATTTTCGGACTAGGTTGGGCTCTGGCGGGCGCTTGTCCCGGACCCATGTTTACCTTGGTTGGTGCTGGTTTCTGGAGCATTCTCATCGTTATCGCTGCTGCGATGTTCGGAACCTTTGTGTACGGGAAGTTGAGAGATCGTTTGCCGCATTGAGTTTGAAGGATAAATTATTTTAAGGAAAGGGAAAACAGCGGCTTGTTTTCCCTTTTTTTATAGATAAAAATGAAGTTTGAAAGGCTTCTTCTTGTCACATGAAGGTGAGGTGAATGCAGGTCGATTCTGGACAAATGAGCAGTTTCTTTTCTTTCTGCATGTCTTTGATGACTTCCAGAAGTGCTTTTTTCGCCTTCTTAGCACTCCCATTGGTGCGGATGCGCGCTATGTCGATGGCCGCACCATAGCTATGAGCAGATTTGCCTCGGGTAGCATTACTGTTTGTTTTTCTTAATGACTTTTGTTGAGCATGGGTTCTACTACCGCTTGTAATCACAAAGTAGGCATCTTCTTCACTTGTGCCTTTGGTTTTTGCTTTGAAACGTCGTGACAATTCTTTCAAGCGCGCGTTTGCCTTGGTGTGGAGCACAGCATGGCTATGATTGAGTCGTTTCACCTCATAGGCATCATTTACCTCAATCTTTATCAATTCCCCACGTCTCTGGAAGGCTTTGAGTGAGTCGATATTTTGAATGTAGGCGCCGTCACTCATTTTCTTCGCATTTCTTCGATGAAGTGAATAGCGGTCTTTGCTTAAACCAGAACCAGAGAAATTGAGTCGGAGACTGTTCTTGCCCGAGGTCTTCTTTCCTGATTTTTCACCTTGAATGGAAGGACCTTCCGTGCTGTTGAAATGCATAGAATCCCACTCGGCACGCGAAGAATGATAAACGTGAGCCAGTGCTCTTTTTACTTTTGATCGACGAAGGTATACTCCATAACTACAAACGCTTCCCCCCAAGAACAAGGCAAGTAAGAGGAAGATTCTCCATCGTGTTTGGTGCAAAAGAAGGAAGAGGATTCCCTCGAACAATATCAACGATAAAATTCCAAAAACACTGAGAATGGCAATCATGAATAGGAAGGCTAGTGGGTGCGTTTTAGGCTTTAAAAGTTCAATTATTTTTTCTGAAAACGTTAGCCTTTGCTGGTATTCGTGATGCTTTCTCTTATATCCGCAAAGAAGCTTTTAAAATTTGCAGATCTTGGTTTCAAAGTAATGAACTAAAAAGGTGCTATTTCAGGGCGTAACGAGCAAAAATGTATTGAGGAGCCGAGGAGAAATAAAGAAACAAGGCCGGACAAAGCCATCCTTTTTCATGGGTGTTGACCTCGGTATAAAAAGCCCCACCAGCTTCGAGATGATCAAAAGTTAACTCGCTCTCAAAACCCGGAAATGCCTGCTCAGAAAAGGTCATTCGGAATCCTTTTTTTGCTTCTTCAAGAATTCCAAGTCGATTGAGAGCATTGGTGATGATTTGGTCGATGCCCAGCACAAAGGGTTCCGCCAAAAGCCCTACGGCCTCATCATCGAAAACCCAGGTGTGTCCATTCCAATAAGGATAAATTTCTTGCATGGCATTGTTGTGCTTGTTTTTCTTCTTCATCTTGTTGTTGTTCTGCATGGATGAGTTGATGTTTTAGGTTAAATCAAATGGATGTTGAATGAGCTCTTGAAGCTATGTTTTGGTCTTCGATGCTCAAGTATCAAAGGCAGGTCAAAATTCAGCACTTAACTACACATTTAGAATTCTCTGCAAGCTTGCAAAGACTGTTTATAGGCAGGTGTATGAGATAGTTTTGCTTCGTCAATCAACGGTGATTGCCTTCAAAAAAATCAAACACATGAACACATCAGCCAAAAAAACTCAGACCTACTATCAAATCATTCTCGACGCCAGCGGAAGCATGGAATCTTGCCGAAAACAAACCATCGAATCGCTCAACGAACAGGTTTTGATGGTGAAGGGCTTGGCAAAGAAAAATCCGGAGGAAGAGTACTTCATGGGACTTGTTGATTTTAGTGATCCACAAGATGTGCGCACCCTATGGAACATGCAGCGGGTCGAAGAATTGAACGAAGTGAAGCTTGAAGACTATATCCCTCGGGCGAGTACAGCGCTTTGGGATGCCATAGGTAGCACATGCATGGATCTACAGGACCGTCTGCACGATAAAATGAAGCAAGAAGAAGCCAGTGTGATGGTGATGATTTTGAGCGACGGGCATGAAAATTCTTCTCAATTGTTCTCCGCGAGAAACATTCAAATGTTGATGAAGTCTTTGGAGAAATTGGGCGATTGGAATTTCCGTTTTATCGGTGCTGATTTTGACATTCACTCCTTAACGGATCAATTGGGAGTGCAAAGAAAATACGCATACTCCATGAGTAAAAGCAACATGAACGCCAGTGTTGGGTTCATGGAGGAAGAGATGGACGAAATCATGGCAAAGAAAATGGCAAAGATGAGAGGTGGGAGGTAGTTTGTATGAAAAGTGTCCGCCGAAAGTGAGCAACTGGGGTGGACACTTTTTTATTTTAATTACTTTGCAAGAATCATAAGTTATAACCTTAGCCTTTCAAGAATGTTAATTCACCTATTTGCCGACGATATTTCTGAAGAACTCTTTGAAGAAGTGCTGTCTTCACTGAACTCTGTGGACGGTCCCTTAGAGTTTGTGAAAGCCCAAAAGTATCTGAGGGTCAACGATATTTGTTATTCTTATTCAGCAGAGCCTTTAGGTGAGGAGGATTTCGAAAAGGAGCTTCCCGTCGGTATGGCTTGGGATGATCTTTTGGAAAGCATCAGAAGTACAAAGCGAGACTGTGGTTTAAAAAGAGAGGATCATTTCTTTTTCCTCACCAACGATCGTAACGAATACAATTGGTTTTCCTTCGGTGATGAATGGAACAACCATTACGTTCATTGTGATTCGTGGGAGTATTTTACAGATAGCGACTTTCGATTTCCTGTTACCTTTCTTGTGGCCAGTGGTTTACTGCAGTCCTGTGTTTATGGAAATATGGAAAAGTTAATGGAAGCAGTTCATCATGAAACTCGAGGATGTTTGATGGATTTGTGCATCAATAAAAAAGACATCCAAATGAAAATGCGCACGGCCGATTGTTGCGGTGACTGCATGAAAGACATCCAAAATGCCATTAATGAAGGAAGGTTTCAAGCTGCCCATTACATGCAGTTGATGGAGATTATGGAAAGCATTCGCGAGCAATTGCTCTTCAAATCAAGGTACAGCATTCAACAAAAACCAAGTGAATTAAGAATTGGTGCTTATACTCGTAAACTCAGGTTGAGTCAGTTTGGAAATCTTGAGTTGAAACTAAATCCATTGGAGAAGACCCTCTACTTGTTCTTTTTAAATCATCCGGAAGGTGTTCACCTCAATGATCTTGGAGACCCCGAGAATAAGAGGGAAATTAAGTCTAGCTATGAGAACTTGAGTGTGCTTTTGGATGAGGAACGAATTACTCAGAGCATTGAGCAATTGACGAACCCTTTGGAAAATAGTGCAAGTGAAAAGATTTCACGCATCAATAGAAAAATCAAACGAGCTGTGGGCGATGAACTTGCCATTCCCTATTTGATTTCTGGCCCTCGTGGTGAAGCAAAAGGAATTGCACTTGATCGACAGTATGTTATTTATGAGGATCAAGGCTAGTGCCAAACCAGTAAACAAAAAAGCCGGCGTTGTGCCGGCTTTTTTCATTTCTCAATGATTTCACGAAAACGGATGCTGCTATCGCAAATCGTAGCGGTCGGCGTTCATGACTTTCGTCCATACAGCAACAAAATCGCGGGCCAACTTTTCTTTGGCATCGTCACTCGCATATACTTCTGCAAGGGCTCTCAGCTCAGAGTTCGATCCAAAAATCAAATCTGCTCGTGTAGCGGTCCATTTTTGCTCTCCCGTGCTTCTGTCCAAACCAACAAAGATTTCTTTGTCTTCATCTTGAGCTTCCCACTTGTTCTCCATGCTGAGGAGGTTAACGAAGAAGTCATTACTGAAACTACCTGGCTTATCGGTAAGAATCCCATGCTTGGAATCATCAACTTGAACCCCAATGGCACGCATTCCTCCAAGAAGGGCAGTCATTTCCGGACTCGTTAAGCCAAGCAACTGTGCTTTGTCCACCATCAATTCCTCTGTGGTGAGGGTGTATTTTGCTTTTGTGTAATTTCTGAAGGCATCCGCCATCGGTTCCAAAACGCTCATGGCTTCTGCATCGGTTTGTTCCTGACTAGCATCTGTTCTTCCGGCAGAGAAGGGAACTTCAATGTTGAATCCTCCAGCTTCAAGCGACTGTTCAACCCCAAGATTTCCTCCAAGCACAATCAAATCAGCGATGGAAACTTGTTTCGTGGAATTGGCAGCATTGAATTTTGATTGGATGTCTTCATACACTGCAAGAACCTTATTCAATTGAGCAGGATTGTTCACTTCCCAAGAACGTTGTGGTTCTAGACGAATACGAGCGCCGTTTGCTCCACCTTTGAAGTCGGAAGAACGAAATGTACTTGCTGAAGCCCACGCCGTTTCAACCAATTCTTCTGTACTTAATCCGCTAGCAGCAATGATTTGTTTCAAAGAGGCAATCTCCTTTGTTCCAATGGTTTCATAGTCCGCCACTGGAATAGGATCTTGCCAAATGAAATCTTCTTGAGGAGCTTCCGGACCTAGATAAAGAGATCTTGGTCCCATATCTCTGTGGGTAAGTTTGAACCACGCTTTCGCAAATGCCTCGTTGAAGGCTTCAGGATTCTCCAAGAAATTGCGGGAGATTTTATCGTACTCGGGATCAAAACGCAAAGACAAATCCGTGGTAAGCATCGTGGGATTGTGCATTTTGGTAGAGTCGAAAGCATCAGGAACCTGTACTTCAGAATCAACAGCAACCCATTGGTGGGCACCTGCCGGACTCTTCGTGAGTTCCCACTCGGTGGCATAAAGACTTTTGAAAAATCCATGGCTCCATTGTGTTGGAGTAGTGGTCCAAATCACCTCCAAACCAGAGGTAATGGCGTCTTTACCTTTTCCAGACTTATAATCACTGCTCCAACCGAAGCCTTGTTCTTCAATTCCTGCTGCTTCTGGTTCAGGACCAACATGGCTCGCAGCTCCAGCTCCGTGAGTTTTACCGAGAGTGTGTCCGCCAGCAATCAATGCCACAGTTTCTTCATCATTCATTCCCATTCGACCAAAAGTCTCTCGAATATCGTGCGCCGCAGCTACGGGGTCAGGATTGCCATTTGGTCCTTCAGGATTTACATAAATCAATCCCATTTGAACCGCCGCCAATGGGTTTTCGAGTTCGCGATCTCCTTCATAGCGCTCATCAGCCAACCATTCGGATTCTTTTCCCCAATATACATTGCTTGCCGGTTCCCAAACATCTTCCCGTCCACCTGCAAAACCAATGGTTTCGAAGCCCATGGATTCAAGTGCTACGTTTCCGGTAAGAATCATCAAATCAGCCCAAGAAATTTTCTTTCCATATTTCTGCTTGATCGGCCAAAGAAGACGTCGAGCTTTGTCCAAATTGGCATTATCTGGCCAAGAATTGAGGGGAGCAAAACGCTGTTGTCCTTCTCTCGAACCACCTCTACCGTCACCTGTGCGGTAAGTTCCCGCACTGTGCCAAGCCATTCGAATGAAGAAAGGACCGTAGTTTCCCCAATCCGCTGGCCACCAATCTTCGGAGGTCGTCATGAGGGTTTTGATGTCTTCTTTCAGCGCAAAATAATCCAGGCTGTTGAACTCTTCTTCGTAATTGAAGTCTTCACCCATCGGATCGGAGAGATCGGAGTTTTGACGCAATACACTTAAATCAAGTTGGTTCGGCCACCAATCTCGGTTGTTGGGACCATTGCCATCAGGGTATTGTCCAACTGTTTCATCGGAATCACCGTGAAATGGACACTTGCCGCTGGACGCTTGTCCGTCGCCATGGGGGTCTGAACCTCCACAGGAACTCAATCCGAGAAGCACAACTAAAAATGGAATAACTCTTTTCATATTTATAAGGTTAAGGAGTGACATATTCCTCAAACTTAGTCAATGATTCGGGGAAATTAAATCGAATTTATCTATGATGGAATTGACGACATCTATCCCTCTTGTTTTATGTGGGATGAAGAGCCGATCTCATATCAGAAAGAGGAATAGATCAAGTTACCATCACACGAGTATCGGTTCATCAAGCAGAAAAACCAATAGAGTAACGACTACAAAGCCTCAAGCAATGATTCCCAAAAGCTATCGACCCACAATTGATACTGATAACCTGAGGGATGAAGGCCATCGGGAGCAATCAGTCCTTCGGTGTCTGGATATTGCTGGGAAATGGGAGTAATGTTATAGTAAAGTACTCCAGCGTTAGCACTCATTTCTGCACAAGCTTCATTGTACAAACTCAGAGAAGCACTGATGTTTGCCTGATTACTTGCCCCAAAGGGAGTGTAGCCATAATCCGGAATGGAAACCACAAAAACACGCTCAGGATTTCCACCCGCAAGATCAATGGCGCGTTGGAGCAGGGGAGGAAATTCTTCGAGATATTGAGCCAGCGCTTGTCCTTGATATTGATTGTTCACTCCAATAAGCAGGGAAACGAGGTCGTATTCCTGGCTGTCTACTTCTTGCTGATCCATGGCATTGGACAAGTTGCTGGTGGTCCACCCCGTTTGTGCAATGATTTGGGGCTGAAGGAAATGAAATTCCTCACTTTGATCATTCACCCGTTCAGCGAGTTGATTGGGCCAGCGCTCTGCCGGACTAACACTCTCACCAATCGTGTAGGAGTCCCCTAAGGCGAGGTAGCGAAGGGTGTCTTTTTGGTTGGAATGATCACTGAGAACACCCTCCAAACGATCGCCAGATATGGGCTTAATGTTGTCTTCATTTTGATGGGTATCTCCGCTTGAGTCAATTGAAATCAGATCGTTTTGATCTAGCGAGGGCTTACAAGCTGCGAGCAGGAGAAGAGAAAAGAAGAAGAATGGAATACGTTTCATCATGGTGTGGTATTGAAGTAAAAAAGCCTGAGCTAATGAGTACGAATCCCATCGCCCAGAAAAAGAAAAAGCAATTCCAAGCGGAATGTACTATTTTTGGAAACCTCAACCCGAAATACAAGCATGAAAAAAGCACTTATTTTTATTTTCCTGAGCATTCCTTTCGCAATTCTGGCGCAGGAAAACACTAACCAAAGCAAGTTCAAACAGCTTCATCAAGACCTTCCTACGCCCAATGAGTACCGCACGGCGTCTGGTGCTCCTGGCGACCAGTATTGGCAACAGAAGGTGGATTATGACATGAAGATCCGCTTGGACGATGAAAAGCAGCAAGTGTACGGCGAGGAAACCATCACCTACGTGAACAATTCGCCGGATGAGTTGCGATATTTGTGGGTGCAGCTCGATCAAAACATGCGTGCGAAGGACAGCGATTCACACAAAATTCGTCGTTCCAGCATGTCTGAAGAGATGAGTTTTTCTGATGTGCGCAACTTGGAGCCTTGGTTTGATGGAGGTTTTAAGATTGACCATGTAAAAGATGCTTCCAACAAGAACCTGACGTACACGGTGAATAAGACCATGATGCGTGTAGATTTACCTTCGACACTCAAGCCAGGAGGTAAGTTTGTGTTTCAGATCAAGTGGTGGTACAACATCAACGATCGAATGAAAATTGGTGGGAGATCAGGATATGAATATTTTGAGGATGAAGACAATTACATCTATACCATTGCTCAGTTTTTCCCACGCCTTGCGGCTTACACCGATTACGAAGGATGGCAAAACAAGCAGTTTCTCGGTTCGGGAGAGTTTACCCTAGAATTTGGTGACTATAAAGTGGCATTAACGGTTCCTTCGGATCACATAGTAGCTTCAACAGGAGTTCTTCAGAATCCAAAGACGGTGATGACGAGCACACAACGCAAACGCTACGAAAAAGCGAAAACAGCTGATCAGCCGGTGATGATCGTTACTGAAGATGAAGCCCGTGAGGCTGAAAAAGGAAAAGCGAAGGGTATGAAGACCTGGATTTTCCATGCAGAGAATGTGCGCGATTTTGCTTGGGCTTCTTCAAGAAAGTTTATTTGGGATGCGATGGGCGTCAAAGTAGGAGACAGTAGACCCATGGCGATGAGCTATTACCCTAAAGAAGGAAACCCTTTGTGGGAGCAGTACAGCACAAAAGCGGTAGCTCAAACGCTAGAGACCTATTCAAAACACACCATCGATTATCCTTACCCGATTGCGATCTCGGTGCACACCAAGTGGATCGGAATGGAATACCCGATGATTTGCTTCAACGGTGGAAGACCGGAAGAGGATGGAACCTATACCGAGCGTACGAAATACGGGATGATTTCGGTGATTATTCATGAAGTTGGACACAATTTCTTCCCAATGATCATCAATTCAGATGAGCGTCAGTGGACTTGGATGGATGAGGGATTGAATACTTTTTGCCAGTACCTTACTGAAAAGGAGTGGGACAGAAATTACCCAACGAGAAGAGGTCCGGCCAGAAACATTCGCGATTACATGGGTGGAGACAAAGCGAGAATTTCTCCAATCATGACCAACAGTGAATCCATCTACCAGTTTGGAAACAACGCCTACGGAAAGCCAGCAACAGCACTCAACATCTTGCGTGAGACCATCATGGGAAGAGAGCTCTTCGATTATGCGTTTAAGGAGTATTCGAGAAGATGGGCCTTCAAACGTCCTGAACCAGCAGATTTGTTCCGCACAATGGAAGATGCCTCAGCGGTAGATTTGGATTGGTTCTGGAGAGGATGGTTCTACACCAATGACCATGTAGACATGAGTTTGAAGAGTGTAAAATGGTATCAAATCGACACTAAGAATCCGGAAGTAGAAATGAGCTTCAAGCGCAGTGCTGATGAGAATGAGCCGCAAGACATTTCCCTTTTGAGAGATGCTGAAGACATTCCTGTGACCCGATTGGAAGCAGATCCGAGCATTCACGATTACTACACGGAAACCGACCCTTATACCATCATTGAGTTGGACAAGACCGATTATCAGGCCTACATGGATGAATTGGATGACGAAGACAAAGAGGTTTTGGCCAGTGGGAAGAATTATTATGAGATCACCTTTGAAAATTTGGGTGGATTGGTGATGCCATTGATTCTCGAATTTGAATACGAAAATGGGGAACGTGAAATCAAACACATTCCAGCAGAAATCTGGAAGATGAGCGAGCCAACGGTGACCAAGGTGTTTGTTACCGACAAGCCCGTGATTCGCATCTCATTGGACCCCTTCTTAGAAACGGCCGACGTGGATACAGGAAACAATTACTGGCCAGCAAAACCACAGCCAACGAGATTTCAGCTCTTCAAACAACGCTCTTGGAGTGGAGGGGGTGAAAACCCGATGCAACGCGCGAGAAGAAACGCCGGTGAGCAGTAAAATTTTAAAGAAATTAGGATTGATAAGGAAAGGGCGAAAGCCCTTTCTATCTTTGGGCTAGAAATTAAAAGAAAACATGGAAGCATACATCGTTGACGGAGTTAGAACAGCTATTGGGAATTTTGGAGGAACATTGGGTCCGGTGCGGACGGATGATTTGGCCGCTATTGTGATTAAAGCACTCGCTGAAAGAAATCCGCAAATTCCTGTTGAAGATATTGAAGACGTTTACTTGGGTTGTGCAAACCAAGCTGGAGAAGACAATCGCAACGTCGCTCGAATGAGTGCACTATTGGCCGGATTGCCTTGGTCCGTTCCTGGGGAAACGGTGAACCGACTCTGTTCGTCCGGAATGGCAGCGGTAATCCACTCGGCAAGAGCAATTAAAGCTGGAGAAGGAGATGTGTTTGTTGCAGGTGGAGTAGAGCACATGACGCGTGGACCGTGGGTGATTTCAAAAGTATCCAAGCCCTATGGTAGGGATGCTGAAATGCATGATTCCAGTTTCGGGTGGCGATTTGTGAACCCGAAGATGAAAGAAATGTATGGAACTCATGCAATGGGACAAACCGCTGAGAACTTGGTTGAACTTCATGGGATCTCACGCGAAGATCAAGATGCCTTTGCATTGAACTCTCAGCTCAAAGCTGCCAAGGCTCAAAAAGAAGGCATCCTTGCTCAAGAAATTGTAGCCGTGAACATTCCTCGCAGAAAACAAGATGATTTGATTTTTGATCAAGACGAGTTCATTCGTCCGCAATCCACCATGGAAGGTTTGGCAAAGCTTCGTCCTGCTTTCAAAAAAGAGGGCGGCAGCGTGAGTGCTGGAAATAGCTCAGGCTTGAACGACGGTGCTGCAGCGCTGTACGTAGTGAGCGAAACGGCCTTGGAACAGTACAAGTTGAAACCCTTGGCGAGAATTGTTTCTTCAGCGGTTGCTGGAGTAGAGCCTCGAATCATGGGAATTGGTCCGGTAGAAGCCAGCAACAAAGCACTCAAGCGAGCGGGCTTGACCATGGAGGATATCGATTTGATTGAGCTTAACGAAGCATTTGCTGCACAAGCCATCGCCTGTATTCGCGAGTGGGGTTTGAAAGACGATGATCCTCGAATCAACCCGAATGGTGGTGCGATTGCTATCGGACACCCACTTGGAATGACGGGAAGCAGAATCTTACTTGCCGCAGCCAATGAACTCCGTAGAAGCAAGAAAAAGTACGCATTGGTGACCATGTGTGTTGGGGTTGGACAGGGTTACGCTACAGTGATCGAAAATCCAGAGGCATGATTTACGAATTCAAAGGTTTTATCCCTGTTGTACATCCCAGCGCCTTTGTTCACCCTCAGGCGGTGGTCACTGGGAACGTGGTGATTGGGAAAGACGTTTATATCGGTCCGGGAGCTGCTCTTCGTGGCGATTGGGGAGGAATTGTGATCAAAGACGGTTGTAACGTTCAAGAAAACTGCACCATTCACATGTTTCCAGGAGTGGAAGTGGTGCTAGAAGAAGGAGCGCACATTGGTCATGGAGCCATTATACATGGAGCTCATGTTGGAAAGAATTGTTTGGTGGGAATGAATGCCGTTTTGATGGACGATGTTGAGCTGGGTGATGAAAGTATTGTTGGAGCCCTAGCTTTCGTTCCAGCAAACACCGTTGTAGAGCCTCGAAGTCTATTGGTGGGGAATCCAGCTAAAAAAATCAAGGAAGTGAGCGATGAAATGTTGGCATGGAAAAGCAAAGGAACGGCCTTATATCAAGCCCTCCCAGGAGAACTGAAATCTTCGCTGAAAGAAGTGGAGGCTTTGAGCGAAATGCCTGCCAACAGACCAGAACAAGCCTCATTATACAGCACATGGAATGAAATCAAAGGGAAATAAAGATCTGTTCGTGTTCAAAGAATTTGAAATCGATCAGCGTGATTGCGGTATGCGGATTTCAGAAGATGCCATCCTCTTGGGTGCTTGGGCCGACTTTTCGTCCTGTTTCCATGTGCTCGATTTGGGATGTGGGACTGGAATTTTAAGTTTGATGCTCGCTCAGCGTTTTCCCCAGCTTCACATCACCGCCATTGATATTGACTCTGGTGCTGCCAAACGGGCCCGTGAAAACGCCAAGAACAGTCCCTTCAGCTCCCGAATACAAGTCATGCAAAAAGACTTCTTCGAACTCAGTGAAGCCGAATTGAATAACTACGATGCGATCATTTGTAATCCTCCTTTCTTTAGCGATGGCGAGCGATCTTCGAATGAAGCGAGAAAATTGGCCAGACACCAAGATCAGTTCGATCTGGAACGTTTGTTTTCTGTGGTTTCAAAGAAGAAATCCATCAAAAAAATGGCCATGATCTTCCCATCAAAGCATCCATTTCCACTTTTTCAAGCAGATTTGAAGTTGGGTCAACGCGTTTGGATCCAGGCCGATGAACAGAAAGCAGTTCACCGTCAGCTGCTCCTCTGGAATAGAGAAAATGCCGCACTCGATGAAGCGAAACTTGTGCTAAGAAAAGAGAGACAATACACGAGCGACTTTAAGCAGTTGTGCAAAGCGTTTTATTTGGACTTATGATCCCAATACTCGCTTGAGTCGGTCGATTTGAGAATCCCAAAGCAATTGTGCTTCTTCCAATTCATCGTCGTCGGCAAAATCGGTCACCAAAATCGCAATTTCTTGGGTTAAGGCGTCAATGCGTAGTCGGATCTCAAAAAAGGTATCTTTGTCTCCTTCATCATCCGCATCTTCTACCCATCGGAATTTTACATACTCGTCTTTTTTCGATGTGAGCAAACGAGCGTACTCTTCGCTTCCGTCCCACATGAATGTGTAGACGTCGTTTTTAATGTTAACGTCGTCGGCAAACCATTCTGATAATCCGCTAGGGGTAGTGAGGCAGTTATAGATGATGCTTGCCGAGGCATTTATAAGGTATTCCTGTTGGAATTTTACTTTTTCCATAAATTACTAGTCAGTATAAGCCGCGTCTTGGGCTGATGGTCAATATAATCATTTCAATCAAAGAATTGATATTTCGTTGATAAATTGAACCTTGCTTTCTAGAATTAGAACAGGGAAGGAGTGGCTTGGTTCAGAACATGACTGAAATCAGGCAAACATCGTCTATTTGACTTTCGTCCTGTTTCCATGTCAACCATTGTTTTTGCATGAATTGAGACACATTTTCCGACCTCAAATGTCTACCTTCTTGGAGGATCTCTGTAAATCGTTTTCTCCCCAACTTTTTGCCACGATCACCGCCAAATTGGTCGTAGAAACCATCGCTTGTCAGCACCAAAAGATCACCTTCTTGAAAGTTGGTGGTTTTGGTACTAAAGCTCTTGCTTTCATCCCCGCCAATGGCTTTTCGAAGCGTTTTGATTTGATGTGCTGAATTTTGATCGGCCAGGAAGATCAAACCATTTGCTCCAGAACTTTGGATTGTTTTCTTTTCAAAATCAATCAAGCAGATGCTCATGTCCATACCATCGTTCAAAGCTTCTTTTCCTGCTTTTCTGAAATTGTTCTGAACGTGGTGATCCAATTGTTGAACCAGACTTCCGCAATCTTCCCAATCCCACTGATCGACAGCAGCTTTGAGGCCTTGATGACCAATCATGCTAAGAAAAGCACCCGGAATACCATGTCCAGTGCAATCAACAACGCTGATCAAGCACTTATTGTTTTTTTCTCGATAGAAATAAAAGTCGCCACTAACAAGGTCTTTGGGTTGATAAATGATCCCCAGATTTGCGGAATGACAAGCTTTGTTTGGCAACTTCTGAAGCATGGATTGCTGCAGCCGTTCAGCGTATCGAATGCTAGAAATAATTTCTTCTTTCTGAAACTCAGATTCACGAAGTAAGGACTTTACTTGAGTTTCAAATCGAGCATTATTAATTTTAAAAAAGAGCATTCCACAGCTTAATGACAATGCGGCAAGAGAAGACGCCAAGCTGGCAAAACCCAAGTGGGGAGTTTCAAGTGATAGCGCTTCGGGAGAAACTCCAAAAGCCTCATGAATTCCATTGTAAGCGATAATTACGATGAGGTTAATTCCCAAGCTGAGGAGAAGAAAAAGCTTTTCACTCAGTTGAAATACGATGAGGGGGATGAACACCAACCCAATCAAAAAGAATCGAGGATTGTAGTAGCTGGCCTCATGGATGAGCTCGGGTCGGAGCATCTTACTGTGAATGGTCGAAAAAAGAACGATTAGGGGTAAACCAACAGAAAGAAGAAGTCTACTGAAACCATTATATCCAAAGCCGTTGAGGAAAAAGTTGATCACCAAGATCACCAAAAGAGACATGAGCCAGGTATCGACAATCTCGTTGCTGGGAATCAGTGTTTGGGTGGCGATAAACAACAGGGATACCAACAAGAAAATACTCGCAACGATTTGATTACTAAGCACCAAAGAACGGGAAACATCTTCCCGTTGGGCATGTTGCAATCCAATGCTAGACAATGAGTTCCAAAGTTGAGTGAAGATCATAAGGTAGGTTTACGTAAAAGTAGCATAAAAGTTGGCTTCGGCTCCGCTCAGCCACCGGGTACTTTTGAGCGCTGCTTGAGCGTAGCCGAAAGTGCTGCTTAAGCGTAACGGTAAGTGCTGCTTGAGCGGAGCCGAAAGCAGTTCCTAGTTAAAGCCCCTTTCGGCTTGACTCAAGGGGTACATTTTTCTTGGAGAGAAAAAAAAAGTTATTATCTTTGCCGCCCAATCATGGCGAGGTAGCTCAGCTGGTTAGAGCGCATGATTCATAATCATGAGGTCGAGAGTTCAAGTCTCTCTCTCGCTACAAAACAAGAAAAGCCCGGTTTTTAGACCGGGCTTTTTCTTTGTAGAACTTTTGGAACATCCATCACTCACTGTCTTGAAAAAAACGCTTCATGGCCTGACGCTGCATGGCTTCCGTGAGTTCGGGTAGTTTCATTTTAAGCATTGCTGTGAACTGTTTCATTGCTTCTCGGTGATCATCCCCCACTTTTTCCATTATTCTCATGGAATGGTACTTCTCTCCCGTAGCTGTTTCGTCGCTTTCCATAATGAACAGGCAGAGATCGACCAGCTTTCTTTCAATGGATGCTTCCCAAGGATAAAGAAAAGTGAGCATTCTCAGGGCCTCTCGTCGTGTGCCCTGAATGGGTGATTCCTCAATCATCCGAATCAAAACTTCGCTTTTAGATTCCAGTGCATCGGCGTCCAATTGTCCCACAGCACTTAAAACGTAGCTCGATTTCATGGCAACGCTTTCGTTTGCATTCAAACAAGCGTCAAAAACTTCATCCATAGGATACACACCATCCAGAATTTGACGTGCCAAAAAAAGGGCTTGGTTTTTACCCAAACCCTTATGAAAGATCTTTTCTAATTCTTCTTGTGACATCACGCCTTTCCCGACTTGGTCTTGTTCGATTTTTTCTCTTTTGAGCGATCGCCTTTTTCCTTGTTTTGAGGAGCTGCGTTTCCTTGACTTTCTCCAGATTCTTTGCTCTCTTGGTCTTCTTGCTCCAATTTGATCAACAAATCCTCCAGTTGTTCAGTGCTCAGTTGTTTTGCGATGATTTTTTTGTCTTTGTCCAAAAGGAAAAGCTTTGGAGTTGAGAACACATCAAAAGTGGTTCTAAAATTTAAACTTGGAAGGGTAGTGGTGCCATTCAAGATCAAAACTCGCGCTGAATCGGCATCATTGATTGCTGGATTATCGGAAACATTGATCCAGTCCAAGTTTTTCTCTTTAACGTATTTGATCCAAGGTTCAGTTTCAAAATCATTCCCGATGGCATAAACTTCTACGCCTTTGTCTTTCCACTCATGATATAGGTCCAAAAGAACGGGGAGTTCCTTTTTACAATGACCACAAGTACTTTCCCAAATCATGACCACGGTGTATTTCGCATCGATATCGTAAAGACTTTCCCATTTATTCAGTGTAGTGTCGGGCAAAATGATGTTCATCACCGGTTCTCCACAAAGCACGTTTCGCTTTTTATCGGCAGACTCAATCACTTTATCGAGTTGCTCTTTTTCTAACCAATCGGCTTTTCCTGTTTTGTAATACTCATCAACCATTCGAACAAACACCTTGTCCATACACATGATGTTACTCGTTTCGGAGTTGTAGGTGATGTAGTGAATGGTGTATTTTTTCATGTCATAGTTCTCCATGGACTCTGCAAGCTTCACAGCTTCTTGGCTTAGAGTGTCTGGAATTTGTGGGAGAATCTTGGTGTAGTATTTCTCCAGCAAACGATGAAACATTTGGTCTCTCACTAGGCGAGGGTCTGTGAGGTCTACATTGTCCCAATAGTGGTTTCGGTACCAGTAATATTGAATAGATGGATCTTCTTCACCTTGTTTTTTAATGTCTTCTGGAACTTCAATTTCAACCGCCATTTTCAGGATTTTCCCCACGAGGAGTTCTTCATTCGCCGCCACAATTTCTTTTTGAAAGTCGATAACCTCTTGATTGAGTTTTTCCAATTGTTGGCGGTAGGGTTTCTTGTCTTTTTCCGTTGCTAGGCTATCATTGAGTACGAGGTCCATTGGCTCGCGCTCTTTTCTTTTGTCAGAAATGAAATTGAGGTACTCATAGAAAACTTTGTTGTTTTTGGATTCATGGATGATCATGTCTCCCACCAAATCGTTCACATTCGTTTCAATGTACAGGTTTTCATCAGCCACTAAAAACTCAAAGAACTTAGGACCGGGAGTCACCAAGGCATATTTTCCACCCTCTTCAAATTTCTTCGCCTCGAAACGCACAAAGCCTAAATCATCGGTTTTTGCGGTATCATTATAGTAGAGTTTATTGCCGTAATAGTTGGCAAGGTACACTTCGGTGTTTTGTAAGCCATTGATCTTAAACTTCATTGTATTTTGAGCTGAGAGGCCCATCGTTCCGAAAGCAAGGAGAACAAAGCACAATAAACGGAGTGTGGTCATTTTCATAAGTAGAGTATTCATAAATTATGTTCGCACTAATAGACACCTTTTGCCTGACAAAAGTTGTACCCAAATTTAGGATTAACATTTCTTTAGCAAAAAGCTTATTGTACTATCTTCGGAACAATCTTAAATTGATGAAACAAAAAGTAAGTATTTTAGGTTGCGGTTGGCTAGGCAAACCGCTAGGTAAATATTTAAGTTCAAGGTCTTACACTGTGAAGGGAAGTACCACCCGAGCAACAATGATGACCAAAATAGCGATGGAAGGGATCTTACCTTTTCAGTTGAATGCGAATCCAGTACCCGATGGACCGAACATCGATGGATTTTTTGACTGCGACGTTTTGATCGTTACGCTGCCACCACCACACAAACCCATGATTCCAGATTGGGCTTTTATGGTTCATAGTTCAATTTCTAGAAAAGCTGTAGAGTACGGTATCAAAAAGGTCATCCTCATTTCGAGCACCAGTGTATATCCGAATGAGGATAAAGTATATCGAGAAGCTGATGCTCAACGTATTGTATCGAATCACAGTGGAACGGTGATGCTCGATTTGGAGAAGTGCTACACATTGGGAGGCATTTCTTCCGTAGTTCTTCGTTTGGGTGGTTTATTTGGACCAGGACGAGACCCGGGGAAATTTTTATCCGCAGATCGACCAAATAAAAAACCGGACAATTCTGTGAACATGGTTCATTTGGATGATGTGATTTCTGCAGTTCATTTTGTTTTGGAGCAAGAAGTGAGTCATGAAGTGTTTAACATCGTCTCTCCAGAGCTTTGTACCCGACGAGACTTCTATAATGAAGCAGCCAAGCTTCGAGACATCAATTTAACATGGGAGCAAAGCAGTTCTGGAGGAAAACGAGTAAGCAGTGAAAAAATTCTTCAAAAAGGATTTGTATTCAGATATCCTAAAGCCTTAGACGCGTTCTAATTAGGCTGCACCAATGTGCGCTTGTTGAAAAGTGGGCATGAGGTAATGCGAATTTATTGCATTTCTTGGATACCTTTTGGACTATAAAACTTAAAACATGCTTCTTACTCACGACAAAGTAGTGGGTAGTAATGGTAAACCCATTCTGCTCGATTACAGGTTCGATGATGCCCTCTCTCCAAAAGCAGTTTTAATTTTTTGTCATGGCTACAAAGGATTTAAAGATTGGGGAGCGTGGAATCTGATGGCCGATAGATTTTCTCAATTGGGCTTTGCATTTGTGAAGTTTAACTTTTCACATAATGGTATTGGAGAAGGTGATTTGAAAACATTTTCTGACCTTGAAGGTTTTTCAGAAAATAATTACTCTAAAGAGTGCCAAGACCTCTCTAAAGTAGTTGCTTGGGTTGCCCAAAACGATCATTTTAAACAACTCCCCATTTATGTCATTGGCCATAGCAGGGGAGGGGGAATTGCACTTTTAGAAGGTATCAGAAATCAAAAAGTGAAGGGCATTATTAGTCTAGCCGCAGTTTGTGATTTTGGAGATCGTTTTCCTCTTGGACAAGCTTTTGCCGAATGGAAAGAAAATGGCGTGTTTCACGTAACGAACGGTAGAACTGGGCAATCCATGCCGCATCGTTTTTCGTTTTATGAAGATTATATCAATAATCAAGCAACTCTAGACATTCGGAGCACAGTAAAAACAATGGTCAAGCCTTTGCTCATTTTGCACGCCATGAATGACGAGGCAGTTCATGTCAGTGCTGCCATGAAGTTAAAAAAATGGAATTCGAAAGCGCGACTCTATTTATACCCCAAGGGAAATCATACCTTTGAGACATCGCATCCTTGGACCGAGCAAGACTTGCCTGAAACCATGCAACACCTTGTTCGTGATATTGAAGATTTTTTAAAAATGCATTTATGAGTGTTTGGCGCGTTATCTTATCCATCATTTTCCCACCCTTAGCCGTCTATGACAGGGGCTGTGGATCGATTTTAATTGTATTGATACTCACCATTGCTGGCTGGGTGCCAGGTGTCATCGCTGCATTGGTGATCCTGAATAAAGAAGAAGGAGCGAAGTAGTTTTAGTTGGCACTATAGCTTTGTTGGGACAAGGCTGCGCGAATGTTTGCCAATTCTTTGATACAGTCTGCCTGCAAACGTTTTGCTTCTTCGAGTTTGCTCTCAGCGAGTGTCGCTTTTTCCTGGGCTTTTTGTTTCTTTAATGCTTCCCTTTTATGTTTTGCCTTCAAACTTTTCATTTCTTTCTCGAGCAATTCAACTTGCTGCGTTTTTGAAACCAAATCGTTGTCATCAATCGTCTTCTGTTCAGACGTCACTTCATCTTCTTTCTGAAGAATAGTGGATTCATTTTGTACAATTTCTTGTTCCAATAGGTCGATATCAGCCAGTAACCTTGCGATTTGAGCTTTCTTTTTTTCAATGGAATTGGCTTTCCTACGATTGAGTCGATCCAAGTGAGCACTTTCTCTTCGGGTTTGTTTAATGCCCTTTTCGATGCTTTCAAGGTCGAGATTATTCATTTCTGAACGAAGAACTGCAATGGCTTGAACTTTCTTTTGTTGCTGTTCTTCATTCAGTTCTAACGCTAGTTGAGCGTCTCGCTGCCTTTTCTCTTCAATTTCAATGGCCTTCAGCGCTTTGTCCTGTTCCTTGCGCGCTGTTTGCTGCTGCTTAAGTAAAACCGTTTGTCGTTCCTGAAGAGCGGCGCGCTCCATTGCTCGAAGCTCAAGTGATTCGTCTTCTTCAAAAACAACTTGCTCAGCAGGAGTGCCCTGAGCGAAAACAGTGTTTATACTAAGAAGAAAGCAGAGACTTAACAAGAGGTTTTTCATGGCTGAGTGTGTGGTTTGTCTTTTGGACGCGATGATTTAAAATAAGTCACAAAAAAAGAGGGAGAATTTAAATCCTCCCTCTTTTTATTCAGTTGTTTACGCTGATAGCGCTTGAGTTAGTCGCAGACAGTTTCAACCTGAAAATACTTTACAATTGAGGAGCCATTTGCAGTAAATCAATGAACTCTTGTTGAATGCTTTGTCCTTTATCTTTAGCGTACCATTTCTGCACTTCCACCACAAATTCGGTGTAAGGTTTCTTCGGCTCAGGGGAATTCTTGAAATCCATCACCATTTCTTGGGCAGCCATAGGACGTGGTCCCCATGAAAAGAGGGTGTTCATCGAAGCGTCAAAAGCAATTAGTTTTGGTACAGACTTCCCACCGCTTGTGAGGGCATATTGCATGAGCTCTGGGTGCTCGTCACGCAACAAGATTTTGAGATCAACTTTTGGATTAAGTTCAGCAATTTTTGCAAGTATTGGTAAGCTTTGTGCTGCATCACCACACCACGTTTCAGTGAACAAGATCCAAGTTTGATCTTCGGAAATTTTCGCCATTGCTTCTAGCGTTTCTCCTTTTAGCTTTGCGGTTTTCTCAATTCTCTTCATTCGATAGGCATTCAGTCTGGAATATTCCACCATGGCCGCAGATTGATCATCTCCTGTCGTCTTACCTTCCTCTGCAAAGCGAATCGATAAATCTCGATATTCATCATAGCTCATGGAACCTGGCCAAGAGTTCTGCGCTGCTTCAATCATTTCTTTCATGCTACAAAGATGCTTTTATGAGGTCACGAAGTAATCACAGATTGGTCAAATACTTATTAGCTTTGCCTTCATGACATGGATCGGAAACCTTCGAAAAATGAGCGCAGTTTTAGACGCTCCAGTAAAGTACACTTTAGGAATGAAAAATGTTCTCGCAGATGGACCAGATGTAGACATGAACGCCTTAGTTGGTTCTAATATTCGTTTGACATTTTTGGATGAGATCCACTGTGTGGTGAGTGGAAAAAAGATCAAAAAGACTTTTGGTGAAGGGATGAGTTATGATGCATGGCGTAATTCACCTTTCGCAGTGGAGAGCATTCTTCACCCAGAGAAAAGTAGAATACACGAGGGAATTGCCTTGCGAGATTTTGATTGGGAAGAAGCACATCACAATCAGCCGCACTACGTATATATCTCGCGAACGGGAGGAATCAAAGTAGGCGTGACCAGAAGCACGAATGTTCCTTCAAGGTGGATTGATCAAGGGGCGGTTGAAGCCATTATTTTGGCCGAAACACCTTATCGTCAGCTGGCTGGATTGATTGAAGTGGAGTTGAAACAACACATGTCTGACAAAACCAATTGGCGGATGATGCTGAAGAATGAGTTTTCCGAGGATATTGACTTGCTTGACGCGAAAGAAGAAGTGTTGGAACTTTTGCCGGAAGCTTACTACGATTTTGTTTATGATGATGATGAAATCACGTGTATTGAATACCCCGTGATTGAGTATCCGGAGAAGGTGAGTAGTTTAAAGTTGGATAAGGAGGGAGTGATTGAAAGGAAGTTGATGGGGATTAAGGGGCAGTATTTGATTTTTTCTGGTGGAAAGGTGATGAATGTGAGGAGTCATTCTGGATATCGCGTTCAACTCGAAAAACTCGACTAATTTGATAGAAAATATATTTTTTTGATTTTTTCCCGTTCAAACTCAGCCCTGGCGGGCCCTCCCTCCCCCGCCTCCTTTGGCTTTTCGAAGGTCGGGAGTTCTCGTTGGACTTCAAAACATTTTTCGAGCCACTTTGTGGATGAACACCCTCACTTTGTAACCGTAAACTTCTTCAACCAGAATCCATCTAAAGTCGATCCACCAACGCAGGTCCCTACCATTCCACTTGGTCCGCTTCCTGCCCTTCCTGAATCAATTCGTGTTCAAGATAGGTAAGAATGAAGTCGACTGGGAAATGACTTTGTCAATGATCATGTATTCTTTGTGCCTTGTTTAAAAGGTCTTTTATTCTGCATTCTGAGAGCAAAAATTTCCCTGGTTTTGATCGCTGGGCTTTGAACAATAGATGCCTTTCACGGGGAGAAGAAAATGAACAAGCAAACCAAAAGCTGAAACTCAACAATACGGAGCAAAGTGAAATACCTCTTTCAAAAAATACTTTAGATCAATGGGGCTTTTATTGAAGACCTAAAGAATTGAAAAACTTACTTACCGCTTGCAGAACTATCAGGAAGAAACTCTAAAGACACGGAATTGATGCAATATCGAAGTCCTGTTGGTGGCGGACCGTCTTCAAAGACATGCCCCAGATGTCCGTCACATCGAGCGCATACTACCTCCGTTCGGATCCAGCCGTGACTTTGGTCCACTTTCTCTTTCACATAGCCGATGCCTACCGGTTCATAAAAACTTGGCCATCCGGTTCCGGAGCGAAATTTTGTCTCACTGGAGAACAGCGGTAAACTACAACCACCACAGAGGTAGGTACCCACCGCCTTATTGTCCCAATACAATCCTGTAAATGCTCTTTCAGTGCCCGCTTGTCTGAGAACGTAGTAGGCCTCAGGGTCGAGCTGACTCTTCCATTCTTGGTCTGTTTTCACCACTTTTTCTCCTTGAAACTCTTCAAAAATGGGAGGTACCAAAACTTGAGATTTATCTCGGTGACTGTTTTGAGAGCAGCCACTGGCGATGACCATGATTACAAAAAATGCGACAATTGTGGATTTCATCATACTGGAATTCTTTTACTCTAATAACAATCATTGCAGGGATTTCCCCGTATACGAAGCCGTAACTTTTGTTAAATCATCGGGATTACCTTCAAATACCAGCTGACCGCCTGCTTTTCCGCCTTCCGGACCAAGATCAATGACCCAATCGGCATTTCGGATGACATCCATGTTGTGTTCAATCACGATCAAAGAATGCCCTTGATCGAGCAATGCGTGAAAGCTGTCCATCAACTTGCGCACATCGTGAAAGTGGAGTCCTGTTGTGGGTTCATCAAAAATGAAGAGTGTGTGCCCTTGACGATCGCCTTTTGCCAAGAAAGAGGCTAGTTTAATTCGCTGCGCTTCACCACCACTCAAAGTACTCGAACTTTGCCCCAATCCAATATAGCCCAATCCAACGTCTTGAAGGGGTTGAAGTTTAGAGACCAGTCGATTGTTGACGGTGTTTTCTTCTTGGCTGAAAAACTCAATGGCTTCGTCAACCGTCAGCTCAAGAACGTCGTAGATGTTTTTTTCTCTGTAACGAACTTCCAGAATTTCATCTTTGAAACGACGTCCTTTACAAACATCACATTGCAATTTAAGGTCGGCCATAAACTGCATTTCAATCGTCACATTTCCTTCTCCTTCACAATTATCACACCTTCCACCACTCACGTTAAAGCTAAAGAATGCAGGTTTGTAGGCTCGGTTTTTGGAGATTTTTAAGGAAGAGTAAATGGCTCGAATCTCATCAAAGGCTTTGACATAGGTAACGGGGTTCGAACGCGAGGATTTTCCAATGGGGTTTTGATCAACGAACTCTACCGCTTTGATGGATGAAATATCTCCCTCAATGGCACGATGCTCCTTGGCCTGATCTCCAATTTCACCAAGCATCCGTCGGAGGCCAGGGTAGAGGATGTCTTTTACAAGTGTGCTCTTTCCAGACCCACTTACTCCGCTTACCGTGCACAGTTTTCGCAAAGGAAAAGTGACGTCGATGTTCTTCAAGTTATTTGCTCTTGCACCAAGCACTTTGATGGAGTCTTGACTCTTTCGCTCGGATTTCTGAGCAATGCTTTTTCTTCCGCTCAAGTAATCAGCGGTGAGGCTGTTTGATTCATTCAGCAAGGCATCCATGTTTCCTTCAAAAATCACTTCACCTCCGTGAACTCCTGCTTCCGGACCCATATCAATGATGTGGTCGGCAGCTTTCATGATTTCCTCGTCGTGTTCAACAACAATTACGGTGTTTCCTAAGTCTCGAAGCGCTTTCAGAACTGAAATCAGTCGTTCTGTGTCTCTAGGATGCAAACCAATACTCGGTTCGTCGAGAATGTACATGCTTCCCACCAAAGAAGAGCCAAGACATGTAGACAGACTAATTCTTTGAGATTCTCCTCCTGAAAGGGTATTGCTCAAACGGTTTAAACTGAGATAGGAGAGGCCCACCTCACAGAGGTAGTGCAAACGATTGGTAATTTCGAGTAAGAGTCGTTTGGCTGTTTTTTGCTCATATTGGTTCAGATCCAAAGAACGGAAGAACACGAGCAGCTCGTCGCAAGGCATTTTAACCAATTGAGAGATGCTTTTTTCATTGATCAGCACATAATTGGCGTCTTTTCGAAGTCGAGTTCCGTCGCATTCTGGACAATCGGTGCGTCCGCGATAGCGTGAGAGCATAACCCTGTATTGAATCTTGTAGGATTTCTCTTCGAGATGATTGAAAAAGGCATTGAGGCCCATGAACTTTCCTTTCCCTTTCCAAATAAGGTCTACTTGAGCGTCGGTGAGTTCGTGAAATGGGCGATGGATGGGAATGTCGAGTTCGGAAGCGTGGCGAATAAGTCGGTCTTTCCAAATGCTCATTACATCTCCTCGCCAACAAACAATGGCGTCATCATAAATGGTCTTGCTTTGATCCGGAACCACCAAATCGGGATCGATTCCTATTACTTGACCAAATCCTTCGCACCTTTTGCAGGCTCCTACGGGGTTGTTGAAACTGAAAAAATGCGGACTCGGTTCTTCGAATTGCATTCCGTCCAATTCAAATTTATTTGAAAAGGAGAAGGTTTGGCCAGAGACCAACTGAATGCTGCATTCTCCTTGTCCTTCGAAAAAAGCCGTTTGCACAGAATCGGCCAACCTGGAGTCGTGCTCCTCACTAGCACTGAAACTGAGACGATCAATGACCAACTGAAGTTCATCTTTCTCTTTAACGTCTTTGATGAGTTGTTCATCAATTTTCTGAAGTTCTCCATTGACCAAAACACGGGCGAAACCTTGTTGCATGAGTACTTCAACTTGCTGTGCTTTACTTCGGTCGGTTCTAGGGTGAACAGGAGCCAGAACCATGTACTTGTCACCATCTTCCAATGATTTTAACGCATCCACGACATCAGTAATGGTGTGCCTTTTCACTTCCCTTCCCGAGATGGGGGAGAAGGTTCTACCTACACGAGCATAGAGCAGTTTGATGTAGTCATAGATTTCGGTGCTGGTTCCAACAGTTGATCTGGACGATCGGGAAGTGACCCTTTGTTCAATGGCAACCGCAGGAGAGATTCCCTCAATGGCGTCAACTTCCGGCTTGTCCAATCTCCCGAGAAATTGTCGGGCATAAGAACTTAGACTTTCCACATACCTGCGCTGACCCTCCGCATAAAGCGTATCGAAGGCCAACGAACTCTTTCCAGAGCCCGAAAGTCCGGTGATCACCACCAATTTCTTTCTTGGGATCGCCAAGTTGACATTCTTCAGGTTGTGCATTCGTGCACCTTTGATCACGATGTAATCTTTAGTATCTATGGGAGATTCGATCTTCATTGGAGGCTTTTGTTCAGCGCGGGATGACTTTTTTTAACACTCCCAAAGTTACTTTGTTTTGCATTCTTTGGAAGAAAGTCTGTATATTTACGAGATACACGCGCACAATAAGTAAATAAGAATGTGCGTTATGCTTGTATAAAAGATCACCAACCTTAAAATAGAGCTGTATAGATAAACTTCTACTTTTTTAATTCTACGTATTCGAGCCTTCGGGCTAGTGTTTATTTAAAAGGAGGAGTATGCAAGCATCTAAAATCACAGATCAGGAGTTGGTACGTCAGTTTCTTGACGGTAGAGAATCCGCTTTCGAAAAATTATTAGTTCGTCACAAGAACCAAGTATTTACCAAGATTTTTCTCATGGTGAAAGACGAGGATTTGGCGAATGATATTTTCCAAGACACATTTATTAAAGTACTTCAAACCCTTAAAGGGGGACGATATAATGAAGAAGGTAAATTTCTTCCGTGGGTAATGCGAATTGCGCATAACTTGGCCATTGATCACTTCAGAAAGAGTAAGAAAATGCCAGCTGTACGCAGCGATGAAAACAACGATGTTTTTGCTAGCATTCAGCACGATGAAGAAACCATCGAAGATCAAATGTGCTGGGAACAGGTGCTTAGCGATGTGAAGGACTTATTGGAGTTTTTACCAGAAGATCAGCGTAAAGTTGTTTACCAAAGGCACTACTGCGACATGAGCTTCAAAGAAATTGCTGAGAACAATGATATTTCAATCAATACTGCATTAGGAAGGATGAGATATGCTTTGATCAACCTGAGAAAATTGGTTGAACAACGCAAGCTGATTCTCACATTGTCATAAAATTGAAGTAGGATGCAATAATAGGAATGCCAAGTGCGTTAAAGTGCAAACAAACACATTAAAGGCGCCTATGCACGATTTTACTTTTGAAGATTCTTCTTTATCACAAAATGAACGAGCACTTTTAAAAGGGCTCTTAAACGACGAACCCATGGTAGAAACTCCCAAAATGGAGAAAGAGCCAAGGAAAGAAAGTGTAGACCGAATCATCGCCTACAATAAAGCCCTTTCCCTCAGGAAGTCTGGAACAATCAAAAACATGATTTTCCTATTGAATTGATGTAAAACCAGCCCCATTGAAAGATGGGGCTTTTTTTTGTCCAAAGGTTGAAGAAAGCATGCTCAAAAATCGGTCATTGCCTATTCATCAATGTGCAAAAAGTCAATCGCCTTGATGCTAGATAAGTGCTTGCGAAGAATGGCATTGCTGGTTGGGCTCGAACTGAGCGTTTCTTGAATGTCTTCCCAAAGTGCTTCGGGTTTAAGACTTCCCAATTCATTGAAATCAAAAAAAGAATATCCTAGCACTTGTTCGTTTTCAGCATAAACCATCGCGAGTTCATCCTTGCTTCTTCCTTGAAGTTTGATGATGGTTTTGGCTTTTCTTTGCGCTAAATCGCTTTTTATTTTCTGCAGTTTCAAAGCGTGTTCTGCAGGTGTGTCCTTCAACTGTTCCAACATTTCTGGTAGACCGAAAAGATTCGGGTTGATGCGGTATTGCTTACTGCTTTGATGAAGCCATTCCCGTCCTTCAGCAGCACTTTGAAAGGAAATAATGCTGCTTTGACCTTTTCGTAACTGTTGGATTCCCCAACGTAAGTAGCCCTTTTGATCGGGATATTCTAGAACACCAAACTTCTTACTGGGATGCTTTTGGGCTTTGTTGTGCTTGGGCCAATGATGACGGATTTCATGATCTTCCACCAAGCGAGCCAGAAATTCAGAACCACAGTCCTTGCAATCGATGTGGGCAATGTCCTTGAGAAATGCTTGTCTCCTGCTCGATTGCATTTTGCCTGTAAAATGTTGTTTTACCCGTTTTTGAATGTTCCCAGACATCCCGATGTACAACAACTCTCCCTTTTCATCCCGAAAATAATAGACTCCCGGTCCGGAGCTAAGAGCGTCGTAGTCTGCTTCCTTGACTTTATTCGGTAACCAAGAACTGGGACTGTTTTTTTGTGCTTGGTCTAGGATATAATTGTGATGGTCCAGGTCGATCAGCAGGTGAAGCAGCTTCACAGTGGCGAGGGTGTCTGACATCGCACGGTGCGCTGTGTTGTTGAGAATTCCGAAGTGCCTGCAAAGATTTCCAAGACTGTACGAATGCAAACCGGGGACCAATTTACGTGTGAGTCGTACCGTGCATAATCGAGTGGGGTTCCATTTTCGCCCAATCGCTTCAAACTGTTTTTTGATGAAGCTGTAATCGAAACCAACATTGTGAGCTACGAAAACACCTTGAGCTAAAAAGGACTCAATTTCATCTGCTACTTCTTCAAAGCGGGGAGCATCGGCAACCATATGATTATCGATACCCGTGAGAGTGGTAATGTGATAGGGGATGGGATGATCGGGTTGAAGCAATGTTTCGAAACGATCGATCTCTTTTTGTCCATCACTGAGTACAATGGCGATTTCTGTTATGGAGTTACCGCTAGCATGGCTACCAGTAGTTTCGATGTCTGTCACTGCGTATATCACAGCTCTAAGGTAAGGAAGAAGGAATTGCGGTTGCGAAAGGAATGTTGAGATTTTCAAGAATGAAGATGTGGAATAATCTTACACGGGTATGGGAAGAAATCGGACAGACCTCCTATAGCTCCGAGCGTAAACGGAGAGAAACAGACTTAACTTTAGATTATGCGAGAATTAAAACGAGCACTATACCTGGGAATTTCCATGGTATTCATCATGGGACTAGGCAGCGGATGTGCGGTGCAGAAAAGTGATTTTTCAAAGAAGAAATATAAGATTTCAAAAAATAAGCCTCCAGCGCAACGCTACTATTCAAAGGGTTCAATTTTTACTCCTCGGAGGTAATTGTTGAACTTTGGATTAAGGGGAGAAGATGCCGTTCAGTTTGGACGGCATTTTCGTTTTCAGAAAGTTTAAACAAGAAAAAGCCCCACAGTTTCTGCAGGGCTTTTTGAATTTATTGAATGCTCAATTTTTTCTCGAGATCGTCCAAGTACTTTCGGAAATGTTTGTCCGTTTCTTGGAGGTTGTTAACTGTTCTGCACGCGTGGAGAACAGTAGCATGATCTTTTCCTCCGCAGTGCAAACCAATGTTCGCGAGAGAGGATTTGGTCATTTTCTTAGCAAAGTACATTGCAATTTGACGAGCTTGTACAATTTCTCTTTTTCGTGTTTTTGACTTCAATAGTTCAATTGGCAAATCGAAATAATCACAAACTACCTTCTGAATGTAGTCAATGGATACTTCACGAGCAGTGTTCTTAACGAACTTATCGATCATCTGCTTAGCGAGATCCAAAGTGATGCTCTTCTTGTTCAATGAAGACTGTGCGATCAAAGAGATCAAAGCTCCTTCTAGCTCACGAATATTTGTTGTGATGCTGTATGCCAAATATTCGACCACTTCTTTAGGAAGCTCGATACCATCGGCATACATCTTCTTCTCCAAAATAGCGATTCGTGTTTCCAAAGAAGGCACCTGCAAATCTGCACTCAAACCCCACTTGAAGCGAGAGAGTAAGCGTTGTTCCATTCCCTGCATTTCCACTGGTGGTTTATCCGAAGTAAGGATAATCTGCTTACCTGTTTGGTGCAAGTGGTTGAAAATATGGAAGAAAACGTCCTGTGTTTTTTCTTTTCCTGAGAAGAACTGTACATCATCAATGATCAAAACGTCAATCATTTGATAGAAATGACTAAAATCATTAACGCTATTGTTCTTAACCGCATCGATGAACTGATGGGTGAATTTCTCTGATGAAACGTACAAAACGGTTTTGTCAGGAGTTTTATTCTTGATCTCGATCCCGATGGCATGGGCGAGGTGCGTTTTTCCGAGACCAACTCCTCCATAAATAAGAAGTGGGTTGAATGCGGTACCTCCTGGTTTGTTTGCAACGGCGAATCCAGCTGATCTGGCTAAGCGGTTACAATCGCCTTCGATGAAGTTTTCGAAAGAATAATTTGGGTTCAGGTTCGAATCAATGTTTAATTTTCGGAGTCCTGGGATAATAAAAGGGTTTCGAATTGGATTCTCATTCGTGTTGATGGGCATCGACACGCTTGAATTCCTAATCGCCTTTTTATTGGTTGTTGGGACTTTAACGGTGTAAGGATTCGCGTTGTTGAAATTGTTCTCCATAATAATGGAATACTCCAAGCGACCTTCAGCACCAATTTCTTTTCTGATGATTTTCTTGAGTAGTGAAACATAGTGTTCCTCTAACCACTCATAGAAAAATTGAGAGGGAACCTGAATGGTCAAAACATTCTTTTCCAACTTAATCGGTTTTATGGGCTCAAACCAAGTTTTGAACGCTTGAGTGCTCACATTATCCTTGATAATGTCAATACAGTTTTGCCAAACCTGATTGTGATTCTTGCTCATTACGACTAGTAGAAATTAATTTGATTAACACATTCTTAACTGAAGAAAAAGGCGTGCGGTGAAGAATGGTGCCTTTCTCAAACAGGAGAGCAAATATTCTGATAAAAAAGTGAAAAAAAAAATGGAAAGGGCTTGATTTTATCCTTTTTTTAGTTAGAGTCTCAAATCCGTGGAATCCACGCCAATCAATGATTTCCTTTAAAATGATGTTCACCGCAAAGGGCAAGCCAAGTATTTCGCTCTCTCAAAACATTCGTTCTGTGAAAGATACATCTTTTCTCTACTAAACAGCTATGGTAAGTCAGAAAAATCCCGACCTTAACACCTTTCTAAAATCCGTTTTTCATTATAGGTTCTTAACCTTCTCTTAAAACTTGTTGAAAAGATGTACATGCACGAAATGCAACTCCGAGTCCGTTATGCAGAAACAGATAAAATGGGGGTGGTATACCACGGTAACTACGCTCAGTATTTTGAGGTGGCAAGGGTTGAAATGCTAAGATCACTTGGAGTAAGCTACCGTTCAATGGAGGATGAAGGGACCATGCTTCCAGTGGTCAATTTGAACATTGACTATAAGAAGCCGGCATTGTATGATGAATTACTGACGGTAGAAACCACAATTTCTGAACTTCCGGGAGTCAAGATTCAATTTAGCTACAAGCTTTTAAATCAGAATCAAGACCTCTTGGCCCTTGCATCCACTACCTTGGTTTTTGTTGATGTAGAAACCAAACGTCCTAAGCGTTGCCCTGAGTTCCTTCTTGAAAAGCTAAAGGATCACTTCAAGCAGAACAACACTCCTTTGGCATAAATTAAAAAAGCGGAGCTAAAGAATGATTCTTTGTTCCGCTTTTCGATTGGTTCTATATTTTCCAGTTGCCTTGCTCTATTCCTCGCCAGGTTTGATTCCTGCCATTTCAATAAATTCATTAAAGGCGTTCTGCGCATAGGGCATGTCCCACATCATTCTTTCTTTGCCTTCATTAAAGACACATCGAGCAATTACTTTTGAGCCATACTCATCGGTATCCACATGCTCAATCTTGGGAAAAAGTGTGATGTCAGTAAACATTTTAAACGCTTGTTCATATTCCTTATCAGGGATTTGAGCTCCTTCAATGAATACGCGCTTTTCGATGTGACCTAAGTGCGAGAAGGAAACTTCGTAATCTTTTCCCGCTTCAAGCACTAAGGCGTAAAAGCCGCTATTTCTGTTGGTGAAATCACGTACCAAAGAGTCGTTTTCAAAAACTTGAATCCGTACATCTTTCATGAAAGTTGGTGCTTGCTTTTTCTGCTTTTGGGCAAAGAGTTCGTCCACATTTCCTTCGATGACATAGCCATAGAGAAGGATTTTTGCTTCGGTAGCCTGAGCGCCTATACCAGCCAAAATAATGGCTAGGGTGAGAGTAAGACGTTTCATCATATCAGTTTTTAGTAATCCCTTTCTTTTACCGAACTGATTACGGGAAGGTTACAAGTTCCTACACAAAACTTCAGAACTTTCTTACAAATTTATTCGTGCTCCCGCTTTTTGAGTTCACTTTTCTCAGGCACAGCAAGTTCTTTGGCGATTTCTTCCCTGATTTCTTCAATGTCTACTTCAAGCTCGTCAAGATTGGGCTGACCAGCATTAACCCATGCTGTATACCATAAGCTACCCACATCGATCACGGATTGGCGCATTCTTCGCTCAACTTGTCCGTTTAACTTTTGATGGTAAGCTCGACTAAAACCTTCCGAATAGGTATTGATGATCACCCTTCCGCGCTCTTCATAGCTGTATTTTTGGTCGGAAGGATAGGTTTCCGTTAGCTCACGTTCAAAACGCAGTACACTATCCAAAGCCCAATGACTCTCTTCAATAAAATCCCAAGTGAAATCCAAAGGCTTTTCTACGTAAGCGGCTTTTCCGACAAAAAAGTCATATTCCTCTTCGAACAGTTCTGGGAGGCGACTTTCCCA
>CALKGK010000028.1 GCA_938085105.1 uncultured Flavobacteriales bacterium
TTTGGCAAAAGAAAAAGCAATTTCTGATGCAAGAGCGAAAGAACTTGCTGCTGCGAATTCTGAACTTCTTGAAGAAGAAGCCGCTGCCGCTGCTGCTGAAGAAGCACCTGCTGCTGAAGAAGCACCTGCTGCTGAGGAAGCACCTGCTGCTGAGGAAGCACCTGCTGCTGAAGAAGCACCTGCTGCTGAAGAAGCACCTGCTGCTGAAGAAGCACCTGCTGCTGAAGAAGCACCTGCTGCTGAAGAAGGTGGTGAAGAGCCTAAAGCAGAAGCTTAAGTTCTTTGGCATTGGCCATAAAACATTATTTAAAGCCTTTGAAGTTTCGACTTCAGAGGCTTTTTTAATTTTGCATCTATGAATATTAAGGATTGTTTTGAGTTGGGTTCTGTGATTAAGCCCCATGGATTGAAAGGCGCTGTGAGTATCTACATTGATGCTGATGATCCTGGAGTATACTCCGAACTCGATGCCGTTTTTCTTCAACTTGGTAGCTCGCTTGTACCTCATTTCATTGAAAGTATCGACCGAAAATCAGTGAACCAGTTCAAGGTGAAATTTGAAGGTCTGGAAAAAGAGGAAGATGCAAAGCGCATCAGCAAAGCCAAGATTTTCCTTCCACTCAGTGCTTTGCCCCCTTTGAAAGAAAAGCAGTTTTACTTTCATGAAATCATTGGATTCACTCTGATTGACGAGTCCTTTGGTCCTGTTGGAGAAATCGTGGAAGTGATGGAATATCCAGGAAATCTCCTCGCGAGAACGATGCACGAAGGAAAAGAAGTGCTGGCGCCAATGAACGATGAAACCATTTTGGAAATCAATCGCAAAGAGAAGACCCTTTCACTTCGCGTGCCCGAAGGATTGATTGACATGTACTTGTCCGATGATGACGGGGAAGATAAGGACGAGTATTAAAGCAAACTTGAAGTTAAGAAGAGGTGAAATATGATTGATCTCCTCCTTCTTTTTCATTCAATAAGTCGTTAACAACTTCAAAACGACCTGCTCATTTTCTTGACAGCTTTCCGTTAAGTTTAACAAAAGCATTGAACGCAGTGCAACTTTAAACGAACCAGGTTATCGCCAGATCGATGGCGCTCTTACCGAAAAACACGATTATGGCTGAAAAGAAATTGAAAAAGATCTATGTGATCGATACCTCTGTTCTCCTCTACGACCACAATGCACTTCATCACTTTGAAGACAATTACGTCGCCATCCCCATCACCGTTTTGGAAGAATTGGATCAGTTTAAAGTTGGGAACGACACCAAAAATTTTGAAGCCCGTGAGTGCATCCGCATCATCGACCGACTGGCAAGCGAGGAGTCCTTACAAGACTGGATTCCCATTCAAAATGAGCTTGGCGGACACTTTAAAATTGTACTTCAAGGTCAAAAGATCAAAACCGACGCTGAAAAAGTATTTGCCAATAAAAACAACGACCACCGCATTCTGAACGCTGCACTCTTCCTTCAGCAAGAAGAAAAAGATGCCAAAGTGGTACTCGTAAGCAAAGACATCAACCTCCGACTGAAAGCCAAAGCACTAAACTTACCGGCTGAAGATTACAAAACGGGCAAAGTCAAAGATCAACGACTACACTATTCGGGGAAAACGCTCATTGAAGATGTTGATGCGGAAGTGATCCGAAAGCTTTACACCTCTGGAAACACACGAAAAATCACCACTTTGGGTGAAGAGCGAAAGAACAATCACTTCTACATACTGAAAAATTGCTCCAGTTCTGCCCTCGGTTACTTCAATGAAAAATCGCGCAACATCGAACGGGTGGACAAGACCTATGCTTATGGCATCAAACCGAAGAATGCCGAACAGGCCTTTGCATTGCATGCCATTTTGAATCCTGAAATCAATCTTGTAACGATCTCAGGAGTTGCTGGAACCGGAAAAACATTGCTTGCACTTGCAGGGTCGCTCGAGCAAAAGAACAGGTACGAACAAATCATTCTTGCCCGTCCCATTGTGCCATTGAGCAATAAGGACATCGGTTTTTTACCCGGGGATGCTGAAGAAAAGGTGAATCCTTACATGCAACCGCTGTGGGACAATCTGAAATTCATCAAATCTCAATTTGGAGAGAACGAGAAGAAATACAGAGCCATCGAAGAAATGCAAGCTGAAGGACGCATTCAAATTTGTCCGCTCGCTTACATTCGTGGAAGAAGCCTGTCCAACGTCATTTTTATTGTGGATGAAGCGCAAAACCTTACTCCACACGAAGTAAAAACCATCATCACCCGTGCAGGTGAAAACACCAAAATCATTCTTACCGGAGATGTAAGGCAAATTGATACCCCTTACCTTGACGATCAATCCAACGGCTTAAGCTACGTCATTGACAAACTCAAAGGAAAAGACCTCTATTGCCACATTACGCTAGATAAAGGAGAGCGATCACAATTGGCGAATTTGGCGAACAGTTATCTGTAAGGTTAATTGGAAATGTCTTAGCATTCCAGAATCCTCATTTGTTTGAACAGGTGAGGTTTTTTTTGTCTGATGAAAAGGCCTCTTCAAATTCATACACCAGCATACTGCCATCATCATACAAAAAACAGAGAACGATCTTGCCTTTCTTGAAAAATCGCTAGAGCAAGGTTGATGAAACAGGTGGAGTGATCGAGCCTAAAACTGATTGTCACTCAATCTTTGAGTAAAACTGCTCACTTCAAGGCCTCCGTTAATTTCTCTACCGTAATGGGTTTGATGATAAAACTGTTCACTTGATTGTATTTCTTCGCTTTTTCTTGATCACTAGGATCTATTGAACTGGTCATGATAAAAATGGTAGCATCTTTACTCAAAGGAAGTTTGATGAACTCATCCAAAAAATCCCATCCATCCCATACCGGCATATTGATATCAAGCAAAATCAATTCAGGCAAACTGCTTCCCGACTTGAAAATGGCACTAATTTTATCGAAAGCGTCTTTTCCATTGTTGAACACCAAAACGCTGTTACAAAAATTCACAATGCTGATGGCTCTTTTTGCGCCAAATACGTGAATTGGATCATCGTCGATGATGCAAGCTAAGTCAATTTTCTTCATGATGTTTCAGATATATTCTGAACGTGGTTCCTTGGTTTACTTTACTATCTACTTCTACTTTTCCTCCCAGTGCCTCAATCTGGCTTTTGGTGATGAATAAGCCTATTCCTCGAGATTCTTCGTGATGATGGAATGTTTTGTACATCCCAAACAGCTTACTGCCATGTCTTTCTAAATCGATGCCCAAGCCATTGTCCTCAAAACTCAAAACTGTAAAGTTTCCTTGTTCTTGAGTGGTGATTTTGAGCCAGCTTTTTCTTTCTGGAGAGGAATACTTAATGGCGTTGGTGATGAAATTCAGAACAATGCTGTCCAAATAGGCATGTATTCCCAGAACATTGCATGGCTGCTGTATTTCGTTGATGATTTCTACTTCGTTTTTGAGGGCGATAGCTTGAACGTTGCTCACTGCGTTATTCACACTATCGGCCAAATTAATGAAGTGCATTTTGTCGTGAATGGTGGTTTTGATGATGGCCACTTCATTCAAATGAGCAATGGAATCTTTCAAGTTGGTGGATGCTTGCTTGAGCATGGTAACAATTTCTTGTTGTTCCAACTCCGGGTGATCTTCAATGAGCAAATCCATCAGAAAGTCAATATTCCCCGAGTGCGAGCGAAGATTGTGCGATACAATGTGGGCAAAGTTCTTGAGTCGGACGTTTTGGTCTTCTGAAACGAGGAGCAGTTCTTTGATTTCCTGTTCCGCCTTTTTCACATCACTGATGTCAATAGATATTCCCAAAAACCCAATCAATTCTCCTTGTGCTTTGATGGGCGATACGGTAAGAATCATTTCCAGCGGTTTTCCTTCTTTGGTAGTGTACACCAACTCTTGAGTGATGGGACCATCTTGCTGTTTCACTAGTGCGATAATTCCATCAGTGGCCTTGGTGGGTTTTCCAAAGATTTGGGCAAACGAAGCTTCCATTTCTTCAATTTGCTCTTGGTTATGAAAAACCATTGGAGTTGCTTTTCCTATCAAATCTTCAGCAGTATACCCCAGTAATTTCTCACAGCCCACATTGACATTTTGGATAACCCCGTCAAGATTGGAGCTCACAATAACAACATGTTCGCTTGCACTGAGGATCACCTCATTTTTTGCCACCGCTTCAGCCAACTTGACTTGAGCTTGCTTCAATTCGGTAATGTCCACCACTTGAGCAACAAAGGTCATATCTTGCACTTCTGTAGCTGGAATGGTTGAAACGGCAAGGATAGCGTTCACCACTTCCCCTTTCTTGTTCAAGTACCTCTTTTCTCTTCGGAACTTACTTATTTTACCAGCGGTCAAGTCTTGAAGCAAAACAAATTCTTCTGGCAAATCATCAGGATGGGTAATGTCTGAAAAAGAGCATTGCAAGAGTTCTTCTCTTGAATAGCCTAAAATCTCACACATTTTTTCGTTCACTTCATATAAGTAACCTCGCTGATCGACCATGGCTGTTCCCACTCCAGCGGTTTCAAAACTTCCTCTAAACCTTGATTCACTCGCTTGGAGCTCCATTTTGAGGTATTTATCATCTGTGATATCATCGACATACATGATCATACCACGCTCCTTGGCAGAAAGGTTGTACCATGGACTGAAGCTCCAACGGAACCAACAAGACCTTAAACGACCTTCACATCGCACCTCCAGTTCGCCTTCTTGCGTTTCATCGGACTTCAAACAAGATTGCATCACTTCAACTAATTCCCCAAATTCAGCAGGTAAGAGTTCTGTAACTGCAGTCTCGGGCTCCACATCTTCCTCAATTTTAAAAAGTGCTTTCCATTTCTCGCTGGCAGTTAACACCTGTAATTGATCATCGAGCAGGGCGATTGAGGTGGGCGATTGAGCGATGAAGGACTTTTGCTGAATAAGCTGTCTTCGTTCTTGATCGATGTCAGTAAGCGTCCCATAAAAAAGCTTACTCTTACCGTCAATTCCATCGTAATATTTGGCCCGTAGATTTACCCATTTGTATTCTCCATTTTTGTGTCTGAGTTGCGTGTCAGTATCGAAAACATCGGATCTACCTTCGGCACAATCGCCCAGTTTTTGATCCAAGTCTTCGGCATGTTCTGGATGAACAAAAATCTCCCACAGGGCTTCTGTTTCCTGCGGTAATTCCTCTAACTTATAGCCCAAAATCTCTGCAAATCGTTCGCTGAGAATGGTTTTTTCTCCTTGATAAGAGACTTGCCAAGTTCCAACACCCGTGCTTTCTAATATGTAATCGAGTTTTCGCTTTTCTTTGGCCAAGCGAAGTTCTGCCATTTTACGATCATGGATGTCTTGGAAGGTTCCGTAGACTTTGACACATTTTCCCTCGGCATTTCCTTCAGCGAAGAGAATAACTCGAACCCAAATTGCTTTTCCTTGAAGGGTAACCAATCGAAGTTCGATGTCATGGTCACTCAAATCTTCCATTGCTTTGCTGAGGACCTCCCGTATTGTATCTCTCGACCAGCCCTCCTCATAGAACGCTATTCCTGTCTCTACTGTGGGAACATAATTTTCATCCACGCCGTGAATCCTGCGGGTTTCCGCACTCCACGTAACAATGTTTGAAACCAAATCCACTTCAAAAAAACCAATTTTGGCGGCTGAATTGCAGCTTTCCAAAAGAATTTCTTTCTTTTTTTGGGTGGTGAGATCGGTGTGGGCGCCCAGCATTCTATAAGGCTTTCCTTCTTTATTGTAGATCGCCATTCCTCGGCAGCGAATCCAAACGGTGTTGCCCTTTTTATGTTTATATCGAACAATGCTATTGTAAGGAACTGAAGGGTCTTTCAAGTGTCGATAAAAGTTCTCCGTGGCTGCATTTAAATCATTGGGGTCTGCCAACTTTTTTAAAGCCGCTGAGCTGTGCGGCATCTCTGCAGGATCATAACCTAAAGTGGTCCAGACCTTCTCACTTATCCACTCCTCCTCAGGATTCTCCAGATCCAGGACCCACATACCATCTAAGGCCTTTTCTTGAACAAAATCAAAGATTTGATTGTTGGCCAGGAACATAGAACACAATTCGTCTTTGAGGTAGGACATGGCAATAACTTTTTAGTTGGCCTGTGAGCTTATGAAAATCCAGGACCACTATCTGTTGGAAAGATACTTCGTCAGGCTTTGCTTTGAAAGTAATCGGAGTGATGTAAGAACGAATCTTACGACATTTCATAGAATCCCCCAATCGCCTTAAGGGATTCACTTAGTGACTACACTAATTACAGCATGCCATCAGACCATTCTCCATCAAACCAAGGTGTCATTTTTTTCGTTGCAGATACCTTCTCATGATACCTCCATGGATTTTATTCACATCAAATTCAATCATAAATGCTTTTTCATCGATTTCGTCAACTATTCGGATGAGTTTCCTCTGGTCAATTCGATTGATGACTGTATGGATGATATTAAAATTTTTCCGCTCGCCTCCATGGCCTACACCACGCGCTCCTTGGTAAGAGCTCAAACCCGCTCCAAGTTCATTCAAAATGGCTTCTTCGATATCTCCATAGTATTCCGAAACGATGGTGAAACCGATGTAATCTTCAAAACCTTTCATCACAAAATCAATGACTTTGGCAGTGACGAGGTAGGTAAGGATGGAATACATCGCTACTTCAACAGAAAGAAGAAAGGCAGTTACCCCAAAGAGGAGGACGTTGAAGCCCAAAATAATGGTTCCAATACTGATCCCAAAACGGTCGTGAAGGTAGACCCCTAATACCTCGGAGCCATCGAGAACAGCTCCGTTTTTGATGGACACTCCTATTCCCGCTCCGAGAAAAAGTCCGCCAAAAATAGCGATCAACAGCTTATCGTCTGTGATGGGTTCGAAGTTTTCATAATGAATGATCAAGGCCAGAGCGAGAATGGAAACGACTGATTTTATCGCAATTCTGGCCGAAATGGTTCTCCATGCCAGCACGAGAAAAGGAATACTGATAATGATGAGCAAAATAGAGATATCTATTCCCGTCATTTCGCTGATCAAAATAGCAATGCCCGTAACGCCCCCGTCGAGGAAGCCGTTGGGCAAGAGAAATGCTTTAAGCCCAATGCTTGCCATCAGAACACCAAATGCCATTTGGAGATATTCGTTGATGATTTGTAATGTTTTCTTCAGCTGCCTCATTCCCTCAAAGGTAGCTGAAAAATCTACGGTTTCAAGAAGTTCTAATCGGACTCACTGATCACAAAACGACTCTTTTCTTTCAGTATTAAGTGGCGTTGTGCGTAATTATCGTGCACCTTCATTTTGAGTTCACTGCTTCCTTTGAATCCAAGTGAGAGATCATTGAGGAAAGGAAGTTCAAAAACATGAGGATGAGCATTTTCTGATGGCAATCCGAGGGCATATCGGTTTTGGATTTCGGATTTTAGTTCGCTCAACACTTTGGCATTTGGGCGCTCGGGGGAGGTGTTTTGTTCCAATTGAAAAACCATGCACAAATGTCCTTCATGAAGACCAGTGTTTTCATAAGTCTTTATCACTCTTCCCTTGCCCCATCCCGCTCTTGAAGCTAAGATTTTCAGAGAATGTTCGTTGAAATTGCTCATATGAGCGAGATAAAGAGAATCGTTCCAATCTTGAACATGGTCAAGCACTTCCGGCACTTCAATATACAGGAGAGTGCCTTCATGAGCAAATGACTTCGCTCTAATCAAAAGGTCGAGAGGATCTTGAAAATGCTCCAAAGAGTGAACCATGGAGATCACGTCATAGGTCTGCTCACTTTTAAAATGCTGAAATTCCACTTCTTGTACGTCGTATCCGTTTTTCTTTGCGATGCTCGACCTAGAGGTATCGGGTTCTACCCCAGTGCAAACAATGCCCAATTCTTCAAACGCCTTGAAGCCGGTTCCTGGTCCGCAGCCCACATCCAAATATGTGCCCATTTTTGGGGAAGCTTTTTTCATCGCAAGGCCAATTGCTCCATACCTTTCTAAACGCTCTATTTCAATGGCTTCACTAATAGGAGAAATGCCTGCTTCAAGTTGTTTTTGATGTCTAACCGCAAATTGCTCGTTGAACCAAATCTCGTTGGGCTTGATTGAGCGATAAACATGGGCACACGCTTCACAAAGACTTGTTTCAAAAATGGTTAAACCTTTGATTTCACAAGAACTGATCAGTTGAACGGAAGAAGAATCACAAGCGAGGCACGTCACTTGATGTGCAAGATTTTCACTCTTCAGCGAAAAACGCAAAGAATCAAGAGTATTCATTAGATGGATTGAAATAAGTAGTAGTGAGTTATTTTACTTCATAAATCTACTATTTCATTTTGTTATTTCAAACAATAACAACATTAACTCAAACATTCTTCCATTAAAAAACAAAAAGCCCAATGCTTTCACTTGAAAACACTGGGCTCTATTAATAATCTCGCTGTCTTCTTTATCCCTTAAAATCGGATACTTGATAATTACCATGGAAGTTTTTTCGTCCTTCCACATCAGCAAATAGTTGATTTTGAATTGCTCCAACTAACTCTTCAATTGCGCTTTCTACACTGTGATCAGCCACGAAGCCCAATTGTGTTTTCACTTTATCAAAAGAAACTCGATAATTCCTTGGGTCAACTCCCCCCTCATTATAAGCAACATTTGCATCAGGAATGTGCTTAACAATGGCGTCAACAATCATTCGTTTCGTAAAGTTGTTTTCATCACTTCCCACATTGAATACTTCTCCATGCACTTTTTCCTTTGGAGCTTCGAGAACGGTACGAATTGCTTTTGAAATGTCAGCCACGTTGCAATACGGTCTCCAAGTATCTTGATCGTAAACCAAAAGGTCTTTGCCTGAGGCGACTTCTCGTGTAAATTCTGAAACAGTGAGATCGAAACGCATTCTTCTAGAAATTCCAAATGCGGTTGAAATTCTGAGAATGGTTGGAGCAAAATCAGCATTTGCTGCTTCAGACAAGATGAATTTCTCGAATTCAATTTTCGTTTCAGCGTAGAGCGACTGAGGATTCAGCTCAGAAGTCTCGTTGGCTAAACTATCGTCTTTTCTCAAACCATAGTTACTGCAAGTTGAAGTGAACACGAAATTGCTGATTCCCTTCCCTTTCATGGTTTTGAAGAGGTTTTTTGGGTAATCTACATTTACGGCTTGCGTGAGCTCTGGGTATTTTTTACAGATGGGATCTCCTACCATTGCAGCGAGCAAAACAACATCAGTAATGCCATTTAGACTGCGCTCCAGTGTTTCTTGGTTTCCAAAATCGCCATAAACGAACTCAAAGGATGGTCTGCCAATGTAAGCACTGATCGAATCGCCATTCTCATACATCAAACGGTCCAAAACGCGGACCCCATATCCTTCGTTCAGCAATTGTTCAATTAATACCGACCCGATATATCCGGCTCCTCCTATGATTAAGACGTTTCGTTGGTTCATCTCTTATTGTTCTTTGGTTTCTCGTATTTGATCTATTTGAACTTTCCAATTTTGGAAAATCCGTTTTTCAATTCCGCCCAAAGATAAAAAGGTGGACGAACAATTGACGAATATTTTTGCTTAGTATGGCTGCATCAGTAAAAAGAGCACAAGTGCTTTAATGTATCAAGCCAAGCATAATAATCTTTTATAAGAAAGATACTGAATTCCTATTATTAGAAATGAATTGGAGTTTGCATCTTTGCCGAAAATAAAAACTGCGATGAGAAAAATTACAATTGCCAAAGGTGACGGAATTGGTCCGGAAATCATGGAGGCAACCCTTCGCATTCTTAAGGCTGCAGGAGCAGAATTGGAATATGATGAAATTGAAGTGGGCGAAAAGGTCTACCTCTCTGGTAACACATCGGGAATCAGCGATGAAGCTTGGTCAAGCATCAGAAGCAACAAGATTTTCCTTAAAGCACCCATTACTACTCCTCAAGGAGGTGGTTACAAGAGTTTGAACGTGAGCACGCGTAAATTCCTTGGTCTTTATGCCAATGTGCGTCCTTGCCGCAGCTACCACCCATTTGTTGAAACCAAGCACCCAGTAATGGACATGGTGATTATTCGTGAGAACGAAGAAGATCTTTATGCGGGAATCGAGCACCAACAAACCGACGAGGTGGTTCAGTGCTTGAAATTGATTTCTCGTCCTGGATGCGAGAAGATCATTCGCTATGCTTTTGAATACGCCAAGTCTTACAACAGAAAGAAGGTAACTTGCTTCTCGAAAGACAACATCATGAAACAAACGGATGGACTTTTCCACCAAGTGTTTGATGAAATCAAGGTAGAGTACCCAGAGATCGAAACGGAACACTGGATTGTCGATATAGGTGCAGCTAAGGTGGCTGATACTCCTGAGAAGTTTGATGTTGTTGTGATGCAAAACTTGTATGGAGACATTATTTCAGATATCGCTGCTCAGATCACCGGTTCTGTTGGTCTCGCAGGTTCTTCCAACATTGGTCAAGAATGTGCCATGTTTGAGGCCATTCACGGATCAGCACCAGACATCGCTGGCCAAAACATTGCCAACCCTTCTGCCCTCATTCAAGGTTCTGTTTTAATGCTGAACTTCATCGAGCAGTTCACTGTGGCAGAGAAAATTCAAAATGCTTGGTTGAAAACCATTGAGGACGGAATTCATACGGTAGATATTTACGCAGACGGGAAAAGCACTCAAAAGGTAGGAACCAAAGAGTTTGCCGATGCTGTAATCGAACGTTTGGGTCAGAAACCAGCTACAATGCCAGCAGCAAGCTACAGCGGAAATGTTCCAATGAACTTGCCGAAGTACGAGCGCAAGACTCAACGAAACAAAGAGCTGTTAGGGGTTGATTTGTTCGTGCATTGGCACGGAACGAATCCGGATGAAATTGCGGCAAAACTTCAGAAGATCAGCGGAAGCAACATGAACCTTTCGCTCATCACCAACCGCGGTATCAAAGTTTGGCCGCAAGGTTTTGAGGAGACCTTCTGTACTGATCACTGGAGATGTCGTTTCCTACCTGAAAATGGCGGAACAAGCAACAAAGACATCATCGAACTGATGGACGGGGCTTTGAAAGAGAACATCGACGTTGTAAAAACTGAAAACCTCTACTCCTTCGACGGTAAAAGAGCTTTCTCTTTAGGACAAGGTCAATAAGCCGAATATGATTGCAAAACAGACACGCTTAGGTGTGTTTGTTCAGAAAATAAAAGGGAAGCGCAATGCTTCCCTTTTTTAATACCTATTTATTTCGCTGGTCCTTTCTCTTGCCTCATAACAAGAGTTCGCTAATCATCACCAGCGTAAAATGCGTTCTACTTTTTGACCTTTTGGGGTATCAATCACCACCAGGTAGGTCCCCGGAGTGTCTGGCAAATCAACTCGGTAGAACACACCGTTGAGTGGTGTACTTGAGATCAATTGTCCGCGCATGTCGTAAACACTCACATTGGTGATGCGGGTGTCTTTCGATTGAATGTTCACGAATCCTTGTGTGCTTGGGTTGGGATATACTTTGATGTCTGACAAAGCTCTGTTTTGAACCAAATCCACCACACTCACCACACTTTGTTCTTGCACCAAGACTGGAGCTGCACCTTGTTCGAGGTACTTCTCTTGGAACCACTCAATTTCCGGTGTATCGTAGCTGAACATTTCTTCAAGCCATTTTGGTGGTACCGACTGATAATAAAGTTTCGCGCTCACATTCACGCTTCCTTCATATCCGTTCATTGCGATTTTGTAGGTCACCACATCTGATCCAGACCCTTCCACTCCATCAATTTTGTTCCAATTCTCGTCGCTCAAAGCCAATCCTGCCACTAAGGTCGTGTCATACACCTGGTGATCAGAGCTAAAGCCAATCGGTGCCAATCGGTTGTCTTTGATCAAATGATCCATTCGCTCCAAAACGGTTGTTGGGTTTCCTTCAACGTCGCTCACCACTTGCTCATAAATTTGAACTTGATCGTTATTGGTAATCACGTCGTAATGTGGCTCGTAAAGTTCATCCTGCCCCTCTACTTCATAATCATCTTGAATCACACCGCTTCGCATCAACTCATTTCCTTCATCGTCAGTAGCTATGAATTCAATGAATGCTCTTCTTGCTGGGTAGCCAGATGGAAACTTGTGCCCAGCTTTATTTAACAATGTAACGGTAAATGCCAGAGTATCTTCTTCGTAATAACTCTCTTCCAAAGCAAGATCAACACTTTGATTTTGAAGCATGTCCATGGTATAGGCAATGGTAGAATCCAGTTGTTCTTCAGTTGCTGCAATGCCCAATTCATCCATGTTGTTTTTGAACATGGTCAACATGAAGGTGTTGGCTCCAACCATGGTATGTAAAGAGTAAGGTGTTCTTGGCTGAAGGAAGATGTAATTGGATGAAATGACCACTCCTTCATCGATTCTTGGCATGTGGCAGCCTTGACATTCTTGGCCCATGGGGTCCGTATTGTCAGCATAAACACTGTTCAACCATTCGTGATAGGTGGCTTGCTCCACATATTTACCTCCGGTAAGATTCCCTTCCAAGTCAGCGGTAGCAGTAATTAAGGTATGGCATCCTGCGCAGGTCTCACTTTCGGAGATGTGCTCACTGTAAAGCGGTTCGTAACCTACGAAACTGGTCATTGGCTGGCCGAAGAGTGGAATATCGTCTTCAGGACCACCGTGTGGACCATATACGGTATCTTCCACAAAGGCTAACTCACCACTGAAAGTAGTTCCAATATCGCGGGGAGATTGTTGGTGACAAGCAACGCAACTCACTCCGTCCAATCCTAGGCTGTCTGAAACAAGCATCGCCATGGTGTAGTGGTCTTCTTCGTTGTAAGCATGGTTGAAATTCCCCAGTGGGGCGTGACAAGCAGTACACTTGTTTTCAAGTTCCAGTTGGTGATCGGGGTTTACTGCTACTTCATGGCTCACTTTTGCTCTCCACAAAGGATCCTTTGCTGAATTCGCCATGATGCTCGACCTCCAGAAATCGGCAACATTCACATCCCAACCGCCTTCAGTAAATCCAGCGTATTCCGTGGGATCGTGTCCGTGACACCCCGCGCATTTTCCTGACCCCGTGAAAAGATCATTGCTTCCAAGAGGGAGATTTGTTGCTACCGCCGCTTGGAACATTTTCATGTCTTCAGCACTGTGGTAATTCGGTGTTTTCTCAGAACGGAAGCCAAAGCTGAAAAGCAAAACAACGCCCAAGGCACCCATGAGAATGAGTGCTGAGGCAACACGTTTCTTTGTAAAAAGTAAATTCATAAAAAAGGATCCTTGCAGTAAATACAGAAAAGACGCTCTGTACCCTTCCAAATATACAAGAACTCAGGAAAAAAGTTGCTTTTTGGGCATCATTGGGGACGGAAATAGCGTGAAGTGGTCTTGATCCGACTTAACGGACTTCAACGCTGTGCACAATTTCCCGACCGATGTGCTTGTTGAGCAGTTCTTTGATTTTGGTTTTGGAATAGGAAAATTCCTCTTTGAGTACCGCGCTGTTCATGCTCAAGCTCAAATGGTTCTTTTCAAGCTTGACGAAGTTCGTCTGTTTGATGATGGCCGGCCCCATCAATTCTTCCCAAGCCTCTCTGACGAGCACTTCATCCATTTTTCGATTGAGTCCGTAAACCCTCAATAACTCATCAATCACTTCTGCAAGTGGCTGTGCATTGCTTCTTCTAGCCATTTTTATGTGGGTTTAGTTCTTCAATTTCGGCATTGTTCACCTTAAATACTTTTACCTCCGCTCCAGTAGCTTCAAAAAGCTCGGGCACTCTTCCATCGTGGGTATCGGTGATGAAAATTTGTCCGAAATGCTGCTCGCTCACCAACTTCATCAATGCTTCAACGCGGGAATCGTCCAACTTATCAAAGATATCATCCAAAAGCAAAATAGGCTTCACTTTAGTGGCACTTTCGATGAATTCAAATTGGGCCAGTTTCAAAGCAATCAGCACACTTTTCTGTTGTCCTTGAGAGCCAAAACGCTTCAAGGGGTGTCCGTCAATCAAAAAGGACAAATCATCTTTATGCGTTCCAACAGTACTTCTTCTCAGTTGACGGTCTTTTCCTCTCACCTCCAAAATCAGTTCAGAAAAATCACCTTCAAGGAAGTCACTCTTGTAGTCGATGCTCATCTGCTCTCTCCCACCCGAAATACGTTGGTAAATGGTATTGAAACCCGGAACAAAGTCTTCCAAAAAGCGTTTCCGTTCTGCATGGATCTTCTCTCCTAGCTGACACAATTGCGCATCCCACACTTCCAAGTTATCAGCGTCAAAAGTTCTATTCTCTGCGAAGTAACGGAGCAAATTGTTCCTTTGAAGCAATACCTTATTATATTGAATCAATTGATCGAGATAAGCTTTATTGTATTGGGAGATGACCCCGTCGATGAACTTTCTCCTCACCTCGCTTCCTTCCCTAATGATATCGGTATCATTGGGAGAAATCATCACGGCTGGGTACATACCGATGTGATCTGCCAAACGCGTGTATTCCTTTTTATTTCTACTGACCTTCTTCTTTTGTCCTTTCTTCACCGCACATTGGACCAGGTCCCGTTCTTCCTTCCGAATAAATGTTCCTTGAACCATGAAGAAGCCCTCATCATGACGCACATTTTGGGTGTCCATCATGTTAAAGTAGCTTTTGCAGAAGCTCAAATAGTACACCGCATCGAGCACATTCGTTTTTCCACTCCCATTCAAGCCCACCAAACAATTGACCTCCGGGGAGAAGGAAAAGTTCGCCGATGAATAGTTTTTAAAATTGAGAAGGGAAAGTTCGTCTAGATGCACTGCAAGTATTTAGAAATCAAAATTACCAAATACTAAGAGGAACACGCTTCCATGTGCATAAGTTTTCGCGAAATGAGGTGCAATTCAAGGAACTCTCAAAAAAAAACCTATTTTTGTCGCCTTGAAAATTGGATAATTATGGCCAAGAAAGACAACGCCGAAGAAACAATCGTTGATGTACAAGAGGTGTACACGAAAACCGAACTTTTTATTGATCGCAATAGAAAAGGACTTGCCATGGGTATTGGCGCCGCCATCTTGGTAGTGCTTGCCATCATTGGTTACAAGTACCTCATCGTTCAACCAACTGAAAACGAGGCAAACGAAGCCAGCTGGAAAGCAGAACAATACTTTGAGATTGATTCGCTTGACCTAGCTTTGGAAGGTGACGGGCTGTACTTAGGCTTTTTGGACATCGTTGAACAACACGACGGAACGAAAGCGGCAATGCGTGCACATTACAACATGGGCATCATCTATAGAGATCGTGGAGACTTCGAATCTGCTATTGAGCACTTCCAACAAGCCAACTTTAACGATGACGTGATGAGCATTCTCGCCACTGGAAACATTGGTGATTGTCACGTTGAAATGGGTAACGTAGCTGAAGGTTTGACCTTCTTAACGAAAGCTGTTAATAAAGCAAAAGGAAGTAACGGAGCAGCATTTACAGCGCCAATTTACATGTACAAAGCAGCTGTTGCGAACATGGAATTGGGGAATAAGGAAGCTGCGAAAGGTTTGTTTGAAGACATTACTGAAAAGTACCCCACTGCTCAACAGAGCAACGACGCTAAGAAATACCTCGCCATGTTGAAAGCCGAGTTGTCTTAAGATTAAACTCCGCTGTATATGGCAACCATCAATAAGAATTTAAGTGAATACGACGCCACTTCGCTCCCCAGCATGACTGGGAAACGGGTGGCGATCGTTGTTTCTGAGTGGAACGACGAAATCACCAATGGTCTGCTCAAAGGCGCTTTGGAGGTCCTCCACGAAGCCAAAATGGATGACAAAAACATCATCATTAAGCACGTTCCTGGAACCTATGAGCTTCCCCTTGCAGCATCACTCTGTCTTGACTACGAGCGCGTAGATGGCGTCATTGCCATTGGTTCTGTGATTCGCGGGGAAACCGCCCATTTCGATTTTGTTTGTCAGGCAGCGGCCCAAGGGATCAAAGACGTTGGGCTTAAGTTTCAAAAACCGGTTATCTTTTGTGTGTTGACCGACGATAACATCGAACAATCAAGAGCTCGCTCGGGTGGTGAACACGGCAACAAAGGAACAGAAGCTGCAGTGGCTTGTGTGAAGATGATCGGACTCCAAAAAGACCTCTCCGGTTCTTGGGGAGCTGGTTTTAAAGCCTGATGTACCGTGTGTGGCTTTAGCGGCATCATCAACTCCTCCTGCTCGAAGGATCAAGTACTCGAGCAACTCTCACAGTCCATTCAAAACATTGCACATCGGGGTCCGGATGCCCTTGGGACCTTTTCCAAAGACCAAATTCATTTCGCTCATGCTCGCTTGGCTGTATTGGACCTCGACGAACGAAGCAATCAACCCTTTCTTACTTCTGACGAAAGCGCTGTTCTCCTCTTCAATGGAGAAATCTATAACTTCAAAGCACTTCGGGAAGAACTTGTAGCACTTGGGAGCGAATTCCGAACGGAGGGCGACACCGAGGTTCTGGCTGAAGGACTCAAGCATTTTGGCAAAGACTTTCTTCCAAAATTGCAGGGATGCTACGCCATCGCTTACTATCACTTCAGCAATAAAAAACTCCTCCTCGCTCGAGACCCTTTGGGAATCAAGCCTCTATGGTATTCAGAAAACAAGGATGGTGGTTTCTTCTTCAGTTCTGAGCTTAAAGGACTCCTCCCTTTCTTGGATCAAACTCCTGTGCCTTCTCCCCCTGGAACTCATGAATTTCTTCGCTTTTCCTACAATAGCGAGAATGCAATCATCAACAACACCTACTCCCTTCCTCCTGGCGTACTTCTGGAGCAGCACGAAAGCAAGTGCAAGATGGAACAGCACTTTGACCTATCCTCCAGTTTTACACATTCCAAAGGGAATCAGAAAACCAGCATTGACCAGCTTGAAGAAACATTGTTCAAAGCCGTTGAAAAAAGAATGATCTCTGACGTTCAATTAGGCTCATTTCTCAGTGGTGGTTTGGATTCGGCTCTCATTGCTTCCATCGCTAAGCAAATCGACCCGAAACTGAAAACCTATACCCTTGGCTTTGAAGATGCTTCTTTTTTCGATGAAAGTGCCGCGGCCTATCACAGCGCTCAATTTATTGGCAGCGAACATCAGTCCTTCATCATTTCAAAAGAAGAACTCGAAGAAAGCGCATTGCACTTTGGAGCGAAACTCGGTATGCCTTTTGGGGATTCCTCTGCCCTATTGATGTCTTTGCTCTCCAAAAAAGTGAAACAAGAAGTGAGCGTTGTATTGAGTGGAGACGGGGCCGATGAATTGTTTGCAGGATATGAAAAGCATCGCGGGCACCTCATGGCTTTGAACCCTGGATTTTTATTGAAAAGCGCCGCCAATTTCAGTTCTTTTTTTCCTGTTGGAAACAGAAACACGCAAGGTTCAAATGCCCTTCGAAAAGCACAGAAATTTCAACGTATTCTTGGAATGAACAAGGAAGAGCGCTATCAAGAATTGAGGAGTTTTGCGAAAGAGGAAGACATCCGCGCTTGGACCCAAACCAAGTTCTCGCCCAGATTTTACAGTTTGGACAGTAAGGAAGAACTTCAAGAAGTGCTTTACAACGATCAGCGACACGTGCTTTGTGGCGACATGCTAAGCAAAGTTGATCTCATGAGCATGCATTTTGGTTTGGAAGTGCGTGTTCCTTTTCTTGATCTTGAAGTAGTGAAAATTGCCAACGGACTTTCTTCAGAAATGAAATTTGGTCGAAAACAGGGAAAACAAATTCTTCGTGACCTTGCCAAGCGACACCTGCCCCAAGAAATACTCAGCCGACCAAAGCGCGGTTTTGAGCTTCCTTTGGATCAACTGTTGGAAGGCATCCTGCAGGAAAAATTAACTGCCTGTGCCTCCCCTGATTTCTGCCAAGCCATGCAGCTGAACGCCGAGTCCATTCAAACGAGCATCAAGGCCTATCGGTCTGGTGATAAAAGCTTGAACAGCGCACTTTGGAATTTGCATGTTTTAAGAAACTGGTGGAGCGAGCAAGTCGGTCTTTGAATCCCATTCTTGAATTAAAATGCTCATCTTTGCGGCATGAATCAATTGCGCATGTATTGGGAGCGCTATCCTTTGGGTAGTGTGTTGCTCATCGCTTTAGTTGTGCGAATGTGTGCCGTAATGTTTGCCCAAGGATATTTGATGCACGACGATCATTTTTTGGTGATTGAAGCAGCATCGAGTTGGGCTGTGGGGGAAGATTACAACAACTGGCTGCCTTGGAACATCCCAGAAGGAGGTCAAGAACACCCTTTCAACTTTGCTTACGTTGGTAGTCAGTACCTGGTTTTGAAGGCCTTTCACGCCATGGGACTTGAAGACCCAAAAATGCAGATGTACCTCATCCGTTTCTTTCACGCACTTTACTCCCTTTTGATTGTCTTTTTTGGATTTCGAATTGCTGAATTGTTGAGCAAGAAAGATGAGAGAATGAAGGACGTTCCGAGAACGGTAGGACTTGTTTTGGCCCTCTTGGCGTTCATGCCGAATTTTTCGGTTCGAAACCTCATTGAAATGGTATGCATCCCTCCGCTCATGTGGAGTTTTTATCTCTTGCTGAAGCACCAAGGATCGACCAAAATCAAACATTATTTGATTGCTGGAATTGGTATTGGTATCGCAACCACATTGCGCTATCAGTGTGGCGTGTTTGGAATTGGATTGGGGATTGTGCTATTGCTTCAAAAACAGCTCAAAGGTGCCATCGCTTTGGGATTTAGTTCCTTGTTTTTCTTCTCCTTAGGTCAGCTCCCCGATTATTTCATATGGGGCGAACCCTTCAAGCAGCTTCAAGTGTACATGGAGTACAATGCAGACCCCAAAAATGTAGCAGGATATCCTCAAGGTCCTTGGTACCAATACATCCTTACCATCCTTGGCTTCTTGGTTCCACCACTCAGTGTGATGTTGGTTTTTGGATTTCTACGGGAATGGAAAAAACAGCTCCTCATGGTCTTGCCCGTGCTCGCCTTTTTGATTTTTCACTCCTTTTACCCCAACAAACAAGAACGCTTCATCCTTCCCGCACTTCCTTTGCTCATCACTGTAGGCGCCTATGGTTGGAAACGTTTTGTGTTGGAATCAAAATACTGGTGTTCGCACGCCAAATTGTTGTCAGGACTCTGGGCCTTCTTCTGGGTGGTGAACATCTTGGGAATGATTGTCCTTACCTTCAGCTACACCAAAAAATCGCGGGTAGAAAGCATGTACTTTCTTTATCAGCAAGGTGACCTCCACAATTTCATCAGCGTTGGAGTTCAAGACCAAATCATGTCGCCGCAGCATTACACTGGTGTGTGGACCGCTTACCACAATCACTATTCCCACGCCAATAACGACGTACTGAAGCACCAAGTAACTTCGAGCACCTTGGAAAAACGACCGAATTACATCGTATTCTATGGAAGCGGAGGAATTGATGAACGAGTTGAAGAAGTGAAAGAGCTCATGCCCAACATCCGATACATGGCCACCTTCCAGCCCGGATTATTGGACCGACTTTTGCATTTCCTCAATCCCATCAATCCCTTGGAAGAAGCCCGAGTTTATTCCCTTCCGCCCCAAGACATTGTTTTTGATGATGATGAACCAGAGGTGACTGCACCTCATCTTGATGAAGTTCCCGAGCCATAAGCCAGTCCTTCATCAACCCGAAAAAACAAAAAGAACGACCATGTCCTACTTCAATGACGATTTTATCGCCTTCTTCAAAGAACTCGCCGCCAACAACAACAAAGATTGGTTTGATGAGAACCGAAAGCGATATGAAACCGAAGTTCGAGAGCCCTTCAAGCACTTCCTAAAAACCCTCATTGCTGAACTGGCCAAAGAAAACCCTGCCCTCAACATTGAAACCAAGCACGCCATGTTTCGCATCAATCGGGACGTGCGTTTTTCCAAAGACAAAACACCCTATCAAACCCACGTATCGGCCGTGATTGCACCTGGCGGGAAGAAAAACAGGAATTATCCCGGTTTGTACATCAACTTTTCGGCAGCATCGCTCACCGTTGGGGGTGGATTGTATGGGGTGGACAAAGAAGAGCTTTACTTTTTGAGAGACTACATCAGCAAAAACCCAAAAGCATTGCAGAAAGCCATTGAAGATGAAGATTTTGTGAAGCATTATGGAGAAATCATGGGCGACAAAAACAAAATCTTGCCGAAAGAATTCAAAGGACACATGGAGAGCACACCGCTCATCGCCAATAAAGACTTCTTTTACATGGAAGAAATGGATCCGAAAACCGTGACTTCTGAGAAGTTATTGGACATCGTCCTCACCTCTTGGAAAGCCGCCACACCGGTTCGGGAATTCCTCATCGCGGGAGTCAGCAGCACCTGATTTTTCTAAGGCCCTCCGAATGCCTATTTTTACTCACTCATTCAACGAATTTATGAAAGCAGCACTTTTTCTTTTCAGCAGCATACTTCTTCTTAGCACCACTGTTCTCGCTCAACAAGAGCGCTGGCAGCAAAGGGTGAATTATGAAATGGACATTAAAATGGACGTTCAAAAGCACCAGTATGAGGGCAGACAGAAATTGAGCTATACCAATAACTCGCCTGAACGCCTGAAAAAGGTCTTTTACCACCTTTTCTTCAATGCTTTTCAACCTGGAAGTATGATGGATGTTCGTTCTCGAACCATTGCTGATCCCGACCCACGTGTGGGCGACCGCATTGCCAATTTAAGCGAAGAAGAGCAAGGGTGGATCAAGGTGAAGCGCTTGAGCATGAACGGGAAGAATGTTGATTTCGAAACTGTGGGAACCATTCTTGAAGTTCAACTTCCCGAAGCCATTGAACCCGGACAAACCGTGCTTTTTGAAATGGTGTGGGATGCACAAGTTCCTTTACAAATTCGTCGCTCAGGATGGAACAATGCCGAGGGGATTGAATTTTCCATGACCCAATGGTACCCTAAAATGTGTGAGTACGATTACGAAGGCTGGCATGCCAATCCTTACATTGGAAGGGAATTCCACGGTGTTTGGGGCGATTTTAAGGTGAACATTACCCTACCCTCAGAGTATGTCATTGGTGGAACAGGTGTTTTGAAAAATGCCCAAGAAATCGGACACGGCTATAGCGATGGTCCGGTAGAGCAAAAAGTAGGTGGAGAACAAACTTGGCAATGGGTAGCTGAAAACGTGCACGACTTCGCATGGGCCGCCGACCCAGATTACCAACATAAACAATTGAAAAGTGAGAGTGGAGTGACCTTCCACTTCTTGTATCAAGACGACCCCGAATTCAACGCCAATTGGGAAGAATTACCCCGTTTTGTTGATCAAGCTTTTGCTTTATTGAGCGAACATTGCGGCGAATATCCATACCCGCAATACACCATTATTCAAGGTGGTGACGGTGGTATGGAGTATCCTATGGCTACACTCATTACTGGTAAAAGAAACCTCAGAAGTTTAGTGGGTGTAAGCGTGCACGAAGCCGCACACAGCTGGTACCAAGGTGTGCTCGCTACCAACGAAAGCTTGTATGAATGGATGGACGAAGGATTTACCTCTTACGCCACTTCCATTGTGATGAACGA
>CALKGK010000029.1 GCA_938085105.1 uncultured Flavobacteriales bacterium
GGTTTGGCACCTCGATGTCGGCTCGTCACATCCTGGGGCTGGAGAAGGTCCCAAGGGTTGGGCTGTTCGCCCATTAAAGTGGCACGCGAGCTGGGTTCAGAACGTCGTGAGACAGTTCGGTCTCTATCTGTTGTGGGCGTACGAAATTTGCGAGGACCCGTCTCTAGTACGAGAGGACCGAGATGGACGAACCTCTGGTGTATCTGTTGTGGCGCCAGCTGCACTGCAGAGTAGCTACGTTCGGATGAGATAAGCGCTGAAAGCATCTAAGCGCGAAACTCACCTCAAGATGAGATTTCGTTGAGAGCCGTTGAAGACGACAACGTTGATAGGCTACAAGTGTAAAGGCAGTGATGTCAAAGCTGAGTAGTACTAATGACTCGAAAGCTTATAAAGTTAAAATTTCTCTACCGATATGTCACATATTATGATGTGATTGAAGATTGTAATCTAATATCTTATCAACGATTTTAGGTGTCTATTGCAATGAGGTCCACCTCTTCCCATTCCGAACAGAGAAGTTAAGCCCATTAGCGCAGATGGTACTGGTATTCCGGGAGAGTATGTCGACGCCGCTTTTAAAGAATCCCCTCACTTCGAGGGGATTTTTTTTTACCAAAAAAAACAGAACCCAAAGCCATTTCATAACTTGCACATATTATGGAACATGTACTACCAGGTAAAGGATTCGAAACACTGCGTTTCGGTCTATCAAAAGAGCAAGTAGAACGAATTATCGGAAAACCCGACGAGATCGAAATGATCAAACTCGATGAGGAAGACGATAAAGAATCGATTGAAGCTTGGCACTATGATCAATACAACTTCTCAATCTCCTTCGATGAACACGACGATTGGAAGTTGGGAAATATCTCTGCTAATAACCCCAAACTCAATATCGAAGGCCACGAATTCATGAACCTCTCCGTAATGGAGGCGATCAAGAAAATAGATGACCTTGATCTTGGTGACTACGAGGTGCAAGACATGGAAGACGGTCAAAAAGTGATCGCCCTCTATGATGTCTTCATCAATATGTGGGTAGACAACGACCAAATTGTCGAAATCCAATGGTCTCCGTTCCTCAATGATGAGGATGAACCCATTTGGCCTTAATCCAAAATTCCTGAGCCAAGCTCTAATTAATAATTTTACCGCATGAATAATCTTGTGGCCATTGTCGGTCGTCCCAATGTGGGCAAATCAACTCTCTTTAACCGCCTCACGGAAACACGCGACGCTATCGTCGATCCAACCAGTGGTGTGACAAGAGATCGTAAATATGGCCGTGCTCATTGGGCAGGACACGATTTTACTGTCATCGATACAGGTGGATACATCACCAACTCAGATGATAAGTTTGAACACGCTATCCGTGAACAGGTGAAGATTTCAATCGAAGAGGCAGACTTGGTGCTCTTCCTCGTGGATGTAACCACGGGAATTACTGATCTCGATCTTACGGTTACTGAACTTCTTAGACGCTCAGGTAAACCAATTATGCTTGTTTCCAACAAAGTGGATACAGCTGTGAAAGAGTTTGGTACTGCTGAATTCTATTCTCTAGGATTGGCTGAAGAAATCTTTAGCATCAGTGCAAACAATGGTTACGGTACAGGTGAAATGCTCGACCGCTTGGTTGAACTCCTTCCCGAAATTCCAGAAGAGGAAGATTCGGATGTGCCGAAATTGGCTGTTGTTGGTCGACCGAATGTAGGTAAATCAACCTTCATTAATACCCTTCTCGGTGAGGAGCGTAACATTGTGACCGATGTTGCTGGGACAACCCGAGACTCCGTCCACACAAGGTACAAGGCCTTTGGTTTCGATATGGAGATCATTGATACTGCCGGACTGCGCAAGAAACAAAAGATGGATGACCAGCTGGAGTTCTACTCTGCAGTGAGAACGATCAAGGCCATTGACAAAAGTGATGTGTGCCTTGTGCTCATCGATGCCCAAGACGGAATGAATCGTCAAGACATTTCAATCTTCTATCAAGTGGTGAATAGTTACCGTGGAGTAGTGGTCTTGGTGAACAAATGGGACCTCGTTTCAAAAGACCACAAGACCCATGAGAGCTACAAGCAAAAGATCCTTGAAAAGATGTCTCCCTTCGTTGATGTACCGATCATCTTCACAAGTAATGTTACCAAGCAAAGAATCCTCCAAGCACTGGAAACCTCCTTGCGCGTTTTCGAAAATCGGAAAATGAAAATCCCAACGTCCAAGTTGAACGATATTTTCCTTCCCATCATCGAAAATAAACCCCCTCCAGCAATCAAAGGGAAATATGTGAAGATTAAGTACATCACTCAGATCACCTCACAGGTTCCTACATTTGCTTTCTATTGCAACCTCCCCCAATACATCAAAGATCCTTACAAAAGGTTCCTAGAAAACAAAATGAGAGAAGAGTTCGATTTCGCAGGAGTGCCGATTCGTCTTTTCTTTAGAAAGAAATAATTGTACTTCTTGTTCATGTGGAGCTTCCTTGAGCACATTATTATACATTTGCATGAAGCCTCACGGCATTAAAGTTTAAGCAGAAAAATATGTCATACTTTTTTACCTCTGAATCTGTTTCAGAAGGACACCCAGATAAAATTGCCGATCAGATCTCTGATTCGCTTATTGATCACTTCTTAGCGTTTGATCCAGACGCGAAGGTGGCTTGCGAAACACTCGTGACCACAGGTCAGGTTGTGCTTGCCGGTGAGGTGAAGTCCAATACCTATCTCGATGTCCAGAAAATTACCCGTGATGTAATCCGGGAAATCGGTTATACGAAAAGCGAGTACATGTTCGATGCTAATTCATGTGGTATCTTGAGTGCTATTCATGAACAGTCCGATGATATCAATCAAGGTGTTGAACGTACCATCAAGGAAGAGCAAGGTGCGGGAGATCAAGGAATGATGTTTGGCTATGCTTGTCGCGAAACAAAAGACTATATGCCTCTTGCGCTGGACATCTCGCATGCACTTCTTAAAAATTTGGCTTCCATCCGTAAGGCAGGTGAACAAATGACCTACCTCAGACCTGATGCAAAAAGTCAGGTAACCATTGAATATTCAGATGACCACAAGGCCATTGGAATCGATGCTATCGTTCTTTCAACGCAGCACGATGCATTTGATGAAGACGAGGCGATGCTCAGAAAGATTCATGAAGACGTAAAAAACATTCTTATTCCACAAGTGAAGGCCGAATACGGTCCGGCTGTTCAAGCACTCTTCGATAAGCCTTTCAAATTGCACGTGAACCCAACCGGTAAATTTGTGATTGGTGGACCACACGGAGATACTGGACTCACCGGAAGAAAAATCATTGTAGATACTTACGGTGGTAAAGGTGCTCATGGTGGAGGAGCATTCTCTGGAAAGGATCCGAGTAAAGTCGATCGTTCGGCTGCTTATGCAACTCGCCATGTTGCGAAAAATATGGTCGCTGCAGGGATCTGTGACGAAGCGCTTGTTCAAGTAGCTTACGCAATTGGAGTTGCCCAACCAATGGGACTATATGTTAATACCTACGGTACCGCACATGTAGACCTCAGTGATGGCGAAATTGCCGCGAAGATTTTGGAGTTGTTCGATATGCGCCCTTACGCCATTGAGAAAAGATTCAATCTCAGATCACCAATTTATAAAGAAACAGCGGCTTACGGACATATGGGTAGAAAACCACAAACCGTAACCAAACGCTTTTCTAATGGGAACGGTGAAGAGAAGATTTTGGAAGTTAACTTGTTCCCTTGGGAAGAGTTAGACCGAGTAGATGACCTCAAAAAAGCTTTTGGAATATAGAGTAGGGTTTAGCATTTGTGCTTTGTATAAAACATGCATTTGCACACTGCTAAAGCATTTACACACTGCTGAATTAGTGTGATACACATTCGAAAAAGGTGTCCTTCGTTAGTTGGACACCTTTTTTTTGATCTGGTTTAAGATGCTCTTTGATTCACGACTCGTATCTTAATAGCATGAAAAGAAAGGAAGAAGGACGGAAACGAAAGCAACTGATTATTGGTGGGACATCGATTTTCGTGCTTTTAATCTTGATCGCGTTCTTCTTTATTCTTTCAAACGTGAATTCTGAAAAGGACATATTTACGGAAAGGGAATATGTGAAGTGCGAAGAATTCTATGCCGCCAGAAGCACTTCCTTGGACCAGAAGCAAGCCGTGGCCAATGAGTACGAAGCTTTTTCAAATCCCAAGATTAAAAACGCCGTAGATTGGGATTGGACTTGTGTGGGGCCGAACATCCAACCCCAGGAGAATGATGCACCTAGCTCTGCAATCCCGAGCTATGCGAGAGGACGAGGAAACGGTACGGGTAGAATCAACTTTTTGCATTACGACGAAGCACATCACCGACTCTTCGCCTGCTCTCCCACGGGTGGTTTGTTCCTCAGTAAAAACAATGGAAAGAAATGGACCGTAGCAGGAACAGATCAGCTTCCCATTTCTGGAGTTTCAACCATCACCACCAACCCGCTCAATAAAAAACAATGGATCCTGGCCACCGGAGACGGTGATGACAAGTTCATGTTTTCCGACGGCTTGTGGCGAACTATGGATCAAGGAAAAAGCTACGAGAACATCAACGGAAGGAGCTTAATTGAGCCGGCCATTGAAATAGGTGAACGACTCTATTCTTGCAAAGTATTGGCCCATCCTTGTGATTTTAACCGTGTGTTTTATGCCTCCAATCAAGGGCTTTTTGTGAGCAACAATGCCTTGGATGAAGCCAAAAAGGTGCGATGGAAGCAAATGGCTTTTTCCCACTTTTATGACATCGAAATTCTCCCCAGTGAACCATCAGTGGTGTTCGCATCGGGCGAAGAACTGATGATGAGTATGGATTGTGGGGCAACTTGGGAAAAGCGCAATGTACCTGTGCTTCCCGGTCAGGAGAAATACCCCTTTCGAAGAATTAGCATTGAATGTACTCAAGCCAACGGCGAATTTGTTTACGCGGTGATTACCAGGGGTACGCAATTCTCGCAAAGCAAAGACGGAGCAGCATTTCTCTACAAATATCGTTGGAAGGAAGATCGTTGGGAGTTGCAAAAAGACCTTTCTGAAGGGATGGGAAACATGCTCGTATCGAGAGCAAGAGCGTTTACCGTTTCTCCCATTGATTCCAATTTGGTTTTGTGTGGGAACGTAAAGCCAGTATATAGAAGTTTGGACGGCGGGAAGTCCTTCGAGAAAATTGAAAAGAATCAAATGCATGACGACTTGCATCACCTCCTCTTCGCCCCAAACGAAAAACACCTTTGGGCGGCGCATGATGGTGGAGTTTCGGTGAGTAAGGACGGTGGGCTCACCTTTGAGAACTCCGACGAAGGTATTGGAGTAAGTAACACCTTTGGTTTGGATGTGGCGCAAAGCCAGGAAGAGATTCTTGTCTACGGCGCCTACGATACAGGAGGAAATCAGTTGGATGACCGGGGATGGACACATGTCAATTGGGGGGATGGCTTTGACTGTGCGATTGATCCGCGAAACTCTCAAATTCGCTATACAACACGTCAATTTGGATACATCCACATGAGTGAAGATGGAGGAGAGACCTATCCCAGGGTGGCCTCAAGCAGACTTACCCGATCAGAGTGGCACTCTTCATTCAAAATATCTCCCAAAAACCCGGAAGTCCTCTTCAGCGCAGGATCTAAGGTTGTTCGAAGCAGTGATTATGCCAAAGTACACGAGGTCATTCTCGATGTCAAAACAATTCACCCAGAAGCGTTGACCTGCTATAAGGTCTTTGTGAGTGAAAATCATCCCAACGTGGTTTATGCCTACATCCTAAGAGAGGAAAAACACCGCCCACTTGTAGCAGTGTGCATGAACGCCATGGATCCCCTTGATGAAGTGAGCTGGACCCTCCTTCCAGAATTGCCTAAAAACGGTTGGATCAGTGACTTGGTAGTGGATGAAAAGGAACCCAGTACTTGTTGGTTGGTGTATAAAGATCCCGAGAATTTCAATACGGTTTGTCGCTTCAATGGGAAGCGTTTTGTTGATGTTAGCGCAAATTTGAAAATGATGGTGTGTCATTCACTCTGTTATGACCCGGTTCGTGAACGACTCTATCTGGGAAGCAATCAGGGAGTATTCAGTAAATCTAAAGATGAACGCGAGTGGACCCTTCTTGATGGTCTCCCAGGCACCTACATTGAAGTCCTTCGAAAGAATAAAGTGACAAGAACCATCTATGCAGGTACTTTCGGACGAGGAATTTGGAAAGCACCCTTACTGGAGTATTGAGTGTTTACTTGTTCAACTGAATGAACACCTCTTGAGCATCGGCAGGAACGCTAAAGCTTTGAATAATACTTCCCGAAGAGAGCACTATTTGATGGAGCGCTGCCCCGTCCAAAGCATAAAGTTGATTGCCTACAGGATCAAAAGCAAGATCTTGTGCTTCTATGCCATTGTTCGAACCGGAAAAGAACACAGAAGTTCCAAATTGATGAAGATAAACCCCATCTTCATGCGCCACAGCATAAAATCCGTTTTCAAGGGGAATAACTTCAGAAATGGCTTCATTCGAAACCAACCAGGGCAGATTGGTAATGAATCCATTGCTCGAATACCGTTCCAGCTCCACATTCCCTCCTTCACCCCGAAACAATAAAAAACCACTTTCAAACGGAACCATAGCATAAAGCTCTCCTTCGATGGCATTGGTTTGTTCGATAATCCCTGTAAAGGCATTGTATTGAATAAGCACTTGATTGTTGCTTCCTACCTGCGCTGCTTGAACCATTAGGATGTTTTCATTCACGCTTAAACGTATGGGGCGATAATTCAAGGGCAAATCGATGCTGCCTTTTTGCACACCGTTCTCTCCCAATATCCGGATGGGGCCTTCAAAAAATGCTGCGTAATATAGAAGTCGCTCACGATCGAAAACAATGTCCCGAATCTGATCCTCTCCAATGCCTGAGGTAACTTGAAATCCACTTTCGTTTTGCCAGGTTTGAGTATTGACGAATTGAATGCTGGCATTGTCTGCTTCACCAACAAGCAGTTCTTGGAAATAGCTGCTCATAAAAAGCGTACTGAATGTTCCGGTACCCGACCAAGCGGGATTGAACGTGCCGGAACTATTCAAGGTGTCTGCACTCAGGCTATTGCCCGAAGACCTCAAAATACCGATGCTTTCTCTTTCCAAGGGAACCTCAAAAAGGCTCAGCTCGCGAAAAGCGCTTTTGGTATTTCCAGCAGCATCTTCCACGGTGGCCGAAATGGTGTAGGTTCCGCCCGGAAGATGAATGTTATCGAAGGGGAAAAGTAGAAGTACTTCATCACTGGCGCCGCTCAAGGATTTGTTCTGGACTCCAAGAATTGCATTAGAGCCGTTGTGTTCAATACGAACGGTGAGGAGCTGAAGGGCTTGATCATCATTCACTTCCAGTCGAACGTTGATGTCGTCCTGAAAGGTATAGGTATTGAAGTCGCTCGAAGGCAGAAGGAAAGTGACCTGTGGTAAAGTTTCATCCTTGTCTTTATCGCAAGAAGCTAAAAAGAGAAGCACAGCTGTTGATAAAAAAAGGATGTATTTTTTCATGCTTAAATGTAGGGAAATCAAGCCTTTCAGACAATTGTGGAAAAGGTGTTAGAAGCAACGTTAATATCCTTTCCGTCCAACGTGCCTTAAATTCTTTTGGGCTGATGTACTTTTGTTCTCCCATGAATGAACAGGACAAGACATCAAAACGAGCTGGAAGAATGCAGACCTCTCGCCAGCTTTTACAACAAAGTGTGGTCGATTCAGGGCGCTTGCAGCCCCAAGCTTTGGACCTTGAAGAGGCGGTGCTTGGAGCGATGATGCTCCATCAAGATGCCGTCAATTCTGTTATTGATATTCTGAAACCTGAGAGTTTTTACAAGCCTGCACATCAAAACATTTATGAGTGCATGGTGAAGCTTTTTCAAGAAAGTGAACCCATTGACATTCTCTCAGTAACGCAGTCGCTCAAAAAAACAGCGCAATTGGACTTGGCTGGAGGGGCGAATTACATCTCTCAATTAACCACTCGAATTGCCAGTACTGCGAACGTTGAGTTCCACGCGAGAATCATCGCTCAAAAATTCATCCAACGTGAGTTGATCCGCATCAGTGCGGAGATCATGAAAGATGCCTATGAGGAAACAACGGATGTTTTTGATCTTTTGGACCGAGCGGAAAGCAATCTTTTTCAAGTCGCTGAAGGGAACATCCGGAAAGGTTACGACGTGATGGAGAACTTGATGCGACAAGCCATTGAGAACATCGACAGTGCGCGTAAAAACGTAGATGGAGTTTCTGGTGTTCCTTCTGGATTTACGGATCTTGACCGGATCACAGGTGGTTGGCAGCGCTCCGATATGGTGGTGCTTGCGGCACGTCCTGGTATGGGGAAAACAGCATTTGTTCTCTCGATGGCGAGAAACATGGCTGTGGACCACGAAGTACCGGTGGCCGTATTCTCACTGGAGATGGCTGGGGTGCAGTTGGTGAATCGTTTGATTGCCTCCGAAACAGAACTTTCTTCTGAAAAACTCCGAAAAGGAACCTTGGAAGATCACGAGTACCAACAACTTCATCAAAGAATTGGAAAGCTCTCGAAAGCACCGCTCTTTATTGATGATACGCCTGCATTATCCATCTTCGAATTGCGGGCAAAATGTCGACGTTTGAAGGCGCAGCACGGCATTGATATGGTGATCATTGACTACTTGCAGCTGATGACAGGTGGTGGAGACAACAAAGGAAATCGAGAGCAAGAGATTTCGTCCATCTCACGATCCATCAAAAGCATCGCCAAAGAATTGAATGTACCCATCATCGCACTTTCACAGCTTTCAAGAAGTGTGGAAACGAGGGGAGGAGATAAGCGACCAATGCTGTCTGACCTTCGTGAATCGGGTGCGATTGAGCAGGATGCCGATATCGTGTGCTTCATCTATCGTGCAGAGTACTACGGAATTATCGAACATCCGGACAACATCGACACCAAAGGTTTAGGTGAATTGATCATCGCGAAGCACAGAAATGGTGCCTTGGAAACCATCAAAATGAAGTTTATTGGTCACCTCGCGAAGTTTGCCAATTACGATACCTTCAGCGCAGATGCGGGTATTGGAGGAAGCGCAATGCAGCCCAATGAAGAATTTGCTCAGCCCCAAACCATGACCATGCCGTCGCGAATCAATACCATGGATGACGAAGATGAACACTTCGACGGTGCCCTCGACCAGCCACCTTTCTGAGTCCTTAACACCTTTTTGGGCTTGAAAACACAAGCATTGTTGTACCTTTAGAAGAAAAAATTCAGCATGAGAATCGGCTTTTTATTCTTGTTCTTACTTCTGGCTCAAAGCACTTTTGCCTCAAAAATCCTCATCCATATGGATGAAGACCAAGCCAATCATTTGAAGGCTTACGGCATCGCTTTTTGGACCTTGGAAAAACAAGTTCCAGTGGAATGGCTGCTCAACTATCGAGGAGGCAGCTTCTTGATCGATAACTATCCCGAAATCCTCAATGAATGCAAAATTCGAGGGGTGAGTCATCAATTGATTGCTGACGTTCAAGCCCAACAGATTTATTCAGAGATCTCCAATCCAGAAGTAAACATGGAGCGGGTTCAACTCGATGTGGCGCCAAAAGTGGCAGTGTATTCACCTAAAGGCAAGTTGCCCTGGGATGATGCTGTGACCTTGGTACTGACCTACGCAGAGATTCCTTACACGGTCGTTTATGATGAAGAAATAGTACGAGGAGAGCTTCCGAAATACGACTGGCTTCACCTTCACCACGAAGATTTTACCGGGCAATACGGAAAATTTTACCGAAGCTTTCGAAATGCTGCTTGGTACCAAGAAGAAGTGCGATCCCAAGAAGCAACCGCAGCTAAATTAGGCTTCTCGAAGGTTTCTCAGATGAAACTTCAGGTGGCCACAGAGATCAAAAACTTTGTTGTTGGAGGAGGTTTTTTGTTCACGATGTGCAGCGGAACAGATAGCTACGATATTGCTTTAGCAGCACACAATACCGATATCGCTGAGTCGATGTTTGATGGTGATCCCGCGGACCCTGCAGCACAATCGAAACTTGATTTTGGAAACGGCTTGGCCTTCAAAGACTATCAAGTGGTGAGGGACCCTTTGGAATATGAGTTTTCCAACATTGATGGGACTGCTGATCATAGCAAAATCAAAGAACTCAATGACTTTTTCACATTGTTTGACTTCAGTGCGAAATGGGATGTGATTCCCACCATGCTCACTCAGAGTCATGAACGCGTGATTCACGGATTCATGGGGCAAACGACTTCCTTCCGAAAACAATATTTGCGGTCAGATGTGACAGTAATGGGAGAAACCAAAAGCTTGCAAACGGTGAAGTACATTCATGGGGAATACGGACAAGGACAGTGGACTTATTATGGCGGACACGATCCTGAAGACTATCGTCACCTCGTGGGTGATCCTCCTACTGATTTGAACCTTCATCCAAACAGTGCGGGATACCGTCTAATTCTGAACAATATCTTGTTTCCGGCAGCCAAGAAAAAGGAGAAAAAGACCTAAGTTTTTTCCCAAACACAGGAATAGACATAAGGCAGTTTACGGCCATATTGAGCCACAACGTGCTCTCCTGGTTGGTCTTCAATCATCCCAGAAAAACAAGCATATGGAGAGTAATCGTGCTCGTTGAAATGACGAAGCTCTGCGCCCGCTTTCAAAAAGGCTTGAAAAAAGGAGGCAAGCGAATGATTCCAACAGGTGATTTCGAACTTTCCTTTTCCTCCAGCATAAGAACCATTTTCCTCGAACTGAAGCGCTGAAGAGGTGTAGGGATAAGCAATCTCTTTAAAGTCATCATCAAACATGTGGACCAATGGGTGGAACTCAACAAAAACGAAGCGTCCGCCCGGTTTCAAGTACCTGAGCACATTGGAGGCATATTTTTCAAGGTCTCCAAACCAGCCAATGGTGCCATAACTAGCAAACACAATGTCCATCGTTCCTTCGAGGTCCGGCACAAATTGGAGAACATCCCCCTCAATAAACTGTACCTCTTCTTTGCATTGACGAGCGAGTTCTTTTGCGCTTCGAATGGCTTCCTCGCTGAAGTCAATGGCTGTTACTTCAGCCCCAAGACGAGCAAGACTAATGCTGTCCAAACCAAAGTGACATTGAAGGTGAAGCACTTTCTTTTGATCGAGTTGGCCCAGCAAAGCTGCTTCAATAGAGTTTAAGGAGCTTTTTCCTTCGAGAAAAGCTGGTACATCGTAAAAATCGGATTCAATGTGAGCTTGGACAGTATTGTTCCAAAAAGCTTTGTTATTATTCATACTCAAAGATGATGGTTTGTACTTGAATGATTTGGTCGCCTTCCTGAAGGGATCTGACAATGTCCATTCCGTCGCTTACTTCTCCAAAGGCGGTGTAATTTCCTTCGAGGTGTGGAGTTGGGCTGTGAGTGATGAACCACTGAACTCCTTCTGTGTCTCTTCCTGCGCTGGCGAGTCCGATGGTGCCCGTTCTAAAAGGCATTGCACAAGCTTCGGTTCGGAGCGAATAATCCGGACCTCCGAAGCCGTCGCCTCTCGGACAAGCTCCTTGTGCTACAAAGTTGGGAACCACTCGGTGGAAAGAGCGTCCGTCAAAACTTCCCGCCTCCATCTCTTTGATGAAGTTGGACGTGCTTCCCGGTGCTCCTTTTGGATTGAGACTCAGAAAGAAAGAGCCCTTGTTGGTTTCTACCTTGATGCGCTCGTTCTCCTGCAAACTCAATAATGGATCGAAGTCAATGGGGTGATTGAACTCAGGCTTGGGAGTTTCGAACTCACGATCTTCCAAATAAGCAATGCACTCTTCAATGGCGATAAAGGCCTCCATTTCGCGAGGAATCGATAGTTGATTGGAGATGCTTTTGAGCTTTTCAAGTCCTTTAAAAGTGAGCTTGTAATTCTGTTCTGGATCACTCAAGTGCTTGGAAATGAGATAAATTTGAGCAAGGTCTTTGCTCTCCAACGCCAAGTCAATGATGGTGTTAAAGTCAATGTTTTGGTCCCAATGGGGAGAAGAATTCATTTCAATCAAGGTTTCCAAGGCCACGGTGGCGATGAGGTAATCTTGAGATTGATCCAAAAGAGTGCTGAGAAATGGAATGGAATCTTCATCCCAAAACAGTGCACGTACATAATTGGCTTTAATGTGATCCGGCGTGTTGGTGAGTGAGAAACGTTGACGAATCTCATCCAACCAAGGTGTTTTATTTTTCGAATTGGCCACAATGCCTTTTAGCAAGATGCTCTGGAGCTCTTCATCGTAAGTCTTGAGCTGGGCACTCATCAATTCAAAAAGATGGATGTCCCAAGGTTGATCCACCATCCATGCGGCTACCATCGTTCGCGTGAGGGGGTGGTGGCTTTCTCCAAGCCAAGGCAGTAGATCAGAGGCACTCAAGAGTCCGCGGGTCCATGCTGCTCGGAAAAGGTTCTGCACCACACGCTCGTCTTTTGCGGATACAATCATGGTGAGTACTTCTTCTTTGCTCAAGAGGTTGTTGTTTCGAAAAGCGAGGGCCAAAGCAATTTTTACTTCAGTATTGCTCTCTTTGTTGAATGCTTCTTTCAAGGCTTCGTCTTGCGCATCTAGAGAAAGGTTGGGAGTTCTCGATAGAAAGTGAGCGGCACCAAGTCGGTTTTCCTGTGACTTTCCTTGGAGCCATTTGGTGGCGGTTTGAACCGAGGTTCCTCCGCCAATTCCACGAACTCCAGTCCAGTACAAAAACCAAGAAGGAGCATTTTCTTCGCTTTCACTCTGCGCCATGAGGTACACGTTTTGGTAGTCTGCGGCACTGCAGGTTTTCCCGAGGGCATACCACGCCGCTCTTCGACAGGCTTTGTCTTTTTCTTTGGGAAGCAGTTCAAAAATGATTTCACCCGCCCGAGGATGGGCGGTGCTTCCCAAGGCCAAGTAACACTCTTGACGAATGCTTGGGATAGAATCCAAGAGTGCATTCGCCAATGGAGCAATGAGGCTGCTGTCTTTCATGGAGATGGCTCCATGTGCTGCGGCCCAACGAACATCTTGGTCGGGATGCTTCAACAATGGGGTCAAGGTTTCTAGTTCGCGTTGATCTGCAGCTTTAATGGCCATTTGAACTTCAGATTTTTCAAAATAGCTGAGGTCAGTAGTCGCTTCCTCTGTGCATGAAACCAGGGTGATCAGGCTAATCCAAAGGACGAATTGCTTCAAGTTGTTGCTGGAGTTTTTCAAGGTTTTTCTGTTTTAGAGGTTGGTACCACCTGCGAGCGGTTTCGGTGTAGTACTGGTGAAGGGTCAAGAATCGAATGTTGTTTTCAAGCCATCCAATTTCGTCGAAGTGCTTATTCATGATTTTGCTCCATTCTTGCCGAAGAAGGTCGGCTTGCCGGAAAAAATCGTTACTACCGATATAATGAAGGTCGGCATCACGGATGATTTCCTCCATTTTATTTTCTGGTTGAGCATTAAGTTCTGTTGCCATGATGAGGCTGAAGAGTACTTCTCGATCAAAGCATTGCTTTTGGTCTTCCTTTTTCAAGAATGCTCGAAGATAATCACACGAAACGCGCTCGTGATCTTTTGGTTCGTCTGCAAATCCATGGTCGTGAAACCATGCGGCAAGTGTGATGTGAGATGTTTGGCTTGAATTTAAGCCCTCTCCTTCACAAAGCTTAATGCTGCTGTTCACAACAGAGGAAGTATGAAAAAAGCTGTGGTAGCTCAAGAAGTTCATTCTGCTTTTTTCCGTGAGGAAACGCTGGGAATGTTGCTGTGCGCGTTGGAGTATGTTTTGAATATCTTCGCTTTTCATTCAGGGTGAACTTCAGCGGAAAGATAAGGACTCTAAAAGAAATGGCTCAACGAGCAACTTTGATTTCTACAGTGAAGAAGGAGAATTCATCCGAAGCTTTGCTCACGTCGTAAATCACTTTGTCAGAAGCTTTTTTAGCGATGGTCAGAAAGCCAAGTCCAGCACCGCCTTTGTAAGAGAAGTTTTCGTTGCAAAGCGTCTCGATGTACAACTTGCGAAGTTCACTGTTATCCAACTTGTTTAGGGAATTGATCTTATAATCAATCAAGTTGGCATCTTCGGTGAGGATAAGGTTGGAGATGTGCAGGTGAAAGTCTTTTTCGGAAGTCTTCAAAACAAAAAATGAACCCGAACTTCCTTTTTCGTCTCTAGCTCCATGTATTTGTGCATTCTGAAGGGCTTCAATCATCACGCTCCCAACGCGTTTAACTACTCTACGTGGACTCCCAGCCTCTAACACCAATTGCTCAACGATGCCTACGAGATGTTCGATTTTACTTGGGGAAAATTCTCCATAATGCGAGAGGAGAACCCATGCATCACGATCATCAGAAGTCTTATCACTGAGCAATTTGTGATAAGCGTCCCGAAGGGTTCGTAAAGAATTACCGGAGATGGCGGCCATTTTTAGTTTGTTAAGGGTGGTGAACTTAAGTTAACAAAAGTAGAAATTTATTCGATAAGTATTCAAAAAATAACGATAAAAGCACATTAAGTTTCGTTCAAAGAAGTTTTTTTTCATCTTCTTCAGAATCAAAGATAAAAGAGATACTCGCATTTCAGATAGAGCAATTCAAAGGTTATAAACAAGACTTGTTGAAAAAGCAAAGCGGAGCAGACCAAGGAAATGGTGCTGCTCCGCTTTTTGGAAACCAGAGGGGAGAATTTGTTTAGGCAAACTTTCGAAAAGAACTTTCGGGTACGATGTATTCCCCATCGGTGTTTTTAATCATGTTGTAGAACTCCCCGCAGAAATAATTGATGGGCTTGCGAAAGGGCTTATTGTTGAGGTAATGAGACCAAACCTCAAGTGCCATTTTTTTAGCTACATTCCAAGAGTATTGATTGTATCCATTGGGACGAGAGAAAGAATCAATGTACATTTTAGCGTCAGAAAGTGAGTTCATAATACCGGTGTTTTTGTTTGATGATTCAAAGTTCAGAACAGGGTTCGTAATCAATTTACGGAGTGCTTTATGCTGCGAATTTTTTTGAAATGATTCCCGTTACTTCCTTTCGTGGTTCGCCATTTTTCTTCCAGCGAAGTACTTCGATAAATTGAATTCCAGAGTAGATGAGGTGTTCTCCCATGCAGGCGCGAACTTTAATGTGTTCCCAGCGTTGCTCTTTTCGCATCATGCTTTCGCCCAATACTGCGCAGAGTTCTGAACTCAATGCTTTGTTCGGGTGATAAGCGAGGAGGTTATTAAATACTTCCAAAGACAAACGGAAGGTGCATTGACGCAAGTGACCGCCACTAAAGGTGGTGCAGTTCATCAAAAGGTGATCTGAATTCGTGAAGTAGGAGAGGTGGTCGATGCGCAATTGTGCGATGATCGGACCAAGTAGCGTTTGTTGATTCATGCTCGATGGTTTTGTTCAGTCAAAACTCATGAGCGGGTCCGTAATCAATTTACGATGTTACTTTTCGTATTGCGAAAGGGCAGAACGGAGGCGATCAGCAATGGTTTTACGAAGGGATGTAGGAGAAACTACCTCCATCTGATCCCCAAAGCCTAAAATGATGTTGATCAATTCATAACTCACCAAAACATGAATGCGGAAGTCATTGCTTTCGCCAATTTGTTCCTGACTGTGGTGAATGGGCTGAGACAAGAGGTAGTGTTTCAGCTGGTCGTTGCATCGAAGCACAATTTCTTTGGCAGCAGTGTCGGCTTCTGTAATTCCAATGCTGTGCTTGAAAAACCGGTCGGGATCGAAGTCTTTGTTCAACTCAAAGCGCTCCTTAGAAGGAGTGATTGCTACGATGCGTTCAAGACCAAAAGTTCGATAATCTTTCTTCTTTGGGTCGAAGGCAATCAAGTACCACCTTCCCCGATACTCCTTCAATAAATAGGGGTGCAACTCGTATTTACTGCTCGAACTAGCGGTAAACTTGAGGTATTCCAAGGTGATGATTTTGTGCTGTTTGATGCATTCGAGCAATACAGGAAGATGGTCGCTTCCTTCTGCAGGTGGGTTGTTTTCGAACTGAACATACTGCTGAACGGCCTTGTGATCGCCGTTGGGTGCAAAGTTGAGGCGATCGAGAATTTTTTCGATGGCATGACCAAATTGATCAAAAACAGGAATGTCCTTGAATTGATACAAGGTCATGGCAGCAAAATTAATGGCGCTCATGTCTTCGTCGTTCAAGCGAATGTCTTGAATGGTATATCCTTCTTCACTGTAATAGTATCCCCGTTCACCTGCGTGGTAGGCGATGGGGGCATAATATCCCAGTTCCGATTCGTTTTTCATCGCCCACATGTCTTTTTCAATGGTGCTGATGCTAATGTTCTCACCGTCACTCCCATAGAGGGTGTCCTCACATGCTTGCCTTAGATCTTCCTTGGTAGGGAAAGGTCGGGCGGTGTTGTTCAAACAACGGTCAATGATTCGATATCTGAGAAGAGCATATTTGTTTGCCGGCATGATTTGGTAAATTACGGGCTGAAATCCATCCTTGAAAGAGGGCTAAAGATAAGGAGTAGTTGAAGCGATCGAGATTAATTCTAGGTATTTTATTACTAATAGTAGCAGCTGCTGGCGTTTACTGGTGGAGTGATACCCCTTTGCACTTAACGCGCGAAGAGGGAACAGTGATTCCTAGAAATGCGCTTGAATTGGCTTTTGAAAACTACCACGAGGATGTTTTGGAGGTGACGGAGGATCTGAATTTGCCCTATGCCTACCTCATGTCGCTCGCAGTTTTAGAGTGTTCTGGAAAAAAACCAGCAGGAAAACGATTCGAAAAAGTAGTATATGACCGCTTGCAAAAGGTAAAGTCGGGGGAGAAGCGAAAATACGAACAGGTGCGCCACCGCCACCTAAAAAATGCAAGCGATGCAGCCATCGAAAATCTAGCAAGCTCATGGGGACCTTTTCAATTGATGGGCTACAAGTGCATTGGGATGGATGTTGAAGTGGCCGATATTCGGGGAGATGATGCAGTGTACTACGGAGCAAAATGGGTGGAAGAGGAATACGGACACCTCCTCAAAAAGGAGCGCTATAAAGATGCTTTTCACTATCACAATACAGGACGAACCTATCCCAGATCCGGTCCGCCACAAACCTACGACCCCATGTATGTCGAGCGGGGATTGGAGTACATTAAATATTTTGAGAAGCGTTTGAAGGAGATGGAGTCGGGGACCTAAAAAAAACTCCCTCCAATGCGCACACTGAAGGGAGTTCTCACCAAAACCAACTAACTTTCATTCAAGTATGAAAAAACTACCCGATGGTGATGCGTCGGGCGGCGCTTGTTTCCTTCTTCGCTAACTTGGGAAGGGTAATGCTCAAAATTCCATTTTCAAATTGTGCTTTAATTTGATCCAGATCGAGGTCGTCGGGCAAAGAGAAATTCCGCTTGAAGGAGTTGCTGAAAAATTCTTTTCTCGTGTAACGTCCGCGATCTTTGCTTTCTTCTTTGTTCTCTTTGTTCTCTTCCTTTTTACCTGAAATACGCAAAACCTGATCTTCAATTTCAATGCTCACCAACTCTTTCTTCCATCCCGGGATCTGAAGTTCCAACTCATAGGCGGCTTCGCTCTCAAGAATGTTCACCGGAACGGTGTTTCGCTGACGAGCAGGGGTTTCCATGAAGTTCTTTAAAAAGACATCATCGAAAAATGGGTTCATAATTCCGTTAAGTGACTTGTTTGTTCTGTATTTAACCAATGACATAGCTCTAATTTTTTTGTTTGTTTGATGAGTCTTAGTCAAAGGCTGTACCATTGGCTTTTCATCTCATTTTTAAAGACAAAAAGACCATTTAGCAATAATTTGAGCGACAAAAAGTCAGTTCAATAGGTTTTTTAGCGTCAAAAAGGCAGTTCGATGAATTGAGCAAGGTGTTCAAGAAGCAGAACCACAAGAAGGGAGGGGAGAAAATTGAGGAGTTTGAAGGTTTTAATGTGAAGAAGCTGGAGTCCGAGACCGAGAAGCATGATCCCGCCTACGCCCATCATCAGGTTGATGCTGCTTTGTTGAAGCACACCCTCAAGTTCTTCTGCAGCCAGGGTGATTCCCCCTTGATAGATCAATAAAGGAATGACGGAAAACAATACTCCCCGACCCAAAGCTGCTGCCAATGCGGTACTGGAGAAGAAGTCCATGATGGCTTTCGTGAGAATGATCTCTCGGTTTTGGTTGATGCCTTCATCCAGGCACCCCAAGATGGTCATCGCCCCAACACAAAAGAGCAGAAAAGCAGAAACCAGTCCTTCGGTAAACTGCTCACCACCTCCAACGCGTTTTTTGAGCATTTGACTCAAGGCAGTAATGCGCTCTTCCAAACGCAAGCCTTCACCCAGAAGTGCTCCAAACAACAAAGCCAAGACCACCAAGAACGGAGAGGGGGCATCCCAAGCCATTTTCAAACCAATGAAGCAAGTGAAAAGTCCCAATGCTTGAAAGACGATGTCCACGAAACGTTGTGGAAGTTTGCTTTTGAGTGAGAGTCCGATCGTTGCTCCTATGGCAACGGTAGCAACGTTGATTAAAGTTCCGATCATGGGGGGAAGATACTTACTTTTTCATCTTTCATTCATACCGATACAGAAAACAGAAGTTGTGCGAGTGAGCCACTTAATAAGGAAATGCCTCATTTCCATTCCCTGAGCAGGAGAGTACACCATTACAAAAAATAGCAGCTATCTTTGTCGCAATGAAATTTGAAATTGAACATTCCGATTCGCAAAGCAGCGCAAGAGCGGGAAAATTGAGTACGGATCACGGCGACATTGAAACGCCCATCTTCATGCCTGTGGGCACGGTGGCTTCGGTGAAGGCCGTGACGCAGCAAGATTTGGTAAGTGATGTAAATGCCCAAATCATTCTGGGAAATACGTACCACCTTTATTTACGACCAAGCACAGAAATCCTCGAACAGGCCGGTGGTTTGCACAAATTCATGCATTGGGACCGACCCATTCTCACCGATTCGGGAGGATTTCAGGTGTACAGTTTGAGCGATAATCGAAAGATTTCGGAAGAAGGCGTTCAGTTTCGGTCGCACATTGATGGATCTCGCCACCTCTTTTCGCCGGAGAAATCGATGGACATTCAGCGTTCCATTGGGGCAGATATCGTTATGGCTTTCGATGAATGCACTCCTTATCCGTGCGAATACTCCTATGCCCGTGAGTCCATGGGGATGACCCATCGTTGGTTGAAGCGCTGCATCAATCGAATGAACGAAACCGAATCGATCTACGGTCATCACCAAAGCCTTTTCCCTATTGTACAGGGAAGCACCTATAAAGATTTGCGTAAACAAAGTGCAGAGTTCATTGCGGAACAAGACTGCGAAGGGAACGCCATTGGAGGTTTGAGTGTGGGAGAACCGCACGATGAAATGTATGAGATGACCGAAATGGTGACCAGCATCCTTCCAAAGGAAAAGCCTCGATACCTCATGGGAGTAGGGACGCCCATGAATTTATTGGAGTGCATCGCCTTGGGAGTGGATATGTTTGACTGCGTGATGCCAACTCGGAACGCGCGCAACGGGATGTTGTTTACCAAAAGAGGAACCATCAACCTCAAAAACAAAAAGTGGGAAAACGACTTTTCACCTTTGGACGAAACGGGGGAGTCCTATGTGGATTCTTTCTATTCCAAAGCTTACGTGAAACACCTCTTCAAAGCCAATGAGATTTTGGCCCTTCAAATTGCTTCATTGCACAATCTTTCTTTTTATTTATGGTTAGTGAAAGAAGCGAGACGACGCATCATTGATGGTAGTTTTGTGACTTGGAAAAATGAAATGGCCACGGTTCTCACACAGCGCCTCTAGTTGGTGAATGCCAAGAGCACATGATATGAAAATCCTCGACTGGTACATCATTCGTAAATTTTTAGGGACCTTTTTCTTCATGATTGGTGCCTTCTGCATTATTGCGGTGGTGTTTGATGTGTCTGAAAACATTGAGGATTTCATTAAAAGTGACGCCCCACTTTCGGCCATCTTGATTGATTACTACCTCAACTTTTGCTTGCACTTCGGGAACCTCTTGAGTTCATTCATCGTCTTTCTCACCATCATTCTGTTTACCAGTAGATTGGCACAGAACACCGAGTTTGTCGCTATCTTAAGTGGAGGGGTTAGTTTTTTCAGGGTGTTGCGACCTTATTTTATTGCATCCACTTTTTTGGTGGTTTTGTCTTTGTTGTTGGCACATGTGATATTGCCTGTTGCAAGTAAGAACAAGGTTGAATTCGAGTTCACCTATACCAAACCAACCTATCTCATTAGCGATCAGCACATGTACCGGGAGATTGAGCCTGGAACCATTGCTTACTTCAAAAGCATCACCGCCGAAAGAAAAGTGGGTTATAAGTTTGCTTTGGAGCGCTGGGAGGAAGACCGTTTGGTTTCAAAGCTCATGGCATCCAAAGCCCAGTTCATGGAAGAGGAGGGTTTTTGGCGAGTGACGGATGGGAAGATACGTACCATAGCAGCTGATGGGAAGGAAACCCTTGAGGAGTTTTCAGAGTTGGACACCACCCTCAAAATGACCATCGGAGATTTTGGTCAGCGAAAAGAAATCATCGGGACCTTGAACTACGAAGCTTTATCGAATTACATCGAAGAGGAGCGTAACCGCGGATCTGGAAATGTGGCTTTCTTGGAGATTGAAAAATACTCTCGAACCTCCAATGCCTTTGCGATCTATGTGCTCACTTTGATTGGAGTTTCCATTGCCGCAAGGAAGGTGCGTGGGGGAACTGGTTTGCACTTGTTCTTGGCAGTAGTGGTGGGGCTCACGTATGTATTTGCCCAAAAACTCACTACAGTGGCGGCCACCAATTTAGGTATGCCCGCCATCATTGCGGTATGGGTGCCCAACTTGATTTTCTTGTTTTTAGGGATTTACATCTACATCAAAGCACCGAAGTAGCGAGATTAGAGCTCGCACATGAAAAAAGTGTGCTTGGTTTGGATCTTCGTTGCTTGATCATAGATTCCAAAAATACTTGATCCCGAGCCACTCATCCCTACATAAGTTGCTCCAGCTTCTTTGAGCAGTGCATGAGTTTCTTGCAGCACGGGATGATTATGGTATAAACCGTTTTGAAAGTCGTTGCGCACGCTGTTTTGCCAAGCATTCATGCTTTCTTGCAATAGCCCGCCTCCATTTGAGTTGAATAAGACCTCATTTCGATCTTCGGGCACAACTCCTTGGTAAGCTTCCTTTGTACTGATGTGAAGGTCTGGGTAGATGACGGCCAAATGCTTCCCGCGCAAAGAGAAATCAATAGGAGTGATGTGTTCTCCTCTTCCTTCCACAAGGCAAGCCTGTTGGTAGAGGAAGAAAGGACAGTCAGATCCGAGCACCGCTGCCTTTTTCGCCAAGTGCTGGGTGTCCATTCCAAGTTCATATTGCTTGTTGAGATGCAAGAGAACTTGAGTGGCATCTGAAGATCCTCCGCCCAATCCTGCACCAATTGGGATGTTTTTGATGAGGTGAACATCAAAAAAGGGCAAGTCAAATTCCTCCCTCATCAAGCGAATGGCTTTGAGGCAGAGATTGTCTTCCGGCTTTCCGTCAATGGCAATGTTAGAGGATGTAAACCGATCTTCACCGGCTTCATTTTCGACCATTTCGATGGCATCTTCCCAGGGAATGGGGTAGAAGACAGAGTGGATCTCATGAAAGCCATCCTTCCTTTTTCTAAGGATGTTTAGTCCTATGTTGATTTTAGCTGGAGCGAAAAAAACCATAGATCAATCGAGGTATCCGTAACGTTTGAGCTTCTTTTCGTCGTCTCTCCAGTTCTTATCAACCTTCACAAAAAGTTCAATGAAAACCTTCTTGCCGACAAAGGATTGGATGTCTTTTCGCGCATCGGTTCCTACACGCTTCATCATTTTCCCTTGATGACCAATGAGGATTCCTTTCTGCGAGTCGCGAGCAACGATGATTACTGCTCTTATTCTAACAAGCATTTCGGTGTCTTTATACTCTTCCACAATCACCTCGCAGGAGTACGGGATCTCTTGTTTGTAGTGGAGTAGAATTTTTTCGCGGATAATTTCCGAAACGAAAAAGCGCATCGGCTTGTTGGTTAGCTCATCCTTGGGGAAATAGGGAGGGTTTTCCGGCAGCTGTTCAATGATGGCTTCAAGAATGCGTTCCGTATTGAATGAGTGAAGCGCGGAAATGGGAGCGACTTTCGCCTTTGGGAGCAGTTTACTCCAGTGCTCCAGTCTTGATTCAAACTGTTCTTGTGTGCCGAGGTCGATTTTATTCACCAAAACAAAAACGGGGACATCCATTTCTTTGATCTTCTCCACCAATGTTTCGTGGTTCATGTTGTCTTCAAAGATGTCGGTCACGACGATAAGTACATCTGCATCTTGAAGTGCGTTGTATACGAATTTCATCATCCCTTCTTGAAGTTTGTACTTCGGGTCGAGCACACCTGGGGTATCAGAATAGACGATTTGAAAGTCGTCTCCATTCACCATCCCCATAATTCGGTGACGAGTTGTTTGTGCTTTTGAGGTAATGATGCTCAGGTTTTCTCCAACCAAACGGTTCATCAGTGTTGATTTTCCGACGTTTGGGCTCCCTACGATATTGACAAATCCTGCCTTGTGTTCCAAAGAGTAAAATATTTCTTGCAAAGAAAGAAAAACTATTTATCTTTGCAGTCCTCATTTGGAAACGACCAATGATTATTTCTCAACAAGAGAATAACATTCAAAGATATATTGCGGGGTGGAGCAGTTGGTAGCTCGTCGGGCTCATAACCCGAAGGTCGTCAGTTCGAGTCTGGCCCCCGCTACTAAAAGCAGAGTGAAAAACACAGCGAGAGCGAAGTTTTTTATTCTGCTTTTTACTTTACACTCATTTTGTTTCTCGCTCTATTATTGACTCAGGTTCTCATTATTCGTTTCGATCCCATCTTTCGTTCCTCATTCTCCGTTCTCTACTCGAGCTCTGATCAAGCTAACGGCTTAAGTAGCCGAGAAATTTTTATCGAAAAGGGGGTTGTCTATTTAGAGCTCAAAAGCCCGTCAACAAAAGAACTTCGAATCATCACTCTCCGTCCTTCACTCTCACTCTGTATAGGCTATCGGCTTAAGTAGCCCGGGTTTTTTTGGTTGAAAAGCAGCTTATCCATTTAGAGCGCAAAAGCCCATCAACAAAAGAACTTCGCATCATCATTCTCCGTCTTTCGCTCTCACTCTGTATAGGCTATCGGCTTAAGTAGCCCTGTTTTTTTTGGTTGAAAAGCAGCTTATCCATGTAGAGCGCAAAAGCTCATCAACAAAAGAACCTCGCATCATCACTCTCCGTCCTTGCGGTCCGTGACAAATGGCACCTACCGGTTTGTGTTGGTGGAAGAAGTTGCGGACAAAGGATTGTACTTTATCATTGCGACGCAAACGATCGGGATTGATTACTCCTCCGGGTAAGACGAGCGCATCATAATCTTCTGCTCGAGCGCTTCCAATCTCTTGGTCCACGCTCATTGTTCTTCCCCAATTGTCGTTTTTCCACGAACGAATGGGGCGCACGGTGTCTGATACGATATCTACTTTAGCTCCTGCTTTCTGCAAAGCTTCTAGCGGAGAACTCAATTCATTTTCTTCGAAACCATTAGTAGCGAGAATGGCAACTCGTTTTGCGTTTAATGTGTTCATGCCATAATAGGGGCAAAGGCTGTTCCAAAGCCTAGATGTTCGAAAAGTGGTGGTTTCAGTAAACAGCATTTGGCTAAAGTGAGATGAAAGCGCTACACTTTGTGCAAAATTATTCCGATTGATTAAGCTGCACCTCAGGTGATTAGCTGTTTGTGCATGTGGGTAAAGATTTGTGAGTTATTAAAAAGAGTATTCGTTATCTTGGACACACTTAAACATCACACCCATGCCGTTCAATTCTGTTTTCTCCTGGTTCATCAAGAAAAGAATTCATCAGATTGATTTGTTTCGCAAGCACCCAATTGAGGTGCAAGAAGAATGGTTTGAACACCTGATTGAAATGGGGCAATCCACTCAATTTGGAGAAGAACATGGCTTTGATAAAATATCCGATCTTGAAGATTTCAAAAAGCTGATTCCTGTCCGAAATTATGAGGAAACAAAGCCTTACATTGATCGTTGCATGGCGGGAGAGGAAGGTGTGCTTTGGCCTGGAAAAGTGAAGTGGTTTGCGAAATCTTCTGGAACAACCTCCGATCGGAGCAAATTCATTCCGGTAACAAAAGAAGCGCTGGAGGAGTGTCATTACAAGGGAGGGAAAGACCTCCTAGCGATGTATTGCGACAACCATGAAAACGCCCAAATCTATAAAGGTAAAACCTTGGTGATGGGAGGGAGCAGCAGTCTTTCCGGGCTTGATTCCAGTTCCATTACTGGCGATCTTTCGGCAATCATCATCAACAACCTTCCAATTTGGGTAGAGTTGAGGAGAACTCCAGGAAAGGACATTGCCTTGATGGACAACTGGGAGGAAAAAATCGAGAAGATGGCTCAAGCGGTGAAGGATGAAGACGTGAGCACCGTTGCAGGAGTTCCTTCATGGACGCTTGTACTTTTTAAAAGGATTTTAGAAATCACAGGGAAATCGACCATCAAAGAAGTATGGCCGAATTTTGAACTTTTTATGCATGGCGGAGTGAGCTTTAAGCCTTACCGTCAGCAATTTGACCAAATCGTGGGTTACTCGGGTCTCAACTATTACGAAACCTACAACGCAAGCGAGGGCTTTTTTGGACTTCAAGACAGAGCAGGGGCAAACGACTTACTTCTGATGTTGGATTATGGAATATTTTATGAATTCCTGCCCATGGAGCATTTGGGTGAACAACATCCCCCAACCTTGCAATTGGATGAGGTGGAAGAAGGTGTCGTATATGCGCTCATCATCACTACCAATGCTGGATTGTGGAGATACATGCTGGGAGATACCATCGTATTTACCTCAACCGATCCTTACCGAATTCAAGTGGTAGGAAGAACCCGCCTTTTCATCAATGCATTTGGTGAAGAGTTGATCATTGATAATGCGGAAGAAGCCATTCGTAGGGCAGCCATTGCCACTGGAGCAGTGATCAATGATTTTACAGCGGGACCTATTTATATGGAGAACAAGCAGAGTGGTGGACATGAGTGGATCATCGAATTCGATGCAAAGCCACAGAAAATGAGCACCTTTGCGAAGCTTTTGGACGATAGTTTGAAAGAGCTCAACACCGATTATGAAGCCAAACGATCTTCGGACCTTTCTTTAGGTTTTCCAAGCATCAAGGGAGTTCCGAGTGGCACATTTTATGCTTGGTTGAAGTCCAAAGGAAAGCTCGGCGGTCAGCATAAAGTGCCTCGTTTGAGCAATGATCGAAAGATTTTGGAGGAAGTCAACGCCTTTCTTCAGAATGAAAATGTAATGATAGAACAATGATCTCCATCGGTGTCTCCTTCTTCTTTTTGTCTTGGTTCACGATCGCAGATTTGCCAGCGAGTGAAGAAGCTTCTTTGGATATGGATGCTTTGGGACATGCTTATTTGTGGACCCCAGAAAAGGTGGTCATGTTTGATACCAATGGAAAGGAATTGGCTTTTTATTCTGAGTTGGCCTTTGGGGACATCCAGTCCATCGATGTTCGGGATGCACTGAAGCCCCTCGTGTTTTATCAAGACGCGGGGAAATTGGTGATTTTGGACAACACCTTATCGGCCCAAAGTGAAGTCATCGATCTTTTTCGGGTGTATGATGGAATGGCTGTGGCAATTTGTTCGAGCATTGATAATCATTTTTGGGTTTTTGACGCTCAGCGACAAGAGATTGTACGGGTTGATGGCGGATTCAATGAAGTTACGGCCTCCGGAAGCTTGAGCGCCTTGGGAATTGACGGACTTTATCCTGAACAGCTATTTGAAAGCAATCAACAGCTTTACGTTTGGGAAGAAGACTTTGGCTTTTTGGTCTTTGATCTTTTTGGAACCCTCATTCGGAAGATCGAGACGCCCGACCTCGCCCATGTTCACCTTCGAAAGGGAGAACTCTTGGTTACTACAAAGGAGGGGGCGGTGATGAAGTACCATTGGATGGACTATCGGTTCGAAGAAATTGAATTGCCCCCTTTGCCCGTTTCTCCGCGAGCAGCAGTGAAAAATGCTCACCTCTATGGATTTTTGAGCGGAGAGCGCCTCATTTTGTGTCGTTGATAAAAAGCCGAAACAAGCCCTTAATTATGGCAATGGGCCATCAAGTTTTTCGTAATTTCGAATGCCTGAATAAATTCACAATACTATGCACATTGCCATTGCCGGTAACATCGGTTCCGGAAAAACGACCCTGACTACGCGTCTTGCAAAGCACTATAAATGGAATCCTCATTACGAGAGTGTTGACGATAATCCTTATTTGAACGATTTCTACAAGGACATGCAACGTTGGTCGTTCAACCTGCAAGTGTTCTTTTTGAATTCTCGTTTTGCTCAAGTGCAGGAAATGCGCGAAAGTGGCAAGAAGATCATTCAAGATAGAACCATCTATGAGGATGCCTACATCTTTGCACCCAACTTACATGCAATGGGGCTCATGACTACCCGTGATTTCGAAAACTACCTTTCGCTTTTCGAATTGATGGATAAGTTTGTTGCCGCTCCAGATTTGCTCATCTACTTGCGCGCATCGGTACCTACGTTGGTAAGCCAAATTCAAAAGCGTGGAAGAGATTACGAGGAAGCCATTCGTTTGGATTACCTCACACGCTTGAACGAACGTTACGAAGCATGGATCTCGACTTACGATAAAGGAAAGTTACTCGTGATTGATGTAGACAACAATAACTTTCATGAAGACCCGGAAGATTTTAGTGGAATCGTTCAGCGAATTGACGCAGAGATTCATGGTTTGTTCTGATAAACAGACCAACGCTGCTTGAAGAAAAAAGCATTTATTAAAGCATAAAAAAAGCCTTCCAAAGAGAAGGCTTTTTTATGCAATATGATTTTAGAAACCTCAAACTCCAGCTTCTGATTTTTTCCCTTTCACGTTGAACTTGAGAATCACTTGGTCTTTGATCAAATCATCTCCAAGATCATCGAAGAAAGTTCCTGATCCGTAACGTACATCAAAATCTGCACGGTTGAACATCATTGATCCAGAAACGACAATTCCGTCTTCACCATTGGCAGAATAAACCAAAGTAGCTTTGGCCGGCTTGCTAATTCCTTTGATGGTGAGGGTACCCTCAACTTTGGCCTTGTTCTCCATGAACTCGGCACTTGTCATTTCAAAAGTTGCCTCAGGATGGGTTTCAACACCGAAGAAGTCATCACTCTTCAAGTGACCTTCCAATTTCATGGCTTGATCACCTTCCAAGTCTGTATTCTTGATGCTGCTCATATCGATAACAACAGTGGCTGCAGTAATCTCACCTGATGAAATCGTGATGTTCCCATCTTTCACTTGGATTTCTCCAGTATGACCCGAACCCGTGATTTTCTTTCCAGACCAAACGACATTCCCAGTTGGGATATATGCTCCGTCATTGGGAAGAACAACCGACGCTTCGTTTCCAGAAACGATCTTCACTTGGTCAGAGCTCTTTCCAGTAATCATGGTAGCTACACATTTGGTGTATTCCTTTTGGAAAGACTCGTCTTTGCGAAGTTCGATGCATTGGTTCAATGCTTCGGTATCTTTTTCTGCTTTGTTGGTCAGTTCAGCACATTCGCAAGGAGAAATTCCCGGTTCACTGGCTGTTTCTTCAGTGTTTCCACCGCAAGATGCGAGTAGAATTCCAAAGGATGCTGCAATTAAAAACTTTTTCATTGTTTTTCGTTTTAGAGTGAAATGAGCTCAAGGAGTAAAGTCCAAGACTTACTCTGCATCGTGAAAATCGATGCTATTTGCTTCTGCATCGATGGTGTTTTCGTTGTGCTCAATGTTGTTACCGTGATCTGCTCCGTGACCTTTTCCTTCCATGTTTCCGAGGATAGGGGCAATTACAAGACCAACCAAGCAAGTCAATTTGATCAAGATGTTCATTGAAGGACCAGAAGTGTCTTTGAAAGGATCACCAACCGTATCTCCAGTTACTGCCGCTTTGTGCGCTTCAGAACCTTTGAAAGTCATCTCACCGTTAATCTCTACACCTGCTTCGAAGCTTTTCTTCGCATTGTCCCAAGCTCCACCAGCATTGTTTTGGAAGATTGCCCAAAGAACACCAGAAACAGCTACACCGGCCATATAAGAACCAAGTGCTTCGGCACCCATAACAAAACCAATGATCAAAGGAGTAATGATTGTGATTGCACCAGGCAACATCATTTCTCTCAAAGCGGCTTTGGTGGAGATTTCAACACATTTGCCGTATTCTGGTTTTCCTGTACCTTCCATGATGCCAGGAATCTCGCGGAATTGACGACGAACTTCCATCACCATTTCCATCGCTGCTTTACCTACTGATTTCATCGCCAAGGCAGAGAAAACAACAGGAATCATACCTCCAATAAAGAGGGCTGCAAGAACGTCTGCTTTAAAGATGTTGATCCCTTGAATACCTGTGAAGGTAACGTAAGCAGCAAAAAGAGCCAAGGCAGTAAGTGCCGCCGAAGCAATAGCAAAACCTTTACCAACGGCAGCAGTTGTGTTTCCTACAGAATCCAAGATGTCGGTACGCTGACGAACTTCAGCAGGAAGTTCACTCATTTCAGCAACACCACCAGCATTATCTGCGATTGGACCAAAGGCATCGATTGCCAACTGCATGGCGGTAGTTGCCATCATTGCAGAAGCAGCAATTGCCACACCGTAGAATCCAGCAAGTTCATATGAACCCCAGATTGCAGCAGCAAAGAGGATAACAGATGATGCTGTAGAAATCATACCGGTTGAAAGACCAGCGATGATGTTGGTTGCAGCTCCTGTTGAAGAGTTTTTAACGATATCGAGTACTGGCTTTTTACCCAAAGCAGTGTAGTATTCAGTGAACATGGAGATCAAGTATCCAACTGCCAAACCAACAAGGGTAGCGTAGAATACGTGACGGCTTGGGATGTCTTTAACACCTTCACCGAAGAATTCCATACCAGTAATGGTTTCTGGCAACAACCAGTCAACCAAGAACCAACCTGCGATTGCAGAAAGAAGAATAGAAGTAATGTTACCCACGTTCAATGCACGTTGTACATCAGCTTCTTTAGCGTCATTGTTTTTCACGCGAATGAGGAAGGTTCCAGCAATAGAAGCCAAAATACCCACACCTGCGATCATCAATGGAAGAAGGATAGGCCCCATTCCGTTGAACGCTCCTTCTACTTGACCAGCATTTGCCATGTCACGGATAATGTAGTTACCCAATACCATGGATGCCAATACGGTTGCTACATAAGAACCGAAGAGGTCAGCTCCCATACCTGCAACATCACCTACGTTGTCACCAACGTTATCAGCAATGGTTGCTGGGTTTCTTGGGTCATCTTCTGGAATTCCAGCCTCAACCTTACCAACAAGGTCAGCACCAACGTCGGCAGCTTTGGTATAGATCCCACCACCTACACGTGCGAAGAGGGCGATGGACTCAGCTCCCAATGAGAAACCAGCTAGGGCCTCAAGCACAATGGTCATTTCATCATAGAAACTTCCTTCACCTTTCATGAAATAGCTCAAGAAGAAGATGAAAAACAAGCTCAAACCGAGAACGGCCAAACCAGCAACACCCAATCCCATTACTGTTCCACCTCCGAAGGCAACCTTCAAGGCTTGTGGCAAGCTAGTACGTGCAGCTTCAGTTGTACGAGCGTTTGAATCAGTTGCGATACGCATACCGATATTTCCTGCAACTGCAGAGAAAACGGCACCGACAATAAATGCGGGAACAATCATCCAGCTTGTAGTATCTACTGCTCTCGAAATAAAGAACAAAGCTACTGAGGCAATGACTACGAAGATGGCAAGTAGTCGGTATTCTGCACTAAGGAATGCCATAGCACCTTCTTTGATGCTTTTTGAGATTTCTTGCATTCGCTCGTTACCTGGGTTTTGTTTTTTCACCCATGCCATCTTGATGAGCATGAAGACCAATCCGACGAGTCCGAATACAGGTACGATGTAAATTAAATTATCCATATTTAAGTTATAATGTGTTAAGGGCTTTTTCAGAAGCGCGCGCAAAAATAGCGGATTATATTGCTTTGTCCAAATAGCAAGAAAAACGCCGAGCGTCACAGGATGACATTCGGCGTCTATTTTTGGTGCAGTTGCGCGTTTATTCTCTTATTTGATCATGTACATGCTTTCCTTGATTCTGCGAACAACGTCTCCCGCGTTTGGAAGAGCGGCATCAATCAAGGTTTGAGCAAATGGGAATGGGGTGTCTGATTGAGTGATACGTTGAATAGGAGCATCCAAGTAGTCAAAGGCGTGCTTTTGCACACGATAAGCAATCTCACTCGAGATGCTGGCTACAGGGAATGCTTCTTCCAAAATCACCAAACGATTGGTTTTCTTTACCGATTGAATCACGGTATCAATGTCCAAAGGGCGGATGGTTCTCAAATCAACAAGTTCCACAGAAACGCCTTCTTTTTCGAGCAATTCACATGCTTCGATGGCCGTTTTCATGATTTTCCCGAAAGAAACCAAGGTAACGTCTGTTCCACTGCGCTTGATGTCAGCAACACCGATCGGTACAATGAACTCCCCTTCAGGAACCATTCCTTTATCTCCATACATTTTCTCACTTTCCATGATGAGAACGGGGTCGTTATCGCGGATAGCCGATTTGAGCAATCCTTTCATGTCGTAAGGCGTGAATGGAGTAATCACTTTCAATCCTGGGATGTGTGCATACATGCTCTCAAAACTCTGAGAGTGGGTTGCTGCTAGCTGACCAGCTGTTGCGTTTGGTCCACGAAATACAACAGGAGCGCTATACTGTCCGCCAGACATCTGAAGCATTTTCGCTGCGTGGTTGATGATTTGGTCGGCCGCCAAGATGGCAAAGTTCCAAGTCATGAACTCAACGATTGGGCGCAAACCGTTCATTGCAGCACCAACGGCAATGCCGGCAAAACCAAGTTCGGAAATGGGAGTGTCAATTACACGTCGTTCTCCAAACTCATCGAGCATGCCTTTACTGGCTTTGTAGGCACCGTTGTATTCGGCAACTTCTTCGCCCATAAGGAAGACACGTTCGTCTCTTCTCATTTCTTCACTCATGGCCTCGCAAACGGCCTCTCTAAATTGAATTTCTCTCATCGCTATAGAATGTGGCGGTAAAATTAGCAATAAATCGATAGCTTTTTAAGTGTAGTTTGGACACTTTCTTCGAAATGCACTTCCTTGCTGATTTTAGATCATTAAAAAGTCATAAAACCGACACAAAAGGTATGCGTGCATAACAAAAAACGATACCTTTGAAGTGAACGATGAGCAAGCTTTCTTGTTCTAGAATGTGTAAGTTTGCACCTCAAAAAAGAAGAAATCGATGAAAATATTAGTTTGTATAAGCAAGGCTCCGGACACCACCTCCAAGATTGCCTTTAAAGACAACAATACTGCGTTTGATGAAAACGGAGTTCAGTTTATCGTGAACCCATACGACGAGTGGTATGCCTTAGTACGTGCCATTGAGTTGAAAGAAGCGCAAGGTGGAAGCGTGACAACCATCACCGTTGGTGGAGCCGATAACGATCCTATTATACGTAAAGCTTTGGCTATTGGGGCTGATGATGCCATCCGTGTGGATATGGATGCAAAGGACGCTTTCCAGGTGGCCAATGAAATTGCTCTCCAAGCGAAAGAGGGTGGATATGATTTGGTGCTTTGTGGAAAAGAAACCATCAACAACAATGGTGGAGTGATTGGAGGAATGTTGGCCGAGCTGATGGATGCTCCTTATGTTCCCCTCGCTACAAAATTGGAAGTGAACGGAAGTACTGCTGAAATCACCAGAGACATCCCTGGAGGCGAAGAGGTGCTCAATGCAGAATTGCCATTGGTGATTTCTGCTGCAAAAGGGATGGCGGAGCAACGTATTCCCAACATGAGAGGAATCATGGCGGCGAGAAGCAAAGCCTTGAATGTTGTTGCTCCATCTGGAACTGAAGCCAACACAGAAGTAAAAAGTTATGCCCTTCCTCCAGCAAAAGGAGATTGCACCTTCATTGATGCAGAGAACCCAGAGGAATTGATCAAGAAGTTGCACGAAGAGGCAAAAGTTATATAAGCCCATTTAAAGAGAAAGATATGTCTGTATTAGTTTTTGTAGATCATCAAAACGGAAAAGCAAGCAAAGCCTCTCTAGAAGCAGTGGGCTATGCAAAAAAAGTGGCCGATCAGCTCGGTACCGACTTAGCTGCAATCAGCTACGCCGGAATCAATGCTGATGGTGGAATCGGAGCCTATGGGGCCAATCGATTGCACGTGGCAAGCAATGTGAGCGTACCGGATTCAGGTCAGCTGGCCAAAGCGGTAGAAGCTGCAGCATCAGCAGAAGGTGCCGATGTTGTGATTTTCTCACACGACGACCTAGGAAAAGCAGTTGCTCCTCGAGTAGCGGTAAGATTGAAAGCCGGTTTGGTAACGGGTGTAACGAGCATGCCAGGTGACGGTTTGGAAGTGACGAAGAATGTGTTTTCAGGGAAAGCGAAGGCCATGGTTTCTTACAAGACCGACAAGAAGGTGATTAGCATCCTTCCAAATGCTTTCGGTATGATGCCCAATGAGACGACTACTGAGGTGAAGGAATTTAGTCCTGAAGTTGGAAGCGCAGGAATCACAGTTAAAGAAGTAAACACAACAGCTAGCGATGGCGAAATTCCGTTGCCGGAAGCCGATTTGGTTGTGAGCGCTGGTCGAGGAATGAAAGGTCCAGAGCACTGGGGAATCATCGAAGATTTGGCCAAGGAATTGGGCGCTGCAACAGCGTGTTCAAGACCGGTGTCTGACATCGGATGGAGACCTCACCACGAGCACGTTGGTCAGACAGGAGTTGCCATTCGTCCTACACTTTACATCGCTGTTGGAATCTCTGGAGCCATCCAGCATTTGGCAGGAGTGAATGGAAGTAAGGTGATTGTTGTGGTGAATAAAGATCCAGAGGCACCTTTCTTCAAGGCGGCAGACTACGGAATCGTAGGTGATGCATTTGAGGTAGTGCCGAAACTCACGGCAGCACTTAAGTCGTTCAAGGCCAATCATTGATCGGTCTCGCAAAATATTACTAATTTCGCCAAAGGGAAGCATGATCAATTGTGCTTCCCTTTTCATTGCAATGAAGAAGATAGAACTCGAAATTTCAGACATCGCCCCCAGCGGATCCACTTCCGGAGCATACGCCTTGGTTTTGAAGGAAACAGAGGGGAGCAGAAAGTTGCCCATCGTTATCGGTGGTCATGAAGCCCAAGCCATTGCCATCGAATTGGAGAAAATGACTCCAAGCAGGCCGCTGACCCACGATCTTTTTAAAACCTTCGCCCATTCTTTCTCCATCGAGGTGGAAGAGATCATCATTTACAATTTGATTGAAGGCATCTTCTTTGCAAAAATTGTTTGCATTCAAGATGGACAACGTGTTGAAATCGATAGCCGCACCTCAGATGCAGTAGCACTTGCCGTTCGTTTCAACTGTTCCATTTATTGCCATGATTTTATCTTGGATTCCGCAGGAGTGAATGCAGAAGATTTGGAACCAGAAGAGGAGTATACTGAAGAGGTGCATGGGTCCGGTTCAGGCGAAAAATCAAACGACATTTCTCAAATGAGTAATAGCGAACTCGAACAAGAGCTTCAAAATGCTATTGAAAATGAGGAGTACGAAAAGGCCACTGTTCTCCGCGACGAGATGACCAAAAGAGGCATTTAATTCCACAGAATCCTTCTTGTAGGCAATAAAAGCACTTGGTAATGCATATATTTACCAGAACTATCTATTGCTAAACAATGAAAAAACTACTTGCCTGTGTTGCGATTTTTGCAGCAAGTTTCCCCACAAATCTGATTGCCCAAGGTTGTGATAATCCATTTGATATCATGGCTCAGGGCCTCGAAAGTTTCAACGGTGCTTACTATCAAGACGCCCTAGAACAATTTCAGAAAATCCACCCCAACGATACGACTTATGCCATTGCTTTGTACGAGCAGGCTTTTTGTCTTTACCAAATGGAGCGCTACGATGAGGCAATTGACTTGTTTAGTGAAGGTTTGGAAATGACTTCAGAAGTACGTGTGAATTTCTTCAATAGCCTAGCCAATGCTTATGACGAGGCCGGAGATCAAGAAAAAGCTATCGAGTTTTACGACCAAGGACTCATTGAGTTTCCTTACAATGGCGACCTCCATCACAACAAAGGCATTGTTCTCGAAAAAATGGAGCGCTGGGAAGAGGCTTTTCAATCTTATCAAAACGGTTTGCTCGTTGCGCCATATCACGCAGGATGTCACTACCGCTTGGGTCGTTTGGCTGCGCATCAAGAGCTCATGACACAATCGATGCTGGCGTACACCATGTCTATTCTTGTTGAGCCTTTGGGTGACAATGCGGTCACCAGATTGGTGGAAATGGAAAACATGCTTGCCGGAAAGTTTGAGCGTGAAGAATTTGAACTCGATTTGAGCAACGGGGGAGAAGATACCTACCCCGATATCGACATGGCACTAGAAAACAACTTTGCCAACAACTCCTCTTATAAGTATCCGCACAAAAAGGTAGATTACGCCTTTGCGCGTCACCTCCACCTGGCATTAACTGCGATCCAAGATGTCAAGGGAAATTCAGGGTTTTGGGGTGATAATTACCTGCCTTTTTTCAAGCAGATCATGAAAGATGGAAATTTCAACTACATGATCAATTCCATGGTGATTCAAGTGGAAGACTCCAAGATTCAATCCCATCTCGGAAAAAAATCAACCCGAACAAAAACCATTGCCTTCATGGACAAAATGAAGAACGATTGGGATAAAATGAACGGAGAAAAAATCTTCCCAATGAAAAGGGGAGAGGAAAAAACACAGTTGATCTATTCCGATGCACGATTGCTTTACGGAGCAGGAGAGTATGACGGAAGTGGCTTCACAGGTTATGCAGAATTTTACAGTTCAGCAGGTGGTGTTAGCGCCTACGGTGAGTTCAATTCCAACTATAAAAAAGAAGGTCAGTGGCACTATTTCTATAAGGACGGAACCACAAAAGAGATTTCAGACTGGGAGAATGGCGACCTGAACGGATGGTACCACGAATTCAATTTGAATGGAACACGCTCAAGAAGCATCGCGCTCAAAAACAATCAACGCGACGGTTTATCATTGGAATACGATGATGAAGGCGTACTCACCTCAAGCATGGAATATGTGGAAGGAGAATTGGAAGGGGAGATCGTACTCTACCACGAAAATGGTCAGGTGAAACGCTCTTACACTTTCAAAGATGGAGAGGCGAACGGAATGCTTTTGGAATATGGCCCCAACGGACAAAAATCCCGAGAGGTGATGCTCAAAGACGGAAACCTTCACGGACTCGAAACCGAGTGGTACAGCGATGGCAGTAAGTCTTCAGAATACAACTATGACAACGGCAAACGCGAAGGCGAATTTGTGTCGTATTACAATAACGGACAAGTTTATCGTCGTGGAAAATACAAAGAAGACAAGCTCGTAGGTTTGCTTGAAGAATTCAATATTGACGGGAGCTTGAGCGAAACAGAAGAGTATGACGAATCCGGAAAGATGAATGGGACTTACAAGGATTTTGACCAAGAAGGGAACTTGCTCACCCAGATGGAATACAAGCGAGGTGAAATCTATTCGTACAAACAATTTGACCGCAACGGAAAGCTCCTTCGAGAAGAAACACGTAAAGGTGGGAAATTCGAATTTGAAGGCTTTTACAATGATGGGGTTCAACGCCTGATTGGAATGTATGACTCCGGAGATGATGGAAAGAAGATTGGAGAATGGAAGTATTTTGATCGCAATGGGATCTTGAGTTCAGTAGAGAATTTTGACGAAAACGGGAAGAATGGTTTGGCAACGAATTATGCTTCGAACGGACAAAAAACCTACGAAACGACGTATTTAGACAATGAGATGAATGGAGAAGTTCGCTGGTATTACGACTTCGGCAAGTTGAAGCGTGAAGGACAAGTGAACGACGGTTTGTATTGTGGAGAGTTCCGGTCTTACTTCGGCGACGGAACGATGTCGGCCAAAAACTACTACATAGACGGATATTATCACGGAAAACAATACTATTACACCGTTGATGGTGAGTTGGACCACGTGGATACCTACGCCAATGGGAAGAAGAAGCGCATGGAAATGTACTTTGAAGGGAATGTTTATCACGAAGCCCGTCTCGATAGCGGTAAAGGTGTTTATGAACTTAAATTTCCACACGGAGAAACCATGGGGCAAATTGAGTTCAGCAACTACAAAGACAATGGAGCTACCACCTATTATTATGTGAATGGGAATGTTCAAGCAGAAGGCGTGCTGATCAACGGAAGTAAAAACGGAGCCTGGAAGTACTATCACCCCAATGGGAAAGTGTCTGCAGAAGGTGTTTACGCCATGGGAGACAACGAAGGAGAGTGGCGATGGTACAATGAAGACGGAACGCTCGAAACCATTCGTAGATATGAGCATGATGAAATGAACGGACTCTATGAAACCTTCTATGAGAATGGACAGGTAGAAGTGAGCATCCCTTACGTGCACGACCTCGCTCATGGTGACGCTTATTACTACGCACCAAGTGGTGAAGTGCAGATGGTGAGAAATTATCATTACGACAAGATGGAGGGCATTACCTGGGAAGGTCGTGATGGAAAACTATTGCCCTACACCCTCATTGAGAATGAAACCATTGAAGTAACCCCATTGTATGCCAACGGTAAACCGGCAAGAAGCTTCAAAATGGTGAACGACAATTTCCAAGGTTCATATAAAGAGTATTGGCCCAACGGCAAATTGCTTGGAGAAGGACAATATGTGGATGGAAACCGCAACGGTGTGAGCACCATGTATTACGCCAATGGAAAACTGAAAAGCGAGCGCAATTATGTGGACGGAAACGAAACAGGTGTAAGCAAGTTCTACCACAGCAACGGGAAGTTGAAGTCAAGTAGCGAATGGTTGAACGACGAGAAGCACGGAACGGAGAAGATCTACGACAAAGCAGGAAAATTAATTGAAACCCGCATTTGGAGAGATGGAGACTTGATTGAGATCATTCAATAAGCCAAACATGAAAGCATTACAATTGACGCTGATGGCCTGTTTGATGGTCTTCGCAGCTTCGGCTCAAGAACCCGCCGCCGAGCTCGAGATGTGGGAAAAGGCCCACCCTGAAGAAGACTTGATCTATCTCAAAAGAGAGCACCACATCGATATTGAACTGAAGAAAGGCGCACCGCTCATTGAAGAGCACTTTTTGAATGAAGTATTTTACCTTACGGACAAGCCAGCCCGGTTTTCCCGCATGAATTTTAGCTATGGCGCTTTTTGCGAATTGGATGATCTTGAGGCTTTTTCTTTGGTGCCAGAAGACGGAAAGTACAAGAAGTATAGAACCACTTATTTCAATGAAAGAGACTCCTACACCCCTGGGATTTTTGCCGATGATGAACGTTCTGTGAACTTTTCATTTTACAATCTAGAGAAAGGAAGTAAGGGGCAGTATAGCTATACCTTGAAGAAGGAAGATCCCCATTTTTTAGGGGCTTGCTTTTTTATCACAGCTCAGGCCTCCGTTTCCGAAGTCTTCTCGATTGAGGTGGATGAAGAAATTGAAGTGGGTTGGAAGTCCTTCAATATGGACGGATTGGATGTGGAATTCACCGAAACCATCGAAAAAGGAAGAAAACAATACCGCTGGGAAGTGAAGAACCTTGAGGTTTTGAAGTATGAAGAAGATGTGCCTGGAGTAGCGCATTGGGCGCCGCACATTGTTCCTTTCATCAAGTCTTACACGGTCAAAGGAGAGAAAACGGAAGTGCTCGGAAGCGTTGAGAATTTGTTTGCGTGGTACAGCACGCTCGCCGATGAGGTTGATCGATCAGAACAAAGCGATCTTCAATTGTTGTGCGACTCCTTGGTGCCGGATGCCAGTATTTCTGAACTGGAAAAAGTGAAAACCATTTTTGAGTGGACCAAGAAAAACATCAAGTACGTAGCCGTTGAAAAAGGCATGGGAGGGTTCATTCCTCGAAGTGGAGAAACCGTGTGTAACCGACGATATGGCGACTGTAAAGACATGGCAAGCCTCATGCACGAGATGGGAATGCTGGTGGGAGCCGACATTAAAATGGCTTGGGTTGGAAGCCGATCCAAACCCTATACCTACGAAGAAATGCCCAGTCCGATCGTCGATGATCACATGATTGGAGCATACCAACATGAAGGAAAATGGCTCTTTCTCGATGCCACCGATAGCTATTGTACCTTTGCGCGTCCTAGCTCTTTCATTCAAGGTAAGGAAGCGCTCATTCGGATGGACGATGAAGCCTTTGAGGTTGCTACCATTCCGGCGCTCACAGCGGAAGAGAACAAAGTTCGGATCCAGCTCGATATGAACATCGAAGAAAGCCTCCTTCTTGGAAAAGCAGTGATGACCTTGGAAGGGTATTACGTTGATCATTATCGCTCAGTACTGACCGACATGGATGAGAAGGAGCGAGCCGATTTTTACAACGATTATTTTGAAAAGGGGAACAACAAGTGCTCCATCAAAAATGTGGAATTGTTTGGTTTAGAAGAAGGCGATACCCTAAGCATTCACTACGATTTTGAAATCGAGAACTATGTGGTTAGCGTTGATGAAGAGATCTTTGTGAACCTCAACCTCGAGAAAATGTACCACGATCATCTTCTAGACAAGGAGCGCGTGTTGCCAAGAACCTTCGAATACGCCTCTTTGGTGGAGGTAGAAAGCACTTTGGAAGTGCCGGAAGGCTATCTGCTCAAATCCATTCCTGAGAACAGTACAATGGACTTCCCCGATTACGCTTATTCCATTCAGCTTCAAGAAAAAGAAAACAAAGTACAGTCCAATACCCAAGTAGAAATTGGTGTCTTGGAATTGAAGCCCGATGATTTCGAGTCTTGGAACGAAATGATCGGTTCACTTAGAAAAATTTACCGCTCTTCCATCGTGCTTGAGCGCACATCATCCCCACAAAAGTCCCAGTAGTATGAAAACGTTTTTATTCAGCATTGCCTGCCTCTTCACCCTCCCCTTTGTAGGCCAAACTCAAACCATTTTTGACGAAGTGGATTGGGACGAAAACCCGAGTTACGTTCAAAGCGATAGTACCTATGCAGACCAGGATGAATTCATGGTGAAAAAGAAGGTGTACGTTGAGATTTTTAACGAAATGGTGAACGGACAAGAAGTGCTCAAACAACAAGAAGTTGTTCATACCCTGATTCAAGTGAATACGGATAAGGCCATTGATGAGAATAACAAGATCTTTGTTCGTTACGAAGAAGGAGATGAGTTGCTTCAAAAGGCGCGCGTTATTTTGCCCAGTGGAAAAGTGATTGAGGTGAAGGAAGAAGACATCTTCGAATCGGAAGAAGAGGACGATAAGGGAAGCAAGTATTTCGCTTTGGAAGGATTGGAAATAGGGGCCCAAATTGAACACTTTTACCAAAGAGAACTCGATCCGAACATCACCGGAGCAACGGTTTACGCACAAGGACAATACCCCATGATGGAGTACTCCTACAAATTATATCACCCCTCTTACCTCCGATTCGCTCACCGTGCTTACAATTGTGAATGGGAACCCATTTCTACCGAACCCAGCGATGAACGTTCTGCTCTTGAGTGGAAAACCAAGGACATTCCGGGAGTGGGAGAGCAGCCCATGAGCTATTACGATGCGGGAATGCGTCGTTTCTCATACAAGTTGGATAAGAACATCTATACCGGGGCAAGTAACATCATCAACTACAAAAGATTGAACGAAAACATCTACCAACAATACATGGTGGTGGACGATAAAAAGGAGCTCAAAGCCATGAAGAAAATGGTGAAGGAAATGGATTTGAACGATGAAATGAGCCAGGAAGAACGCATTCGTGCCGTAGAGAATTATTGCAAAAACAACTATACCGTTTTCCCATTGCAACTCTCATTTTTCGGACTATCGCAGAACATTGCAGACATCGCCAGCAATAAAATAACATCGAAAGAAGGCTATGTTCGTTTGCTTTTCGGTTTGTACACTTATTTGGACATTGATGTTGAATTGGTGCTGACCTCTTCACGAACAGACTTCCTTTTTGAAGAAGACTATGAGAACTACCAGTATTTGGACAAGTACCTCATTTATTTTCCAGACCTCAAGGACTTCATTGCTCCAAACATTCCCAACAGCAGATTGGGCATTGTTCCCGCCTCTTGGACCGACAACTTTGGGCTCTTTTGCAAATCCGTGAGCATCGCAGGAGTGAGCTCTTGCATTTCCGACATCAAGTTCATCCCTGCTCCAGGAATGGAGGCCAATTTTGATGAAATGGACATCACCGTTGCTTTGGATTTTGATGAAGTGAAAGCAACCGCGACCTATCACAAAACCTTGACGGGAATTTACGCTCAGAACTATCAACCCGAATTTGCTAATCTGAAAGACGAAGAGAAGGAAGAACTTGAAGAAAGCATGGCAACTTATGTGGATGAAGATGCTGAAGTCATTGAAACCGAATTGACCAATGTGGAGAAGAACGATTTCGGAGCAAAACCGCTCGTTCACGATTTTACCATCGCATCGGAATCATTCCTCAGCGTGGCCGGAGATAAAGTGCTTTTTAGTGTGGGCGATTTGATTGGTCCGCAACAAGAACTCTACCTCGAAAAAGGAGAAGAGCGTATTTTGCCGGTGGATGTAGGTTACAATCACGGTTATTCCCGCAGCATTACCTTCGATATTCCGGAAGGATATGAAGTAAAGAACTTGGATGAGCTCTTGATTGATGTGAAGTATGAGCGCGAAGGGGAGGAAGTGATCGCTTTTGAATCCACCTACACCCTTGAGGGGAACACGGTAACCGTTAACATCGAGGAGTTTTACAAAGACCACCATTTCGAAGTGGAGGAGTTTGAAGCATTTCGATCGGTGATCAACGCTGCTGCAGATTTCAACAAGGTGGTACTCGTTTTCGGACAAATGTGATCGCAAGGAAAGTTGTATCTTGCCGCTTTTCTAAGGGATAAACATGGCGATAATACAAGGATTCATAGGAATCATCGTGCTCACCGGACTAGCGTGGCTCTTTTCTGAAAACAAGAAAGGAGTAAACTGGAGAACCATCATCATATCACTTGCATTGCAGTTGATTTTGGCTTTTCTCATTCTCCGAGTAGAGTGGGTAAAAGATGGATTTGGCTTCCTTGCCGCGGGATTTGTGAAAATCATCAGCTTCACCGATTTTGGGTCGGACTTTCTCTTTGGGAAGTTTGCTGACGGAAAAGTACACCCCGCCCTTTATAATTTCGCCTTTCGCGTCTTGCCCACCATCATTTTCTTTAGCGCCTTGAGTGCCTTCTTGTACTACATCCGTGTACTGCAAGTGGTTGTTTGGGCCTTGGCTTGGGTGATGAAAGTTACGCTCCGCCTTTCAGGAGCAGAAAGTTTGGCCGCTGCTGGAAACATCTTTCTCGGACAAACAGAAGCGCCCTTGCTTGTTCGTCCTTTCCTCGATAAAATGACCCGTTCAGAAATGATGAGTTTGATGACCGGAGGGATGGCCACCATCGCAGGTGGAGTTTTGGCGTCGTACATTGCTTTTCTGGGTGATGGGGATCCGGAGCAAACTCAAATTTTCGCTAAACACCTTCTGGCCGCCAGCATCATGTCGGCCCCAGCAGCCATCGCCGCTGCAAAATTGCTCGTTCCCGAAACCGAAGACTACGACCGACGCATGGAAATCTCGAACAATCGGGGCGGTTCCAATGTGCTAGAAGCCATTTCGAATGGAACCACCGACGGAATTAAACTCGCCGTGAACGTTGGGGCCATGTTGCTCGTATTTACCGCATTCATTTACCTTGGGAATTGGCTTTTGGGAGATGTGATTGGTCATTATACCCACTTGAACGACCTCATTGCCGCCAACACGGATTACGACAAGCTCAGTTTTCAAATGATTTTGGGCTACATCGGTGCACCGCTGGCCATGCTGATTGGCGTATGTTCGGAAGATGCCTTGCTCGTAGGCCAGTTGCTTGGAGAAAAGACCATTCTCAATGAATTCTTTGCTTACACCACTTTGGGACAGATGAAAAGCGGCGGACTCTTCGTTGAAGAAAAGAGTGTGATCATTGCTACTTACGTCTTGTGTGGATTTGCCAACTTTGCGTCCATCGGAATACAAATTGGTGGAATTGGATCTTTGGTTCCAGGCAGAAAAGGACTGCTTTCTTCTTTAGGAGTAAAAGCCCTCATTGGCGGAACCCTCGCATGTTTGTACACGGGAGCAATTGTAGGTATGTTTTATTAATCATGAAATAGAAAGATGGGATACAAAGTAGGAATCATCATGGGGAGCAAATCAGATTTGCCCGTAATGAAGCAAGCAGCAGAAGTATTGGAAGCTTTGCAAGTGCCTTTTGAGATCACGGTTGTTTCCGCGCACCGAACCCCGGAACGCATGGTGGAGTATGCCAACAGTGCAGTTGAACGCGGTATCCGTGTGATCGTTGCTGGTGCAGGTGGTGCAGCTCACCTCCCTGGAATGACCGCCTCACTCACCCCAATCCCAGTTATTGGTGTTCCTGTGAAGTCGAGCAATTCTATCGACGGTTGGGACAGCGTACTTTCCATTTTGCAAATGCCTGGAGGAGTTCCTGTAGCTACCGTAGCATTGGACGGAGCCAAAAATGCTGGAATCCTCGCCGCTCAAATCCTTTCTGTTGGAGATGAAGACCTTCTTGAGCGCATCGCCAAGTACAAAGAAGAACTCAAGACCAAAGTGTTTGACAGCATTTCAGACGTAGAAAAGCACAGTCGGCCGTAATTCACAAAACAAGGAACATCGTTCATAAACTGTGGAGAAAGTACTTCCCCCCACAGTGCAAATTGGCTACCTTTGTAAGCTAATTGTGCCTCATGAAAACGATTGACCCAAATTCACTTTCTACACCAGAATTGCACGGCTATTTGCTTGGTGCAGTGGCTCCGCGTCCCATCGCTTTTGCAAGCACCATCGATGAGCACGGAAGACCCAACTTGGCGCCATTCAGCTTTTTTAATGTGTTTTCGGCGAATCCCCCGATCATGATTTTCTCGCCAGCACGTCGCGGACGAGACAACACCACCAAACACACTTACGAGAACGTATTGAAAGTGCCTGAAGTGGTGATCAACGTGGTGAGCTACGATTTGGTGCAGCAGTGCTCTTTGGCCAGCACCGAGTATGATGAAGGAGTGAATGAATTTGTGAAAAGCGGACTCACGGAAGAGCCTTCGCACATCGTTCAGCCTCCCCGCATCAAAGAATCTCCCGTGCAGTTTGAGTGTGTGGTGAAGGAAGTGGTGGAATTGGGTGAAGAAGGAGGTGCCGGAAACCTCGTGATGGCGGAAGTAGTGAAAATTCACATTCACGATGAGGTGCTCGATGAAAACGGAAAAATTGATCCCATTAAAATCGACCTCGTAGGACGATGTGGTGGCAATTTTTACTCGCGCTGCAACAGCGAAAGCATGTTCGAAGTGCCCAAACCCATCAGAAACAAGGGCATTGGCGTAGATAAAATACCAGAAGACATTCGCTTTAGTAAAATCCTCAGCGGGAACGATCTCGGGATGTTGGGCAACGTGGAAGAACTCCCCAATGAAACCGATGTGAACGAATACAAATTGATGGAATTGTCGGAACTCTTCATTGAATTGGAAGACCAACAACCCGAATTGGAGAAAGCCCTCCACCAGAAAGCAAAAGAATTATTAATTGAAGGAAAAGTGGACGAAGCTTGGAAAGCCTTGTTGACTTTTAATAACGGATAAAGTACAGTACAATGAGTTTTGAAATTACAGGAAAGTTGAAACTGATCATGGACGAGCAACGTTTTGATTCAGGTTTCTACAAGAGAGAATTCGTGGTGACCACGCAAGAACAATACCCACAAGACCTCAAATTTGAGCTCTTCAAGGAGAAGTGTGAAATGATTCAGAACTTCAACATCGGAGACCCGATTTCTGTGAAGTTTGATGTGCGTGGAAGAGAGTGGAACGGAAACTACTACGTGAACCTCAATGCTTGGAGAATTGACGCACCAAGTGGAGCAGCACCTGCAGCAGGTGGAGGAGCCCCAGCAGCGGCGGCAGCGCCACTTCCTACCAGCGCACCCATTGATCTTTCAGGAGATGATGACGACGATTTGCCGTTCTAAATGAACCGCCGTCGGACAGACGAACTGGCAAGCTTTCTTCAACGAATGCTGCCCAGCCCATTCAGCATCGCTATCGGTCTTAGTATCGTAGCGATGCTGCTTGCGTTTATATTCAGTAGGAGTGAAGCAGGTCAGGAACCCTTAAGCGTGCCCGACCTCCTCCTCATCTGGGGCGAAGGAATGTGGAACTCCACCCTTTTGGTGTTCGCATTTCAGATGATGCTCATGCTCGTTTTGGGTCACGTGTTGGCTTTGAGCAAGCCCATCCATCGGCTCATCCAAATGCTCATCCGGAACTTCTGCTCCACCGGTCCGAAAGCCACCTTCATCCTCACGCTTTTCACCCTCCTCATGGCCTTTGTGAATTGGGGGCTCGGACTCATTTTTGGTGCCATCTTCGCCCGCGCATTGGGAGAGTTTGCCTCCAAAAACAAAATCCCGATGAACTACCCGCTCTTGGCCGCCGGTGGCTATTCCGGACTCATGGTGTGGCACGGAGGTTTGAGTGGTTCCTCGCTCGTGAAAGTGGCCGAACCTGGTCACCTCAAATCCCTTATGGCCAACTCTTCGCTCAATGCATTTCCCGAACGAATTTCACTCGGCGTAACCGTTTTTTCCAACATGAACCTTTGTGCCTCGCTCGCACTATTGATCTTGCTCCCATTGAGTTTGTACCTCATAGCGAAACGCTGGAAGGGAACCGCCCCTCAACTGCGAATGCTGGAAGTGGTGGAAGTGGAAGAAGAGCGCGTAGGAGGAATGGAGAAACTCGACCTGTGGAAAGGACTTGGTGTTGGATTCGGAATGTTGATTTTGGTGGTTTCCTTGTTGTCCGTTACGCGCACCGAAAATCCGATGAGCCTTCAATTCATCACTCCCAACTGGATCAACCAAAGCTTTTTGGCCCTGGCCTTGATCTTCCACGGTAACATCCCTTCTTTCCTGAAGGCCTTGGACCATGCCATTGGCGGGAGTGCGGGGATTCTTATTCAATTTCCGCTTTATTTTGGAGTGATGGCCCTCATTCAAAACACCGGCATGATTCCCTGGCTCGCCGAGATCATGAGCTCAAGCGGCAGTGTTTTCTTTCCCATCCTCACCATGTTTTCTGCCGGACTCGTCAACATCTTCGTCCCCAGTGGAGGCGGTCAGTGGGCCGTTCAAGGCGCCTTGGTGATGGAGAGTGCGGCAGCCATCGGGGTTCCTTTCCACAAAGCCATCCTCGCCCTTGCTTATGGCGACCAGCTCACCAACATGCTTCAACCCTTTTGGGCCCTGCCGCTTCTTGGTATTACTGGTTTAAAAGCGAAAGCCATTTTGCCCTACACCTTGCTACTTATGGTGATTGGTACCATCATCTTTACAACTGTGCTGTTGATCTTTTGAGGAGATCTCACAGTTCTTTACCTGCCTTTCTTCCTCGAGCGAAAACAATTCAAGCCGACATAAAAAGTGTTTGAACGAGGATGAATTTTCTTATAAATCCACCGCAAAATCGCACTCCAATCGTTCTCATTTAGCAAAATCCTAAACAGGAACTTTTAAAGCAAAAGGAACATCAAAAAGGCACAAAGAAAGACCACTGATTTGCACATTTAACAAACAAGCCAAAGCACACAGATGCTTGGTTTTAATGAGGGCTGTGGAAGCATGTTTGATGATGGATAATAAATGGCTACCTTTCTTAAGCCTTCATCTGAGTTCTCGTTTAGCTTTTGGGTTATATGATGTTATTGGGAAGAAAGGTGAGGATATATACTAGTTGTGTGTCATATAAAATGTAACAACCAATATTTAAGTAAGAATTTATGCTACATGAAATGAAATTTTCTGGGTACTCAGCATGGGTGGAAGATGTGACAATTGCAAAATGGTTAGTAGAAGATAGAGATTATATTGTAAAAGGTCAAATAATTGCGGAAATACTTGTCGTGTGGGAGGAGAATGACGAAATATTAAGCAATACATATGAACAAACAGCAGAAGAAACAGGTGTCATCAAGTTAAAGGCAGCAGAAGGTTCTGCTGTGAGGTTAGATTGTGATGTTGTTTGTTCAATTGACATGTCGGCTGAAAAGCCTTCCTATAAGCCGTTAAAGTACTTTTTACCTGAAATAAGTCCATATAGGCCTATAAAAGCTAAATGTCCATGTTGTGACACGGAAACCATTTATTCCAGTCACATGAGAATAAATACTTCCGAGAGGAATCACTATCTATTTACATACCAATGCCAAAGTTGCGGCAAGCTTGAAAGCTCCGAAGAAGCTCATCCCAATGGTATTCGTGTTGGTTTAGAAAAGAGATGTGTTTGTGGAGGTCAATATAGAAGGGATAAAAATATATTCTGCCCTGACTGTAAATATAGAAGAACAGCAAAAAATAAAGCTGAAGATAGACTATATGCAACAATTGAAGAAATGGAGAGTCTTAAAAAGAGGCATGGCAATGAAGAAATAGAATAAAACTTAATGACGCTTGGAAGATATAAATGTCTAATAAAACGACTCACAACAAAGTATAAACGGTATTAAAACGACCGCTTATACCAATCGTTAGCATTAATTTCGATAATCACAATTAGTCATGGGACATGGTAAAAACTCAAATATTAGCAGTTACTACGATGGTAACTACACATACATGCGCCTCAGTAGCAGAAAACATGACGTTTTAACCGACTATATTTATAAAAAATACTTATTTAAAATTGATACAGAATATAAGTCATCAAGTTCAAAA
>CALKGK010000030.1 GCA_938085105.1 uncultured Flavobacteriales bacterium
GAAGAGTTGAAGCACGTTCTGAACGACCCCGTGCTCAAAGAAATCACCCACCAACACGATTATTTGGCCGTACAAGTGGTGAAAGATCTCCTGCATTGGTTGCGAAGAACCATCGGTAAAAGCAAAGCCAAAAACCCCTACGAAGAAGAACAACAGCAGCTGGAAAGTTGGTCGGTACGCCCCATCAAACAACTCAGTCAATCCTACGCCTTTGTGTTCAAAACCATTGGCAATTATTACACGCGCAACGAGTTCCCAACGGCCTTTTACGAGAAGGAGTTTGATGGACTTTTTGAGGATCCTTTCGAAGCCTTAAGCGAGGCGAAGAAGGAGCGGGCAGATCAAGTGTTTACCGACCTCCTCTCGCAGTGGGACGCGAAGTTGCAGGCCAAAATCATTGCAGCCCAGTTGCGGGTGTTTCGGGATGATTTGGAAGAAATGAGCCAAAGTTTGAGCGGAAAAGCCATGGAGTTCAAACAGCTCACGAGTTTGATTGCTCCTTTTTCAGATTACACCGGAAAGTACTGGAACATGGCGGAGGATTTATGGAGCAAAACCAGCTTCAATGTGCTGGACAACTACAGCGAATTACTCGAAAAAGAGGAGGAATTAAAGCGCTTGGCCGAGATGTTGGGTCAGCTTCGCGAAGCAGAAATTCAAACCGAAGAAGAGCAGTACCAAGATGTAGAAATTAAGCGCTCCAAGGTGCATGATCCCATGTTGAAATCAGAAATCACGGGGATTTTTGAGAGCAACGATTTGAACCAGTTGCTCAGCAGTGAAATTGCCCTACTTGCTGATGCGCAAACGGAAACGGTTTTCTTCAAGAAGTTTGCCGATGAAATGCTGCTTACCAATCAATTCAAAGACCACAAAATCGTGGAGAGCGATGAATTGGTGGGCTACTCCCGAGAACTCAAGAAACGCAAGGAAAAAGGTCCGTTCATCGTATGTGTAGATACTTCGGGTTCCATGGAAGGTACGCCCGAGCACATTGCCAAGGTCTTGTGTTTTGGTATTTTGAAAATGGCCGCCAAGGAGCAGCGCAAGTGTTTTTTGATCAACTTTTCTACCGGAATTCAAACCTTGGACCTGCAGCACATTTCGAACAATGTGGATGAATTGGCGCATTTTCTGAGCATGAGTTTTCAAGGGGGAACCGACATCTCCCTGGCCCTTCACGAGAGCATCGAACAATTGAACACCAAGAATTACAAAGAGGCCGATGTACTGGTGATTTCCGACTTCGTGATGTACAAACTCGACCCGCGATTGGTGAAAATGATGCAGCACGAGCAAAGTCAGAACAACACCCAGTTTCACAGTTTAGTCATTTCCGACCAAGCGGTGGAGGAAGTCATCGAGGTTTTTGACCATGTTTGGGTTTATCGTCCAGAAGAAAAGGGCATCATGCACACGCTTCATCAAGATCTATCGGTGATGATGCGGAATGTGGAGTAGTGTTGGTGGTTTCTTTTTGCGAAGGAATGATGTAATCAATATGCGACCCCGCTGGGGTCAATGGTACTAATCAAATCCCCACTTCGGCTCCGCTCAGTTGTCAACTTCGGCTTTTTTCTGATTGTTATTCTCGTTCTCAGCACATGCTGCCTGAGCGGAGTCAAAGGCAGCTCATCACTCATTCGGCGGCAAACGCAGGGTAGAATGACTCCTGAATCCATTCGGTTCAATGTACCTTCCCGCTTCGAGTTCGTCGTGCCGTGCTTCGCGAATGAAAAGTATTTGTCCTTCGAAGTGGAGGGTCATGCCGGCCAAGGCATGGTTGCAATCAATCACGAGGTACTGGGCTGTTTTCTCAATCACCTTACCGGCGTGTCCGCTTCCCGACGTGGTGGTCAATTGAAGGTAGTCGCCTGCATCAATGTCTTCGTATGGGTGTCGATCAGAGAGCTCCAAATCATCTCGAAACAATTGAATCACTTGGGAGGGGGCATGCTGTCCGTAAGCATCCTCAGGCGCTAAGGAGAATTCAAACTGCTGTCCTTCACTCATCGTCAGCAAATATTCTTCAAACACGGGCAGCATCATTCCTTCACCAAAAAGAAACTTCAAAGGCCATTGCTCGTCCATCACCTCCATAACTTCGCCCGTTTTTCCTCCCTTGCGAAGGGTGTACTTCATCTCAATGATTTTTCCCGGGCCAACTTTTCTTAGTGCTTCCATGCGAGTATAACCATTGAGTTTAACGAAAGTTGCAAGGGGAGTGTAAAGACTTTTGCTTAACTTTGTAATTATGCAACGCTTCTCCGCATTCGTTTTAATGCTTTGGTATGCAGCACTTTCTGTAGGGATTTTGCTTCATACCCATTCCTGCTGCGGTAGCGTGGCCGGTTTGGAGATGAACGGATTCGAGCTGTGGGATTTCCAATGTTGTCATGATACCGGAGAGCACACCTGTGGCTCAGAAAAAGCGTGTTGCGACGATGAGGAAGTGTATCTCGCTTTGGATGAAGACCATGCTTCGGCTCCTTTTTTAGTGCTTTCTTTTTTTGTTGAGCTTCGCGAAGCACCCCAATTTTTCCAAGTTCAAGTGCTTGAACGCAGCAAGGGAGCTGTGGCGACGGATGCACAACGGGGTCCGCCGAAATACATCGCATTCCAACAGCAATTGGTTTATGGATGATGTCTCGGTTTCATTCCGATGCATTTATTTATTCATGTCTGAAAAAGACAAAAACCAATGATCATGAAAAATTTAAAATCACCCCTACTTTTTTTATTTCTTGCCCTCATTTCACTCACTTCCTTTGCTGGAAACAAAGCCATAGAAACCACCATTTGGGTGGATGGCGTTTGTGGAATGTGCAAAGACCGTATCGAGCTTGCGGTGGACGTTAAAGGCGTGAAATTTGCCGAATATGACGTCAAAACCAAAGAGCTGAAAATCATCTTCAACGAGAAGAAAATCACCCTCAAAGAAATCCACGAACTCATTGCCAAAGCGGGTCACGATACCAAAGAAGTGAAAGCTACTGACGAGGCTTATGCCAACGTTCACGGCTGCTGCAAGTACAGAGAAGGTGGTGGTGCTTGTTCGGGTGACGATCACGACCACGATCACGACCACGAAGAAGGCGAAGAACACGATCACGAAGAGCACTAAGCCCTACTGACATGTTAAAATGGACCTTATTCCTCTTCGGAGCTCTTGTGAGCTTGGGAGCATGGAGTCAAACCAGCACACCTTCTAAAATCAAGGGTATTGTTTATACCACAGAACAAGAAGGCGACCATACCGGGCACGATCATGCGCCCGGTGAACATGTAGAAACCCTCCCTGGTGCCAGTGTGTATTGGAAGGGAACAACCATCGGTACTTCAACGGATGCCCAAGGGATTTTCCGATTAGAAACCACAGAACTTACCGATACCCTTGCCGTTTCTTTTGTGGGTTACGGAGTAGCTTATGTGAAGTATGACGGACAGAAAATGCTTGAAATCATCCTCAACCCGGGCAAAGAACTTGGGGAGGCGGTGGTGGAAGCCGAACGCGAAAACGTGAGCATTTCACTCATCGACCCACTCAATGCCCAACGCATTTCTTCGGGAGAGCTGAAGCGCGATGCCTGCTGTAATTTATCGGAAAGCTTCGAATCCAACGCCTCTGTTGATGCCGCATTTACCGATGCCGTAACGGGTACCCGACAAATTAAAATGTTGGGACTGGACGGCAAGTATTCGCAAATTTTGAAAGACAACATTCCCAACGTACGAGGCTTGGGCGTGATTTACGGCTTGGGCTACATTCCAGGTCCGTGGATCAACGAAATCTTCATTTCAAAGGGAGCGGGATCGGTGACTTCGGGCTACGAGAGCATCACAGGCGAAATCAACGTCGCCATGAAAAACCCGGAGAACTCGGAGAAGCTGCATTTGAACATGTATGCCAACCAGGGCGGACGCTTGGAGATGAACGTTCACACCCGTCAAAAGGTAAGCGAGACTTGGGGAACGACGGTGATGCTTCATTCTGAGTGGAACAACCAACGTATGGACAACAACGGCGATGGTTTTCTTGACAATCCCTTGAAAGAAGACATCGTGCTGCGCAACGAGTGGCATTGGAACGCTAAAAGTGGTGTGAATGGGGTATACCAAATCACCGGAATTCAAACCGCCGGAGCTGCAGGACAGTTGGCGGCCGACCGTAACGGTGAAGAACTCAACAATGTTTGGGGCATGCACCAACAAACCACAAGGGTAGAGGCCTCAGCCAAAACCGGATACGTATTTAAGCGTCAAAACTGGAGAAGTTTTGGTTCACAGATCTCGGGCGTTTATCACCAACAAGATGCTCGTTTTGGAGATCGTGAATACAGCGGTTTGCAGGAGAGTTTTCGGGCCAATTTGCTGTATTCCTCCATCTTGTCCAACTCCAATCACAAGTTTGTAACGGGGGTGAGTTTCATTCACGATGCTTTTGATGAGCGTTTGGACAGCATCACCTATCGCCGCACAGAGCAAGTGCCCGGGGCGTATTTTGAATACACCTACAGCCAATTAGAGCGCTTCAGTTTGGTGGCGGGAATGCGTCTTGATCAGCACAACATTTACGGCTTGTTTTGGTCGCCCCGCTTGCATGCGCGTTACAGCATTAACGAGTTGAACAGCCTTAAAGTGAGCGCGGGTAAAGGCTACCGCACATCAAACGTCATCATGGAAAATGTGGGTCGCTTGGCCAGCAACAGGCAATGGATCATCCGCAGTCGTGAAATACCCGGTTTTGGTTTGGAGGCCGAAGAGGCGTGGAATTTCGGAATCAATTACGTGTCGAAATTCAAACTCAACTACCGCGAGGCTACCTTGTCGGTGGACGCCTACCACACCAATTTTGTGAACCAAACGGTGATGGACATGGACGCAGATGCCGGTCAGTTGCTCATTTACAACCTCGATGGGGAGTCTTTTTCAAACAGTGCACAAGTGGAATTTGGCTGGACCCCAAGGCGGAGAATGGAGATGCGTTTGGCCTACCGTTGGTTGGACGTTCAAACCGATTATGAGGGAGGTCGGCGCACGGTGCCTTTTGTATCGAAACACCGCGGATTTTTAACCATGGGCTACAAAACAAAGCCCGGAAAGAACAAATCAGAATGGCGTTTTGACGGTACCATCCAGTGGATTGGTCAGCAACGCTTGCCCGACACCTCCATGAATCCTGAGGAGTTCCAAGTGGCCGCCAATGCCCCTGATTATGTGCAAATCAACGCACAAATTAGCAGGGCATTTTCGCCCCTCTTTGAGCTGTATTTGGGTGCAGAGAACCTCGGTAACTTTCGTCAAGACCGACCCATCGTATCGGCAGAAGATCCCTTTGGAGAGTATTTCGACGCCTCCATGATGTGGGGACCCGTGTTCGGAAGGATGATTTACGGCGGTTTGCGATGGACGATTGAATAGTCTTATCAAGAGTACACCTCAGATTTATTTGTCAACGAATGGTCTTACAATGGTCGAAAGTAGAAATGCTTTCGGCCATTGTTTTTTAAAAGCTTATTTGGCGTGAAGTTCGACTCCTTTCTTATTGCTCACTTAGCCTAAGAACCACTGTATCCCCCTAAACCCAAATCACAGCGCCCAACCCTTGCGAAGCAAGCTCCACAGGCGCCAGCCGCTAAACCGACATCTGCCGTCGCCAAGCCCAAGAAAGGATCATCTCTTGAGCGAAGTCGAATGGTTGCTGAGCGCAGTCGAAGCATATCGCGGATCTGGTACAATCGGTAGCTTTTCCAAAACGCTCACTTCAATGGTATAACAATCAAATTCCTCGCTCACTTTGCCCGTAACTGCATAAATGCCTTTGCCACGAAAAGGGTAAGCCGCGGCCACTGGGGGGAAGTGAACGGAGTCGATCCAGTCGCCATTTCGATCCAAGAAGGTGCCGAAATACATCATCTTGCCCTTGGCCGTTTTGGTGGGCTTGATGGTAACGATGTAGGCCACAACGGTGACTTCTTGACCCACGAGCTGACGAAGGTCTTTGGCAAAAACTTCGTTGGCCGGCGCGTATTCCAAAAGGGGAAAGGGCGGCTTGAGCGGGAAACCATAAAGCTCCATTTCATCAAAAATGTGCTCCAAAGGGGCGGTGTCCAAATCGGGCAACACAAAGCGCTTGGCTTCGGGCTTAAAGAGCGATAGGTTTTCGCTGCTTTTCGATTGGTGACCCAAGAGCAAATACGCCTCCCACAACAGGGCTTTTTTTCCAAAACCGGTGAAGCGAAACGCGTTGCAACGAATGAACAAAACCAACTGCTCCAAAGAGGGCTGTACCCGATCGACGAAATCAACGAGCGATTCAAAACTGCCGCCGTATTTCCTTGCGGTGAGGAGTTTTTCAATGGCTTTTTGTTCCAAAGACTTCACCAAAGCAAAGCCCAAGTAAACGGTTTTTCCTTCAACGATCGACACCGCTGCACTCTTGTTAACGCAGGGTTCTTCAATCGTTGCCCCTTTCATCCTCGCTTCGTGGATGTAGTACTCGGTGCGGTAAAATCCGCCAGAATTGTTCAAGGTGGCCACCATGTATTCAATGGGGAAATAGGCCTTCAAGTACAAACTTTGAAAGCTCTCCACGGCATAAGAAGCCGAGTGCCCTTTCGCAAAAGCGTAACCCGCAAAACTCTCGGTTTGTCGCCAAATTTCGGCGGTAAGTGCATCGTCGTAGCCCTTTTCCTTGCAGTTGGAGAAGAACTTTTCTTTCACGCTTTCAAATTCTTCACGCGAACGGAATTTTCCCGACATCCCCCGCCGGAGCACATCGGCCTCCCCCAAATCGAGTCCGGCAAAATAATGCGCCACCTTGATTACGTCTTCTTGGTACACCATCACCCCAAAGGTTTCGGGCATGATGTCGAGCATCACGGGGTGGGCGTCTTGCCGGCGCTCTGGAAAACGGTAGCGCAAAATATACTCGCGCATCATGCCGCTTTGTGCCACGCCCGGACGAATCACTGAACTGGCAGCCACCAAGCCCAAATAATCGTCCACCCGCAACTTCCGCATCAACATGCGCATGGCTGGGGATTCTACGTAAAAGCAGCCAATGGCATCGGCAGTGCGAAGGAGCTCTTTGATGCGCGGGTCTTGCTTAAAACGTTTCATGTCGTGAATGTCAATGGCCTCCTCCTCGGGGTGGTTTTGCTTCACGATGTCCACACAGTCTTTGATTTTTCCCAAGCCGCGCTGACTAAGAATGTCGAATTTATACAGTCCCACATCTTCGGCCACAATCATGTCAAAATGGGTGGTGGGAAAGCCTTTTGGGGGTAAAAAGGTGGCGGTGTAATGGCTGATGGGTTTTTCTGAAATGAGGATGCCCGCAGCATGAATGCTCACATGGTTTGGAAAGCCCTGAATGAGGGTGCTGTATTTCAAAACGAGTTGCGCCAGTTGGTCGAGCTCGTCAAAACGAAATTTCCCGCTGCTCAAGACATCAATATCGGCTTTAGGCAAACCAAACACCTTCCCCAATTCGCGAACAACGGCGCGGTATTGAAAGGTAACATAAGCTCCCAGCAAAGTAACGTGCGGAAAACGCTCAAAGATGTAGCGGGTAACGTCGTCGCGATCGGTCCACGAAAAATCGATGTCGAAATCGGGCGGATTTTGCCGGTAGAGGTTGATGAAGCGCTCAAAATACAGATCGAGCTCGATGGGATCCACGTCGGTAATCCTCAAAATATAAGCAATGATGCTGTTGGCACCGCTCCCTCGCCCTACATAAAAATAACCTTTGCTGCGGGCGTAATGGGTGATGTCCCAATTGATGAGAAAGTAGGAAATGAAGTTTTTCTCTTCAATGATCTTGAGCTCTTTTTCAATGCGGGAGAGGATGGTTTTGTTGGGCTGAGGATAGCGGTAATGGAGTCCGTCATTCACCAAGCGACGAATGAGTTGAATGTCCTTTTCGGGGTTTCCGGTGTAGCTCTTGAGGTTTTTGTGGGGTACTTCACTGCCAAATTCAAAGGAGATCTGGCATTGTGCCAAGAGCGCTTCGCTTTGCTCCAACATTTCGGGGAAGCTGTTGTAGGCGGCTTCAATGCTGCTGCGCGGTAGAAAGCGGTCGTCTTCCCTTCCTTCATCTTGTTTTTGGAGCTGACTGAGCAGCACGTTTTTATCAATAGCGCGCAGCAAGCGGTGGGCGTTAAAGTCGCGTTTGTTCCGAAAACTGGCGGTGGGCATGGCCAGCATTTTCTGGGTGAAGTGCCTCCAAGCCGAAGGGATGATCCTGGAGATGTCGCGCGGGGCAACTCCAATAAATTCATGTGCCCCAAGTTGATCAATGGCCTTCTGAATGGCTGTTTTATCCTTGCTGATTTTGGCTGAAAAATGCTCGAAGGGATAGATCACAAAGCTGTGTTGGAAGTGGGGAGCGCTTTGTTCGAAACGGTCTTTTTTGTGGCTGATGTGCGACAAGTGTTCGTTCAATTCCTTGAATCCCAAGTTGTTTTTGGCGATGCCCACATAGCACTGTTGGGCCCCATTTCGAAAGTCGATGCCCAATACTGGCCGAATGCCGTATTCAGGTGCAAGCCTCACAAAATCCAAGCTGGTGGAGGTGTTGTTGATGTCGGTAAGCGCAAAACACCGCCAATCGGCCTCCTGAGCGAAGGCCAAAACTTGACGCAGTTTGAGCGTACCGTACTTCAAGGAGTAGTACGTGTGGCAGTTCAAAATCATGGCGTTTGGGGGCTTACTCGTCTTTGGTTTTTCTTCGGTAGCGCGCGGGCGATTCTCCCATGCCGTAGAGCTTGAGTTTTTCGTCGAGCTGGTATTCCACTTCCGGAAATACTCGTTCTCCAATGGGCTCGAGCAGCTCCATGCCCTGTGCCCGCGGGTTTTTGATGGCGGCACTGATGGGGTAAGCGTTCATGAGTTGCGCAGGGTAGGGACGAAGCAGGTTGCTCACTTCATTCAGTGGTAAGGAGCTGTCGATCCACTTGGCTTCGTCTTCTTTGTGAAGTACCACAGGCGATCGGTGATGACCAATGGCTTGCATCAACTTGTTGCTCACGGTGGTGATGATGGCAAAGGAATGCACGATTTCCCCGGTGGAGGTGTTGGTCCAAGCATCCCAAATTCCAGCAAGGGCGAAGGGACGCTCGTGGTTTTTGAGGTAAACCACGTAGGGTTTGTCGAGCTTTTCTTTTTTCGGACCCTCAATAAAAGCATCGGCAATCACCAAACAGCGCTGCGACCGAATGGATTTGCGAAACATGGGTTTGTTTACGATGCCCATTTGTCCGGTATAAGCGGGGTCGTCTTCCTTGTTGTGGTCGCCCTCAGAGCGTGCATTGATCATGTAAAACTGCTTCTTCGCCCAAGAAGGAGTAAAGCCAAATTGGTAGAACTGCAGTTCATGGGGGGCGGCGTTGGTAATGACCGGGGCGAGGTTTCCGTGCGACACGTTGGTGTTGGGAACCAGCAATTCTGGGGCAGCGGTTTTTACATTGAAGCGTTTTTCAATGGTGCTCAATTTTGAAACGTTGACATATCTTCCACACATGGCTTTTTAAATTTAGTTCTTTTTTGCTTCGCGATGCTTTACTTGTATTGATCTCCACTCATTGTCGTCGATTGGCCAAAAGGGTAGGGGGCTGACCAGAAAAGGGGTTGTACATGCGACCAATGGTGCGCGCATCGAGTCCGGCAGCCGAAACCACGGCCCTGTCTCCATACCTCAAGCGCATTTTGTCCATGGCTTGATAGAGCTGAATACGCTCTTCGCTATCGTCGAAAAGATTGATTTGGTGTCCGCCCTCCACCAGATGACTAAAGCGCACGCCAATCAGCCTGATCAACACCCTTCTTTGGTACAGCTTTTTAAACAGTTCTTTCACGATGGGCAAGAGCAGGTGGTCTGCCGAGGTATAAGGGATGCGCTTTTGCATGGTGTAGGTGTTGAAATCGGAGTAGCGAATTTTTACCGTAAGGCACGCGGTGAGCTTGTTTCCTCGTCGGAGTTGGTAAGCGAGGTTTTCGCACATGGCCACCAAAATGCCTTCGAGTCGGCGCACATCAATGGTATCTTTATCGAAGGTGCGTTCGGTGGAAATGGATTTCCGTTCGCAATAGGGTTGAACGGCGCTGTTGTCAATGCCCTGTGCTTTTTTCCAGATGCTGACCCCATTTTTACCCAGCACCTGCTCCATCATTTCCAGCGGCATTTCTTGAACGGTTCCAATGTTTCGAATGCCCAAGTTGCGCAAGGTTTGATAGGTTTTATCGCCCACCATGGGGATTTTTTTGATGGACAAAGGCGCCAAAAAACGCTTCTCCGTTCCTTCCAAGATTTGAAGCTCGTTGTTGGGTTTGGCTTCGCCCGTAGCCACTTTCGATACGGTTTTGTTGATGGATAGTCCGAAAGAATTGGGAATTCCCGTTTCGCGAATGATGCGCTGCCTCACCTCTTTCGCCAATTTCAAACAACCGTGAAAACGGTCCATGCCCGAGAGGTCCACATAAAACTCATCAATGGAGCTCTTCTCATAAACGGGTACCATTTCTTTGATGATGTCGGTAACGTCCTGACTCAATTTGCTGTAATTGGCCGAGTTTCCTCGAATGATGGTGGCTTCTGGGCAGAGGTCTTTGGCCAGCTTCATGGGCATTCC
>CALKGK010000031.1 GCA_938085105.1 uncultured Flavobacteriales bacterium
GAAGTAGAAACCGCGCGTATTGTTGAAGAACTGGGCATGCCAAGCAACTATGTGGAGCAACTCGAAGACGTTAGAATGCTCATCACAGAAGGAGACCGCATTCAAGCGAGAATGCCTTTCTACTTGAATTGGAGCAACTAAAAAGCATAACCTTTGCGGTTTGAATTGAAGGGTAGGCCGCAGGTCTGCCCTTTTTCGTGCGCTAAATTATCCAGCTTGCCGCTCGTGCCCTTTCCTCCTTTGTGTATTTTCGCCATATGAATAAAAAACTCAAATTGGACGAGCTGGGACGAATAAAGGATGAAGCTTTCAAAAGTTCAAAGAAGATTCCTTTGGTTTTGGTTTTGGACAACATCCGTTCAGGCCTGAATGTTGGAAGTGTTTTTCGTTCTGCAGATGCTTTTCGGGTTGAAGAAATCATGCTTTGCGGTATTTGTGCACAACCGCCTCACAGAGACATCTTGAAATCGGCCCTTGGAGCGAGTGAAGTAGTGAAATGGTCGTATTACAAATCGAGCATGGACGCCATCAAGCAGCTTCAAGATCGCGCATTCAAAATCGCCTCCATTGAGCAAGCTGAGAACTCCTGTTCACTTGAAAATTGGTCGCCAGAAGGAAACGAAAAATGGGCGGTAATTTTCGGAAACGAGGTGAAAGGGGTGCAGCAGGAGTTGATTGATCATTCCGACCTCTGCATCGAAATCCCCCAATTTGGCACCAAACATTCGCTCAATATTTCTGTTTGCGCAGGGATGATACTGTGGCACTACATGTTAAAATGCGGATTGCAAGAAATTAGTTAACTTTAGCCTCGATGACTAAGCTAATTACCCTTCTTGTCTTCAGCGTTTTGTCTTTCAGCGCTGTAGCCCAGTTCTTTGATAAGGATCGTTGGGATCAGCATCGTCATCAGTTGCATTTTGGTTTCGGAGCGAGTAATTTTCTGGGCGATCTTGGAGGGAAAGACGACGTAGGAACCAATGATTTTCAGGATTTGGAGATCAACCAGACCCAATTCAGTCTTTTTCTTGGACACAAATACGCTCTTTACAAAAAGCTTTACCTACGAACAGACCTCACTTGGGGACGAGTTTCAGGAAACGATAATACCACAAAAGAAGTCTTTCGTCAAAACCGAAATTTGAGTTTCAAGTCCAATATCTTTGAATTGGCCATGATGCTGGAATACGAAATTCCCATCAAGAAAAGAAAAGGGCACATTTACGACATCAAAGGAGCAAAAGGTTGGAAAAATGGAGGTTCGAGCTTCTACCTTTTTGGTGGAATTGGCGCCTTTTATTACAACCCAAAAGCAGAGTTTCAAGGCGAATGGATTGAACTTCGTCCGCTAAGAACCGAAGGACAAGGCTTACCAGATGGTGCTGAGGAATATGGGAATTTCTCCTTGTGCATTCCGGTGGGAGCTTCCATCACAAAAAGAATCTCGCACAATGTTTCTCTCGGACTCGAAGTCAGTTACCGCTACACTTTCACCGATTACATTGACGATGTAAGTTCAAGCTATTATAATCCATACGACATTCAGCTCTATGTTGGAGGAGATCAGGGTGAATTGGCCGCTTATTTTTCCAACCCAAGCTTGGGTGTTGCTCAAGAAGGCTTGAGCGCCAGAGTTACTGCTCCTGGTCAGCAAAGAGGCGATGCCACAGACAATGATGGATATATGTTTGCTTGGGTAAAGTGCCACATTCAACTGCGTGATCGTTACCGCAAAGGAGGGTCGTTTAAAGGACGGAAGAAGAAATATAAAGGCCGTCGACCTTCTAGGTCTCGGAAGGTGATATTCTTATCCCCCCTTCGGCTCCGCTCAGGGGACGCCCTTTTTTAACTCTAAACCCGCTGCCTGAGCGAAGTCGAAGGCAGCTAACCAATCGAAGCCAAATACCCGCTGCCTGAGCGGAGTCGAAGGCAGCTGCACAATTCGGCATTTTTAGCCAAATTGCGCTTTATCAAAACACTGTTGCAATTCGATCTACCATGGAAAACACGCCCCCTTGTCCAAAATGCTCCTCTCCCTACACCTATCCAAACGGAGCACTGCTCAACTGTCCTGAATGCTTTCACGAATGGAGCGCAGAAGAACTTGCAGCAGAAGCCTTGGAAGCACAAGTGCTCGATTCTAACGGAAACCCTCTCCAAGACGGCGACACCGTGATCGTCATCAAAGACCTCCCCGTCAAAGGAGCACCGAAACCAGTAAAAGCCGGAACAAAAGTCAAAAACATCCGCCTAGTAGATGGAGATCACGACATCGCCTGCAAGATCGACGGCTTCGGAGCCATGGGCCTCAAGTCTGAGTTCGTGAGGAAGGGATGAGGACGTTCGGCCCGTCCGAACAAACCCCACACCACGAGCGAAGCCCCACCGAAAAGGACGTGCCGCGCCCGTCCGTTTACACACCGCACCCGTCCGTACACACACCGCGCCCGTCCGTACACACACCGCACCCGCCTGAACGCCCCCACACCTCGAGCGAAGCGAGAAAGAACGCTCACCTCCAGCGTCTACCTTTCTCCCAACAAATAAGTCACATATAAAGCAATCACATTGTACTTGCTCTTAAACGTGACTCCGCCTTGCGAGTTATTCTCATTGAGATCAGTCAAGCCACGCATGTAGCGCAAGCCTGCCGAAACCTCTTCGTTCAAACGGTATTCACCACCGAGCATTAAGCCCAATTCAAATCCATTTCTGCCTGCAGTGGAGTTGCCGTCTACTTCAAAAGTCTAGCTTTCACCATCGGTGGTCGTCGTCACCTCTCCACTTTGTTTGGAGCCCAATAGAAAACCCAGACTAAACCCTCCGTGCAGGTCAATATTTTCGTTCAAACGGTAGTTGGCCAAAAGAGGAATCAACAAAAAGCTGTCTCGATTTCGAACTTTGCCCTCTTGTTTGGTTGTGACACCAAGAAAACTGATTTCTTCATCTACCTTATTGCTGATGGGACGAAATGCCAACTGCAATTCTGCACGAAGTTGCAAATCCTCGCTCAAACCATAGGTTCCGAAGCCGCCCAAATGAAAACCAAAACCGGAGCTATTCTCTTCCTCAATTCCTGGCTGATTTGGGGTGATGTTCTGAGAAACGATGTTGATGTTCAATCCGCCAAGCGCGCCATAACGAATGTCTTGTGCTGTTGCGAAGCCACTGAAAATCGTAACTGCAAGGAATAATAAATACTTGTTCATTTTTAGTTGATTTGATTTAAGTGATGCGAAGATGCGCGGAAGAAGGAAAAGGCAAACCTGAGAATGAGCAATAAGTCCATCTCATTGAGCGCTTCGCAGGGTCTCGAAAAAATTGCACACAAAAAAGGGACCCGTAACACGGATCCCTTTCAATCAAGTATCATTGCTAAGAAGGATTACCCTCCGAAAGCGTAAGAGAAGTACAATTGGATAACGTTGTAGTTAGTTTTGAATGTCACACCTTCAAATTCATTTTCGTCTTGAAGATCAGTCAAACCTCGAGTATATCTCAAACCAAGCCCCATCGTTTCACTGAGGTTGTATTGTGCACCCAAAGCAAGACCAAGTTCAAAACCGTTACGGTCTTCATTAATTTCATCCTGTAGTTCTGAATCTAAATCTTCTCCATCAAAGCTGTTTTTGGAGCTCGCCAAAAAACCTAATGTTGGACCAACATGAAATGAAAGGCTTTCTCCGGCGTTAATCGCTACAAGAACAGGAATCTGAACGAACAAATCACTTTGTTTGGCATCAACCTTGATCTCTTCAAAGTTCTCATCGAATGAGTCAACTTCCTCTGTCAAACCTCTTTGTTGAACTTGTAACTCAGCTCTTATGCCGATTGATTCACTGATCTCATATTCACCGAATGCCCCGACTTGAAATCCGAAACCTAATGCATCAGAACCTTCAAATTCGTCTGGCTCAGGATCTACGTTTTCTGAAATTGTACTAATGTTAACCCCAGCCAATGCACCGAAGGTCAAATCTTGGGCCATGAGGCCGCTTGTCATCAACGCCGCAGCGCAGAATAGAAAAAATTGCTTTTTCATTTTTGTATAGTATTAGTTTGCTTGCGCAAGTTATAAAAAACAAGGACAAGGCAAATTCAGTACCAATTATTTAGACTGCTTCTGAAAACTTCACTGGAGATCAAGTTGCCATTGAAAATTAGAACGTTGTCTTCCCACCAAAGATCCGGACTTCCAAAAGCATATCCTCCACGTAGGAATTCGACCTACCCTCTATTCGCCCACCGACCTACAAACCTCGAACGAAGCCGAGCGTAATACCAATCAAACAATTTACTTTCACCATGTCTCTAAGCAAAAGAATTGCGAGCATCGCATTGATCTTTACCTTGCTCTGCCTCACATCTGTGCTTCATGCACAAAACACCACATCGCCCTGTTCGAAATTAATTGAAGCCTTCGATCAAGAATCTTTGGCCCTGAAAAGCTCCGAAGATATCCAATGGATGAATTTCATCGCAGAAAAAGGATTCTTCGTTCAAAAGCTGGAAGATAAAGGACAAGGCTTCCCCGACCTTCTCGAGCGAAATCCCGACCTGACAGTCGACAACATCAACCCCTTCCTTTTGGATATTCTGCCTTCTGACCAACACCAATATTTCCGCATTGGTGATTCTGGTTATATCGTGATTTTTTATTCCCTCGAACGCTTGAAAGTTCTTCACGCCAGAGAATTGATTCAGCTCAAAGCAAACCTCAACCCTTAAGCCATGAAAAATCTTTTCCTATCTCTCGCATTGCTCTTGAGTGTCCAGTTGTGGTCGCAAGAGTATCCCATAGGAACAGCTTCCATCAGTGATTGTGGAGCTTTTCTAGTGGATGATGGCTATAGTTCTGCAGACTATTCTCCAGACCAAACCACCGTGACCACAATTTGCTCCGACGGAAGCGAAGCCAGCAACTTGGTGAACCTCTACTTCACGGTTTTTGACCTAGGAAGTGGAGATGTGCTCAACATTTATGACGGAAATTCAACTTCCGCTGCACTTATTGGATCTTACTCGGGCAATGATCTTCAGAGCGTCGATGTGACAGCCAGCAGCGGAAACGGCTGTTTGACAGTAGAATTTGTGGCCGATGACGACGAAAATGTAGGTAACTTCTCTGCAAGCATTTCTTGCGGAACGCCCTGTGTTAAACCGTGGGCCATTGCGAACAGCTCTGAAGCCTCACCTATTAAAATCTGTGTTGGTGAAACGGTATCCTTCGATGGAGGGGCAAGTACTTTTGGCCCTGGAAACGCCTTTGCAAGTGCGGTTTGGGATTTTGGTGATGGAACTAATTCCAGCGACTGGCCTACAGCTGCGCATTCGTTCAGCGAACCTGGAGGATACCCGATCCAATTGAGCATTACCGACGATAATGGGTGCACCAACGCCAATGTCATTGACCTCATCGCTTTCGTTTCTACCACCCCACAAGTCAACATCTCTTCCAGCACAAATAGCGAATGTTTAGGTACCGAAATCAACTTATCCGCGGATGTGACACCAACAACTTGGACCAACATTCCTCAAGCCGATTTTGGATCTGCACTCTGGGTTCCAGATGATCAAAGTGGTTGCTTCAATCATGATTTGGCTTTTTCTCACTTTACCCCAGGTGCAGTAATTACGGATGTGAACCAAATTGAAAGCCTGTACATCAATTTTGAACATACTTTTATGGGCGACCTCGTGATCACCTATATCTGTCCGAACGGACAATCCATCATCACCCACCAACAAGGAGGTGGAGGAACCGCATTGGGACAACCTGTGGGAGGTACCGATGGGACTCCCGGTTCAGGCTTCGATTATTACTGGACCCCAGATGCGACGAATGGTACCTGGGTCGACAACGCAGGCGCCACCCTGCCGAGCGGTAGTTACGAAGCAGTGCAATCTTTTGACAACCTCATTGGCTGTCCGCTCAACGGAACTTGGGAAATCGAGGTTTGTGATATGTGGGGGGCGGATGACGGCTACATCTTTGACTGGCAAGTGAATATGGACCCCGCACTATATGCCGATGTCATCTCATTCACCCCCGAATTTGATATCTCATGTGGAAATGGTGAGTGGTCCGGACAAGGAATCGCATCAGCCCAAATCGACTGTTTTGATGTTCTGATTCAAGGAGCAACCGCAGGAAGCAATGACTATACTTTTTCTGTTGTAGATAATTTCGGCTGCAGCTATGAGGAAGACATCACCGTAAATTATATCGTGGGTGGCGCGTGCAACAATGCTCCAGATGCAGTCAACGATAATTTCAATGTCAATGAAGATAGCATCACCTCACTCAACGTTTTGCAAAATGATAGTGACAGTGATCCCGGCGACGCATTGGTTCCAGGAAGTGTAAGCATTCTGAGCAACACCTCCAATGGAACGCTCGTCATTGGCGGAAATGGAATCATCAATTATTCCCCAAATCCAAATTATTTTGGTCCGGACAACTTCGTATATCAAGTATGCGACACCCACGGAGCATGCAGCAGCGCTTCGGTAAGCATTAATGTAGTACAGGTCAACGATGCCCCGAGCGTTGTGAACGACTTCTTTGTGGTGGTGGAAGATCAAGTGACCAACTTGAACATCTTGGCCAATGATAGCGATGATGGATCATTGGTGCTTTCATCCATAACGACAGCTAGCGGACCAAGCAACGGAAACATCTTGCTTGAAGCCAACGGTAGCATTACATATACACCCGCACCAGGATACTTTGGAAACGACAGCTTTACCTATACTGTTTGCGATGACGGGAGCCCCGAACTGTGCGATGTCGCCTTGGTAAGCATTACAGTTGCACCAATCAACGATGCTCCAGTGGTGAACGACGACATTGTTTCAACCAATGAAGACACCTCAATCAACATCGATGTATTGAACAACGATAGTGATAGCGACGGAAATTTGCTCGCTGCGGGAATGAGCATCATCAGCACACCGAGCAACGGAAATGTCAGCATCAACCCCAACGGTACCATTACCTATACTCCAAACACCAACTATTTCGGCACTGATATTTTCGTCTATGAAGTTTGTGACGATGGAACGCCTTTGCCTGCGGCTTGTGGAGAAGCAGAAGTACGCGTTGAAGTACTGCCTGTGAACGACGCTCCTGTTTTGGTGGACGATTTCGCTGAGGTAGACGAAGACAACAGTTTAATCATCAATGTACTCGAAAATGATTCAGACCCTGAAGGAAATTTAGACCTTACTTCCCTCATCATCACCGATTTTCCTGTGAATGGAACCGCGGTAGTGAATGCGAATGGAAGCATTACCTACACCCCTGCCCCTAACTTTAATGGCAACGACGCTTTCAACTATCAAATTTGCGACCTCGGTTCTCCCGTGCCCGTGATTTGTGTTGAAGCGGGCGTTGACATCGTCATTCACCCCGTGAACGACCTTCCGAATGCAGAAGATGATCTTGCCGAAATGGACGAAGATGCAGGCAGCATCACCATCGACATACTCTCCAACGATTCAGATATCGATGGAAACCTGCTCGCTTCAGGATTGAGCATCACAGAAATGCCTGAAAACGGAACCATTACCATCAACCCGAACGGAACTTTAACGTATACTCCCAACGAACACTTCAATGGAGAAGAGATCATTGAATACCAAATTTGTGATGATGGGACACCATTGCCCGCCACTTGCGATGAAGCTGAATTGATCATCACCATCCACCCGGTAAACGATGCTCCTTCCGTAATGAACGATACCGCCACTGGAACCGAAGACCAACTTTTGTTGATTGATGTTTTGGCGAACGACAGTGATGTGGAAGGTGATTTGGACATTGAGTCCATGGTCATCACCTCCTTTCCTAACAACGGTGAAGTTCAAATCAATGCCGATGGAAGCATTACCTACGCTCCTTTCCCGAACTTCAACGGTGCGGATAGCTTTCAATATCAAGCTTGCGACACAGGGAGTCCAGCACCGGAAATTTGCGCCACGGCCAATGTGAACATCAGCATCGCTTCGGTGAATGATGCTCCACTTACCGACAATGAGTCTGCGGAAATGAACGAAGATGGAGGAAGCATCACTATAGATATTATTGATGGTGATAGCGATATCGATGGCAACCTCGTTTTGGACGGCATTACCTTCCCCACCCCCGCCAGCAACGGAACACTCACTTCAAATGGAGATGGAACGGTGACTTACACCCCCAACACCAACTTCTTTGGAACAGAAATCATTGAATACCAGATTTGTGATGATGGAACACCCCTCCCAGGCATTTGCACCACGGGCGTGATTACGATTACCGTGAATCCCGTAAATGATGCACCGGAATTGGTGGACGACAGTGCCACAGCTTGGGAAGATCAGCCTTTGGTTTTTGATGTTTTAGCGAACGATATTGAAGTGGACGGAGAATTCGACCTCAGTACCATGGTGATTACTTCAAGCACCAGCAACGGAACACTCAACATCATGCCCGACGGAACAGTGCTCTACACTCCTGAAACTAATTTCAATGGCAATGATAGTTTCTC
>CALKGK010000032.1 GCA_938085105.1 uncultured Flavobacteriales bacterium
GGGGATTGAAGTGAACAAAGCCTATCTTTGCAAGATGAAAGCCGCTACCGATATTCGTTCTTTAGATTTGGACGCCTTGAAGCTCGCTCTGGAGGGAATGGGTGAAAAAGCATTTCGTGCAAAACAAGTGTACGAATGGATTTGGACCCACGGAGCAGGTTCTTTTGAAGAGATGACGAACCTCTCAAAAGGCTTAAGAAGCAAGCTGGAAGAAAATTTCTCGCTTCAAGTGCTTCCCGTTGAAGACCAGCAAATCTCCAGCGATAAAACCATCAAATGTGCTTTTCAAGTGGCCGAACACCAAGTGGTTGAAGGGGTACTCATTCCCACTTCTTCGCGAATGACGGCTTGTATTTCTTCACAAGTGGGCTGCAGTTTGGCCTGCAAATTTTGCGCAACAGGCCGTTTGAAATTGATGAAGAACCTCACTCCTGGAGAAATTGTAGACCAAGTACGCTACCTCCGAGATGAAGCCAGCGATCGCTACCAAACCACCTTGAGCAACATCGTGTACATGGGAATGGGAGAACCGCTCCTCAATTACAAAAATGTACTCCGATCGATCGAATTGATTACTTCCAGCCCCGGCTTGGGGATGTCACCAAAACGAATTACCGTGAGCACGGCGGGCATTGCCAAGATGATCAAAAAACTGGGCGATGATGAGGTCAAGTTCAACCTCGCGCTTTCACTACATGCTGCGAACGACATCAAGCGCAGTAAGATCATGGACATCAACGACACGAACAACTTGGAAGCCTTGGCGGAATCGCTGCGCTATTTCCATGAGCGCACTGGAACCCGTGTTACCTTTGAATACATCATCTTTCGCGACTTTAACGATGAACTACAAGATGCACGTGAACTGGCTGAATTTGCTAAAAACGTTCCCTGCAAGATCAACATCATTGAGTACAACCCCATTGATGATGGAGAGTTTCAGCAAGCGCCGCCCGAAAAAGTGGATCGCTTTGCCGAATTCCTCGAAAAACAATGCAACCTCATCGTAAACGTTCGACGATCGCGTGGGAAAGACATTGATGCGGCTTGCGGACAGTTGGCCAACAAGAATAAAGCGGCCCAAAAAAGCGCTTAATGGCTATTCAAAAAGGGTTCTGAGCAAGTCGCTCACCTTGGAGATGGGCTCCACTTTCAATTTGAACTTTAGTTCTTTGTTCAACTGCTGTTGCTTGCTGATGAAGATGCGTTTGAAGCCCAATTTATCGGCCTCTGCAATGCGCTGATCAATACGGTTTACTGGGCGAACTTCTCCTGACAGTCCAACTTCTCCCGCAAAACAAGTGTCTCGGGCAACGGACATATCTGCTCCGCTGGATAAAATGGCTGCGATGACCGCCAAATCAGACGAGGGGTCATCCACCCGAATTCCTCCAGCCATGTTCAAGAAAACATCCTTCATTCCCAATTTGAAACCACAGCGTTTTTCTAAAACAGCAAGGAGCATGTTCATTCTTCGAATATCAAAGCCCGTTGCAGAGCGCTGAGGGGTTCCATAGACCGCTGAGGATACCAAGGCTTGAATTTCAATCAACATTGGTCTGAGCCCCTCCATGGTTACTGCAATGGCTGCTCCGCTCAAGTCTTCATCTTGCTGGTGAATTAAGATTTCAGAAGGATTGCTCACCTCTCGGAGTCCGCTTCCAATCATCTCAAAAATACCCAGCTCATTCGTGGAGCCAAATCGGTTTTTAATGCCACGCACAATGCGGTAGGAATGGTGTCGATCTCCTTCGAACTGAAGTACCACATCCACCATATGTTCGAGTACCTTTGGTCCGGCCAAAGAACCCTCCTTGGTGATATGACCAATCAAGAAAACGGGCAAGTTCTCCGTTTTTGCCTTTTTCATGATCTCCGAGGTGCATTCTCTAATTTGTGAAACGCTGCCTGGAGCAGACTCTACGATGGATGAGTGAATGGTTTGGATGGAATCAATCACCAAAACATCGGGTTGAATTTCGTCAATGTGCTTGAAAATGCGGTCGGTATTTGTCTCGGCGAGGACATAGAGTTGGTCGTGAATACTCCCAATGCGTTCTGCTCTCATGCGAATTTGAGTAGCGCTCTCCTCTCCAGAAATGTACAAGATCTTCCATTCCTTCTGCTCCATGGCCGTTTGCAGCATGAGTGTAGACTTTCCTATTCCCGGTTCCCCTCCAAAAAGAATCAAACTTCCTGGAACAACTCCACCTCCCAAGACGCGTTCCAACTCCTTGTTGTGGATGGGCATGCGGGGCTGTTTTCCCGCCTCCACTTCCTTCAGAAGAACGGGCTGACTATTGATGTCTAAAGAAGACTTTACGGTGCCCTTTCTCGTCGTTTCCAGCTTTTCCTCTACGTAAGTGTTCCAATTTCCACAAGCGTTGCATTTTCCTACCCACTGGGAAGACTGATTTCCGCATTCTTGGCAGACATAACGGGTTTTGATTTTAGCCATGCTTCAAAGATACGAGCAGATCCTTGACGTACCGATAAAATCTAGGTCTGTTTTGTCAACACGCCCCAAAGCTTCACGTATAAAAAAGCCCGCTTTCCTTTCGAAAAACGGGCTTTTATCAATGCTATATATCAATTCGACCTATCGAAGGATTGTAATGGTTCCTTTGTTCTCAATGCCGTTGGGCAAAATTAAAACATAGAAATACGTTCCGTCTTCCAGATCTCTTCCTGTAAACTCACCAGAGCGATAATCAGCGCTTTCGTAAACCAAGTTACCCCAGCGGTTATAAACCTCAAGGCTTACATCGTCATACACTTCCAAACCTTCGATAACGAAGTTGTTGTTGGTGTTGTCTCCGTTAGGGGTAAATACGTTTGGAATGGTGATCTCGCATCCTTCTACTGAGAGCGGGAATTCTACCGATCCACAGAAGTTTTCTCCAATGAGTACCACTCCATCCCAACAATCTTCAGGGATCATGCTTGAAGTAACGGTTACCTCAGATCCACTTTGATCGATTGGAATTTGATTTTCCTCCGCATCCAAGCAGAAGAAGAACCATGTATAAATGCTGGTTCCAGGTGCAGTGAGGGCAAAGCTGTTCTCTACTTCCGGACACAAGATGGTCACCGGTTCGTATTCTCCAACGGCTTGGGGAGCATCCTGGATAATAACATTCGTGCAGTGTTCTGAAGTTTCACAGTTACCGCTATCTGTCACCGTTACACAGAACTCTTGACCTGTTGCGTTTGATTCGAAGCAATCTCCAGAAATTCCACTGGTTCCATCAGGCCATTCAATGGTGAATCCTGCTGGAAGGTTTGGACAAATTGACGCTACACCGTCTCCATCACAATCAACAGAGAAGTTATCAAACACGGGCTCATTGATCAGAGCTCCAACGGAAACATCGGCACAAGCTTCAACTCCTGTTGGGTAGCATTCGTTCGAAACAATCACACAGTAAGTTCCACTTTCATCCACGTTTACATCATTGCCCACCAAACCGAGGGTAGCTCCATCGAGGGTCCACTCATATTCCAATCCGTCGTTAGGGTCATTCACCGCTGAGAGCGGGAAGGTAGATCCATCGCAAATCACACCCCCTTCTAAACTTGGCTCTGGTTCTGCAAAGGCCAAAAGACTAAAGTTGGCTTCTGCGGTTCCACATCCGTTGGTTAGCGTTGCTGCTAAATCGAGGTCTTGGTATGTTGAATACGGACCATAAGTTGGACCACCATTCGGCCAAGAAATGACACCAGTTCCGCCCGGATCGTAACTATCAACTACGGTACCTGTAACCGTTTCTCCATCACAAAGAAGTTCTTCATCCAAAGAAATGGACAATTCTGGTTCCTCATTAAACTCAAGTTCATAGAGGTATTCAATTCCACAAGCTTGGTCGGTAAAGCTCAGGTTGTAAACACCGTAATCCGTCGG
>CALKGK010000033.1 GCA_938085105.1 uncultured Flavobacteriales bacterium
CACTGATGAAGCCGCAGGAGAGGTTTATGTAGCTTGGTCGCCTCCGGGGGAGTTGGATACGGAAGTTTTTCCTGGACCTTATCGCTACCGACTCTTTCATGCTGAAGGTTTTGGAAACGCCCAAGAGTTGATTCTAGAAACTGGTTTTCAAACGGAGGTCATTAATCCCGATACCATTTTCAATCATCTTGACTTGGATACGGAAAATACGGCCCACGCTTATCGTGTGGAGTTGTGGAGCGACGAAGAACTGGTGCAATCGAGCTCTACCGCATCAAGCATGTTCTTGGAGTTGATTCCGGATGATAACGAACTCACCATAGCCATCAATTTGGAGGTGCCTTGGATGAATCAAACGTATTCTGTGTATCGATTTAATGATGATTTGGCCGATTTTGAACTCATCGGAACCTCGAATGAACCTTTTTACACCGACACAGACTTGATCAATAATGTGGTGTATTGTTACTACGTAGAATCAACGGGAACCTATGGAGATCCGTCCATCATTGACCCACTTCTGAACAAATCCCAAGAACGCTGCGGTAAACCCATTGATCTTACACCACCATGCGCTCCTGGTCTAGAAATCAATGCAGATTGCACCTTGGAGATGGCGGAATTAACGTGGAACAACCCCAACAATACCTGTGCAGATGATGTAACGGGATACAACATCTATTACGCCGCTACACCAGAGGAGGAGCTGACTTTACTAGCTTCTTACTTTGATCCGAACGATACCACTTTCACCTTCAACGCTGACGGCCTAGAGGGGAGCATTGCGGGTTGTTTTGCAGTTACGGCTTTGGATTCTTTGCTTCCAGATATCGACGGAATTCTCAATCAAAATGAAAGTGAATTTTCGGAGGTACTTTGCTCAGACAACTGTCCATTCTACGTCTTGCCCAACATTTTCACCCCCAACAATGATGGTCAAAACGATTTGTTCCAGCCCTTCCCTTTTAAGTTTGTGGAAAGCATTGACTTGAAAGTGTTTAACCGATGGGGTGACGTGGTCTTCGAGACCCAAGATCCGGCCATTTTATGGGATGGAAAAGACAATGAATCTGGCAACGTGGTGAGCGATGGGGTGTATTATTATACCATCACCATCAATACCATTCGCCTCTCAGGAATCGAGCCCGAGGAAACAAGCGGGTACATTCAAGTGTTAGGAGGGTCAAATCAAAGTACCAACTAGAAATGTTTACAGGAATAATCGAAACTCTTGGCGAGGTAAAAGCCATTGAGAAGGACCAAGAGAACGTCCACTTCACCATAAAATCATCACTCACCAACGAGCTCAAGATCGACCAAAGCGTTGCGCACAATGGTTGCTGTCTTACCGTTGTGGGGATTGAAGGAGATGAATATGTGGTTACCGCCATCAAAGAAACCATGGACCGCACCAATTTGGGTGAATGGAAAGTAGGGGATAAGGTGAATGTTGAGCGTTGCACGCAGATGAACGGGCGTTTGGACGGACACATTGTTCAAGGACACGTGGATTCAACAGCCAAAGTGGTGAAGGTAGAAAACGAAGCAGGAAGCTGGAAAGTACACTTCAAATACGCTGAAGGAGTAGATCAGGTAACGGTTGAAAAGGGTTCCATCACCGTAAATGGTGTGAGCCTTACTGTTGTTGATTCTCACAAAGAAGGCTTCAGTGTTGCGATCATCCCCTACACTTGGGAAGAAACCAACTTCCACACATTTTCGCCAGGAAGCACTGCAAACATCGAGTTTGATATTGTAGGGAAGTATGTAAAGCGTCTCCTGGAAATGAGAGAGGCCTAGTTTTATTCGAAAGTTTTTCTTCTCAATTCAAAATTCTGACCGAGGTAAACCCGACGAACTTGCTCATCTGCGGCAAGTTCTTCGGCGCTGCCCTCCCTCAAGATGTTTCCTTCAAAAAGAAGGTAAGCACGATCGGTAATGCTCAGGGTTTCTTGAACATTGTGATCAGTAATCAAGATGCCGATGTTGCGGTCTTTCAAACGAGCCACAATGCCCTGAATGTCTTCCACCGCAATAGGATCTACCCCAGCGAAGGGTTCATCCAAAAGAATAAAGTTAGGGTCGGTAGCCAAAGCGCGTGCAATTTCTGTTCTTCTTCTTTCACCACCACTTAAAGAGTCGCCCTTGTTGCTACGAACGTGGCCCAAACTGAACTCGTCAATCAAGGTTTCGAGTTTTTCGAGCTGTTCTTTCTTGCTCAATTTAGTCATCTGTAGCACGGCCAAAATATTCTCTTCAACGCTCAGCTTTCGAAATACACTGGGCTCCTGTGGTAGATAACCCAAGCCCAGTTGAGCGCGGCGGTACATGGGTTCTTGCGTGATTTCACGATCGTCCAAAAACACCTTCCCCTCGTTAGGGGTAACCAAACCAACAGTCATGTAAAAAGAGGTGGTTTTTCCCGCACCGTTCGGACCGAGCAAACCAACGATTTCTCCTCGATTAACGTGGTACGAAACTCCCTTCACAACAGTTCGTTTCCCGTATTTCTTAACAATGTTCTCCGCTCGTAATTGCATTAAAAGTCAATTTGTAGTTTGGCGCGAATTCCGAATTTCACGATGTCTGGATTATCCAAATAGGACAATCTCCATAGGCCATCAATCCGCAAAACTTTAAAGATGTTTTCCACGCCAATAGCTCCCTCCATGAAAGGTTTGTTTCCTTCAAAAGTATTGGTGTTGGTTCCTGCCAAGAGCAGTTCATTCTCATTTCGTGGGTCAAATCGTCCAAGCACCCCTTTGGCACTCACAACTTCTCTCCACTTCAACCTGCGAAAGAGTGGAACTTTATTCAAAAATAAGCCTTCCAAGTGGTAGGAAATTCCAGCACTCACCCATTCGTTGCTCACAAATTCAAAGAAATTCATGGTGTTGAAGGCGGTTTCGTCATAGAAGAAGGTTTCGTTCCCTTGGTGCAATTGGAGCAGTGGGTAGGGCAATTGTCCGAAAAACTTTCCGGCCTCAACCGAGAGTTTGGCGTATCCAAAAGGACCAAATCGCAGCTTGTCGCGAACACGGAAAACCACTTTTCGATAGTCGTATTCAGCTCCCAAAACGCCTTCCAAACCACTGCTCAAGGCCAATTCTAAAGTGGGGTATTTTGTTCCAAGACTCACACGTTCAAATTCCCCTGAAACATATTTTTCCTTGTATGCAAAGCGGGTGTAAAGTGTGATTTCACTCGTAATGAGTCGGCCTACAGGTACTATGCTCGATTTATTGGCGTCATTGTAACGCTCGTAGTTCAAGGCTCCTAAGGGACGAAGAACTCTGTGGGTAAAAATGAGCTGGTTACTCAACCCGTAAAACCACTCCCTTTCAAAGGTCACTTTTCCTTCAAGCACGTTGGTGAGCTTGTTGGCAGGGTTTCTTCTGAAAACAGAACTCAGGACATTGTCTTCTCGAAATGCTCCTGAGGATGCACCAAGTTGTTCAACATCTTTTTTGCCTTCGACGCGAAGGAGAATCCTGGGTTGTTTTGAGAGCATCAGCCAAACGCCACCCCCGTATTTAAAGCGTTGGTCACGCAAGCCGTAAGCGGTGTACCCTTCGAGCATCACACGTTTACTGAAGGAGTTGGAGGTTCTTCCGCCCAAACGGAAACGGTGACCTTCCACTGGATTGAAACTGTATAAGGTGTAGTAAGGACCGATTTCAAATTTGCCCACTTGCTTATAGCCCGAGACAAACAAGGTGATGATGTCCGCAATGGTTCGAAACTGCGGTATGTTCTGAATACTGTCCACCAATTGGTAAACGGATTTCTCATTTTGACTCAGTTCAATGTGGCGGTGTTTGTCCCAAAACTCATCGTCCCGTTCGCCAGCACCATCGCTCACAATAATGTCAGAGATTCCTTTATAGAACTCGTCACTCCTCGCTTCATTGATTACAAAGTTCTTGTAGGTGGTTGTTTTCCTCCCGTAAAAGCCCATGGTTTTATCGGCCACATTGAAGTCAACCACCAACCGGTCTTTGGTGAGCATCCATACCTCAGGCTCCACTTCATCATAGCTTTGCTGCACCTGAAGCCCATGGATCCAATTGATGTTCGCATCTTCGGCAATCCGGGCATCTACTTGCTTAATGGCGTAGGTGGTGTCATTTACCCAAAAATCCCCGTTGAAGGTAAGCTCTTGTTTTCTTTTGGGCTGAAACTTGATTTGATAGCACCACTTATCCCCAATGTAGGTGCTGTCCAACAGGTAATAGTCGTAAAACGCAAAACCTGAATTCGATACGGGAGAAACAAAGCTCTTCCCAAATACGATGATGTTGTTGTCGTAAATGTTGACGTTCTGGTACATGTCGCCCAAAAACTGATTCACAGAGTTGTTTTCAATACCAGAAACTTGAGCTGCATTAATGACTTCTTTGCTTGTTTTGGGGTCTTTTCGGTAGTAGAAATTGGACAAGTTCTCGGTCATGAACACGGGCAGGTATACCTTTTCTTCGGAGCTGTCGAGGTTGTCAAAGGCAAATTGAAAAGGTTTAAAAATCTTTCGCTCCATGAATTCCTCACTCAAATTGTTGAGGTCGAACTCGACTTTATTGTACACCTCGTATTCAAAGGCTTCCAGTTTTTCTCGGTTGTTGATGTCCTTGTTCCTAAGAATACCGCGAATGATGGCGAAAGCGGGGTTTTCAGCTTCGTCTGGACGAATTTCAGCAACTTCCAATTGAATGGATGAGATTTGAAGTTGGAAATTAAGTTCCTGCTCTTGATCGCGGCGTACTTTCAAGGTTTGCGTCTCGTAGCCGATAAAAGATGCCTTCAAACTATCGGAAGCGTAATAGGTTTCGATGCTGTAGAAGCCGTCCAAATCCGTGATGGTTCCAGACTTTGTGCCTTTAAACAAGATATTGACGAAAGGCAAAGGTTCCCCCGTTTCAGCGTCAGTCACTTTGCCACTCACCTTGGTTTTTTGGGCGAAAGATGCCACAACGAAAAGCAAACTGCTCACGAGGAAGGAAACACGAAGTATGGTGGTGCTTATTGACATTGATCTTTCAACAATTTACGAAGAACGACAAGATAGCTTGTTTTTGTGCTCATGATCGTCGCCATTTATCCACAATTTATGTGGGGTTAAGCCTTCACTACTGCCGTTTTACTGCGAATAACTCGTCGTGAAATCATAATGCTGATTTCATACAAGAAAAGTACAGGAACAGCCACGAGCACTTGACTGGCAACATCTGGCGGGGTGATGATGGCAGAAAGTACTAAGACCGCTACCAAGGCGTGTTTCCTGAATTTCTTCAAAAGTTCAGGGGTTACGATCCCAATTTTGGTAAGAAAATAAACCAATACAGGTAGCTGAAAAATGAGTCCGGCAGCCAAAGTAATGCTTGCAACGGTCTTCATGTAAGACATGACTGTGGTCTTGGTCAACACTTCTCCAAGTTCATAATTCCCTAAAAATTGAAGGGAAAGAGGGGAGATGACGAAATAGCCAAAAAGAACCCCTGAAAAGAAAAGGAAGGAAGCCCAAAAGACAACGCCCCGAACATTTTGCACTTCTTTTTTCTTCAAGCCCGGTTTTACAAAGGCCCAAGCTTGATAGTAAATGAAGGGGAAGGCAACAATAAATCCGCCAATCAAACTCACGACGATGTGAGCGGTGAAATTCCCGACCATCGTCGTGTTGATGATCTCGTAATTGATCTCAGTAACGCAAAGCCGGTCTTCCAAGCCCAACAATTCCGACATCTTACAAAGTGCACGGAAAGTGAGGAAGTCAGGTTTGTGCGGACCAAAAATGATTTTGTCAAAAACGATGTCTTTGGCGGTGAAAACCCCCATAGCAACCACAAAAATGGCGATCATGGATCGGATGATCCGCATTCTCATTTCCTCCAAGTGGTCGAGGAACCCCATTTCTTTCTCTTCGCTCATCGCTCTTTATTAATAAATCCCTTCTCTCAGGATATCATGTAAATGTACGATTCCCAAATAGCTTCCGTCCTGATCAACAACGATCAATTGAGTAATGCTGTTTTTTTCCATCATCTCGAAACCAAGCACGGCTAGTTCTTCTCCGCGAATGGTTTTTGGAGACCTGCTCATGATGTCGGTCAAGCCCAAGTCAGCCATGTTTTTTCCATCGTGAAGCATTCTTCGCAAGTCACCATCAGTAACGATTCCCAGAAGTTTCCCATTTTCCATCACGGCGGTAGCCCCTTGTCTTTTTGCCGAAATTTCAACGATGGCTTCCTGAATGGACGCACTCACTTGAACGGCGGGGGCAGTTTCTGTAGGTAGGAGGTCGCTCATTTTTACGAAAAGTCGTTTTCCAAGGGCTCCACCCGGGTGGTATTTAGCAAAATCTCTGTCAGAAAAACCTTGTTTCTCCATCAGACAAACGGCCAAAGCATCTCCCATTGCAAGCTGAGCGGTGGTGGAAGAAGTAGGAGCGAGATTGTTCGGACAAGCTTCTTTTCGAACAGTGGTGTTCAGAATATAATCTGCTTTTGCGGCAAGGTCAGATCCCAGATTTCCCACCATTCCGATAAGTACATTTCCCATGTTCTTTACCAAAGGAGCCAAGACTTTTATTTCGGGAGAATTCCCACTTTTTGAGATGCAAATCACGATGTCTCCACCCTGTACAATCCCCAGATCACCATGGATAGCGTCGGCTGCGTGCATGAACATGGAAGGTGTCCCCGTAGAGTTAAATGTGGCCACCATCTTCTGTGCAATGTTGGCACTTTTACCAATGCCCGTGACCACGAGTCTGCCCTTCGAAGCGTGAATGAGTTCAACGATTTTTTCAAATTCGTCATCAATGAAGGTGCTCAATTGTAAAACACTCTCAGCTTCAAGTTGAAGCGTTTTGATGGCGAGGGATTGGATTTTGCTGGATGTTTCCACAGGGAAAAAAAGATAAAAACTCCCTTTGCTTTCGGTTTTTGACGAACAAAAAAGAGTTATATTTATTCTGCAAAAGTAGCAAATTCTATATGACGACAACCGAGCTCATGCCGAAAGAGGCATTGAAGAAGTACTTCGGATTCGATAACTTTAAAGGTGACCAGGAAGCGGTGATCAAAAGCTTATTGGAAGGCAATGATACTTTCGTAATCATGCCCACAGGTGGAGGTAAATCCATGTGCTATCAGCTTCCTGCGCTTATGAGCAAGGGAGTGGCTATTGTAGTTTCACCACTCATCGCTTTGATGAAGAATCAAGTGGATGCTATCCGTGGGTTTTGTGAAGACGATGGTGTAGCTCACTTCCTGAATTCCTCGCTAAACAAAGGAGAAACTCAAAGGGTGCTGAGCGATGTGAAATCAGGCGTGACCAAGCTCCTTTACGTAGCTCCTGAATCGCTCACAAAGGCAGATAACATCGAGTTTCTTCGAGGTGTTGACATCTCTTTCGTGGCGATTGATGAAGCACACTGTATTTCAGAATGGGGCCACGATTTCAGACCAGAGTATAGAAGAATCAAAAGCATCGTTGATGAAATTGCTGAGGTGCCCATTATCGCACTTACAGCTACTGCTACCCCCAAAGTGCAACAAGATATTCAGAAGAACTTGGGTATGTCTAATGCCAAGCTCTACAAATCCTCATTCAACCGACCAAACCTCTACTACGAAGTACGCCCCAAGAAAGATGTCCTGCGCCAAATCGTTCAACACATCAAAAAGAACGAGGGAAAGTCGGGCATTATTTACTGTTTGAGTAGAAAACGAGTGGAAGAACTGGCGGGATCCCTCCAAGTAAATGGAATTAAAGCACTGGCCTACCACGCGGGGATGGATGGAAATGTCCGTTCGAGAATTCAAGATCAATTCTTGATGCAGGACGTGGACGTCATCGTTGCCACCATCGCTTTCGGAATGGGCATCGATAAACCGGATGTGCGTTTTGTAATTCACTACGATATGCCAAAATCCCTTGAGAGCTACTACCAGGAAACAGGTAGAGCAGGAAGAGATGGGGGAGAAGGACACTGCATCACGTTCTATAGCTATAAAGACATTGAAAAACTGGAGAAATTCCTCCAGGGGAAACCCATCGCTGAACAAGAGGTGGGAATGCAACTCCTCCAAGAGGTGATGGCCTACGCCGAGACTTCGATGTCTAGAAGAAAATTCATTCTGCACTATTTTGGAGAAGAATTTGACGAGGTGAACGGCCCAGGAGCACAGATGGACGATAACACCCGTCACCCCAAAGAACGAATCGAAGGGAAAGAAGAGGTTCACCGACTCTTAAAGCTGGTGAAAGAGCAGAAAGAGATGCACAAAGCAAAATACATTGTCAATGTGCTTTGTGGAGTTTCTAGCGCTGAAGTGGATACCTACAAGGGGGAGAAAAGCGAGTTCTGGAATGAGAGTGGTGGACACACAGAAAAATTCTGGCATGCTGTGGTTCGACAATGTGTTGTTCACGGTTTGTTGCGAAAAGAAGTGGAGTCTTATGGATTGTTGAAGATCACGGCCGAAGGAAAACGATTCATTGAGGCGCCAACGAGCTTTCAGTTAATCAAAGAGGTGGACTTCGATATTGACATGGACGATGCGGTTTCAGTAAGCAAAGCCCCAAGCGGCGGTGCTGCAGATCCTGTTCTATTTGGTATGTTGAAAGACCTGCGCAAGAAGGTGGCCAACGAACGTTCATTGCCTCCTTTCGTCATTTTCCAAGATCCATCCCTCGAAGAAATGGCGGTAAACTACCCAATCAATGCCGACGAACTCACCATGATTGGAGGAGTAGGCCGAGGAAAAGCAACCAAGTTTGGTGCGCCGTTCATCGCGTTGATTAAAAAATATGTGGAGGAAAACAACATCGAACGTGCACAAGACATGTTGGTGAAGTCCATGGTCAACAAGTCGGGAAACAAAGTGAGCATCATCCAAAATATCGACCGTAAACTTCCGCTTGAAGACATCGCCGATGCGCTAGGTAAAAAGACGGAAGACATCATTGAGCAAATCGAGACCATCGTTGCTTCAGGAACAAAAATCAACATCGATTATTACATCGACGATATCCTCGATGAAGATTCTCAAGAAGACATCTATGGCTATTTTATGGAAGCAGAATCCGACAGTATTGACGATGCAGTGGAAGAATTTGAAGGAGATTTTACCGAAGAAGAACTGCGCCTGATGAGGGTGAAATTCATTAGTGAAGTCGGTAATTAAGTGCTTCAAGTGATGCTTTGTGACCTTTGTTACTTTCGCTTCAATTGATTGGTTTTAAATTTATCTTCTAAATCAACTCAAATGGATGTAATTTGGAATTCCTTCATCGGTGCACTTAATTGGACGGGAAAAATGATCCTCTTCGAAGTGCCCTGGTACGAAAACTACTTCTACGCACTCATCGTTATTTCCTTATTCGTTTGGGGCTTGGAAATGCTTTTCCCTTGGAGAAAGAATCAAAAAGTGTTTCGAAAAGATTTCTTCTTGGACGGCTTTTACATGTTCTTTAACTTTTTCCTTTTCTCAGCAGCCATTTCAGGGTTTTATCAATTACTAGAATCCCTCTTTGCCAATTGGGGAGTGAGCATGCAGTCCCTCGCATTGTTTGATGTTCGGGAATGGGGAGTTGTCACCCAACTTCTGGTCTTTTTCGTCATTCTTGATTTCGTGCAATGGCTCACCCATGTAGCTTTACACCGTTTTGAATTCTTGTGGAGATTTCATCAAGTGCATCATTCGGTTGAAGAAATGGGCTTTGCAGCACACCTCCGATATCACTGGATGGAAAACATCCTCTACAAGCCACTTAAAACTTTGGGGGTGATGCTCATAGGAGGATTTGAACCGGAACAGGCGTTCATCGTGCATTTTGCAGCCATCACCATTGGTCACCTCAACCATGCAAATGTGCGCATTACTTGGGGACCGTTAAAGTACGTGTTCAACAATTCTGTTATGCACTTGTGGCACCATGTTTACGACTTGCCCGAGGGCACTAAACACGGAATCAACTACGGTATTTCACTCAGCCTTTGGGATTACATTTTTGGTACGGCGTCCATACCTCACGACGATGCACACATCCGTCTAGGTTATCCTGGGGTAGAAAACATGCCAAAAGGATTCTTCGGTCAGCTCCTCGTTGGTTGGAGAAAAGAACGCAAAGCCTAAGCTTCGTCTAAGGCGAGCCAAGCCATCAGTCCTATGCTGGTTTCCAATGCCTTTTCATCAATGTCAAAATGAGGATTGTGCACAGGTGCGCTGAATCTTCCATCTGCTGAAGAGGTACCTAAACGGTAAAAGCAACCGGGAATTTCATGGGTGTAGTAGGCGAAATCTTCGGCGGTCATTCTGATGTCCAAGTCCACAACATTTTCCTTGCCCAAATAGGCAATGGCTCGTTCCTTCTTCATTTCAGTGGTTTCCTCGTGGTTGTGCAAACATGGATAACCAACTCGGATGTCGATATCTGCATTCGCTCCAACGGCAGCACAATTCGCGTGAATAAAAGATTTGATGAATTCATGCGCTTCAAAACGCCAGGTTTCATCAAAAGTTCGAAAGGTTCCCATTAACTTCACTTCCTCTGGGGTAACATTGGTCGCAAAACCTCCATTGATCGCTCCAAAACTAAGGACGGTAGGCATGGCAGGATTGCTTTTGCGGCTAACCAATTCTTGCAAACCGGTGATAACTCGAGCTGCAGTCAAAATGGGGTCGATGTTTTTATGTGGCATGGCAGCGTGTCCTCCTTTGCCCCTGATAGTAAGATGAATTTCATCAGCACTGGCCATGTAGATTCCCGATTTAAAGCCCACTTTTCCTGCACTTAGTTCTGGGAAGACATGCTGACCAATGATACTATTCGGTACGGGGTTTTTGAGCACTCCTTCCTTGATTAAAAGGGAAGCACCGCCCGGTAGTTTTTCTTCTCCAGGTTGAAAGATCAAACGAAAGCTTCCCGTAATTTCATTCTTGATGCTGTTCAGGATTTTGGCTGCACCCAATAAACTGGAGGTGTGTACATCGTGTCCACAAGCGTGCATGTTTCCTTCTACTGTAGATTTGTAAGGAACATCGTTCAACTCCTGAATGGGCAAAGCATCGATGTCTGCGCGTAATGCAGTTAATTTTGAACCGGGATCTTTGCCTTCAATGTGTGCTACTATGCCCGTTCCACCAATACCGCTTTGGTATTTGATGCCCATTGATTGAAGTTGTTCCGCAATGAATTGAGCGGTCTTGTGTTCTTCAAAACTGAGTTCGGGGTGAGCATGCAGATGGTTTCTCCAAGCTCTACTTTGCTCAAAACCTGATTTGGCGAGCGATTTGATTTCCGACCTAAGATCCATTTTCTGCAAAGAGTTTTATTCCGGAGGTCCACAACAAACGAACGGATACGTAAAGCATGATCAGGCCAAAAATAAATTTCACTTTAACTGGTGGGAGTTTCAGAGCGAGCTTCGATCCAAGATAGCCGCCAATGATGAAGGTGACGGCAATCACGATGGCAAAGTTTACATTGATGTGGCCGCCCTTGTAATAGTTCATCACTCCAAGGATTCCAATAGGAGGGATCATCATGGCGAGGCTGGTGCCTTGCGCTTCGAATTGGGTCATCCCTAAAAAGTAAACGAGCGCGGGAACAACAATTACTCCGCCGCCAATTCCAATGAATCCACTTACCATTCCGGCCATCAAACCAATGGCAATGAGAATCATTACTGTGCCAAATTCCATGTGTTTTTTTTCAAAGGTAAAGTAATCTTCCTAGAAGTCGGTGGTGAGCGATAGGTGGAATACGCGCGGCATCACTCGATTGTCATCCACTCCCCAAGCCCAATCAGCCCTAACGAAATATCCCAAAACGCGCGAGCGAAGACCAAATCCATAACCCCAAATGATGGGCTCACGATTGTTATCTACCGTAATGGTCACCGGATTCTGCTCGAGAACCACTTGATTGAACTGGTTTTCTTCGTCGTAAGGGTCGCTACCGGTCCAAGCACTGCCCACATCAGCAAAACCAAGTACTTGGAAATTCTGCACAAAATCCGACTTGATGGGGGTATTCAAGAAGTAATCAAAAATGGGCCAGCGCACTTCTGCATTCGCTACACCAAAACTATTTCCATTTCGAGCGTTCACAAAAAATCCTCGAACGGGACTCCCCAAAGCTTGAAAGAAGTAGTCTTCTCCACTCGGGATAGGCGTTTCATTATCAATTTGTTGGAACAACCAGTTGTCAACCCCACCCAAATAGGTGATGATGTTACGATGACCAAAAGAACTGTGTCCGGCAATGCGTAAGGCCAAGATCATGCTCCGGTGAATTTTTTCGTAATGACGAAGGTCCAAGCCCACAACTTTAACATCCCTACCTCGATTAAAGGGATCCCTCAAATATTCCCCCCAAATTTTATAACGTGTTCCGTTATAAAGGTTAAGGCCTTTTCCAATGGTATTGTCGTAAACGTACTGCACTTTCACACCCACGTTGTGATCGAGTTGATTCTCCTGTGCAAGGGTGAAGATATCCGTGGCAAGAGCAACAGATCGATCCAAGCGATAGGTCCCAGAGATGCGCAAACTGGCCAATTCATTGAAGGGGTATTTGTATTGATACTCGGCGCTGTAGGTTTGCATTTCGGTGATTCCGAAGCCGTCGTCCGTCACCATTCGGTTCCCTTGGCGCTGAATGGTTATGCGTCGATCAACACGTTTCGAAAGGTCTTCGTAGCTTAAGCCAATATCAGAGTTGTTCAAAGAGGCGGACAGTCGGAAACCTCCAACAATTTTGTAATCCTCAAACAAATCGGAAATGCCCAATTGAACCAATCCCGAGATTCCTGGGAAGGTGGCGCTCGGACCGGTGTTTCGCTGGTAAAATTGGCTGTTGAAACGGTTGTCTACCTGACTCAATACATAGTCGGTAGCAAAGTTAAGGCGGTAATTTCGAGGTTTAGGTAGCTCAAAAACTTCTTCTGCCTTGCTGCTATCTGCATCGGCTGGAGTGGTGGTAATGTCGTCCAAACTAATGCGCTCTTTCTCATAAGTGTAATCCCGAGCATCATCTTCAAAGTGATAGTCGTTGATGTCGATCTGACCTTCTTCAAGTTTTTTGGGTGGAATGGTAAGTACGTCCAATCCCTTAGGGACATCTTTGTCCATCACCACGCCCAAATCCCCTGCGTTTTGAATGCTCGGATTTTTCGTTTTTTCTTCCAGATAGTAGGTGGGATGACCGTTTTCGTAAAACACGAGACCAAAGCTTTCGGCTCGGGAGTGGTATTCGTAAGAAATGGGGTTTTTGGAGTAGTCGCTGATTTGCTGACTCACTGTAAAAAAGCGGTAATGAATGGTGGTGTCAATCCGTGAAATCGCACTGTCGATTTTAGCCAGATACCTGTTCGAATAGCCATCTTCTTGAGCAAGGTAGGTGTATCGGTCTTCGTCATAACCAAAGGGAGCATATTCATCCACCTCGGGAGTATTGCTCACCCTTTCGAGGATGTTGCTTTCAGGTTCTAGAGACAAAATGAAGATATCCTTGTTCAAGGCAAAAGGTGCCTGTGTATCATCGGTTCTCAAGGTGTCATCGGTTCGATTGGAAGCAAAAATAACGGCCTTCCCTTCACGGATGAAGCTGGCTTCAAGATCGTCGTAAATATCGTTGGTCAATTGGGTTTGGTTGTTCCCAATCGTTTGGTACATGTAAAGATCCGATTGTCCTTCCTTCACTCCAGAGAAAATAATTTTTCTTCCATCAGGTGCGTAAGACATATGAATCACCTTGTCGATACGAAAGAGTTCCTTCTCAATTTTCTTCTTCTCTTCCAAGTTGTAATTCACCATGAAGGCACGCCCCTTTTTCTCGTAAACAAAACTGAGGATGAGGCTGGATGGGTGCCAAGCGAGAACCGGGTAGCTTTTGTCGTTCAAACGTTCGAGAGGATATCCGTGTTTGAAGATGCGTCGTTTTTTCCCTGTTGAAATGTGGTACAGCCATACTTTGACTTGACCGAGTTCGTTGGTAGTGTAGGCTAAGTACTCTTGGTCAGGACTGAGTTTGAATTGATCGTATTCCAAGTTTCTTTTCGCCTTCACATTGACCTCCCCCAAGATCTTGGTCTGTTTTTTCTCTTTAATTTTTTTCTGGCTGAGCTGATCAAGATCTGGAAATTGCTTCACGGAGCTTCGAGAAGCATAAAGGCGATCGTAGTAATTCAGAAAGTCGCTGTTCAAGCTGGCAAGACTGGTTCCTAAGACAAAGAGAAAACCGCTTTCGATGTTTCTTGAGATTTTTGTCATGTAGAGGATGTTCGGGATGACGTTTTCGCCATAAACATCGGCCACATACTTCCAAAGTGCATATCCGGCATAAGAAGCATCTTCACCTTCCAAACGATTGAACTTTTCAAAAACCCCAGACTCAATCCCATCTTGAACTCGAGCAGCGGTGTAGGGTGTTTCATTTCCTTCTGCGTACTTGACAAGCCCGTCCATGTACCAATCTGGAAGCTGCAAAAGAGCATTGTTTTTGATCACTTGGCGCCAATTCCCACCAAACATCATTTGGCTAATGAGCACTTCGCTAAGCGCTAATCTTAGTTGACGCTGATAGCTTTGGTAATCTCCGGTGAAATACAAAAACACTTTTGAGCCAACAATTCTCGTCGAACCGCCCACGTTGGATTCAATGTCGGAAGTGATGCCCACATTGCTCTGGCGAAATTCACTCATCTTGTTGTACACCACCACTTCAACTTGGTCGTCCAACTTATAATCAAACAACTCTTCCAGTTTGGCCAATTCTTGATCTGCCGCTTGAACCGTGTAAATGGCCAAGTCTTTCCCTCCTTGGTAATAGTAAACTTCGAATTTTTTATAGGGATAGTAAAGCCAATTAAAGTCGCGATACTGCACTCTGTTCTTTCCAAAATCTTGCTGGGCACCAGTATAAAACTGAGCTTCCATAAGCATTGGGAAAGCCTGAAAGACCAAAATAAGTAGAAGAACAAAAACTCTTTTCATGCAGTTGGAAAGTGGGACAGAAAGATAAGCAAATCATGGACTTCTCCCCGGGAAAAATCGGGATTTACTTATGCTATCAAGCATTAAAGTAGCACCTTTGTTCAAGTAATGAAAATAGTGCCATGTTAACAATACAAAAATGGAGCATTAATCCCTTCTCTGAGAATACCTATGGTGTTTGTGATGGGGATGGAAATGCCCTAATCATCGATCCGGGAATGTACAACGCACAAGAGGCTGAAGAAGTTTTGGTGTGGTTGGAGAAAAATGGACAAAAGTCACAAGCCATTTACCTAACGCATGCTCATCTTGATCATGTTTTTGGTTGTGACCACCTGTTCCAAAAGTTGGCTTTGGTGCCCAAATGCCACGCTTTGGATGAACCTACTCTCAACATGGCGGCTCGGGCTGCACAGATGTACCAGCTCAATTTTACAGCTCCACCAAAAGTGCAGTTTACTTTAGAAGAGGGAGATGAAATTCACTTGGGCGAGCATAAAGCAAAAGTGATTTTTGTTCCTGGGCACGCTCCCGGACACACGGCCTTTTATTTTGAAGATGAGCGAAAACTTTTTTCCGGAGATGTGCTCTTTCAAGGAAGTGTTGGGAGAACGGATTTACCGGGAGGAAACGAAGATGTTTTGCGACAGAGCATTGAAAAACTTTACAACACATTGCCTAACGACACTCTTGTTTATTCAGGACATGGTGATGAAACAACCATCGGAAACGAGAAAAAGAGCAACCCTTTTGTGAATGAATTTGGATCAGGCCTTTTCCAAAGTAAAGGCAAAGGTTGACCCTACGCCTGCAGTACTTCGCACGTTGATGGTTTGTCCGTGAGCATCAATGATGTGCTTCACAATGGCCAAACCAAGTCCGCTACCTCCAACGTGACGAGCTCTTGATTTATCTACACGATAGAAACGTTCAAAAATTCGGGGAAGCTCTTCCTCGCTGATACCCACCCCTGTATCGGCAACTTCAACGAGAATGGTGTCTTCCATATCGTAAAAGCTGAAAATCGACTTCCCATCGGGCTTTCCGTAATTGATTGAATTAACGAGCAAATTGGTGAGCACTTGCTCAATTTTGGAACGATCACCATTCACCTGAATGGCCTTTTGGTTGGGGTTCTTCAGGATCAAGCGAATGTTAGCTCCCTTGGCGCGTTGTTCCAAGGAATCGATCACTTCCAGTGCAAGCTCGACAATATCGAAACGGTCGATATCCAGATCGTACTTTCCATCCTCAATTTTGGTAATCGCATCCAAATCCTCAATCAAGGTGGTGATTCGATCTACACTCTTGGCTGCTTTCATCAAAAACTTGCGGTTGTTTTGAGGATCTTCCAAAGCTCCTTCCAACAAGGTTAAGATGTATCCCTGAATATTGAAAATAGGTGTTTTTAACTCATGGGCAAGATTGCCAATAAAGTCACGCCGAAAAGAATCGGTTTGCTTTAAAGCGGTGATTTCTGAAATTTTCCCTTCTGCCCAATCCAATACATCTCGGTTGACTTTATCTACAACATCCTCATTCATCTTGATATCCCGTCTCGAGTCTTTCGTACTCTTAAAACGGTGGATGGTTTTGTAGATGATCTTTACTTTTTGATAGATGAACTTCTCAACCGACCAGTAGATGGTTAAGTAGGAAACACCGAAAGTGCCGCCCAAAAGAAGTACAGTTCCTAAAAAGTTGATCGGACGTTGATCAATTAAAGTGTAAGCAATACCGCCCAATCCAACCACGATTGTAATGATCACAGAGGTTTGTAATGCTACGTCCCTCGGTGTCTTTACTGCCATTATTCTTCAAATTTATAGCCGACTCCCTTAACGGTTTTGAAAAAATTGTCGCCCAGTTTTTCACGTAATTTTCGAATGTGAACATCGATTGTTCGATCGCCCACAATCACGTCATTCCCCCAAACATTGCTCAAAATCGACTCACGAGTGAATACTTTTCCGGGCTGGGAGGTTAATAAAGATAGTAATTCAAATTCTTTTTTCGGCAAAGTCATCTCCTCGCCGTCTTTCAAAACAACGTAACGTTCTTTGTCAATAGAGATGCCCTTAAGCTGCTTGCCTGGACTTCCGGTTTCACCAGACTCTTTTCTACGAAGCAAGGCGCGGACACGGCTCACAAGTACTCTCGGTTTGATGGGTTTGGTGATGTAATCATCTGCCCCAGCGTCGAAACCTGCGATCTGACTGTAGTCTTCACCTCTTGCCGTTAGGAAGGCGATGATCACGTTTTCCAACTGCTTGTTTTCGCGAATTTGAATGCACGTTTCCATGCCATCCATGCGTGGCATCATCACATCCAAGAGTATGAGGTCGGGCTGGAATTTCAAGGCCAAATCAATGGCTTCTTTCCCATTGTTGCACGATTGTACCTCAAAGTTCTCCTTCTCCAAGTTGTATTTGATGAGGTCAAGAATGTCCTGCTCGTCATCTACCAATAATATTTTTTGCGTGCTCATGCTTCTCTTCTATTGTGATGCAAAGCTACCCGCACCACTTTAAGCCAAAGTTAAGTGTTTCTTAACAAGAGCGCCTATTTGTGTTTTAGGCCCTTTTGTTTGGTGAAGGTAGTTCAATAAAAAGAGCCAGACAACGATTGCTGCCTGGCTCTTTGATTCTGATTTATCTTCCCTATCGGGCCATGAAGTTTCTGAGTTCCCTACGATGACTGCTCCATTGCAACTCATCCACCACAACTTCATAGCGGTGGGGATCGAGTACATGTGGAAATGCAAACTTCGCAAGTTCAAGTTGATGTTCTCCAAAAGTGAAACATCTTAATAGCTCACGCACTTGGTGTGAACTCAATTGTTTCTGACGAACAGCTTGTTTGGCAATGTCCATTCGGTCATCGCTCCACGTTTCGCGCTTGATCCTTTGTAATAATTGTTCAAAGGCGCCGTGCGACATGGGAAAAATCCCGTTGTTTGAAGGGTATCCCATGTCTTGACAAACACTTGGGTTTTCATTGTAAGAAAGTCGGGTTCTATCACGATTTCCTTGAGGGTAGTTCTGGTATTGTGGTTGATGCATGGTTTGTCCGAGGGCAAGAACATCATCAATACACAATCCTCCATTTGGGTGAATGCTCGCAATGGTTTTCGCCCTATTTTCTAAGGTGATGAATCCATTGTATAGGAGTCGACCCCTACCTTGACGTGGTCCGCATGCTTGTTCGGTATATACTTTCAATCGATGCTGACCCGCTCTCAAAGAGGACAAGGTGATTTCGCAATCGCTGAAGTACTTTTGTCGGTTCAATTCCACCACCACGTTTTGCTGATGTGGGGTTGAAAGTTGAAGAACAGCGCTTCCAGCGAAAACGGTAGATCCTGAAAGGAGGATCAGTAGGGTAGCAAATGTGATGCTACCGATGAACTTGGCGATGCTTTGATCGCCTTTCTTGAAGATCGTTTTCATAAGCGTGTTTTTAATGGGTTATCTTCTTCATCTATTCAAAGCTTGTGCCAAATAGATGAAGCCCAATAAAAACAGGCCTTTCAACTCAATCTTTAATCCTTGAAAAGCGCAAAGCCTTAAGCATGAAGTTGGGCAGAGGCTTGTTAGGGTCACGTTTTTCAACGTTCAAGAAAACACCCCACTTTTCGATGATAGGTACTTTGTAAACTTCGATCAACTCAATCCACGCTTTGTCGGGGTCGTCAATATAGGTGCAGTGAACCTTTGTATTCCCCATGTCCAAGGCGTCATTACTATCGCAGGTGAAGCCGAAACCTTGTTTCGCGAGTTCTTTGCCTAAAGCATCCATCCCTCTTACGTCCAAGCCCAAGTGAACAAAGCCACAATCGGCCCAAATTCGGTCTTTGAAAAGGTAACGTGGAGTGTAATTTTTGCGCTCAATAAGTTCGATGTAGGATGTGCCGGTAACGCGAGCAAAACCACCTCCGGGCTGCTTGGATTGTTTGAGCAATACGCGTCGGAAAGTGCCGTCTCCACCGGGAAGGTGAGCCCAGTCCTCAAAGGTGCCTGTTTCATCGTAAACCACCTCGTCATAACCCAAGATTCCTGAATAAAGGGTGCGCGCTTGATCCATGTTGCTCACTCCAATCGTGCAACCAGCCATTCCTCCAGATGGATGACCATTGTCGCTAAACCACTGCTCTCCTTGAACATACTGATAATGGTTGCCGTCGAGATCCTCAATACAGAAGGTATGTTCTCCATTGGGCAAGGTCTTGAGTTCACTCACCTGCTTCGCACCTTGAGTTAAGCAGTACTCTCGCATGGCTTTTGGATTCTTACATTTTACAAGTGCAATGTATATTCCGAGGTCTCCCAAAGCGGTTTCGAAAACAGCCTTTTGTGGTTCAAAAGTGGTTGGACGAATGACTTCCACAGCACATCCTCCTTGGAGGTTCATGATCATGGAGGCACGCTTGGTGATCACATCTCCATTGGTGTGATTGATCATAAGGTCGGCCGGGGCAACTGCATCAAAAAAGGGAATGTCAAGACCAAAGAATTTTCTAAAATACTTCAGAGATGCATCCATGTCGCTCACTGCAATACCAATGTGCTGAATTCCGTTTATCCTTGCGCTATTTGTACTCATTTTGCTTTGATTAATGCCATTTTTGAACACCAAACTGACCATTTTTCGAACAACTCAGGCTCCATTTTACGCAAGCTGGATTCTTGCTTCCGGCGTTGAAGCGAGCGAACTTGATCGTAAAAGAATACGGCAAAAATACCCAAGACAAATGAACCGAGCAAGAAGCCCAGCATCCATTTCCATCCAAGCATAAGTCCGATAAACAGGCCAATGACGCACGAGAAGAGGGGGATCAAGATCATCCCAAAGGTGAGCTTGAAGGTGCTACTAAAGTGCGGGTCTTTGATCTTACCTTTCACAATTTGAGCGCTCACAAGTGCTGGAAGTCCGTGCAATAAACATCCCAACAATCCAATGGGGAAATAGGTGAAGAACATTAGTCCTTTCCAAACGGGTTCTTTTTGTGCCCAAGGAAAGTGCTCGAGGTCGACCCCTTTCGACTGGGCGAGGTTTTCAAGTGACTTGTACTCTTCGATGAGTTCGGGTTTTCCTCGTTTTGACCAAGAACTTTGATAATTCAAAAGCGCATCAAGACTGGCTCCCTTCGCCTCAATAAAACGAGTGTAGGCGTTCAAAGGGGAGTAAGACTCTTTGTTGGGGAGATCGAGTACAACTTCTTGGAGACCTTGCTTTACCTCGTTCATCAAGGCATTGTGGCTGGCAGGAGAGTTCGGATGATTTTCCAACCATTTCTTGATGGTCACGGCTTCACCGATTCGAACAACACAGTCTTTTCGAAAGCCTTCATAATCTTCGTAATGCACTCCCATGGGAACAATATGGATGTCTTCCATGCTGGGGTCTTGCTCAATGGCTTTATAAACCAATCTTGCTAGACCTTTTTTGAGTGGACGAAGGGTCTTTTTATTTCCATGGTTTCCTTCTGGGAAGAGCGCCATCACAGCCCCTTTTTTCAGTCGTTTAACGCAAAGCTCAAAGATGGCGTCGTTTTGTTTGGCCAGGTTGTCTACTTTGTCGTGCATTCGATACACGGGGAGCATGTTTAGGCCCATCACGAATCGTTCGGCTAAACCGGGTTTAAAAACGTCAGCACGAGTTAGGAAATGGAGTTGACGAGGCGCACTCAAGCAGCACATCAAGGGGTCCATCAAGCCGTTTTGGTGATTGCTCACTACGATACAAGGTGTGCCTCGTTTTGGGAAATGATGCAGCCCTTCCACCTTATATTTTCGATAGAAGAACTTTGCGCTAATCCAAACAAAAGGGAAAAGCAAGCTATATAGTCCCGACCTTGATTTGACTTTCATGGATTAAGATCTAAGCACGGCTCCGTGTTCTTTTTCAATGGCCGTGCGGATGCGTTCAACACTCTTGTCAATGATGGCATCGTTGAGTGTTTTTTCTTCGTCTTGAAGTCGCAAGCTGATGGCATAGGATTTTTTTCCTGCCTCCAGTTTATCGCCTTCGTAAACATCAAAAAGTCCTACTTTTTTCAATAGTTTTCTTTCGGCTCTGAAGGCAGTGTTCTGCAAATCGGCAAAGCTTACGTTTTGATCGAGCAAGAAGGAAAGGTCTCTTTTTACTCCAGGGAATTTCATGATTTCACTCGACTTCAAATGCTTGTTGTTGATCATCGAAAAGAGAAGTTCCCAGTTCAAATTGGCCCACCATACTTCATTTTGAATGCCGAAGTGTTTTCTCATTGATTTACTCACCTTACCGAAGGTTCCAACAGTCTTCTTACGGAATTGCAGATTCAAACCTTCGCTACAGAAAGGAACTTCTCCCGACTTCTCTTTGATTTGATCTTTCCACCCAAGCACATCAAAAATGGCCATCACTTCCGCTTTAAGGTGCTCAAAACCGCTGCTGTCTTGAGTGTTGTTCCAATTGCTCTGACGCTGCTGGCCGCTCATAAAGATGGATAGCTGTTCTTGCTCGTCATACCCCGATTCATACTTGTGGTACACTCGCCCAAATTCATAGGCAAAGATGTCCGGATTCTGATGGTTTTGGTTTCGTTGAATCGCTTCCATTCCTTGGAAGAAAAGGGTTTGACGCATGATTTCGAGGTCGGAACTCAAAGGATTGAGCATTTTCACGACGCTTGCTGCACTTTTTTCCGGGTCAGGCATCAGAGCGATGTAGGCATCAGAGCTCAGGGAATTGGACATCATCTCCATGGCTCCTCGGGCGCTAAGGATGGAGGATAGACGCTCTTTGTATTTTTCTCGGTTGGGCTTTTGCTCGTAAGAGAGGGTGGAAGTGAGCCGCTCAGGCAAAGGCACTTCATTGAATCCATAAATGCGAAGAATTTCTTCAAGCACATCGGCTTCTCGAGTAACGTCACCGCGATACAAAGGAGCTTCTACAAGAAAAGTATCTCCGTTCTTCTGGAGAATAGGCATGTCCAAAGATTGCAAAATGGATTCAACATCCGCCATTGGGATGTCCATGCCAATCATGCGATCCATGCGTTGCTTGTTCACTTCAATTTGTGCGGTTTTGGGCAAATGTGCTTCGTCGATTGCACTTACCATCTCGTGTTGAGCTTCTGCACCAGCAAGTTCACAAATCAAAGCCGCCGCTCGGAACAAAGCTTTTTCAGTGAGTTTTGGATCCACTCCACGTTCAAAACGGAAGGAGGAATCGGTATTCAATGCGTGTCTTCTTGCGGTTTTTCGAACGCTCACAGGATTGAAATATGCGCTTTCGAGAAAGATGTTTTTGCTTCTTTCGCTCACGCCAGAGTCCATTCCACCGAAAACTCCAGCCATACAGAGTCCGCCATTATCGTCGCAAACCATGAGGTCTTCAGAAGAAAGTTTCCGTTCAGTTTCATCCAAAGTGATGAACTTGCTGTCTTGAGCCAAATGACCTACATGGATATTACCTTGAACTTTATCTGCGTCGAAAGCGTGCAGTGGTTGACCAATATCATGCATCACGTAATTGGTGATGTCTACAATGTTGTTGATGGGTTTTAGACCAATGCTATTAAGGGCTTGTTTGAGCCAATCTGGACTTTCACTAACCTGGACATTACTCAGATAAAGTCCTAAGTATTTCGGGCAATGAGCAGGGTCGTCAGAGGAAACTTGAATGGGCGAAGTTTGATGTCCAAGACTCATTTCCGCATCGATGTGCTTCAGTTGACTTGGTTTTTGCTGATGCGATAGGGCTGCATGAAGATCTCGAGCTACACCAAAATGCGACATCGCATCCGTTCTATTTGGGGTTAAGCCGATTTCAATGCAGGTGTCAGAATCGAGGTTGAAGTAGCTCGCAACGCTGGTTCCTGCAATGGCAGATGGGTCGAGCACCATGATACCATCGTGCCCTTTACCCAAACCAATTTCATCCTCGGCACAAATCATTCCCATGGAAACCTCGCCACGAATTTTTCCTTTTTTGATTTTGAATGCTTCTCCTTCAAGGGGGTGAAGTTCTGTTCCCACGGTGGCAACAATAACTTTTTGTCCGGCAGCAACATTCGGAGCTCCGCAAACAATTTGAAGGGCTTCTTCTCCTCCTATGTTTACTTCACAAACCTTTAAGCGATCGGCGTTCTCGTGTTGTACACAGGTGAGGACTTCACCTACGAGCAAACCTTTGAATCCCCCCTTGACTCTTTCTACTTCTTCAAGGCCTTCTACTTCTAAACCGGTATCGGTAAGAATAGGTGCCATTTCTTCTGCACTGAGTGGAGTATCAATCCATTTTTTTAACCAAGAGTAGGAAATCTTCATTGCTGCAAATTTGAACCGTCAAAGGTAAGGAATTTACTGCGTTTTTGGCTTGTGGATTCGGTCTTGGATTTGACTTGCCTAGGGTTGCCATTTCTAATCAATCGGCAGCGTGTAATTTGTGTTTTGTTAGCTAAAGAACTGATGCAAGTCATTTTAATTGCTACTTGAATTTTAGACCTTCGTTGAAAGCCTTTACTTCAAAGGGCACATTAACCATAAAATTGATCCCATGAAAAGAATATTGGTTCCTACAGATTTTTCAGAATGTTCATATTATGCTGCGGAAGTGGCTGCTCAGTTGGCAAAGAAAACGGGCGCTCGCGTCTTTCTTCTGCACGCGCTAGAAGTCCCGCAATATTCGAGCAATGAGCCTTACCCCACCATGAGCAACACTGCAGAGGGTATTTTTATGATGAAATTGGTAAAGCAGGAGTACGAGAAGTTGATTTCTCAAGATTTCTTCAAAGGTGTTGACGTTGCTGAGGTGGTTCAATGGGAGAATGTCTATGATACCATCACTAAACAAGCGGAAGAGCACGATATCGATTTGATCGTTATGGGTTCTCACGGAGCCAAAGGAGCCAAAGAGTTCTTCGTAGGTTCTAACGCAGAGAAAATTGTGAGAACAGCAGCTTGTCCTGTGATCACGGTGAAAGAGCGCAGCGAAAACTTCGCTCCAAAAACCTTGGTTTACGCTTCGAGTTTTTACGGCGAAACAGTGGAAGCTTTTGGAGAGATTAAAGAGTTAATAGACCTTTTCAACCCCGAGGTGCATTTGCTGAAAGTCATCACTCCTGGAAACTTTGAAGCGACGGATTACAGTGAGCGCTTGATGAAAGAATTTGCTGAGCACTACGATTTGAAGAACTACAGCATGAATATTTATAATGAGATGACTGTGGAACGAGGCATTCATGAGTTTGCAAATTCGAGAAAGGCCGATATTCTAGCGATGGAAACGCACGGAAGAAGAGGGTTAGCACATTTTTTCAGACAAAGTTTGGCCGAGGATGTAGCGAATCATACACGCTTGCCACTGATTACCATGAGAATACCGGAAGAAGAGCAGAACAATGGTGGGATTTTCCCAGATTAATTCGAAAGCTCCCAATGAAAATCTAGTCATCAAGGGAAAGTAGAATTGAAAATAGCCCTTATATTTGCCCCATCGGGATGTAGCTCAGCCAGGTTAGAGTACACGTCTGGGGGGCGTGGGGCCGGAAGTTCGAATCTTCTCATCCCGACAAAAGAAAACCATACTAAAAAGCACTTTCTCCAGAAGGTGCTTTTTTCTTTTCACAACCCAAAGAACATTTGTATCTCGTCGAAGTGGTTCACATTTGGTTCTTGATTTGTGTGCTGACCGTGAAAATGATCACCTTTTAAAGAATTAATCCATCGTGAAAAGAACGCCCTCCTTCTTATCCATACGATCTCTTAGCATCCTTTTTTTCGGCCTGTTCTAAAGACTAAGGCTGCACAAATCCGGCAGCATCCAATTACGATGATGAGGCCATTGAGGATAATGGCTCATGTAAGTTTGAAGGCGAAATGGTTTTTTGGTTCAGTCAGGAAACAAGCGCGGATCTCATCACAGAAGGTACCGAAACCCTTTATTTCTTTTTGGACGACCAAGAGGTTGGAGAGGCGCCAACTTCACTTTTTTGGGAAGAAACACCCAATTGTGGAGCTGCGGTTCTTAAAGTGTGAGTGGCGATTTGGGAAGTGGAACCAGCAGAAACTTTACCTATCGCGTGATTGATGAGGATGGCACCGATCGTTGGACTAGAATTGTTGCTTTTAGCGTAAATTCCTGTTCCATAGTGGAGTTGACGCTTTAATAAACATTGTTCAGCGAGCAGTAGTGCTTCTTGGGTGTTGTCTGTTTTCAATCGACTCGATACTTACTAAAGATGTAATTTAGTTCTGGAAGAAAACATGCGGGATACACACTAATTTTTGTACTTTTCCCACTCATATTACTATCGCGCAAAAAATGGACGTTCAATACCGTATTCTTTTGGTTGATGATGATGAAGCTTCTTTGTATTTGCATCGCTTCTTTCTTCAGCGCCATCCAGCGTCCATCGATGTTAGCTCAGAGCGAGATGGACATGCTGCTCTCAAGACGATCAAAGAATTGTTAGAGCAAGATCAATTGCCAGACGCACTTCTCCTAGATCTTAATATGCCAAAACTCAATGGCTGGGAATTATTGGAAGCGCTAGAAGAGTTAAAAGACCCACGAATAGCAGGCATCCACATTGTGCTCATTTCAACAACCGTCAACCCAGACGATCATCAAAGAGCCAAAATGCATCCACTTGTTCAAGGGTTTATCCCTAAGCCACTGAAAAAAGATGAGGTGAATGTGTTGATTGATCAACTCGGACAGAGCGTTTAACGCATTGACGTTTTTGACGATATTTTACTGGAACCCCATTCCAACCATAATGCTTGGAGACCCTTCAAGAAATTGAAAAGTAATGGGTAGTATGAATGTGGAACTCACAGAAATTTCGCCGAGTTTCGCAGGCGTCCAAGCAGGCATCTCTTGCACAGCTTTTATTGCTTCCTGATCCAAAAAGAAATGCGCACTTTCAAGAAGAGAGATGTCCAGAATTTCCCCCGATTCATCAATGTTGAATGCCAATTTGACCGTGCCTTCGATCTGCTTGATTTGTGCGGGCTCGGGGTAAGAAACCTTGTCTGAAATAAAGTCAAGAAGCGCGCCATAGCCTCCTGGGAAATGAGCAGCAATGTGTCCCTTGCTAGAAGTCTGCATGGTCTCTTTGGGATAGATGCGATCGTTTTTAGGAGTGCCGTCCGACTCAAAGCGTTTCCAAACGCCTACTTTTCGTCCGTTTTTGAACATGCCTTCCGACTCCAAATTTCCATTCCAATAGAAGAATTGAAAGAATCCATCTTCACTTTCGAGGTCCTCGTCCAAATACTCGCCAATCATTTTGGTCTTTCCAGATAAAAAGAAAACTTCAGTCTTATATTTGCCGTTGTCTAAAGCGAGTGTCTCACGATAATACTGAGCCTGGCTGATCACCGATGTGGTGTCGAGTTGAGGACTCAACAGCTCTCGGCCATTTTGACTGAGGACAGTCGTAGCACTCGTAATAGAAAATAGAAATAAAACTGTTTTCTTCAAGATGAGGAAGGTATAGGCTAGTGGAGCCAAGGTTAATGAATCAAAATTACCTCATTGATTTCGTTTTTTTCAACCAAGGCGGGGCACTTATTAACAAAACAATGTAAAGTAGTAGGATGGATTTTGAATTTGAAAAAGAGTGGCAAGAAGCTTTAAAGAAAGTTGAAAAAACCTTTGGTGAAGGCTTGGACTTGCAGGCAGTACTTTTCTTGATTGGCGTTCAAGAGCTGGGTCAGGGTTACCGAAATTTCAAGAAGGATGAGAAAGTGGAGCTGCTGCACATTGCTATCTGTACCTTACTTCAAGATTATGGGTATTACGAGTTTATTGGGAGGGATGAAGACGATTGGCCGCACTTCAAGCGAGTAAAAGAGCTACCTCAGTTACCTCCAAATGAACAAGATTTAATGATGAGAAAAGCAGTTGTGAATTACGTTGCGGGAGCCTTTTAATGAGGTTCTCGTCTATTCGATGGTTACCGTTTCTTCGTTGGTGGTTTCTTCTTCAACTTTAATAATTCCAAAACCTTCCAAGCTTCCTTTCGTGGCTGTAATGTCTAGAACAACAAACCCTGCTTGTCCCTGTTGGTAAAAATCGCTGAAGTTGAACGATACTTTTCCACTACCGTTGGTTACTTGAGTAGTGTCAAAACGAGGCTCAGGAACAAAATCACCGTCAGTTGTACCTTCCCCTTTCAAACGAACCGTTGCACCAGGAACCGGAGCTCCAAAAGCATTCAATACCTGAACTGTTGCAATGGTTTCTTCTTCCTTCTTGCATGAGTTCAAACCTGCAATCATCAAAACGGCCATTGACAATGCAAAACCAAGCTTTAAACCTTTTCTTTTCATGGTGTACTGAATTTCTTAATTTCGTGGTCCCAAGTAACGGGTAAATACAAAGGAACAAAAAAAAATTGATGAATAAATATCTTCTCTTAATTGCCGGCGCTGCGAGCTTCATGCTCCTAGCTAGCGCGAGCTCATGTAATAATGACGTTGAAAACGCGCCAGAGGTTGCAGTGGAAAAAGTGGAACAAGAAGTTCAGGAAGCTTTGCCAGAAGCAGATCCGACTCCGCTAGGTCAAAAGGCAAAGATCAGTACCAAGTTTGGAGACATCACGGTGCTCTTGTACGATGCAACACCTAAACACCGAGATAACTTCATAAAGTTGGCCAAAGAAGGGTACTACGATGGGCTACTGTTTCACCGCGTAATGAAGAATTTCATGATTCAAGGTGGTGACCCAGAGTCGAAAGATGCAACTGCCGGACAAATGCTCGGGGGTGGTGGACCAGGGTATACTGTTCCTGCTGAGTTTGTAGATACCTTATTGCATTTGAAGGGAGCGCTTGCGGCAGCAAGACAGCCCGATCAGGTGAACCCAGAAAAAGCTTCGTCAGGGAGTCAGTATTACATTGTACACGGACGAACTTTCCCGGTGAATCAGTTGCTTCAAATGGAGCAAAAAAGAAACATTGGTGTGGATAGCGCAAATCAATTTCATTACACTCCTCAACAACTTGAGGCTTACACTACAATTGGTGGCGCTCCATTCTTGGACGGCGAGTACACGGTGTTTGGTGAGGTTCTGGAAGGGTTGAACATTGTTGATTCAATCGCTGCTGTTAGAACACAAAGAGATCGTCCTTTGGAGGACATTGAGATGACTGTGACTTTGATTGAAGAGAACTAAGATGATTGATAAAATTGCGGCTTTAAAGGCCTCCGTAGAGAGCAAAAGCATCTCCTCAGCAGAAGAGTTGGAAGCACTTAGAATAGAATTTTTGGGTAGACAAGGTGCACTGAAAGACCTCAGAGAGGAGTTCAAAGCAGTTCCTGGTGAGGAAAAGCGTTCAGTAGGAATGGCCCTCAACGAGCTCAAGTCTGCAATTGAGGAAAAACTTCAAACAGCAAAAGACGCTCTTGAAAATGCCGAAGATCAAGATGGAGCGAAGCAAGATCTCACCCGCCCCGATGGTGGTGTTCCGCTCGGTTCTCGACATCCCATTTCAGTGGTGAGAAGAGACATTCTCGATATTTTCAATCGCATCGGTTTTACTGTGGCTGAAGGTCCAGAAATTGAAGATGATTGGCACGTGTTCTCAGGTTTGAACTTTCCGCCAGAGCACCCCGCCCGCGACATGCAGGATACTTTCTTCGTTGAAAAGGATCCCGATCTAATGCTGCGAACCCACACTTCTTCTGTTCAGGTGAGAGCCATGGAAACCCAAGAGCCGCCGTTGAGAATTGTGATGCCTGGTCGCGTTTTTAGAAATGAGGCCATTTCTGCACGTGCTCACTGCATCTTCCATCAGATTGAAGGACTATATATCGATAAGGATGTTTCTTTTGCCGATTTGAAACAAACCCTGCTCTATTTTGCAAAGGAGTTTTTTGGGGAGGACGCGAAAATCCGTCTTCGTCCGAGCTACTTCCCGTTTACCGAGCCGAGTGCGGAGGTTGATGTTTACTGGGGCTTGAAAACTGATGTTGATTACCGCATCACGAAAGGAACAGGGTGGTTAGAGATCTTGGGCTGTGGAATGGTTGATCCTAATGTTTTGAAAGCTTCTGGAATTGATCCTGAGGTTTATTCGGGTTACGCCTTCGGTATGGGAATTGAAAGAATTGCGATGCTGCGACACCAGATTGGTGACCTCCGTCACTTTTTCGAGAATGATGCTCGCTTCCTCAAACAATTTAGTAGCGCTTTTTAGTCTTTCGTCTCTTCCAGATTGGGCAAGCGAAAGATGAGAGTAGCTCCTTTGTTGGGGTAGCTTTCGAGGTTGATCTTGCCTCGAAGTTTTTCACTTGCAATTTTAACGAGGTAAAGTCCCAAACCAGCACCTTTTGATTTGTTGGTTCCCTTTACAAACATGTCGAAAACACGATCGCGAACTTTTTCCGGGATGCCCAAACCGTTGTCCTCAATTTTAAGGGTTGCACCTTGCTCATCGGTGTAGATGCTGACTTTACAGAAATCTTCAGGTGTTCCTTTGCGATAATCGATGGCGTTGGCAATGGTTCGGTTGAGGATGACTTTGAGCAGTTTAAAATCGCTGTAGAAAGGCACCAACTCCTGGATTTCCCAAGTGAGTTGTAGTTCATCCCTTCCCATCAATTCTTTGTGTTCAAGATCAAATTTGAGCTTATTGAAATCGATTTGCTCAATTTTGACATCCACTTTTTTGTAGTCTACAGCTCGCGATAAGTTCACTAAAATCCCATCCATTTGTTCTGAGCAAGAATTGATCAAACCGAGGTACTTTTTGCTCACTGCGTTATGGTCTTCTTTGTCCAAAAGCCGCAATAAAGATTTGATGCTGGTAAGCGGTGTTCGAAGGTCATGTGAAGACTTATAGATGTAGGTGTTGAGCTCTTTGTTGGCTTTTCGAAGTTCCCGCGTACGCTTGTACACTTTCCATTCAAGCACTTTACTCAACTTTTGTTTTTGCGAGAACTCACGGTAAAGCAGTCCAATGATGATGACGAAGCACACAATGCCGATCACAATGATGTTCCAAAATTGTCGATCGCTGCTGTTTTCGTCTTTGGTGCGGGTGTCCGAACTTTCTCTCAAGTACGTTTCTGTGCTGATTTTCTGCTCATTCAAGGATCGTTTCAATGCCGAAATTTGATGCTGTGCATTGATTTGAGCTAGGCTGTCGGCTTTTTTTAAGGCAAGCAAGGCTCCGGGAAGATTCCCTTTCTTCTCCAAAAATTCGAGCTCATACCTCAAACTTTTCTCCATGAGTTTACTGAGTCCATGATGCTTGGCGTAAGTAAAAGCATCATAATATGCGAGTTCAGCGGCTCCCATTTCGCCAGATTTTTCTAGAAGTTTCGCCAGATCAATTTGAAGGTGAGCGATTTGGTCAACTTGTCCTGTGGGCATGTGTTCAAGGGCCTTTCTTTGCATTCGAACGGCATTGCGCCACTCTTTCAATGCTGCGTAGGAACGGGATAAATTGGTGTAAGCGAGGGCTGCACCTTGTTGGTCTTTGTTCTTTAGGTTGAGTTCAGCAGCTTCATTCAAATGCGCAATCGCTGCAGAATGGTTATCACGCATACCTTCAATGAGGGCCATTTCTCCAAGATTGTTGGCTAAACTGCTGGTGAAGTTCAGTTGACGATAGATGTTATTGGCTTCTTCAAAGTGAACAATGGAAGAGTCAAAAGCAGCTTCGTGATAGTAGATTTTCCCAAGTTCATCGTGGCAAAGTGCGCACTGAACAAGATCGTCTTTCCCCTTGCTTAAAACGGTTTCAAACAAACTGATGGCTTCTTCATGCTGCCTGAGTTGGGAGTGTACAATACCGGTTTTGAATTGAGCTTTTCTGACTTCCTTCTCCTGATCGCTTTCTAAATAGAGCTTCAAAGCTTCTTCATACTTCTGTAAGGCGATGTCCAGGCTTTTCTCTTCAAAGTACAACTCGCCAAGCTCAAAATAAGCACGTGCTTCTTCGTCGTGGGTACTGGCTTTGTCCAGTCCTTGTGTAAAGGCTTGAATGGCCTTGATATTCTGGTCCAAGTATCGCAACGATTTCCCACGGTAGAAAAAGAGTTGATATTGGTCTTGGTGATCAAGTTGGTCCAGAAAACTCAACGCCGAATCCGAATAAAGTAAACTCCTTTTGTGCTTCCCTTGGTTGCTGGCTTTTTTGCTCTCTTGCAACCATGTTTCCAGGTATGCTTCTTTAAGCGCGTTTTGAGACGTGCAAATGCTTGCTCCGGTCAGAAGCAATAAGATCGTCAAGAAGATGTGCAATGGGGTGAGCTTACACATTTGGGGAGTTTCGTTTTCGTTAAAGGTAAATGAGGTGTTTCTCCTCACCGTTGGTGGTTAAATTCATCCAACTCTTCAAGGCATGACTTCAAAAGCTGGATACTGTGGGTGATGTCGTTTTTATTCGCCATTTCAATGACGCTATGAATGTGTCTTGTTGGAATACTGACAGCTCCAGCAATGCTGCCGCCAGGAGTCATTTGTTGAATGCCTGAAGTATCCGTGCCGCCAGCAGTGAGGATTTCTGCTTGCCAAGGAATTTGATGCTTCTCTGCACGTTCTTTCATGAAGCGCACCATGCGTGGGTCACAGATGGTTCGAGCATCCATAATTTTAATGGCTGTTCCATCACCCAAGCTTGTTACACGTTCGTGTTTTGATGCCCCTGGAGTGTCGAAGGCAATGGTGGTGTCCAAACCAAATCCATAATCGGGTTGAATTTTCATGCTGCTCACATTCGCCCCACGGATTCCAACTTCTTCCTGCACGGTGAACACAGCATAGGTGTCGCAGGCCGGAGTTTTAAGCTGGCGAAGGGTTTCGATAAGAATGTAAACAGAGATGCGGTTGTCAATGGACTTGCAATTCACGCAATCGCCCATTTCAATGAGTCCGCGTTCCCGAGTGATTGGGTCTCCAATTTGAATGTACTTTTCCACTTCTTCTTTGCCCATTCCAAAGTCGATGAAATAGTCGCTAATCTTGGGGGCTTTGTTCCGTTCTTCGGGCTTCATGATGTGTATGGGCTTGCTTCCCATGACACCAATGAGGTCTTTTTTCCCGTGAACAATAACACGCTGAGCAGTAAGCGTTTTTGGGTCGAAACCGCCTAAGGTGTGAAAACGGGCAAACCCTTGATCATCGATGTGAGTCACAATGAAACCAATTTCGTCCATGTGGGCTCCAATCATGGCTTTCTTGGAGCTCTTTCCCTTCTTCAATGCGATCACATTACCGAGGTTGTCCACCTCAATGTGATCCACCAAGCCTTCTATTTCTCGCAATACGACTTTCCTGATGGGTTCCTCAAAACCAGGAGCGCCAGGGGTTTCACATATTTCTCTAAGAAGTGGGATATTCAAGTCCATGCAAAGTGTATTTCTTGCAAATTACAAGAAAGGCGTCCACCTTGAGTAGGACAATGTCCTATGTATGAGCAAATGGTCGTGGAAAAGTCTCGGCTGAAGAAATTATTCTTGGTAAATGACTTCCAACACGGTTTGTCCTACGGCTTTCAACACAGTGCTGTCTATGACATCCATGTTGTCAGCGTGGGTGTGATGGAAGTATCCGTATCCCATGGCACGCGGACCGCTAACATGATAGTGAACAATGTTTGCCGAAGGTATGCCTGCTCCCATGTTGACGAAGTAGTTGTCGTCAATCGTTTGTCCGGTGATTTCATCCACAAAAAGGGTGTCATAACCCAAGTTCTGAGCGGTTTTCCAAACTTTATCGACGATGCCTGGAGCCAGAGCCACAGAGGTTCCTTCTCGGTTGAATACAGCATCTTTGGCTCCAACCATATCGAGTAGAATTCCAAATTTCGCGCGGTAGTTGGGTTTGTGTCGATTTCGTGCCCAATACTGAGATCCTAAGCACCAATCGCTGGGGTCGCCATCCGATGGCAGCCATTCGGGCTTGCCGTAATCTTCGGCATCAAATAAGATGATGTCAATCCCATAATCAGGCTGCTTTTGCTGAATTTGTCGAGCAACTTCCAATAGAACCCCCACACCAGATCCACCGTCATTTGCGCCGTCGATGGGTTCTTTCATGCGCAAGGTGTCTTTGTCTGCAAACGGACGAGTATCCCAGTGTGCATAAAGCAAAATTCGTCGTTTGTTGGTGGCTTGAAATTGCGCTATGATGTTTTTCATGGGCAAGTAAGTCCCGTCATAGGCCAGTACTTGTGCTTCTTGAGTAATCACATCAGCCCCGTAGTTTTCTAACTTTTCAACTAGCCAGTTTCCACAAGCCTTGTGTCCTTCGCTTCCAGGCACACGCGGACCAAAATCCACTTGTTTTTGGATGAAATCGTAAGCGTTTTGAGCGTTAAAGTCTGGAGTTGATACGCGCGGTTTTTGTGTCTGTTTTTCACCCTTTACTGGGGGAGCAACTTCATCATCACCACAGGCACTCAGAAAGAGTCCCGAAAGCACAAATAAGAAAAGTAGTTTATCCTTCATAGGTCCAGGTCGTTCCCTCTCTCGAGTCTTTGATTTCAACGTGAATGGCTTTGAGTCGGTCACGAATGCCATCGGCCTGAGCAAAATCCTTGTTCGCTTTGGCTTCTTTTCTCATTTCAATAAGCATCTCCATGAGCTCATTGCTGAGTTTGCCTCCTTCTTCTTCTTGAGATTTTGTTTCTCGCTGCAAGCCGAGCACTTCTCCCATGAATCCATCAAACAAGAATTTGAGTTCTTGAAGATCGTTCTCATTGAGTTTCACTTTTCCATCTTTGGCAGAATTGATCACCTTCACGGCATCAAACAAAACAGCAATTAAAATGGGTGTATTAAAATCGTCGTTCATGGCGTCAAAACACCTTTGCGTCAAGGCGGGGATGTCTGCCGTGCTTTCAGCAGAAGCTTCAAGTTTTTCCAATACATCAATGGCCGCACACATTCTTTGGTAGCCTTTTTCTCCTGCTTGAAGAGCTTGGTTAGAGAAGTCAAGCGTGCTGGCGTAATGTCCTTGCAGCATGAAGAACCTTACGGTCATTGGACTGTATCCTTGCTCAAGAAGCTTGTGGTTACCTGTGATTAATTCTTCAGGGGTGAAACCATTTCCTTCAGACTTCGCCATTTTCCGTCCGTTTACGGTGAGCATGTTCCCGTGCATCCAGTAACGAACCGATTCTTCTTGGCCATTCGCTCCGCAGTTCTGCGCAATTTCACATTCGTGGTGAGGGAACTTCAAATCCATTCCACCTCCGTGAATGTCAAAAGACTTCCCTAAATATTTTGTACTCATCACTGAGCATTCCAAGTGCCATCCCGGAAAACCATTGCTCCAAGGTGAAGGCCACTGCATGAGATGGCTGTCGTTGGCTTTTTTCCAAAGGGCGAAATCGAGCGGACTCTGTTTTTCGTCTTGCCCGTCGAGGGTTCTTGTATTACTGATGAGGTCTTCAATCTTTCTCCCAGAAAGCGCACCGTAGTGATGGCTTTCGTTGAATTTTGGGACGTCGAAATAAACCGATCCGTTGGATTCGTATGCAAAGCCGTTATCCATGATTTCTTTGATCATCTCGATTTGCTCCACAATGTGTCCAGTAGCTGTTGGCTCGATCGAAGGAGGCAAGATGTTGAACACTCGCATTACATCGTGAAAATCATTGGTGTACTGCTGCACCACTTCCATGGGTTCGAGGTTCTCCAGACGGGCCTTCTTTCCAATCTTATCTTCCCCATCGTCGCTATCACCAGTGAGGTGTCCAACGTCAGTAATGTTCCGCACGTAGCGAACCTTATAGTCAAGAAAAAGGAGGTATCTGTAAACAATATCGAAGGTGAGGAAAGTTCGGACATTCCCCAGGTGCACATTGCTGTAAACGGTTGGTCCGCATACGTAAAGACCTACGTACGGGCTGTTGAGGGGTTTGAAAACTTCTTTTTTACGAGATAAGCTGTTGTAAATGTTCAGCTCTTGTTGGAGGTGTTTTGCAGTGTCCATGCTACAAAGAAAATCAAATTTAGTGGGTAATGGATGACCAAAAAAACAAAATTCGTTCTAGGTTGAACGAAAAAAAACTCCTGCTTCAAAAAAGAAACAGGAGTTGGTTTAGTGTTAGTTGTTGTTACTCTGCTGTAATCACACCAGTACCGATGTATTTACCATTTTTATATACTTCGATTCGAATGAGGAGTCCGTCTTTATTGTATCGGTTCCATTTTCCGTTCCACAAGCGTCCATTCTTAAACTCTCCAACTTGGGTCACTTGCATGTCTGTATTGTACATGGTGTTGAACCCATTTGGTCTAAAGCTAATGGCTTCGTTGGTTTGAGCGGGTTTTGTTTCTTCAGATTCCTCCTCAAGTTCTTCTTTGTTCGCTTTTGGAGTTTCTTTTGCTTGAGGTCGGGTGGCCTGACGGTCGTAGGTTTTTATTGAGCCTTCTTTCAGCACACCATCATTCAATGTTTTTTCTTCTTTCAATCGCCCATCAGGGAAATAGCGCTTCATTACGCCTTGCTCTTTTCCGTTGATGATTTCGACCTCGAGTTCTACTTGACCGTTGTCGTGGTAGTAGTACTGCTTACCATTTCGTTTTCCACTATCGGCAAAAAAGAATCGCTGTTGCAATTCACCGTTTTCATAGTAGCGTTCGAAGTTGCCCACGTTTTTATTGCGCTGCCAAGTTCCTTTTTCTTCGAGTTGAGCGTTTTCATAATAGATGGCATAAGGTCCAAAGGGCTTGTTTGCATCGTAGGTGATTTCGCTTCTCAATACTCCAGAAGGGTAGAATTTCTTCCAAACGCCTTCTTTTTTATTGTCTCGATAGAGTCCTTCTTCAACGGTAGCATCAGGCTGAAATCCCCCATCGGGCACCATGTACCCTTTGATCATCCAATAACCTTGCTTCTGTCCGTTCTCATCCACATGATTGTATCCTTCATCTCCATTGGCCCATCCGATGGTGCCAACGAGCATGAATATCCAAGTGAGGAGGACGTATTGTTTGAGTTGTGTTTGACGTACTAACATAGGAATTGATTAAGCTAAGTTCCTTTCTTGTACGCTTTGTCCTACGAAATGGTTTCAATCATTTCTTTTTTTTTGCAATTTCTTTCAGCATGTCCTCAACCATGGTCTCCAAGGTGTATTTGGCCTGCCATCCCCAGTCATTTTGAGCATGCTCATCATTGATGCTTCCTGGCCAACTATCGGCAATGGCTTGTCGGAAATCGGGTGCGTAGCTGATTTCAAATTCAGGAATATGTACCTTAATTTGATGGGCAATTTCTTCTGGGGTGAAGGAAATTCCTGCGAGGTTGTAAGATGATCGTATCTTGATGTCTTCCTTCGGTGCCTCGGTGATGTCGATGGTGGCCTTGATGGCATCTTCCATGTACATCATGGGCAGGCGACTGTCCTTATTCAAGAAAGACTCAAACTTTCCATCTTCCAAGGCTTTGTAGAAAATGTCGACAGCATAATCGGTGGTTCCTCCTCCTGGAGCGGAGCGGTGACCAATAAGTCCTGGGTAGCGAATACTTCTCACGTCAACGCCCCAACGATTGAAATAATACTCGCACCAGCGTTCACCAGCGAGCTTGGAAATGCCGTAAACCGTGCTGGGCTCACAAATGGTGTATTGCGGAGTGTCTTTACTTGGCGTTGTTGGACCGAAAACGGCGATGCTGCTTGGCCAGAAAATGCGGTCAATCCAGCCTTTTTTTGCATAGTCCAAAACGTTGAACAAGCTGTTCATGTTGAGGTCCCAAGCCATGTCAGGCTTTTGTTCTCCCGTGGCGCTGAGCATTGCAGCGAGATGATAAACAACTTTAATGTTGTACTTCTTAATGATTTCCCCGAGAAGTTCCTTGTTCAGAACGTTCAGGATTTCATACGGACCCTCGCTCAAAAGTGGGTCAGTTGCCGGACGAATATCTGCGGCCACCACTTGCTCTACTCCAAATTGAGCGCGCAGTTGCATGACAAGCTCAATCCCTATTTGCCCAGAGGCACCAATCACTAACATTTTATCCTTCTCCATAGCTATCATTAAGCGTTCCAAAGGTACATTTTGATCACAGACTGAGCAACTCTTTAAATCGAACGGCTTGTCTTCTTGAGACCTCAATTTCCCGCTGATCATCCAGCCAAACTTTGAGCCTGCCGTTGAACCAAGGTTCGATTTTTTGAATTTTTTTTAAGTTGATGATCTCTTGTCGGTTCGCCCTGAAAAAATGCTCGGGGTCCAAGCGTTCTTCCAGTTGATTCAAAGAGCGCAAAATCATGGGTTTGTGTTGGTCGAAATAAACCCGAGAGTAATTCCCACAGACTTCAAATGAACGAATGTCTTCGATCTTAACCAGCCAACATTTCTCACCATCTTTCACAAAAACTTGTTGATCACCTTGCAGGTAATCGGTGCTGCTTGGTGGAACACTTGAACTTCTAAGCTCAAGTTTTGATATGGCTTTGGCGAGCCGATCTTCCTTGATGGGCTTAAGCAAATAGTCCAAAGCATTGAATTCAAAACTCTTGATGGCAAACTCGTCATAAGCAGTAGTGAAAATCACTTGGGGAGCAATTTCCAGACTTTCGAGCAGTTCAAAACCATTTTTCCCAGGCATATTGATGTCGAGAAAGAGAAGGTCGGGGTCCAGTTCTTCAATCATCCGTTCTGCTACTTCGGCGTTTTCAGCTTCTCCCAATATTTCGATTTCGGGGTGAGCTTCGAGCAGCGCTTTCAGTTCTAAGCGCGCCAGTCTTGAATCTTCAATGATGAGTGCTTTCATGATTTTTGTTGAATGATAATGGAGGCGATCACCCATTCTCCTTGTTGACGAATGGAGAAGGAGGCGCGATCTCCGTGAATGAGCTTCAGCCTACGATGAATGTTTTCTACACCGATGCCGTTGTTTTCTTTGGTTCTCTCGGGACTTTTAAGTCGTCCACTGTTCTTCACTTCCAAGTGCAGTGCAGTACCCTCAATTTTTGCGGTGATGATGACATCGCCACCCTGAGGTAAATGAGCAATTCCATGCTTTACGCTGTTTTCAGCCAAAATCTGAAGGGTCATGGGCGGCACCAGGACGTTCAAAGACTCCTCACTCGCGGTGATTCGGTAGCGCAAGCGATCTTCGAACTGAATGTCGCACAATTCCAAAAACTGCTCTACGATTTCGAGCTCCTGCTTTAGTTCCACCTCTTGAGTTTTGAGGTAGTTCATGGAATAGCGCAAGATGTCTGAAAGGTGAGTAATCATTTCCCGTGAGCGCGGCACATCCTCCAAAGTAAGCGCTCGAATATTATTGAGGGCGTTGAACATGAAGTGAGGATTGATTTGCGCTTTCAGTAAATTGAGTTGTGCTGTTTTTGCTTCTGCTTCAAGCTTATATTTCTCGACCCGGGAGGCTTGTCCAATTTGAATAAAGTGATAACTGAAGTAGAGAATGTTCCAAAGAAAGATAACAACAAAAGTATTGATCCACTGGGCCAATGCATTGCTCCAAGTGAAGTTTTCAGGTTCATTTAATAGGTAGAGTGCAGCATAGTAAAAACTCAAAAAAGAGGCGGTCCAAACGATGCTTACACAAAAGCTACCAAGAATAGCGGGGAGCATTATTTGAAAGGGCGGACGCTCAATCCATCGCTTTGATTTGATGTAGTTGCGGTAGGCAGAACTCAAAGCAAATCCGCTCAAAAATGCGAAAACAGCACTGGCCACAGAAATCAAAATCGGCGCGCCCCTCAATACGTTGAAGGTGAGCGCAAGGGCAAAGAAGCCAATCCAACCGACGAGTTGTGCAACCCAAAATCGTCTGTTTTCTTCTTCTCGTGCCTCTTCAGGACGAATATTTAAAGGGCCTTGATCCAAGTAGTGATGTTTTTGAGGGTGAATTCTGAAATACTGATCTCAATCTTACCATACTCACTCAATGCTCCACTCAGCGATGGTTGAAATAGATGGTTGTGTTGTTTCAGTGCTACGATTTTATAGTTGTCGTTTCGGGCTCTTCTCAAAGCAAATTCAATGGCGTTGAGGTTCGAGGCCGCTTCTACTTGAGTGTCCACAGTCCCATTCAATGCTAGCACAGGGCAGCGCACACGCTTCCAGTCTTCTGATGGGTCGTGAGAAAGGAAAAAACGCATCCACGCAGTGTTCAAAGAGCGATCGTACGTTTCCAAGGCTGAATCAATTCCTCCCATGTTGGCCACCACGCCCGCTGGAGCTTTCTCAATCAAATAATTGCGAAGTGCATTTCTCGTTGCTCCTTGGTCTTTTTCAGTAAGCACAATTTCACACATGCCCATAATAAAATCGGCCTGCTTTTGGGCACTTTCTTCACCCATGCCCTCTGCGATCATCATGGCCTTGTTTTGCTTTTCGAGAATTCTTCTCCCATCAATTCCGGGTCCCGCCAATGAAATCACAAAGTCCACGTCCGGATTATCTGCTGCAACCATGGCTGCAATAAGACCGCCTTCACTATGGCCCAAAAGACCAACCTTCCGAGATGCATGTTCCTTTTTCGATTTGAAAAAAGCGATGATGGCCTTCACGTCTTCCGCAAAGTCGATGCTGGTGGCCGAAGAAAAATCTCCTGTGCTTTTCCCCACTCCACGATCGTCATATCGAAAAGAGGCAATGTTTGCTTTTGCGAGGTGATCAGCCAAAACCCAAAACGGTTCGTGACCAAGGATTTCTTCATTTCGGTTTTGCGGACCACTTCCACTAATCATTATAACCAAGGGCGCATTGTTGTCTTCGTTTTGAGGTAAACTCAAGGTTCCGTTCAAGGAAACACCGGCAGCCGTGCTTTCAATGCTAAAATCTTCGCTAGCATAGGTGAAAGGAGCGCTAGGAGTTTGTGGAAAAACTTTTTTGACTGGGGCGATGGCTTCTCGACCCATTTCAAGCTCGTATCGGGTTCCGTATTGGACCACAGTTCCTCGCAGACTTTCTTTGCTGGTTTTCGGAAACTCCATCACAAGATCAATTTCCTCCATTTTTAAGGTGAGCGTACCAGCTTCAAATGCTACTTGGCTGAATGGGTCCTCTCCTTCGTGCTGGTCTGGACTCCTCATCCAAGCCTTGCCATCTTCTTGAAGCCTTAACTCCAAGCGGATGGTTGTTACAGAAAGATCCAAGGCTCCATACCACTGACCACAAATAGCTGCGGGCAAATTTTGATTTTGAGCTTGAACGGACATCAGCCCGAAAAAGAAAAGCAAGAATAGAAATGAGCGCATCATGGCCTTTAGTTTTTGCTAAGATAAACGGAGAAAGGCGCATTTGGTGAAAAATTGGACGAATGGAGATGAAAGCGGATAAATGGAAGGATTCCCATCAATGTGCAAAAGTCTTTACCAGAATTGGTGATTTCTATGCGGAAATTTCAAAAATTGCGACAAACCTGCAAATGTGATCCTGAGTTTATTAAAATCCGGGGGAAATTATTCTGAATTGTCGCCAAAAGAATACCAAGAGGTGTTCGAGCAATTCTATGATAATATCCGAGCTTACATCTATTTTAAGTGTTCTGACCAAGATTTGGCGGAGGACTTGGCTCAGGATACCTTTATCAAATTGTGGGAAAACAGAGCTAAAATCGACCGCTCAACCGTGAAATCCTACCTCTATACGATTGCAGGAAACCTCACAATCAACTACCTTAAGCGTCAGCAACTCAAATACAAATTCATCAATCAGGCGGAGCAAGGAAAGGAAAAATCCAACCCGGAGTTTATTCTGGAGATGAAAGAATACGAGGCCAAATTGGAGCGAGTGATTGCAACGATGCCAGAGGGAAGTAGAGAGGTCTTTTTGATGAACCGACTGGAAGATATCAAGTACAAAGACATTGCAGAACGTCTCGGCATTAGTGTGAAAGCGGTGGAAAAACGCATGAGTAAGGCCATTAAAATTATCCGCGACTCCTTGGGCGTGGACATTTAAACCATGAGAAATATCGGGCTCGTCTTTCTGCTTTTACTTTTTTCAAGCTTGCTTTTCGCATCGCCCACTACTTCTTTTTTCCCTCAAGAAGTACTACAATCTTCTTCACCAAACATCAGCGCATCTTTTGAAGATGTTCCCTTGAACCGAGTGCTGAGATCGCTCCAAAAAGAGTTTGGATACTCCTTTGCTTATGACGGAAAAGCACTTAAAAGCTTCTCTGTGAGCGCAGATTTTGAGAATGCTTCGATTACCGAGGTGCTGGATGAGCTTTGCTACCCTCGAGGGCTGAACTATGAAAACGTGGGTGGGACATTTGTTATTTTCAGACAAGAAAAGTCATTGGTTCCATCGAAAACGAGTCCGACCAGAACAAATTTTACGGTAGAAGGCCGAATTCTCGATGCCAATAGTTTGGAGCCCCTTCCTTTTGCTAATGTGCGTGAAAAGGGAGAACAATTGGGGGCGTCGAGCAATGTGGAAGGGTATTTTCAACTGTTCAATGTAAGTAGCGATACGGCTCAAATTGTGATTAGCTATATTGGCTACCACACCAAGAATTATCGGATTCAAGCAGGGGATGAAAAAGGGGCCATTCAAATTTTACTGAATCGGGATGAAGGATTGCTTCCAGAGGTTACGGTCTTATCTGATTTGGGGGAGGTAATAAGCACCGGTGAACTTCCGGGGATATATAGCCTCAACATGAATGTGATGGAGGTGCTTCCGAACATCGGAGAGAATGATGTCGTTCGGTCGTTCCAGCTTTTACCGGGCATTTCTGCTACCACAGAAAGCAGCGCAGAATTTCACGTTCGGGGTGGCGCTTCCGATGAGAATCTCCTTTTGTTGGACGGCTTCACATTGTATCACGTAGATCATTTTTACGGACTCTTCAGTGGTTTCAATTCCAACAGCATCAAAAATGCTCGAATTCACAAGGGAGTACTGAGCGCAGAATATGGAGGGAGAGGAAGTGCTGTGCTCGAACTAACCGCGAAAAACGGAAACTTGCTGAGACCAAACACACGCGTAGATCTCAGTTTAATGAGTCTTTCAGCGCTCATCGAGAGCCCGATTTTGGACCAACAAGCGTCCATGATGCTCTCTTTTCGCCGTTCCTTTTCCGATGTAGTCTTCTCACCCTTGTATCAATCCCTCTTCAATAATGTTTACGAGCGAAGCATTCAAAGCAGCGACCGCGCTTCTGTTGACCCTTTCAGCGAAACACCTCCCAGTTTTTATTTTTACGACCTGCATTTTAAGGTAGGTTTTGAGACGAGCCAAAAAGACCGATTCGCTTTGAGCTTTTTTTCAGGGCAGGATCAGTTGGACTTGAGTTATGAAGATCTCAGTTCAGACGCAAGACTTCGAGTGCAGTACAACGATCTCAGTGAATGGGGAAACCTTGGGGTGAGTGGTAAATGGAGCAGACAATGGCGTCCAGATCATTTCACAAAGGCCACCCTCGGTTATTCTTCCTATCAAAGTGCTCTTTTCGGTTTTGATGTTCAAGACAATCGATTCATAGGGTTTGTGGATACGGTTTTCTTCGATCGAAATACCCGCTTGGACGATGCTACTTTTCGTCTAGATCACACCTGGAACCAAGAGCATCATGAGGTGAAAGCAGGTTTTCATCTCACCAACTATTCCATCGATAATCAAAGCTTGAATGAGGGAAGGAGTGGGGCTGGGCAAGAAGGCAGTGCTCAATTGTTTTCCCTGTACGGACAAGATTCCTGGAAGAAAAGTGAGCACTTTGAAGTATTGGGAGGTTGGAGGTTGAACGCTTATTCACGGCGGGAGGGAATCAGCATCAATCCTCGTCTTTTGCTGAAGTGGATGCCGAAGCAAAATTGGGAGTGGCGAGCAGGTCTTGGAGTGAATGAGCAGTTCATCAGAAGAGTGCAAAGGCAAAATTTGTTGCTCAATACCTCAGATCAATGGACCCTAGCCTCAGGAGATGAGGGGGTACCTTCGCTTCGGTCTCGTCAAATTACCGCAGGTTTTTCTTGGTCGAAAGCATCATGGAAGTTAGAAGTGGATGGTTTTTGGGTGATGAAAGAAGGTGTGGTGGAAGATGTGCAGTTGCTGAACGGACTCACACCACCACTCAGCAACCAGGACTATTTATTTGGGGAAGGAATGGTACTGGGAGGAGAGCTTCTATTAAAAAGGGAAAAGGGCCGACACAATGCTTGGTTGGCTTACACATTGAGCTACAACCAAAACGATTTTCAACTCCCCGCGGATGACTTTATACCCGCTCGCTTTCTAGAAACACACGAGTTGAAGGCCGTTTATCTGTTTCGATCTGGTCCGTGGAAGGCTTCCGCAATTTGGGTCTATGGTAGTGGTATTCCAACAACGCATTATCTCGGCAATTACGATGTGAGTTTGCTTCCCAACCAAACGAGTAATTGGCCCGGGTTCGGCGCTGTATTGGGAGATCGACTGCCTGCCTATCATCGTTTGGACCTCAGCGTAGATTATGCTTTTTCTGTGGGAGGAGCCAATGTTTTTGCCGGACTCTCGTGCTTTAATGTCTATGATCGGCTCAATGTGAGGGATCAACAGTTTTATGTTTCCGGACTCACTCAAGACGGTTTGAGCGTGGAATTGAGTCAACTCGCTTACCTCGGGTTTACCCCATCCATTCAAATTTCTGTGCAATGGTAAGGTCGTTTAAACATAGCGTCTATTTGTGCTTCTTGCTTCTTCTTTTAGGGTCATGTGAAGGGAGTATGAACGATGACAGTGAACAGTGGCTTGTGGTGAACGGAGTTTTGCTGGCGAATGAATCCGTGGTATTGGACATTGCTTATCTGGAGGATATGCGCACTCCGCAAATTGAAAGAGCTTATCTAGAGTCTGAAGGCGGACAAACCATTCCTCTGCAGTTGATCGATGGTCAACTTCGTGGTGATGAAAATGATTTTATTTCAGCGAATACCCTGTACACTCTTGAGATTTTGGCCGAAAAGCGAAATACCAGCGCGCGTATTGAAGTACCTCCCCAGTTGGAAATTAACCAAGTTTCTGCACAGGTGATCCCCATTGATGAGGCTTCCACCGGACAACCTATTTTCACCGTGCTTTGGCAGAATAACATCGGTACAACACAATTGCTGGTGTTGGAAGAAGAATCTGGAATTGATATTCCGTTTACCGTTCCATCGGGTCAATTTTCGAGTTCGTTCAACGGACCTGTCCCTGGGCAAGGAGCAACCTTGTTCGATACGGATTTTGAGTTTTACGGGGAACACAATTTGCTCATTTATGCCGTTCCAGAGAGCTACGAAGAAGCATTTTTTTATCGTCCAGATCCTTTGAATGGCGCACTCAATGCCTTTCCTGATAACGTTTATAACGGTTCGGGATTCATCTATGGTGCAACCAAAATCGAAATACCATTAACAATAAGTCCTTAATGAGGTAGGGGAGTGATCGTCCTGCTTGTATTTAAGCCGTATAAGACAATATCGCGAAGTGAAAGAAGAGAAGAAATATTCAAAGGTACTCCAGCAATGGTCAGTTCCATTCAAGCAAAGCAAATCAGCTGCTTGGGATGAGCTTCAGGCTAAGATTGCTGGATTGGAAGAAGGAAAGGTGCGTTCGATCAACTCGAATAAGCGTCCGCTATGGTGGGCACTTTCAGGAGCTGCAATGTTGGCACTTGCTGCCATGTTCTTCCTTCAAAACGATGAGGTGAGAATAGATTCAGGAAGAACGGCCATGACCCATGTCTTACCGGACGGATCTGAAGTGCTCTTGAACAAAAACTCAAGCATCGTTTATTCCGATGATTTTAGTGAGCGCAGTCTTACTCTGGATGGAGAGGCTTTCTTTCAAGTAGAAAAAGGATCTCGATTTGACGTAAATACCTCTGAAGGAGTAGTGAGTGTTCTAGGAACTAGTTTTAATGTATTCGGTGAAGATGATCTTTTTGAAGTGCAATGCTACACCGGGAAGGTGAAGGTTTCCTTGACGGGAAAAGAAAGTCAAGATCGACTGCTATTGCCTCAAGAGGAAACGAGCATGAGCCAAGGAAGCTTAGCTGCAGTTCGGTCATTTGATGGAAACACTCCAATGTGGATGAACGGTTGGGCTTTTGCCTATGATGCTGCCCCATTGAAGAAAGTACTGAAAGATTTGGAACGTCGTTATGACGTGAACATCGAACTCAATGGAACGGGCGCAGAAACCTTCACTGGGGAGTTCGAAACAGAAGACCTCGAGATCGCATTGAAAACAATTTGTTTGCCTTATGGTTTTAATTATCAGATAGACGATAAGAAAATTGTAAGAATTTTCAAGAAATAGGCACAACAAGGTAGGGTAGAAGTACGTTTACCTGTATAAGAAGTATAGTTTACCACAAGGAACAGTCCTTTCTTGGACTGTGTGATAAATAGTATAGTTAGTTTTAGTTAAGGTTTGGAAGCTCTCGAAAACGTTCGGGAGCTTCTTTTTTGTCCCTACTCTACCTCCATTCAATCCACAAGATGCTGTATTTTTGCGCAATGGATTCCACTAAAATTTCTGATTTCAACTATCAACTCCCTGAGGGTCTCATTGCACAAAGACCGCTTGGAGAAAGAACGGCTTCCCGCTTGTTGGTTTTTGAAAAGGGAACAATTCAAGATCGAATTTTCTCTGAACTTCCTCAGCTCCTTCCAAACAACACCCAATTGGTGATCAATAACACTCAAGTGATCAATGCACGAGTCATTCTTTTTCGTGAAACGGGTGCGCGGGTTGAACTGTTTCTCCTTGCTCCAAAGAATCCCAAGAGCATGGAAGAAGCGATGATCTCAGAAGGGAGATGCACGTGGACCAGTCTTGTTGGTGGTGGAAAGCGTTGGAAGGAGGGAGAACAGATTTCACTCAATGCTGATGGCTTGGTATTGAAGGCAAAGCGACTGCAGCATTTGGGAGAACATTCTGAAGTGGAATTCACTTGGGATCCAAAAGATGGAAACTTTGGTGAGCTTTTGGAAAGTCTTGGAAAGGTGCCGCTACCTCCATACATGAACCGGGAAGTAGATGAAGCCGATCCTGAGCGCTATCAGACTACGTATGCAGAGGTTCGTGGGTCCGTGGCCGCGCCAACTGCGGGACTCCATTATACCCCCGAAATACTGGGCGAGATGAGTTCAAGAGGCCATTCCATCGAGAAGTTGACACTTCACGTTGGAGCGGGTACGTTCAAACCCGTGAGCAGCGAAGAGTTTCGCGACCACGACATGCATGCGGAACACATTTCAGTGAAAAGGAGTACCATTGAAGCCCTCGCTGCTCATGGGGGCCCGCGAGTTGCTGTGGGAACAACATCCCTTCGCACTTTGGAAAGTTTGTATTGGCTGGCGGTGGCAAAAGTACATGGAAGATTGGCAAACAAAGTGGAACAGTTCGACCCCTATGAGCTAGAAGATCCGTTCAAAAATTATTCAGAGGCACTTCAGTACCTTTTATCCCAAGCGGGAGATGCTGAGGAATTGAATGCAGCCACTTCACTTATGATTGTGCCGAGTTATCAGGTAAAGAGCATCGATGGCATCACCACCAATTTTCACTTGCCAAAAAGCACACTTTTACTTCTGGTGGCCGCATTGATTGGCGAAGACTGGACGAAGGTGTATGAACATGCCGTAAATGAGCAATACCGATTCCTCAGTTATGGAGATACTTCCCTTCTCTGGAAACAACGCTAAGCAGCAAGAATTTCAAAATGTAAAGCACAAAAAAAGTCCCACAATTGCAGGACTTTTTTTTTGATCTAGTGATCGAGTATTTTGCTTAGAAGCTCAAGCGGTTATCTACCACATTAGCGTCTTCTTTCATTGCGTTGAACAAACGTGTTGAAGCTGCTCCTTTGATTCGAGTCGTTAAACGATCTTGATCTTCGAAGTAATCTTCTTTGTCCTCAGCGGTGGTTTTTTCTTCTGATTTAGCAACCACCCAAACACCGCCTTCTCCTTTAATTGGAAGAGACATGTTACCCATAGGAATACCCAAAGCGATTCCTACAACTTCTGGTTCTTGTTGTGTAACGCTAGAGCCAGCGATTGTTGTTGTTTTCAATGAGATGTTACGTGCTGTTTTTACCTTCGCCTCTGCAAGTGTGGCTACCTCTTCAAGAGTAGAACCGTTTTTCATTTTATCCATGAACAACTTGGCTTTCTCTTCTTTCAATACTTCGGCACGCATTTCTTCTTCTACGTTCTCAAAACTTGGAATTCCTCCTTCACGAACTGCAGTAACCAAAGCAACTACATACCCATCCTTCACAGAAATTGGAGTGGATACTTCGCCTTTTTCTACATCCGGTCTGTACAACCAAGAAACGACTTTACCTGCATTCTGAATACCCTGAATGTTTTGTGCATTTTGAGCAATTCTATTGGCGTTAACTACAGCATAACCTGAAGTATCAGCACCGTCGAGGAAAAGTTGCTCTTTATTGTAAAGAATAGAGAAGTCGGTCGCTTCTTTCAAAATCGCCTTGCGCGTTGTGCTTGAAGGAGCAATACTTCTTTCAATCAATGCCAAGCTCACTTGGTCAACAGACCAACGTTGATCAACGATTTCAATCAAGTGAACACCATAGCTGGTTTCTACTGCTCCGATATCACCGATGTTTCCATCAAAACTGAAATCCTCGAATGGCTTCACCATTTGTCTACGTGGGAAGTATTCATACAAACCACCATTGTTCTTCGATCCTGGATCATCCGAGAAACGTTGCACCAAGTCGTCCCAGTCGCCACCATTTTTGTAAACACGCTTCAAGCTATCTGCTCTTGCGTTGAGTTCACTCATTTCAGCTTCATCGCTTACATCGTTAGCTTTCAAAAGAATGTGACGAACAGAAACGGTAGAATCAGCAACCTCTCCTTTCGCAACAACACGAGCCAATTGATAGTTGTCGCCATCTTGACGAGGCCCTACTAAATCACCAATGTTCGCAGCGTAAGCCATACGTGCCAATTCGTTCCCTGTAGTGTCTGCAGCTTTGAAGCTTACTTCGTTGTAACGACCAGTACCTCCGTTTTGCATTACGAACACAGAGTCAGAAGCCGCTTGTGGCCATGAAGTAGCCAAGTCTTTCAATTCATTTTCAACTGCACTGATGTCTTCCGAAGAGGACTCGATGCGGAAGAGAACATATTTCATGTCTCTTGAGCGGGTCTCTTCATATTCTTTGTCTCCTTTGTGCTTTTGGTAGTATGCGCGAACTTGACTGTCTTTAATGGTCACCAATGAATCATTGATGTCATCATAACGCTTCACTACATACTGAATGTTTGCTTTTTCTTGAGTAGCCAAATAGTCATACTTCGCATCCAAAGAACTTGCATACAATCCTTTTTGCACCAAGTTGTTGTACTTCTCACGCTTGCGCTTCGAAACAATAACATTGGTGTACCCGTTGTACTTCTGACGTTGAGCGCGTTGGTCTGATGTTGCCATTTGAGCAAAGTTCTGTCTCCAGTTGCTTTTAGCATCTTCAGTTACATTCTGTCCATAAAAGGTACTTTGAACGTAAGGAGAAATGTGCTCTCCAAAACGAATTTCATCAAACTCTTCTTGAGTAACAACGTCGATTCCTAGGTCTTCATACTCTGAAGTAAGGATGTTTTGCTCGATAAGATCGTTCCAAACGTCGTTTTTCAGGCTTTGAGTATTGGTGTAATCAAAGAGTTGCTCGCGCTCCATCAAGGCATTTTGCCAGTTTTGAGCAGAGATGCTGGAACTCCCAACTTCGCCAATTGAACGGTTTGCTCCTTGTCCAAATAAGGCAAGTACAGCATCGTAGGGAATCAAGAATCCGATCATCCCAATCGCTAAGAATGCAATCAGCACCCAGCGTAAACTTCTAATTTTTTCTAATTCAGCCATGTCTAAGCTTTGAATTTTTAAGTGGGCGAATATACGGAAGCTATTCGACAATTAAAAGTTAGTCGACATCATGAACGTGCAAGTCGACCAATTCTATGCGTGCATTGTTCACTTCCACGATCTTGAAGGCAAAATTTGCCACGCTCATTTGAGTACCAGGATCGGGAATGTCCTCGGCGTGATGAATGATCAATCCACCCAGAGTGTCGTATTCATCCGATTCAGGTAAACCAAGTCGGTAACGCTCGTTAATGTAGTCAATCTCAAGTCGTGCAGAGAACTGAAAATAATCTGGAGCCAACTGTTTTTCGGTCATTTCCTCCTTGTCGTGCTCGTCTTCGATTTCACCAAAGAGCTCCTCAACGATGTCTTCAATCGTAATGATCCCACTGGTTCCTCCAAATTCGTCAACCACAACGGCAAGGTTTCTTTTTTTCGCGATAAAATCTTCCAATACTCGGTTAGCAGGAGCAGGTTCGGCAACGATAAATGTGGGCAAGAGGATGTTTTTGATGTCTTCGGGGTTCTTAAAGAGGTCGTAGCTATGACAATATCCGATGATGTTATCGATGCTGTCTCGGTAGATAACGATCTTAGAATAGCCGGTTTCAATGAATCGTTCTTTGAGCAAGTCAATGGAGTCATTGAGTTCAAGCGCTTCAATTTCGTTTCGCGGAATCATGCAGTCGCGGGCTTTCGTTTCTCGCAAGTCGAGTGCATTTTGAAGAATTTGAATCTCGTGTTCTGTGTCTTCATTATCCTGCATGTTCTCACTGGCTTCTCGAAGAAAGTGATCGAGGTCGACTGTTCCAAATACCACTTCTTCATTTTCCGTTTCCGCCCGTAAAATATAACGGATGAAAAGCATGGAGATGTTGGTAATGATCCACGATGGAATATACAAGATGTAGAATAGGATGGCCAAGGGAATGGCAAAGATGCTGAGCCACCTGTTGGGGTTCAACCTGAAAATACTTTTCGGCAAAAACTCAGCGGTAAAGAGGATGACTACAGTTGTGATGAGGGTTTGGGATAAAAGAGCCACGTAAGGAAGGTGGTACTCATCCCAGTCGTTCACACCAAACATCATGTTGGCCACAAGCTCTCCTGCCTTGATTCCGTAAAAAACAAGAGCGATGTTGTTCCCAATGAGCATGGCGCCGATAAACTTCTTTGGCCGACGAAGGAAGGAGGAAAGAATGCGTGCTGTAAAATTGCCTTGTTTGTTTTCAAGCTCGATGATGAGCTTATTTGCCGAAACAAAAGCGATCTCCATGCCGGAGAAGAATGCGGAAAAGGCGAGTGATGTGAGAATCACCAACCAACTGTCATAGTCCATGTGGCGGATCGGGATGATTGAATACAAATGTAAGCCAAAAAACGCTCATACTTCAAGTGCGTTTCTTCTGGTCCTCAATTTGTCGTTCCATGCGTTTTCTGAAGTGACGACGAAAGAAATAATAGACGATTGCAATGCCGGGTAACCAAAGATATTTGCTGCTTTCAAGACCTTCTCTCCAAATAAAGTATCCCGACAAAATGACGGCGGCGACGGAGATTCCTAGCCAGAGTTTTTCAGAAGTTCGGTGGACTTTTAATAGTTGTTCAGGGTTCATCTTGTTCGTCTTTTTTTGGTTGGTCGAGGAGAATATCTCCCGTTACTTCCCATAATCGGTAGTAGGAAAACTTGGAGTTGGTGGTCATCCCTTTCGAGAAGATGCTTCCATCTTCATTGGTAATTTCAACAAATTTGTTGGTATATACCTTATCGCTGTCCTGGAGCCAAATCAGTTCTTCTGTTTTTAGAATGGCCCCTTCTGTGTTGTGAAAAACAACGTTTTCCTTCGCTTCAAGGATGCCTTCTCCGTCGAAGAAGGTGCCTCTTTCAGCACTTAATACGGCACTCACGTTTTCCAAACTATCATACATCAACATCTCAAAACCACCTTCAACTTCAATCCGAGCTCGCTCTCCCTCATACCGATTGAGCACTTCAGCGATGAGTGTGTTGGTGAGCTTCGCGTTTTCGGTGTAGTGAAAGGTACCGTTTTTAACGGTTTGAACTGGGAAGTCGAGATCGTCTGTTAGCGCCTTGATCTGGTCAATGTCGTTCTCACATGAAAAAAGCACCCCAGTGATCAAGATCACCGAGATGCTTTTTAAAATTTTATTTGCTCGAGCTGCTTTCAACTATCGCGCTCTTACGGTAGTTGTTTCACCCGTACAAGTGGTAAAGCTGCTTCCAACAGAAATTCCATACTTAAAGAGGTCTTCTGTAGATGGGAACTGTCCTGAATAAGTTCCAACTTTTTTACTTGCACCATCAGCTCCGGCTGCTTTCGCTCTGTTGTAGTAATCAACGGCCAACCAGTACATGGCGCGTTCACCAATTCCACCATCGGCACATTGAGGAGCTGAAACAACAATCGCATCTCCAATAAGCATAAGTGCTTCGGCATTGTTTTGTCCGCCTTGTTTCACCTTGTTCGCATATGAGCGTGCTTTCGATGCTTGCTTCAGGATGATTGCAATTTGACCTGCTCTCAACATATACTTGTCTGCATCCGCGCTATCACCGCAAAGTTCAACAGCTTGCTCAACATATTTCAACGCTTTGCTGTATTCACTTTTCTTCAAGTAACCCATTCCAACTGCATAAGCAGATTCGTGTGTTGGATTAGAAGTATGCACAGTTTCAGCAGTGTTCAAATAGAAATCGCTTTCTGTACATTCTTTGGCTTGCATCAACTTCAGCGCTTTGATTTTGAGGTCAAGATCATCTGGGTTGGCCATCACCTTCTTCTCGAAAGTGGGTACCATGCTCTCGCATTCAGCAATCACTACAAATATTTCGTCGATGTTGGCTTTTGCTTTGACGTATCCTTCACGCACAGACTCTTTCGTCTCGTTTGCAATGTTGTGATCTGCAATTTCTTGAAGTTGAAGATACTCTGTAAGCATGCTTGCGCGAATGTCATCTGCCGCTTCACCTTCAGCTGCATTCAAAAGCTTGTATGAAGTGAGGTAGTAACCCGAAATGGTGCTTGCTGCTGTTTCCAAACCTAAGCAGTCCATTGATTCTTTGAACATTACATTTACGCTAGCGATGCTATCTGGGAAGAAACGGTATTTATCACCCGCTTTGTAGCCCAAGATCGTGCATTTGTTGTTCGGCTTGCGTGAGGTAGCAGGGTAGAGTTCCATTCGCTTGTCGTAAATAGCCATAAGTGAGTCTGCCAATACTGCTTTACGTTCTCCTTTGGCTTTTTTCAATTCAGACTTGATGAAACGCGCTCCGTCAGAATAGAGGCTTTCAGATACTTTTGGCGGACAAACCTTACAGGCTTCTTGCCATGCTGGGTAAGCATCGTCATAGTTTTTCTGTTTTTTGAAGCTCTTGTAAACACTCAATGCTTCTTTACAGATCAATTGTTCCTCTTCTGTTGCACCGTATTTTTCATCTTGGGCAAAAGAACTGCTAGCGGTAATGAGGATAAGGAGAAGTACTGTTAGACGTTTCATTATGAATGGTTTTGTTTTAATCGTATTTTCTTTGTCTGAACCAAGCGTTCTTGAAGTAAGGCGAAAGCGAAACTCCAATTTGCAAATTCAGGTAGTTTTCTCTGAGGAGATTGTTCTCCGTTGTCCCTCTCGTTCCAAGTTCCATGCCGAAATTGAATCTCGAGATACTTTTGGACGCCAACATGGGGATGTTGATGGCAAAAGTGAAGGCTTCATCTTGCAATTGATAACTGTCTAACTGCAGATAAGTTTCGGCTGTTCGGACTCCAAAGTAGTAATGAGACCGGCCTAAAAAGTTTTTTGCGTCTTGAATACTCTTAGGAACAAACTTGATTCCTAGAGAACTTTCGGTGAAGTTGGCGAGCTGTGGATTGAAGAGGACTCCGTCGATGTTTCGCTCAGATGTGCTCCACTCTTGGTTTCGAATTTCAGCGGCAAGGGTAACTTCTCGACCTTTTTTGCCTTGATAACGCACAGAGAATCCTGTGGTCAAACGCTGTGGGATACTAGTGGTACCGGTTCCGTTGATGATGTAGGTGGTGTCAATGGGGAAAGAAACCAATGAAAATTCTTGGGTCGTTTCTCCGAGTTCCTTCAAGGAAGTGCTCCAGATCATTTCCGGTGTGTAGCTCACACCAGCGCTCAAGCTCCATCTTTCCCTGAGCTTTTTATCTTGATCGTAGTTCTGCTTGAGGATGTAGGTGTATTGCAAACCAATGTCAGCCCCAAAACCTTTCATTTTGTTTCTCGAAGTGATGCGAGTATCTAGAAAGTTAGGATCTTGAAAATCGATACTTCGTTCTTCTTCAATCACTCCGAAAAAGTAACTTCCATTGACCCCCAAGGCGAGAGAATGCTTCGAATAACGCAAGCTGTCTACAATGTTGTTAAAGGGATCTTTGAAGAAAACATAGTTCTGGCTCTCAAAACTGCGGCCAAAACCGATGAATCCTTGTGAAATGCCGCCGTTACCGAGATAGTTGTCATTAATGTCGGCAGTATTTCCCTCAATTTCTTGATTTCTCAAAATAGAGCTTTCATAACCAGTGGAACTGTACGGTGAAATGCCGAGAGTAAGGCCCCAATTTGCTCCTGTTGGCTTCAAGGCAACATAAGCATGGTTAAGGTGGGATAGGTTGAGTTCTTGCGTCGCACTTCCGTTATCTAACTGCAAAAAGCTTACGCGAGTTCCAACCTGCAAAGTGGTTTGGTTGAGGTAGGCGTAAGAAGCAGGGTTGGCTGGGTTGATGTTGTATCCATCGCTAAACACAGAGGTGATTCCCCCAAAGCCATATACCGATGTATTCCCCATTCGGTGAAGGTCACCAATACCAAATTGTGAGTAAGGAGAGATGCTGGTGGATTGACCAGTGGCCATACCAGCGGCGAGCACGAAAAGCGAAAGAAGGAAATGTCTAATGTCCATTAAATTGCAAAATTGAATGCAGTCCGCGCAGGGTTAAATTTGCGTCCGCAAAAATGAAGTTTTTTAAGCCCATATCAAAATACTTGCTATCTCCTCCAGTGATGTAGACTTCAAGTGGAGGGTAGCTCTCGCGATATTGGTCAATCATGCCATGAATTTCAGCGTTCATGCCATGAATAATGCCACTTTGCAAACAGGAGTGGGTCGTCTTTCCAAGGAGGGGCGTTTTTTCTTCCAAACTTACAATTGGAAGTTTACTCGTATAATCGTTCATAGCGCGGTTTCTCAATCGCAAGCCTGGTGCTATCGCTCCGCCAACAAAACGGTTTTCTACAACAAGATCATAAGTGATACAAGTCCCAATATCCACCGCCATGGTATTTTTTCCTGGAGCTAATTGATGCAAGCCGCAAGCATTGGCTCTTCGATCCGGTCCCAAGCTTTCAGGACTATCGTAATCGATCCCGATGGGTAAAGGAGTGGAATGATCCAATAAAATACAGTTCTCCCTTTTCCTTAAAGCAGCTTCCAAGTCATTTGGAATATGAGCAGTACTGGAAATCATGACACCGGAGAATTCATCCAAGGAATAAAGCTCCAGTATACTTCGTAGGTCAGGAGAAGATGGGCGAATATCAAAAACACCATCTTTCACGATGGCAGCTTTGCATCGCGTGTTTCCTTGATCGAGCAGAAGATGTTTTATTGTGGCCATTCAATTGTGTTCATGAGCATTTCGATGTCATTTTCGAAATAGGTTTTCACCGGTGCCAAACTGTCTTCGTTGGGCTTGCTCATGAAGTACAGGCTCCCGCGAAGAAAATGGCGTGTACTATCTGTAACGTAGAACTGTATAGGAGATGCTACATTTCCCTCTAAATTATAGATCAACCCGTAGGCATTGTGCTCTTTGTTTGCAAAACTCTTCCGTTCGATGGCTTTGGCTTTTACTTCGTGTTTGAAGGCGAATTGATAAGCTGTTTCAATCAGAAGATCCAGATTGTCGTTCACTTCAAACAAGGTGCAGTGAACCCGTGCACGGTAACGCGGACTGTATAAATTAAACCAGCAGGTGTCGCTCTGGCGGTCTTTAAAGTTCTCAATGAAGAGGTGCTTTGCCAAATCGAAATGCGGACCGCAGGGAAGGGTGTCTGTCCGGAACGATTTCTCCGGAAGATCGATTTTAAAATAGCCACGCGGACGAGGAACTGGTGGTTCTTTGCAGGCCATCAAGCCCAAAAAGAAAAGGATGGGGAGGAAATATTTAATCTTCTTCAAGGGCTTCAATGCTAACTTTTACTCGTTTCACTTTTCTTTTATCTGCGGCTTCCACGGTGAAGGTGAACTGTTCAAAATGAATGCGCTCTCCTTTCAAAGGAATCTTCCCGGCTTGCTCAATAATGAATCCAGCCAGTGTGTCGCTTTCGCCTTTTTCCTGTTCAAAGTTTTCACCGTCGATGTCCAAGATTCGATAGATGTCAATCAAAGCAGTTTTCCCTTCGAAAATAAAATTACGATCGTCTATGCGAGAATATTGTAATTCGTCGTCATCAAATTCATCGGTAATGTCTCCAACGATCTCCTCAATAACGTCTTCAAGAGTAATGAGTCCGCTAGTTCCCCCATATTCATCCACCACAATCGCCATGTGATTTTTCCTCGATTGGAATTCACGCAGGAGGTCGTCAATTTTTTTGTTTTCTGGAACGAAGAACGGTGGACGAATGAGGTCGGTCCAGTCGAAATTTTCCGTTTTGAGGTGAGGGAGGAGGTCTTTGATGTAAAGAATACCCGCTACTTCATCAATGGTTCCACGAAATACCGGGATTCGAGAAAAACCGAGTTCCAAAATCTTTTTGCGGAGTTCTGGGTAGCTCAGTTCGATGTCAAAACAAGCGACATCCATTCTGGAGGTCATGATCTGCTTTACATCTTTGCTTCCAAAGGCCACAATGCCTTCCAAAATCTTCTTCTCTTCTTCGCTTCGATCATCACTGTCTGTGAGTTCAAGCGCGTGACTCAAGGTGTTGATGTCGATGGATGAGCTTCCTCCTTTATTGAATCGGTCGTCAATGACTCTTCCCATGCTCACAAGGGGTTTCCAAAAGACCCAGAAGATTTTTTGAGAAATTTGAATTGGGGCCGACATTATTTTTGCGAGCGATAATCCATAGTTGGTAGCGTAAACCTTCGGGATCACCTCTCCAAAAAGAACAATGAGAAAAGTCACCGCTGCAATGTGAATCACTACTTCTAGAATAGGGTTTACACTTCCTTTTGGGAAGATGGTAGTGACCACCGAAGTGGAGAGCAAGATGATGATGATGTTCACAAAATTGTTGATCACCAAGATGGTCGCCAATAAGTTGGACGATCCTGTTCTACGGTCTGGAATTTCCAAAAGCTGAATGATGCGCTCAGAACCGCTGTCTTGCGCCATTCTAATTTCTTCCAACTCTGCTGGTTTGAGGGAGAAGAAAGCGACTTCCGACCCGGAGATAAGGGCAGAAACGATCAGGAGCAAAAGCATGCCCAAAGCCGAAAAAATGAAAGTGGGATCGAGGTAAGGGGACTGAAGTAAAAGAAACGTGTCTGAGGGGTCCAAATTAAAGGTGTTTGTTCAACGCTTGTGCTTGTTTAGAATGGGAGATCATCGTTCTCCGGCTCTTGTTGTTGCTTGGGAGCTGAAGTGCTTTGTTCGTTAGATCCTCCCGATTGTTCTGTGGGTCTTCCGAGCAATTGCATGATGTCACCAACCACTTCTGTAGTGTATTTTTTCTGACCACTTTGGTCTTCCCAAGAGCGGGTTCTCATTTTGCCTTCGATGTAAACTTGAGATCCTTTTCTGAGGAACTTTTCACCAATTTCGGCCAGTTTACGCCAAAGCACAACGTTATGCCATTCGGTTTGGGTTCGTTTTTCTCCGCTATTGCGATCGGTATAGGTCTCTGAAGTAGCGAGTGAAAAAGAGCAAACGGCTGTTCCATTTTCGAGGTAGCGTACCTCTGGGTCTTTACCGAGATTTCCTACTAAAATTACTTTGTTGATTCCTGCCATGATCGTAAATGTAAGTTGAATGCGTGAACTGTAAAAGTGCAAAGATCGAGAATTATCTCGTTTGCCAGTAGTTTTCAATGAGTTTAGGTAGTGGCTTTTTGTGAACATCCTTCACTTTCACCCATTCAGAGAGCTGCGGGTTGCTTTTTGGCTTTTCGCTTGGCTTGACTCTATAAAAACGCGCTAACATTTTTCGATGGGAGAGAAGGTGCTTCATTTCTTCGGAAACATCTTCAATTTGTTCGATGGAGATGTTAAAGAGGTTTTCCAGCTCTACCATGCTTTTGTCAATGTCCCAAGCTTGCTCGCTTTCAATCAAAGGAAAATCATAAAGTCCCGCCCAAATTCCTTTGTTGGGTCGTTGCTTCAATAAAACTTGGCCATCCACTTCAATGACATAATAATGAAGGTAGACGGTCTGTACTTTTGTTTTCTTAGCCTTGATGGGCAGAATTTGTACGAGGTCTTTGTCGAAAGCAACGCAGTGTTCTTTGAAAGGGCAAGTTGCACATTGGGTGTTTTTTGGGCTGCATACTTGAGATCCAAAATCCATCATGGCTTGATTGAAGTCTGCGGCTCTTCCTTTGGGCAAAAGTTGGTTTACGATTTCTCCAACGGCTTTTTGTCCTTCCTTTTGGTCGATGGGAGCCTCAATGCCGAAGAGGCGAGTAATCCAGCGATAGACATTTCCATCAATCACCGGTACATCTTCATCAAAGGCGATGGAGGCGATAGCTGCTGCGGTGTAAGGTCCTACTCCTTTCAGTTGAAGGAGTTCTTTTGCAGTTGATGGGAAACGCCCACCCCGATTCTCCCAGACCTCCTTGGCGGTGGCGTGCAGGTTTCGTGCTCGGGAGTAGTAGCCCAGTCCTTGCCAGGTTTTCAAGACCTCCTCTTGGGGGGCTTCTGCAAGGGCTTGAACATCTTGGTAGTTCTCTGTGAAGGCGTGGTAATAGGCCATTCCCTGTTCAACTCGGGTTTGTTGTAAGATGATTTCGCTGAGCCAGATTTTATAAGGGTCTCGGGTCGAACGCCAAGGAAGTTCACGTCCGTTTTCGGAATACCAAGAGAGCAGGATTTTAGAATATTTATGAGAATTCGCTGTCATTATGTGAGTTGGCAAGAGAAAAATGGAACAGCATTGTTCCTTATTTGTCTAATTAGCTGTATCTTTGCGCACTCAAATTTCAAAAAATCTAAGCACTTTAAAACAATAAGGCATGACAAAAGCGGATCTGGTTAATGATATTGCAGAGCAGACAGGAATCGAAAAGACGGATGTTCAAACCACGATCGAAGCATTCATGAAGTCGGTGAAGGATTCACTCGAGTCAGGAAAGAATGTTTACTTGAGAGGGTTTGGTAGCTTCGTGATCAAAGAGCGGGCGAAGAAAACAGGAAGAAATATCTTGAAGAATACAACGATTGAAATTCCTGCACACAACATTCCTTCATTCAAGCCTGCGAAAACTTTCGTAGAAGGGGTGAAGACAAAAGTGAAGGTGAAGTAGTAGATGAAACGCAGCACCAAACAAATCATTTTAATAGCACTATCCTTAGTGGTAGTGCTTATTTTCCTCTTCCTCCCGAAGCAGCCAGCTAGTGTTGTTGAAGCTGCAGAGGAAATTGGGACAGACGATATTGAGCTAGAACAAGCTGTTCAAATGGTTCAAATGGGTCAGAACCCAATGGAGGGAATATTGAAAATCAGATCGATTGTTGAGAAGGACAGTACCAATGTGGAAGCACATTTGTGGTTGGGTATCTTTTCGTTGCAATCTGGTCAGAATGACAAGGCAAAAGATCGATTTGAGACGGTGATAAGTTTGGAGCCACAACAGCCAGAAGCACATTGGCAGTTGGGTCAAATGAGCATGCAGGATAGCCTCTATGCTCAAGCAATAAGCCACTTCGAAACGGCTTTTGCTAGTGATACGAATTATGTTAATGCACTCTTCTTTATTGGTAAAAGCCATGAAGAATTGGGCAATGCAAATAAGGCAATTGAATATTACGATCGATACTTGCCGTTCGCTCCGGATACAGTGGTGTCTAACCGAGTGAAATATTTCATCGATCAATTAATGAACTAAAAATCAATCCTATGCCAAGCGGAAAAAAGCGCAAACGCCATAAGATGGCCACGCACAAGCGTAAAAAGAGACTTCGTAAAAACAGACATAAGAAGAAGAAATAAAATCTTCTTTTGTTTTCTAGCAACTGAGCATTTGCTTTGGGATTTTCTCCAAGCGAAAGTTGAGTTGCTTTAACGCGAAAAGTGTGAATAGCGAGCTCGTAATAAATACGACCAAAAATGGTGTGGAGATCGCACTATTGCATGATAAATTACTCGTTGAACTTCACCAAGAACAAGCCAATCATCAATACGCAGTTGGCGATGTTTATCTAGGAAAAGTACGTAAAGTCATTCCTAGCTTGAACGCCGCTTTTGTGGATGTTGGTTACGAGCGTGATGCATTTTTGCATTACCTCGACTTAGGAGCCCAATTCTCCTCACAACGCCTGTACGCAAAACGTGTGATGGCCGGACAACAAGCTAGTCCGGAACTCACCAACTTTAAAATGCAAGCAGACATTGATAAGGGAGGGAAGATCAAAGATCAGCTTTCAAGCAGCCAACAAATACTTGTTCAGGTTGCCAAAGAGCCGATTTCTGCCAAAGGGCCAAGGTTAACAGCAGAACTGACCATCCCTGGTCGGTATGTTGTTTTGGTGCCATTTTCAAACAAAATTTCGCTCTCGCAGCGAATTAAGAGTGATGAAGAACGCGACCGACTCAAGCGACTGATGAAGAGTATTCGTCCGCCAGGGTTCGGTATCATTGTTCGAACAGTTGCCGAGAATAAAGGCGCAGCTGATCTTCATGCAGATCTTCAAGACCTGGTTGATCGTTGGGGAATCTTATACAAGAACCTCAAAACAGCCAAACCAACGCACAGAGTACTTGGTGAATTAAATAAAACCAATACGATTCTGCGCGACCTACTCACGCCAGATTTTTCAGCCATTCATGTCAATGATGAGACCCTTGCGGGCGAAGTTCGCTCGTATTTGAAGACCATCGCACCAGACAAAGAAGGCATTACCCGTTATGTGAAGTCCAATGATCTTTTTGATACTATGGGCTTGCACCGACAGATTAAAGCAATCTTCGGGAAACAGGTAAACCTTAAAAGTGGTGCTTATTTGATTATCGAACACACCGAAGCAATGCACGTTATTGACGTGAATTCCGGTGGGCGAAAAGGAGGAGTGAAGAACCAGGAAGAAAATGCTTTGCAAACCAACCTCGAGTGTGCAGAAGAAATCGCAAGAATATTGCGTCTTCGAGATATGGGAGGGATTATTTGCATCGACTTTATCGACATGCACGACAGGGCAAATCAACGCCGCCTGTTTGAAGCCTTAAAAGAGGCCATGAAGAACGATAAAGCAAAGCACAACATTCTGCCACCAAGCAAATTTGGAGTGGTAGAAATTACTCGCCAACGTGTGCGCGAGGTAACAAATATTAAAACGCAGGAGAAATGCCCATCATGTGATGGAAAAGGAGTGGTAGAAGCTCCACTGCTGTTTACCGATAATCTAGAGAGTGCCATTCGCTTCGTTGCAGAAGAAGGGAAGCACAAAAAAGTTTCTATGATCGTTCACCCAATGGTTGAAGCCTATCTCACAAAAGGTTTGTTCAACTCGATCATCAAAAAGTGGAGAAAGAAATACAAACTTTCGATCACTCTCAAGGGAGACAGCTCTCTTGAGTTCCTAGAGCACCACCTCTCGAACGAGGCGGGTGAAGAAATTGCCCTCTAAAGCTTGATGTCTAGGTCTTTGGGGAAGCACATGAAGTGCTTCTCCACGACCTCAGACAGGGATTGCAAATTCAAGTGATCCGAGGCCAAAGCAACATCTTTCAAACTTCCATCCTTGTAATGTATCTTGATGTTCTGAGCAGCAGTGCTGTACGCCTTGTTGTCAATGCGCTCTTGAATCACAAAATACTCGGCTTCTTCTCTGCTGAAATCGTAGGTGCTCATGATGGCTTCTACCACTTCGGCGCGATTGTTTGCTGTAAAGGCTTCCGATCTCAACTTGATGCGGAATAACTTTCTGTTCATCAAACTTGAGCTTAACATGCGCAGTACGCGATCATCATGCTCTGCCCAAACTTTAATGGCACCCATGATGTCGAAATCATCCAAAGCACAAAAACGCTCCAATACTTTTGGACCGGAAAGAAATTCTGCTTTGCTGATGTCTTCCTTCAGGAAAAAAGCAAGTGCGGGCGATGCAAACAATTCTACACCACGTGAACTCAAATCTTTGGCGCGCTTGAGAATGTTGACGAGCATGAACTCTGCACTCAAAACAGTTTTGTGAAGGTAAACTTGCCAATACATCAACCTGCGAGCAACGATGAATTTTTCAATGGAATAGATACCTTTTTCTTCAACCACAAGCTGATCGTCTTTCACGTTCAACATTTTGATGATTCGCTCGCTGCTCACCTGACCTTCAGTTACTCCAGAGTAAAAGCTATCGCGGCGCAAGTAGTCCAAACGGTCCATGTCAAGCTGACTGGACACCATTTGGTGAAGGAATTTCTTGGGGTAATGGTCGTTAAAAATCTCAATGGCCATGTCGAGCTCACCGTTGAATTCTTCATTCAATCGATTCATAATGAAAACGCTGATGTCTTCATGACTCACCCCGTTCACAATACTGTGTTCAAGGGCGTGCGAGAACGGACCATGACCAATATCGTGAAGCAAAATCGCCAAACTCACGGCCCGCGATTCTTCGTGGGTAATTTCATGTCCTTTTTGACGAATCTCATCGACAGCGTGCTGCATCAGATAAAGCGCACCGATGGCATGGTGAAAACGATTGTGCAGCGCCCCTGGATAAACCAAGTGAGATAAGCCCAATTGGCTAATTCTTCTGAGGCGTTGAAAATAGGGGTGATCGATCACATCCAAAAGGATGGAATGACGCAGCGTAATGAATCCATAAACAGGATCATTCAGAATTTTGTACTTGTTTTGGGTGTTTACCGTCAAATCATTCTAGGTTTAATCGAAGCACTTTACACGAAATCAGCATTCTTTGCGTTTCTTTGTGCAGGGCGCTCAAAGATACATATTGAGGGTGAAGAGCGCCCAATCACCCGTGAAAAATAGCGATGCAATGACAAATAAGGTAAGGATTCTTTGGGCCGATGATGAAATCGATTTACTCAAACCCCACGTTCTCTTTTTAGAGTCCAAAGGCTATATTGTAAGCACTGTGTGCAGCGGAAACGAAGCCATTGACGAGGTGGAGACCAATTATTTTGACATTGTGTTCTTGGATGAAAACATGCCCGGTTTGTCTGGATTAGAGACTCTTCAGAAAATCAAGGAGCTCGACGGAACGCTACCTGTAATCATGATTACGAAAAGTGAAGAAGAATCCATCATGGAAGAGGCCATTGGCTCGAAAATCTCGGATTACCTCATCAAACCCGTTAACCCCAACCAAATCTTGCTTTCGGTGAAGAAGAATTTGGACGAAAAACGCTTGGTGAGCGAGAAAACCAATTCAGGGTACCAAAGAGAATTTCAGCAAATAGGTATGCGTTTGATGGATCGTTTGGACGACGAAGAATGGTGTGATTTGTATCGGAAATTGGTGTACTGGGATCTAGAAATGGACCGGTCTGAAGATAAAGGCATGGAAGAAATCTTGGCCATGCAAAAATCGGAGGCTAACCGTCAATTTTCGAAAACCATCAAGCAGAAATACTTGGCGTGGATCAACGGAACGGAAGAAGGTCCGGTAATGTCTCACACCTTACTCAAGTCTTGGTTGGCGCCAATGATGATTGAGAATAAGTCTGAAAAAGTGTACCTCATCGTGATTGACAATTTGAGGTATGACCAATGGAAGACGATACAGCCGAAAGTCTCGGATCTTTTTCGGGTGGAAGAGGAAAAAATGTATTACAGCATCCTTCCAACAGCAACACATTACGCGCGAAATGCACTGTTTTCTGGTTTATTGCCGAGTGAAATGGCCAAACTTTTTCCAAAACATTGGAAGAATGAAGAGGATGAAGGAGGGAAAAATCTGGCCGAAGATCATTTCTTGGAAGCCAACCTCAAAAGAATGGGCTTGGACCTTTCTTGGAGCTACCACAAAATTACTAACCTCAATGCAGGAAGGCGCTTGCTCGATAATTTCCACCAACTTCAGAACAACGATTTGAATGTGATAGTCTACAACTTTGTAGATATGCTTTCCCATGCTCGCACAGAAATGGAGGTAATCAAGGAGTTAGCAGACGATGAAAGCGCTTATCGATCCATTACTTCGAGCTGGTTTGATCATAGTCCGCTTCTCGAAATGCTTCGCGTCATGGCGAGCCAAGGAGCCAAAGTGGTGATTACGACAGATCACGGAACGGTGAAGGTAGATCAAGCGGTGAAAGTGGTTGGAGATCGAAACACAAATACCAACCTGCGTTATAAAACGGGACGAAATTTGGATTACAACCCGAAAGAGGTGTTCGAAATTCGAGACCCAAGGGATGCTTATTTGCCGAAACAGAATGTGAGCAGCAGTTTTATTTTTGCCACGGATACCGACTTTTTTGTCTACCCGAACAATTACAATCACTTCGTAAACTACTACAAAAACACCTTCCAACACGGTGGTGTTTCGATGGAAGAAGTGCTGATTCCTTTCATTGTTCTGAAGTCAAAATAGCACTTTATGACGCTCGTCTATTTATCTAAGAAGCCCCAAGATCTTCAGTCCTTTGCTGAGGCAGTATTGAAGCTTTTGCCCGAAGATGCGAACGTTTTGTTGGACGCGCCTATGGGGTCTGGAAAAACCACTTTTGTAACGCAGTTGTGCAAAGTCCTTGGCATTCATGATGTGAGCAGTCCTACCTATTCCATTGTGAATGAGTACCGCGCTAAACGATTGGTTTATCATTTTGATTGCTACCGTATTGAGGAGGAGGAAGAAGCCTTGGATTTTGGTGTTGAAGAGTACTTGGACGGACCGGGTTTGTGCTTGATCGAATGGCCGGAGCGCATTTCCTCTCTATTAGAAGATGATTATGCGCGATTGCAAATCGAAGTACTGCCCAATGAAGATCGCAAATTTATATTGAGCTTTTGATGGCGGAATTCGTATCTTCGGGGTGCAAGGAAAAGCCGTAGTCAATGGATAACAAGAAAGAAGCCATTCGGGCATTAGCGCAAGAAGCCGCTTTGCTGCCCAAGGAAGAATTACTCGCTGTTCGAAAGAGCGAAGAACGTTTAGTCATTGGCATTCCAAAAGAGACTTCCTATCAAGAAAAAAGGGTTGCCCTCACACCTGAAGCCGTTGGTTTGTTGGTGAGTCGTGGACACGAGGTTATTGTTGAAAATGAAGCGGGTAAAGAGGCCAGTTTTGACAACCGTGATTACAGTGAATCGGGTGCTCAGATTGTCTATCGTGCCGAAGACGTTTTCAAGGCCAACCTCATTCTTAAAGTTTCACCACCCTCTTTTGATGAGGTGAAAATGATGCCGGGGAATCAAACCTTGCTCTCTGCCTTGCAACTCACAGCTCAGCCAGTAGATTCATTGAAAATGATGATGGCCAAGAAAATTTCTGCTGTAGCCTGGGATTACTTTAAAGATGAAACAGGGATTTTTCCTGTGGTTCGCGCCATGGGTGAAATTGCAGGAAATACTTCGGTATTGATTGCCGCAGAATATCTCTCCAATGCAAATGCAGGACAAGGCCTCATGTTCGGGGGGATTTCAGGTGTGAAACCAACGGAAGTGGTGATTTTAGGAGCGGGTACCGTGGGCGAGTTTGCAACACGCGCTGCGCTAGGGCTTGGCGCAAATGTAAAACTCTTCGATAGTAATATTTATAAGCTTCGACGAATGCAGAACGATTTGGGGATGCGTTTGTGGACTTCGACCATTCAACCTTCAGAACTTGAAATGGCTGTTAAGGGAGCCGACGTGGTGATTGGTGCCTTACGCGCGCCTTTCGGACGAACACCTTGCGTTTTAACCGAAGAAATGGTGAGTAAAATGAAGTACGGTTCTGTGATTGTAGATATCAGTATCGACCAAGGTGGCTGCTGCGAAACGTCACGCATCACTTCTCACGACAACCCAACGTATAAGGAGTATGGGGTGATTCATTATTGTGTTCCCAATGTGGCCTCGCGGGTAAGCAGAACGGCAAGTAGAGCGCTCAGCAATATTTTTGCACCCATCTTAATTTCCATGGGAGAAGACGGAGGTTTTGCGGGGATGATTAAGAAAAACAAAGGTTTACGTGATGGAGTTTATCTTTACAGAGGAACCCTGACCAATGAGATTATTGGTGAAGCGTTTGATCTTCCTTATAAGCCGATTGATTTGTTGTTTCCTGCCTTTTAGTTTCGGCTGCGCTCAACTACCTTGCTTTACTCGTTTCTTTGAGTATTGCGTAATTGGGTGTAAATGTCAGGCTTTTAGCCGCCCACCATTTTCTTGATTTCATTGAGTTTCATCAAGGCTTCTACCGGAGTTAAAGTATTGATGTCGGTTTGAATCAACTCTTCTTTGATTCCCAGCAAAACGGGGTCGTCGAGCTGGAAGAAACTTAACTGAAGATCGTCATCTTGCGGCATGGACTTCATTTCATGTGCAAGTTCTCCTCCATGCGATTTCTCCAATTGCTTCAAAACGCTTTCTGCTCTGCTCAGCACTTGTTTGGGCATACCTGCGAGCTTCGCAACGTGAATTCCAAAACTGTGATTGCTTCCTCCCGCGACCAATTTGCGCAAGAAGATGATTTTCCCTTTCACCTCACGAACCGAAACATTGAAGTTCTTGATTCGTGGAAATTGAGCGCTCATTTCATTAAGTTCATGGTAGTGAGTGGCAAAGAGCGTCTTGGCTTTGGCTTTTGGGTATTCGTGCAAGAATTCAGCGATGGCCCAAGCAATGGATATACCATCGTAAGTGCTGGTTCCTCTACCGATTTCATCCAAAATAACAAGGCTGCGGTCAGACAGGTTGTTCAAAATCGACGCTGTTTCGTTCATTTCAACCATGAAGGTAGATTCTCCACTTGAAATGTTATCTGATGCCCCAACTCGGGTGAAAACTTTATCAATCAATCCCAGTTTGGCTTCATCTGCCGGAACAAAACTTCCCATTTGAGCGAGGAGCGAGATCAAGGCCGTTTGGCGAAGAAGTGCTGATTTACCGCTCATGTTTGGACCTGTGATCATGATGATCTGTTGCTCATCTTGATTCAGGGTAACATCGTTAGCAACATAGTTTTCCCCTAAAGGAAGGTGCTGTTCAATTACCGGGTGGCGCCCACCTTTGATTTCAAGTTCATAGCCCAAATGGAGCTCGGGCTGGACATAGTTGTTTTCTTCTGCAACAACAGCGAGCGAGATCAAGCAGTCAAGCTGGGCGAGGATTTGTGCATTTTTTTGAACGGGTGAAACGTTTTGCGCCAATATTTCTACCAACTCATGATAGAGTCGGGATTCAATGCCCGAAATTTTCTCTTCCGCGCCAAGAATTTTGGATTCAAGGATCTTTAGTTCCTCGGTAATGTACCTCTCTGCTTGGGTGAGCGTTTGCTTACGGATCCAGCTTTCTGGAACTTTGTCTTTGTGGGCGTTGCGGACTTCTAAATAGTAGCCAAAAACATTGTTGTAGGCAATTTTTAATGAAGGGATTCCCGTTAGCTCCTGTTCGCGAAGTTGAATTTGAACTAAAATGTCTTTGGACTGATAAGCCAATTGGCGCAATTCATCCAGTTCAGTATCTACTCCTTTTGCAATCACCCCACCTTTATGGAGGAGGTGAGGAGCATCTTCTTTGAGTTGGGTCTCGATTTTGGCGCGAAGCTCTGTGCAGGGTTCCAATGCCTTTGACAGGATGCCGAGTTCCTTCGATTCAGATGCCTTACAAGCTTCTTTGATCGGACCAATGCTCTTCAATGCACGGCCCAGTTGTACGACTTCTCTTGGGCTGATTCTTCGTGCTGCGGCCTTGGAAATGAGTCGCTCCAAATCTCCAATGCTCTTCAGTTCTTGAGCAATTAAAGAACCCAATTCGGGTTGGTTTTTAAATTGACTCACTGCATTCAGTCGAAACTGAATGGGGTCAAGCTCCTTTAAAGGTAGCACAAGCCAGCGTCTGAGCAAACGGGCACCCATTGGAGAAACGGTTCGGTCGATCACATCCAACAAAGTGCTTGCATCTTGATGCGGACTGTGAACCAGCTCGAGGTTGCGTATGGTGAATCGGTCGAGCCACACGTACTTATCTTCCTCAATACGAGAAATGGATTGGATGTGCTCGGTTTGAAGGTGTTTGGTTTCTTCTAGATAATGCAGGGCAGCTCCAGCGGCAATGATGCCCAAGCTGAGCTCGGATACCCCAAAGCCTTTGAGCGAATTGGTTCCAAATTGCTTCTGCAGCTTCTCTTCAGCAAAATCTTCTTGAAAGGCCCAATCTTCGAGTCGGAAGGTGTGAAATTTATTTCCAAAAGCGAGTTCAAAATCTTGGGTTTTTTGTTTCTGGAAGAGCACTTCACTGGGCTGAAAACCTTGAAGTAGTTTGTCTACTGTTTCCAAGTTTCCTTCCGAGATAATGAATTCTCCGGTACTGATATCTAGAAAGGCCACTCCAGCTCTCCCAGAGTTCATGCTCACTGCTGCGAGGAAGTTGTTGGCTTTTGTGTTGAGTACTTGGTCATGATAGCTCACCCCCGGAGTTACGAGTTCAGTTACTCCTCGTTTAACGATGGTTTTGGTTTGCTTGGGATCTTCCAGTTGGTCACAAATGGCAACACGGTTTCCCGCTCGTACGAGTTTGGGAAGGTAGGTGTCTAGACTATGATGAGGAAATCCGGCAAGTTCAACGTAGGCGGCAGCTCCATTTTTTCGTTTGGTGAGGACGATATCAAGAATCTTTGATGCGCGAACGGCGTCTTCTCCAAAGGTTTCATAGAAGTCACCCACCCGGAAGAGCAAGAGCGCATCGGGGTATTTCGCCTTGATGCCATTGTACTGCTTCATCAAGGGGGTTTCTTTTACTTTTTTCTGCTCGGAAGATGTTTTTTTAGACGTCGCCATATGCATAGATAGCAAACTGCCGACAAGGAATCCCAGGTCGGCAGTTGTGCAAAGAAATCATGTATAATCTTTATTCGCAGGTGAAAGTTACCACTCCACTTTCAGGAATCCATATTTGAAAGCTCGGCTTTATGAACACTTTGTTAACAAGATGAGCTTAGGCAACTTTGAGCTTGGAGATCTTCGATTTTCCAAATTTCTTTTGGGCATAATCGAGGGTGATTTTCAGTTCACCATTATGATCTTCACTTGGTGCGTCAAACATGGCGTCGGTAAGAATGGCTTCGCAAATGGAACGCAATCCACGTGCTCCAAGCTTATATTCCAATGCTTTTTCAACGATGAAGTCGAGCACTTTTTTATCCAAACTGAGTTTCACCTTATCCATTTCAAACAAGCGAACGTACTGTTTGATGAGGGCATTTTTCGGCTCAGTGAGAATTCTCAGGAGCGTTTCGCTATCAAGAGGATTCAAGTGAGTGAGTACAGGGAAACGTCCAATAAGTTCAGGAATGAGTCCGAACCCTTTAAGGTCAGTAGGTGCTACGTAAGACAGGATGTTTTCCTCGTCGATGATGTCTTGTCCGCCAGCAGAATATCCAATACTGGTTGATTTAACGCGGCGCTCAATAATTTTCTCAATCCCACTAAAAGCTCCCCCACAAACGAAAAGAACGTTTTTGGTGTTCACTTGAATGAGTTTTTGCTCTGGGTGTTTACGTCCACCTTGAGGCGGTACATTTACGATCGATCCTTCGAGCAATTTCAATAGGGCTTGTTGCACTCCTTCACCACTCACGTCACGAGTGATGGATGGGTTATCGCTTTTTCGAGCAATTTTGTCGATCTCATCGATGAAGACGATGCCACGTTCGGCTGCGGCAACGTCGTAATCAGCGGCCTGAAGCAATCGAGAAAGAACACTTTCAACGTCTTCACCCACATAACCGGCCTCAGTAAGAATGGTCGCATCGGCAATGCAAAAAGGAACATTCAACATTTTAGCAATGGTCTTGGCAAGCAAGGTTTTCCCTGTTCCGGTTTCACCTACTAAAACGATGTTAGACTTTTCAATTTCAATTTCGTCTTCTTGAGATTGAGGCTGAAGTAGACGTTTGTAGTGGTTATATACGGCTACGCTCAAGACTTTTTTCGATTCATCTTGACCAATCACATACTCGTCCAAATAGAGCTTGATGTCTTTCGGCTTCTGAAGTGTCAAAGAGGCTTCAACCTGAGAGTGGGATTTTTGAGCCAATTCTTCTTTCACAATGCTGTTCGCTTGATCGATGCAGTGGTTGCAAATGTGCCCCGTGATGCCCGCGATCAAAATGTCTACGTCGCTCTTTTTCCTTCCACAAAAAGAACAGCTAATGTCTTTTTCACTCATAATTCTAAATCAGTAATTCTTAAACTAAAGAAAGCCGCTACAAAGCGGCTTTCAAAGATACGATATTCTTGGGGATGACTAGATTAGCTGCTTGGGCTTATTTTTTCTCAAGCACTTCATCAATCATTCCGTACTCTTTTGCTTCTTGTGCAATCATCCAGTAATCACGGTCAGAATCTTCCCAGATTTTCTCGAAAGGTTGCTTACTGTGCTCAGCGATGATGTGGTAAAGTTCGTTTTTCAACTTCTGAATCTCACGAGCGGTAATCTCAATGTCAGAAGCTTGTCCGCGAGCACCACCCAAAGGTTGGTGAATCATCACACGGCTGTGTTTCAAACCGGTTCTCTTTCCTTCTGCTCCAGCGCAAAGCAAAACGGCACCCATGGACGCTGCCATACCTGTGCAAATTGTCGCCACATCTGGTTTGATGTATTGCATGGTGTCGTAAATACCAAGACCAGCATACACACTTCCACCTGGAGAGTTCAAGTAGATTTGAATGTCTTTGTTCGGGTCTACCGACTCCAAAAAGAGGAGTTGAGCTTGAATAATGTTCGCGATGTAATCGTCAATTCCTGTTCCAAGAAAAATGATTCGATCGGCCATCAAACGAGAAAATACGTCTACCTCACGGAAAGGCATGTTTCTCTCTTCAATGACTGTTCTGGTCATGTTCTCAGGACCGTAAGTGCTTTCAATATAGTGGTCAAAGGCACCACTGTTGATTCCGTGGTGATTAACCGCGTAATTTCTAAATTCTTTTCTGTTATTGTACATAGTGTCGTTCTCCTTTTTCGGGTAAGCAAAGTACTAACAAAACAACAGCATCAAAAGTTAATTTGTTAGAAGATAAAAGTTGATAAACCCGATGTGCGGACGCTTATCAGTTTGATGCAGACTGAACTAGCTTAAGGAAATCGTCATAGCTAAATGCCTTTTCCTTAATTTTTGTCTTCTCTTTGAGTGTGTCAACCACCTTGTTCTCATAGATCATTTCAGCTACTCGTTGGCTTTCTTCACGATTGGTCATCGCATTTGCTGCCATGGTGTTCAACTGTTCTTCGTCGAGCGGCATACCGTATTGAGCATACTGCTGAGTGATCATTTCTTTCACGTGCTGTACTACTTCTTCTGGCTTAACGTCCAATTCGTTTTCTTCAATCACACGATTTTGGATGAGTTGCCACTTCAAGCTTTCAGCATAAGAAGGATATTCTGCTTCGATTTGCTCTGGAGTCAATGGCTTTTCGTTCGCCGCTGCAATCCAACGCTTCAAGAAATCATCTGGAAGGGGTGGGTTGAGATCCTCAATCAACTTGTCTGCAAGTTGTTTCTTGAAAAAACGCTCAGCATCGTTGCGGAACATCTTGTCCAAATCAGCTTTGATACGCTCGCGGAATTCTGTTTCCGTTTTCACGTTTCCTTCTCCAAACACTTTGTTGAAGAGCTCTTCATTGATTTCAGCAGGAGTCATTCGCTTCACATCATTCACGGTCAATTTGAAGTTACCCTTAAGGTCGTGAACTTCATCGTGATTGATGTCCAACATGCGTCCAAGATCGTCATGACCTCGAGAAATGTGATGAGGATTAACAACGCGGGTCATTCCCGACTTCAATCCTGTAAGATCTTTGATGGTTTTCTTGTCTTCCAAGAATTCAAGGCTGATCGTCACATCTTTCATGATTCCACCCTCAAGAATTTCATCCTTGTCGTCCAATTGAACGAGGGTCGCCATGATCATGTCTTTATCAGCAGAGCTTTCAGGAGTACTCATTTTTCCAAAACGGCGAGCCATGTCTTCTACCTGTTGGTCAATGAGTTTATCATCAACATCAACAACGGCCATTTCCATCGCTTTTTTCGGAAGTTTGATTTCTACCTCAGGAGAAAGACCAATTTCGTATTCAAAAGTAAAGGCGTCTGGATTGTCCCAGTCACCTTCAACAGTTTCGGTAACTTTTGGCAATGGGTTACCAAGAACTTTCAATTTGTTATCTACGATATGGTTGTTCAATGACTCGTTGATCACTTTATTGATCTCATCGGCCAAGATGGATTTACCGTATTGTTTTTTCACCAATCCGAGGGGCACGTGACCAGCTCTAAATCCGGGCATGTTGACTTGCTTCCGGTATTGTTTGAGTGCTGATTCATACTTGTCGAAGTAGTCTTCTTTAGACAACTTGAGTGTGAGCACTGCGTTTAGTTCGTCAATGTTCTGCTGAGAAATTTCCATAAGTCTTAACTTAGAATAGGTCGGCGAGTGCCGTTTGAATCTTGAAAAAAAGTGCGGATGGAGGGACTCGAACCCACACGCCGTGAAGCACTAGATCCTAAGTCTAGCGTGTCTACCAATTTCACCACATCCGCAGTTCACCTGCATAAAAGGAGTGCAAAGTTATATCTTTTTTTCAAGTCTCAAATAGCTCAGCAAATTTATTTTGAGCTTATTTTTATTTTAGAACAAGAGTGGTAAACATCTTCAATGGTTTTCCATGTTCCTTCGTTGATGCTGTAAGCAGCTTCTTCCACTCCCAACTCTGGATTGTACTTCCAAGTTACTGCTAATGATTGGAATGAATTGCATTGCACCGATACAAAGGATTTGTAATAGTTTTTGCCTTCGGGCGACTTCGCTTTGAGGTAGAATTCAATTTTTTTGACCGTCCCGTCTTGGTGTCTTTTGATTTTTGAAACTTGCACGTACATCCCGTTTTCTTTCGCTTGAAGCACTTTTGGGTTCCAACTTGAGGTGGGTTCATCTCCAAAAAGCAATAATTCATAAGCTTGAAAATCAAGTGAACTCTCGGCGTGGTCGGTTGAATCCTCTGTGCTTTCGGGTGCATTGGGCAAATCAGACAAGCTTCTTTCTGGTTGACCCGTTACTTCTTGCTTGTTGCTTTTGGGTGATGGTTCAGTGGCGTTCATTGTTTCTTGAGTCTCCCTCAATTCCCAAGTTTTGGATGTTCTTTTTTCAGCCGGGAGTTCTGAAACGGGAATGTTGATTTTCTCCAATGTGCTTTCCTCAATGTACTGTTGGGTAATAACGCTGACAATGTCTAAGTTCTTTGCTGCTTGATGAACGGGCTTTGCGCTTTGCTGTGGTGATGCGTCTTGAACAAAAAGATATAGACCGATGCTAAATATGGCTGTGATACTCATGATAATGCTGTTTAAATGATTAAAAAAGTGGATTTTCCAAAACGATGGCGCTTGAGGTCCTTGCAGAACAAATTGCTCTACGTCATGCAAACTCACTTCTGGAGCGAGTTTTTTGGCTTGGTCGAAATAGTGTTTTTCCGTTTCCATGGCGCTAGTGTTTTGTGAAATAAATCAGGTGTAAACTCAAAAGCACTTGCTGAAGATCTGCAGCTCCTTCAAGCTCTTTTCGCAGTTGCTTTCTCGACCGATGCAAATTCACCTTCACTGCAGATACGCTCTTGTTTTGAATTTGAGCGATCTCTTCAACCTTAAAACCAGAAATTTCAAACAACAAGATGGCTTCTTGACTTTTGGACGGGAGTCGGGATATCACCCGATACAGGTGATCGATGTCTGCCGCTATTTCTGGAGACGGAGACTGGCTCTGTAATCGCTCAAAAGCCCGCTCATCGTATTGTCCTTTGAATTTCTTTTTTCGAAGTTGATTGATGAATAGGTTGTTGGCCGTGCGCATCAAGTAAGCGAGAAAGGCCTTCTGATCTCGCAGTTTGTCAAAGCGCTCGTAAGCAAATGCAATGCTGTCTTGAACCAAATCTTCCGTTTCCATGATGCCGTATGTTCTGGCACTGCAGTACCTTACAAAGCCGTCGTGAACGGGCTTGTACAGCATCAAAAATTCGTTTTGTTTGGTTGTGGACATGTGATGTGCTTTGATAGGAAGGTCGTACAGCTTTACATTTGGTTACATCTTTCGTGAATTTTCCCTGATTTTCTCAGCGTGGATGAGGCAATTTTCCTAATTTCAGCACCTTAAAATGCCTTAACAGAATGCGCTCTATTCTTTTAATCATTGCCCTATTATTCACTCAATCCATCTTCGCTCAAGATGCTTTTCCATCCAGTGGAGGCCGATTTGAAGGAGTGAATGGCGCGGGTGTTGCCCTGCAAGATACGTGGTCCATCATGCAGAACCAAGCAGGTTTAGCTCGGCAAGAACAATTCAGCGCAGGAGCCTTTCTGCAAAATCGCTTCGGTTTGTCAGAACTTACGGTGCTTTCTTTGGCCGTGGTGAAACCCATTCAAAATCAGGTGGTCGGACTTTCAATCAACACCTATGGCTTTCAGAACTATCGAAGATCTCGTGTGGGACTTGCTTACGCGCGAAAACTGGGAGAAGATTTGGATGTAGGTTTGCAAATGGCTTTTCACCAAGTGCAGCTAGGAGGTACTTACGGAACGAGCAATACCTTTACTGTGGAAGGTGGTTTTCGCTATCAATTGAACGAGGAGATTGCCGTCGCAGCTCATATTTTCAACCCCAATCGTAGTCAATTGAGTGACTTCAATAGCGAGAGCATTCCAAGTGTGATTCGGACAGGCATCTCGTGGGAGGTTTCGAAGAAGGTTTTGATTTTGGCTGAAGTACATCAGGTTTTTGATGGCAAAGTAGGGGTGCGAACCGGACTGGAGTACCATGCCGTTGAGCCACTGTACATCCGCTTAGGGGCGGGGTCTCGTCCTGATTTGTTTTCTTTTGGTCTGGGTTATGCTTGGAATCGGTTGAGCATTGATGTGGCAGCGAGCTATGAGCAGATTTTAGGAGTTCAACCCATGCTTTCGTTGACCTACCATGCGGAATAAGTTGGGGAGACATACCGTCTTGAAATGGGGTGCACTGCTTGTTCTTGTTCTTGTCGTGATAAGGGCTCAATCTCAAGAAAGCAGGGATGAGATTGTTCGGCAAAGGATTATTGAGCAACGAATAGAAATCATCGCAGAAGGATTGGAAGAAGGCGATGAGCTTGATTTTACCACCTTGTTTGACGACCTCAATTATTACTACGACCGAAAAATCAATTTGAATCGTTGTTCACCTGAAGAACTTCGGTCATTGTACCTCCTTACAGAGTTTCAGATTCAAGGCCTTTTTGATCACATTGAAAAATACGGACAACTCAAAGAAATATGGGAGCTCCAAGCGGTGAAGAATTGGGACCAGTACACCATTCTCAATGTCCTCCCTTTTGTGACTGTGAAGCCCCCTTCAGAGCTCGAACGGGTGACGCTGAAGGAGATCTTTAAAGAGGGGAAACACGATCTTTTCTTGCGCTATCAAGATGTACTAGAGGAACGACAAGGCTATGCTCCCATCTCCCCCGAGGAGTTGGCAGAAAACCCCAATAGGCGGTACTTAGGGAGTTCATACCGGGCTTATGCGCGTTACCGGTTTACTTATGGAAGAAACATCAGTTTCGGAATTACAGCAGAAAAAGATCCCGGAGAAGAGTTTTTTAAGGGTACTCAAAAACAGGGTTTTGATTATTATTCAAGTCACCTCTACTACGAGAACAACACCTTTGTTCGAAGAGCAGTGGTGGGCGACTATCAACTTCAGTTTGGTCAAGGACTCACGCTGTGGTCTGGACTCGCCTTTGGTAAATCTGCAGACGCCCTGAATGCAAAACGAACTGAAATTGGGATACGCCCTTATACGTCAGTAGACGAGAACCTCTTTCTGAGAGGAGGAGCAGTAACGATAGGAGGGGAGCGCTTGCAATGGACGAACTTCTACTCCTCCAAACACATTGATGCGAACATTGTGTCCACAAGCGACAGTGTAGATACCGAGCAATTGACCACCATTTCAAGTTTTCAGCTCAGTGGATTCCACCGAACTCCGGGCGAACTCCAAGACAAAGACGCCATCAGGGAGACTTACTACGGCAGCAACCTCACATACAAAACGCGAAGAGGGCAGATTGGTTTAACCGCTTTGATTTCGGAATACGATGCCAACATCAATAGAAATCTGCAATTGTACAACCAGTTTGAATTCAACAGCAAAAGCAACCAAGTGATTGGTTTGAATTACAGCAGAACCATTAAAAATGTCAACCTTTTTGGCGAGGTGTCTCGGAGTGAAAACGGAGCATGGGCAACCATCAACGGAGCGCTCGTTGCTCTGGATCCGCGCGTTTCGATGATCGCGATTTACCGAAATTATGCTCGGAAATTTCAAAACCAATTGGCCAATACTTTTGTTGAGGGAACTCGTCCGGCAAATGAATCAGGGATTTATGTTGGCGGACAATTCAAAATTAATCGCCAGTGGACCGCCACAACCTATGCGGATTTCTTTCGCTTTCGATGGCTTCGATTCCAAACCGACGCTCCAAGTGCTGGCCGAGATTTTCTCACGCAGTTAAACTACAAGCCTTCCCGGAACAAAGAGTTTTACCTCCGGTACCGAAGTAGAACAAGAGACCGAAATGCTGGCTTTCTGGATGTTGACATCACCACACCCCTTCCTGTGAATCAACAAAATTTCAGGATCAATACCAGTTTCTTGGCACACCCCAACATCAAGCTCAAATCAAGAGCGGAGTTGGTATTGTTTCAACAGGAAGGCCAGCCCATCGAACGGGGCTTCTTGTTGTATCAAGACCTCGTTTTCAAGAAAATTCAGTTTCCTGTAAGCATGTCTCTCCGGTATGCCTTGTTTTACACAGACAGTTACAACGCAAGGATCTATGCCTACGAAAGTGACGTGCTGTATGCCTTCAGCATTCCCGCCTATTTTTCTCGCGGATCGAGGTTCTACGTCACGATGAAGTACAAAGTGAAAAGAGGAGTTGATCTATGGTTGCGCTATGCACGCTGGCATTATGACGACCGCCAAGTGATCAGTTCTGGCTTGGAGCAAATCAATGCTCCGCACCGTTCGGAAATCAAAGTACAGCTCCGCCTTCGCTTTTAGATAGCGGTGCGCGGATATTCTCTTATCTTTACCCCTCATTAATTGCAGATTAAAAAACAGAATTATGGCAACGACGACTTCTGATATCAGAAATGGACTATGCATCAAGTACAATGGTGGATTGTGGACAATTGTAGAATTTCTTCACGTTAAACCAGGAAAAGGTCCAGCCTTCGTTCGTACGAAATTGAAGAACCTCGAAAACGGTAAAGTAGTAGATAATACCTTCAACGCAGGAGTTAAAATTGAAACCGTTCGTATTGAAACCAGAGATTATCAGTACCTCTATAACGATGACATGGGCTACCATTTCATGAACTCAGAAACCTACGAGCAAGTTGCGATTGAAAAAAACTTGATTTCAGCTCCCCAGTTTTTGAAAGATGGAGTGATTTGTCAGGTCATGTTTCATGCTGAAGAAGAAGTGGTTCTCAACTGCGATCTCCCGAACAACATTGACGTTGAAATCACCTATACTGAGCCAGGTGTGAAAGGAGATACCGCAACTAATGCCATGAAACCTGCAACGACTGATACCGGTGCCGAAATTCGCGTGCCGCTTTTCATCAATCAAGGGGATTGGGTGAAAATCGATACCCGCACAGGAGCGTACTCAGAACGCGTGAAGAAATAAAGGATGAAACTCACCACACCTCATACGCTTGAGGCCATTGCCAAAATGATTGGTGCAAAGGCTGTTGGAGACCCAAAACATTTGGTGTCCGGAATCAACGAAATACATAAAGTAGAGCCGGGAGACCTTGTTTTTGTGGACCATCCGAAATACTACGAGAAGGCACTTAATTCTGCGGCTACCACGATTTTGATCGATAAAGAAGTGGATTGCCCGGAAGGAAAAGCACTCTTGGTTTCAGAACAGCCCTTTCACGATTATAACAAGCTGACGAGGCACTTTCGTCCTTTCTTGGCGTGGGAAAACCCGTCCAATGTCACGATAGGGCAAGGAACCCGACTTCATCCCAAAGTAACGGTGGGTCAGCGTGTGAGAATTGGCGAGAATTGCCTCATTTTTCCAGGTGTAGTGATTGGGGATGACGTTATCATTGGCGATGGAGTTACCATCCATCCCAATACGGTCATTGGAGGAGATGCCTTCTATTACAAAAAGATCGACGGAGCTTATAATAAAATGCACACTTGCGGAAGTGTTGAAATCCACGATAATGTGGAGATTGGGGCAATGTGTACCATCGATCGGGGTGTTTCTGGTGCTACGGTTATTGGAAAAGGCTCCAAGTTGGATAATCAAGTACACATTGGACATGACACCGTAGTAGGAGAGCATTGCCTCTTTGCAGCGCAGGTTGGAATTGCCGGTTGTGTTAAGGTGGAAAACAATGTTATTCTTTGGGGACAAGTAGGAGTGCCGAGCGATGTGGTGATTGGCGAGGGTGCCGTTGTTCTCGGACAAAGTGGAATCACGAAGTCGCTTGAAGGAGGGAAAACCTACTTTGGTTCACCAGCGGAAGAAGCAAGGCACAAATTCCGCGAGCTGGCCATGATCAGAAAAATACCCAGTATTTTAGAACGACTTAGCTAGGGAGTAATGGCGAAAAGCACAGGTAAATCTCAAGATCGATTGAAGCGACGTTTGGAGGTCAAAGACTTCAAACTGATGTCGCTCAAGACCATTGCTGAAGCCATCAATAGCAATCAAAAGGTGGAAGATCTTCTTCAGACCTACAAGCAGACGCTCATGGATCCACCATTGAGCATCGAGAAGTTGCTGCTCTTTGAGAAACAGCGGTCTTGGGAGAACATCATGCAATTTGGCGTTGAAGCGACCTTTCCCATGCTCGAAGAGGGTGATCTTGTCAAGGTAGAATCGTCCAAGTTTTTACGAACCAACGAGGGGGTAAAGGAGACTTTTGAAGTAAGCCTTCCTGTGAAACACGATGATCAAGTGATCGCCTACGTGATGGTGGGGGACATTAAGGATGAAGGAGGGGTATCTCCGATCATCAAGCACCTCAACTTCATTGAAACGCTCACAAACATCATCATTGTAGCCATTAAAAACCGACGTTTTGTTGAGGATAGTCTACGCCAAGAACGGGTGAGAAAGGAACTTGAACTGGCAGCTGAGATGCAAGCCATGCTGATTCCCAACGAACTACCAAGCAACGAGTTTTTTGATGTTTCGGCCATCTATCGACCCCATGCTCAAGTGGGTGGAGATTATTATGACTTCATTCCCATCAATGAAAAGGAGGTGATGCTTTGCATGGCTGATGTTTCTGGAAAAGGGGTGAGCGCGGCGTTTTTGATGTCCAACTTCCAAGCATATTTGATGGCCATTTTCCGCTTTCAAAACATGGCCCTGAATGACATTGTGCACGAATTGAATGAACGGGTAGTGAAATCTACTCAGGGTGAGAAATTCATCACCTTCTTCTTCGGTGTTTACAATAAGGAGACGAGGATGCTTAAATACATCAATTGTGCTCAAAATCCGCCTCTTTTCATGGACTCCCAAGGGGAAGTGGTGTGGCTAGATAAAGGATGTGTTGGATTAGGGATGTTGGATGAAATTCCTGTGGTGGAAAGCGGTGAGGTGAAGGTTGATGAAGGTTCAGTAGTTATCTGCTATACTGACGGACTCACAGAGGTTGAGAATGAAGACCTCGAACAGTACGGATCGCATCGATTGTCTGAAGCAGTAAAAAACAATTTTCACGCACCAACGGCAGCTTTGAATCAGTTGATCATTAAGGAGCTCAACTCTTTCCGAGGTACGATGCCTTTCGTTGACGATACGGCCTTACTTAGTTGCCGCTTTCATTAGACCCCAACCTTTTTTCCGGGGCATGGTAAATGTCCACGGCTACTAGAACAGCAATGAATCCCCAAAACGGAGCGCTTACCTTATCGGTATCCAAATAGTTATTCAGAACAGCATGGATGAAATAGGTCATGAGCCCCAAATAGCAAGAGAGTACCAATATTTTCAATTCGCGATCCTCCAAACGGAAGTAGAGCTTGAAGGCAACATGACTAACTACGAGCAGAAGTGCAATGAAAGCAAGAGAGCCCAAAACACCCTGTTCTGCGAGCGGACCAAGATATTCGCTGTGAGCATTTCCCCCATCGGCGTTGTTGGTTGAAATGATGGTGATGTCTTGTGAACGCTGAAAAGGAGCATAAACGAACTGATAGGTTCCTGGTCCCCATCCGAAAACGGGCCTTTCTTCGAACATCGCCATGGCGCAATTCCATCGGTTCAAGCGCTCCAGGTTTGACGCGTCACTACTCACATTCGAGATGGACTCCACGTGTTCGGCTAAATCATCGGAGCTGTCTTGTTTGTTCTTCTCCAACATTTGAACGAGTTCATCTTGAGCAAACCACAGAAAACCGATGCCAGCAAAGGCAACAAATATGAGGTGTTTCAATTGTACTCTCAGGATCATCAAAAATCCGAGAACCACCACTGCGGCGATACTTACCCAAGCAGCCCTTGTGTAGGAGAGGATGATTCCCACCACCAAGATCACCATACCCAACATCAAAAAAGCACGAAGCAATGTGTTCATCTTTCTTTTGAGGAGCAGTCCGAACAAAATGGGGAGATACATGGCCAAAACCGCCCCGTAACTGGTGTGATCCTTATAAAACGGCTCCATCACCCAATGGCCAGCGTCTTTTTCAAAACCAAAACCAGCATGGCGAATAACGGTATACATGATTACCCCGAACAGCGGGAAAAGATATAGTAAGAAGGAGCGCTCAATGTTCTTCTCGTTTTGGAAAATGTGAGCGAGTAAAAAATAGAACCCTGCAATGAACCAAGCTCGAGAAATGAAGTACTTCAGTGAAACCAAAGGCATTTCACTGGTGATGCTTGTGATCAACATCCAAGCAAGGAAGCCATATATCACCCAAGTTATGGGGTGCTGAAAGATGCGTTTATCGATGGATTTACCGTAGAGCATCTTCATAATAAAGATGAGTAAAACCCCAAAAAGCAAAGGCTCCGTGGGCAGATAAAAACCAACTCCACCCAAGTCCAACTGCTCTAAGTTTAAGCTAAAAGGAGTACAGGCAATGATGAAAAGGATGAGCCAGTCCAACTTGAAGATGGCCCCTGCCAATACCAACAAAACCAAAGGAAGCAAGGCAATGTAGTAGAATTCAAAGGCAATACACAAGGACTGCAAGAGCACAAAAAATACGCCTCCAGCAATGAGCCACCGTTTTTTTTGTACTTCGTTCAACATTAAATTTTCCCCTGAGCTTTTAAACTGCGGAAATTCTCCAAGATCAAAATCCCGATTACCGAAATCAAGAAGGTGGCGGCAACGGACATCATCACGATGAGCCAGCGCACTGGGTAAGCTTTCTTATCCGAAACAGCTGCGTAATCGACAACAAATTTAGATGGGAGCTGAGATGTCGCATCCAAATACATCAAGTCGTATCGTTTTTTCAATACTTCCTCTCTTTCGTAGGCAGACTCCAACAAAGCATCAAGCTTGTTGTAAATGTTACCATATTGAGAGATTTCCTCCATCTGAACCCGAATTTGCTCTGCGCGTTTGGGCTGACCATTAACGATGGCCGTTCCATACTGCTCACTCAAGGTTTCAATTTGGGTGAAGTAGTCGTAAACACCGTAGCTTCGAATCGTTGCCATGGAGTCTTCCAAGAGTCTAATTTCTCCTTGGACTTGCTCCAATGAGTTCTTCGCATAAATAAAAGCTTCCATTGCTCTTCCGTTACGAAGTTCGTTCGAAACACTGTCCAAAAGAAAGGCAATGTCATTGGCCATCAATGCAGCAAGGGTGTCACTTTTGTCCAAGACTTCCACCAAAATGGATCCATATCTTGTGAGCTTGGAAGATACGTTGCTGTTGTATTCCTTCGCCATCAAGGTGTTGGCTCCTGGGTCGGTGGGTGCAATTTCGTAGTGATCCCAAAGATTATATTTCTCAATCACCCGATTTCGAATTCGATCAGAGTTCAAAATTTGCAGCAATCGTTCTGCATCTTCCTTTTCCCCAAACTCAAGTAGGTCTTCCTTTTTCTGCTCCTCATAAAACTGCTCTCCAATGGAGTGCTGAGGCGTCGCAAACATGGTAACACTGGACTTGAATTTTTCTTCAATTACAAATGAAGCGATGGCTGAAGCTACTGCAGCAAGGAAACAAAGTCCAATAATGAGCTTGCGCCATTGATAAAGAAATACAATGAGATTGGTTGACGCCAGGCTGGTGTCTTTCTGTTGCTCTTCCATAAGAGAGATAAAAATTTTGGCAAAAGTAATGAATTCAATGCGCCCAAGTTAGCGTTGGAGAAGTTCCTTGAATTGACCAACTCTCAGGAAGCGAGTCAAAAAGGCTCCAGCCAAGCCCAAACACACAAAAGTTCCCCCTTTAAACAGCCAAGGAAGCGAACTTATTGTTAAACCGTAAAAAAGAATTCCAAGGAAAATGGTGAATACCGACATTGTCACAAGCGTGTGCCGCGAAAACCTGAGCTTGGAATAACGAAGTGCCAAAAACATCTGAGCGATGGAGATGAGTCCTTGTGTAAACAAACTCGCCCATGCGGAGCCTTCTGCTTGGTAATTGTGGATGAGGTAAAAATTCAATGCGAAGTTGATGATGACGCCAAAAAGAGCAAGATAATTCATCAGTTTCATGTCGCCACGAGCAGTAAGAATGGTGCCGAAGAGGTAACTCATCATCACAAAAAAGAAAGCCGACATCAAGATTTGAAAGGGCCGCAATGCGAGTTCAATGTGCTCGTGATAAAATAAATCCAAGATTTCCTCCCCCACTAGCCAAGGTACACCCGCAAGCAATAATCCACCGGTAAACAAAAGTTGAAATGCACTTGAGGCAATGCTGTCCAAGGATTCTTTTTGTTTGATGAGACGAGAAAATATGGGGAGCAACAATCCTGCGAAGAGAAAGCCAATCATGTTGCTGGCTTCAAAAAAGCGGAAGCCCATGGCATAAATCCCTGCTGAAAACCCTTCGTCACCCAAAAGTTGCTCCAACATCACTGCATCGGTTTTGTAATAGGCCATGGAGAGCAGGATCAAAAGAGCGTAGGGCAGACTCTTCTTCAAGATCATTTTGGAAAAAGCCTTGTTCCCTCGCAATTGAAGTCGAGACAAGTTTTTGCGTAAGAGAATGAGAGAACTCACCAAAGCAATGAAGTAAGCGAGCGTTTGTCCGTATACCAGCCACATGATTTGAAACTCGCCAAAGAATTTAGAAAAGAGGAGCAGTCCCCCCATGAAAATGAGCAATAAACCGCGGTCGAGAACAGAAATAAATGCGTCTGCTTTGAAGCGATGCAGGCCCGCTAGGTTAGAACGGCAATACAAAATGCTGGCCACGAGAAACTGATTGAAGCCCAGTAAAAAGAGCATCCAAAAGTGTTCTTGAACATAGTTTAAAAAGCTACCAAGAATGAGCAAAAGCAACATGTAAACCCCGCCAAGCATCAAACGGACACGCACAATGCCGCCAAAGTGTTTGCTCAATAATTGACGGTGCTGGGCAATGTTTCGGGTGTTGAAATTGGTAATGCCGCCGTCCAAAAGGATGTTCAGTAAAAAGGTAAAACTCAAAATGGCGCTGTAAATACCAAAGTCAAACGGACCCACTGCATTCTGAATTTGGGTTTCGACACCGAGCACATAAAAGGGCTTGACGAGGAAATTCAGCAAGAGGATGAGACTGAGGTTGGAAAGAAATTCTTTGCGCATGAAGAGCGATTAATGCGGACGAAATTTAGCTAAAAGCATTGGTATCTTCGAATCTGACCCTCCTCGGTCTTGTGCCGTTTTAATATCTTCGCCGAAATGAAGCCACTCCGAATTGCCGTTAACACCCGTTTGCTCGTGCCCAACAAGCTCGAAGGTATTGGTCGCTTCACTCTGGAGATCCTGCGCCGAATGGTCCTTGATCACCCCGAAGTGGAATTTATTTTTTACTTCGATCGTCCTGTTCCCGAAGCGTTTATTCTGAGTGAGAATGTGACTGGGAAACACTTGTTCCCTCCGGCAAGACGCACCTATTTATTTGATTTTTGGTTCAATTGGAGCGTTTCGCATCAACTTAAAAAAGACAACGTAGACTTGTTTTTGAGTCCAGATGGTTTCGTTTCACTTCGAACAGCTGTCAAGCAGCTCGCCGTCATCCACGATCTCAATTTCGAACATTTCCCAAAGCTGCTACCACAGAAAATTGCACAGTATTATCAATCCCGCTTCCCAAAGTTTGCGCAAAAAGCAAGTAGAATCGTAACCGTTTCGGAGTTCTCTAAAGAAGACATTCAGGCGTGTTACAACATTGAGCCTGAAACCATCGATGTGGTGTACAACGGGGTGGATGATCGTTTCTACCCAAGAGAAAAGGAAGAAATTCAAAAGATCCGAAGGGAGTATGCCGATGCCAACCCATACTTCATCTACGTTGGATCCATCAACCCAAGAAAAAACATCCTCCGTTTGCTTCAGGCCTTTGAAAATTTTCGTTCACAAGGCGGAAAGGCGAAACTAGTGCTCATTGGAGCGGCCATGTGGGATGGGAGCGAAGAGGAGAAGACCTTGAATGCAATGAGTTTTGGCAAAGAAGTCATTCAATTGGGCAGAATGAAACACGAAGAAATGAGTCGTTGTTTGGCGGGTGCTTTGGCAATGACATTCGTTCCACTTTTCGAAGGCTTTGGGATCCCCGCAATTGAAAGTTTTGCTTCGGGTGTTCCGCTTTTATGTTCTAATAATTCAAGCTTGCCCGAAGTGGTTGGGGATGCTGCTCTTTTGGTGAACGCAGAAGATGTGAATGAAATAACAAAGGGAATGTTGCAATTGGAAGCAGATGGAAATCTACGTGCTGATTTGATTTCAAAAGGACTTGAAAGAGCGCGCATGTTTACTTGGGAAAATGCTGCTGAAAAGCTTTGGGAATCGATTTTAAAGACCATAAACCATGCTTGATTTTTGTTTGTTGGAAGGAAGACTTGAAGCTGGATGTGATGAAGCGGGAAGGGGTTGTCTTGCCGGACCTGTAGTCGCTGCTGCAGTCATTTTAGATGAGAACAATAAAATCGCGGCCTTAAACGATTCAAAACAGCTCACCGAAAAAAAGCGAAGTGCATTGAGGCTAGAAATTGAAGCAAAGGCCTTGGCTTGGGCGGTAGTGGCTGTTTCGCCGGAGGAAATTGACGAGATCAATATCTTGAATGCCTCTTTTACGGCCATGAAAAGAGCCGTGGATCAACTTAAAGTGCAGCCAGAGCATCTTTTGATCGATGGCAATCGTTTCAACGCCCATGAAGTAATAGAGCATACATGCATTATCAAGGGAGATGCGAAGTTTCAATCCATAGCGGCAGCCTCAATCTTGGCTAAAACACATCGCGACGAACTGATGCTTCAATTATCAGAAGCTTACCCAAATTACCATTGGGAAAAGAACAAAGGGTATCCTACAAAGGCCCATCGTGAAGCAATCCGAAAAGTGGGGGTTTCTCCTCATCACCGACGATCTTTCAAGCAATTACCAGAACAATTGAACCTGTTTGATTGAGGATGGAATAGGGGTTAAATATGCGTCCTCACTCGAAGCATGTCAGTCCAGTTAAGCATAACATTAAGCTAATATTGTAAAGGGGGGTTAGTTGCAAAAAGGATAGTAGTTTTGCATGAAGTTATAGCCAAAAAAACGGCAAACAACGCATTAACCAAAATTCAACTTTTATGAAATTATCAAACGTACTAGCGCTCTATGTCCTAGCCATGGGCTTGTTCGCAGTAAATTTTGAGGCAGGGGCACAGATTTGGTCCGAAAGCTTCGAAACAGATGGAGAAGGAACGAACTATGTTTCTTCATTCGCCTTTAACGATGGAACTAGTGATCACTTTGGAAGAACTGATGGAACTAATGTTTCTGGTGCTTACAGTGGTTTTGATGGCACTTTCTTTTGGGCTGCTGAGGATTGGGATGACAATGGTGGAGACTTACTAACCGTGAAAACACTTACCTTCTCTGCAGTAGACATCACAGGTCTTTCAGACTTGCAGTTCAGCGGTTTGTTTGCCACTGAGCTTGTGGCCGGAGGCTGGGATTCAAACGATACCCTTCGTGTAGAGTATGCAGTAGACGGCGGTGCATGGACTACCTTGTTGACAACAGCTGCTCCAACTGGTGCTTCTGGAGCGAACATCGGTATGTGGATGGATATGGACGACGATAATGTGGGTGACGTAGAAATCACTCCCGCTTTCCAAAGCCTCACCAAGTCGTTCACAGTTTCTGGAACTTCTTTGGTCATTAGAGCTTATGCAGATTCTCCTTCTGTTTCTGGAAGTGAATCTTTCGCTTTTGACTTCTTCGCAGTAAGCAACGTTGCAGGTGCGATCCCAGGTTGTACTGACCCAACGGCTGACAACTACGATGCTGCAGCTACTTTGGATGATGGTTCTTGCATCATATCTGGTTGTACGAATGATACTGCCGATAACTATAACCCAAATGCAAACACCGATGATGGTTCTTGCATTATTCAAGGTTGTACCGATGATACTGCATTGAACTACAACGCCGATGCTACAAATGACGACGGCTCTTGTGTGTTCACAGTTCCTGCAATTGTTTTCAATGAGCTTCATTATAACCCTTGTACCGATCAAGGTGGGGATAACCTCTATGAGTTTATCGAGCTTTTCAATAACGACGTGAATGCCGTTGACCTCTCAGGTTGGTCCATCGATGGGGTAGATTTCATTTTCCCAGCGATGTCTTCTATCGCTGCAGGAGAATACATTATCGTTGCTGCAACAGCTGCAACTTACGATGGAAATGGATACCAAGTATTCCAAGTAAGCGGTGGTGCTTTCGGAAACGGAGGAGAGCCAGTGAGTCTTTTGAACGATGCAGGAATTGTAGTAGATGCTTTCATTTACGATACTGGTGTAAACTTCCCTAATGCTAACGGTAACTGTTCATCTTTGGAGTTGATTGATGTAAACACAGACAATGCCATTGGTAGCAACTGGCAAGCTTCTTTCGAATTGAACGGAACTCCTGGAGCTGCGAACTCAACGGTTCCTCCCTTCACAGAGTACACTATTTCTGAACTTCAGTCAGAGCTTTACACCAATGAAGGTGTTGCAACCAGCGGTGTTGTAACAGCAGTTTACGGTGGTTCTAACTTGTTTACCATGCAAGATGGTACCGGTGCCAACTCAGGAATTTGGGTGAACGGCGCTGGAGTAGCTATCGGTGATGAAGTTGAGGTAGAAGGTGTTGTACTTGAAACCAATGGACTTACACAGATCAATGCTGAAAATATTGCTGTACTCACTTCTGGAAATGCTTTGCCAGCAGTTGAAGTATTGTCAACTTTTGACGCAAGCGCTGAGCAATGGGAGGGTGTTCTCTTGCAAGTGACTGGTACTGTTGGTGTAGGAGCTGGCGATCTTGGATTCGGAGAGTGGTCGCTCGACGATTCTTCAGGAGCGGTTCTTGTTGATGACCTCGGAGTGGTTCTAACCCCAGTAGATGAAGGCATTACCTTCCGCGTTACTGCTCCTTTGTATTACTCTTTTGGTAATTACAAACTTACACCAAGAAATGCTGGAGATGTTGAACGTTTCGGTTGTACCGATAACACATTCCCTAACTTCGATCCGCTTGCAACCATTGATGATGGTTCTTGTGCGAACATCCCTGGATGTACGAACCCTGCGGCTACCAACTTTGATCCTGCTGCTACAGCAGATGACGGATCTTGTATCGTAGAAGGTTGTACCGATGATACTGCTTTGAACTACGATGCAACAGCAACTACTGACGACGGTTCTTGCTACTTTACTGAGCCTTTGATCGTTATCAATGAGATCCACTACAACCCATGTTTTGCGCAAGGTGATGACGGTGACTTCGAATTCTTCGAGCTTTACAATGCTGAAGCTACAAGCATCGATTTGTCTGGTTTCACAGTAACTGGTGGACCAAACATGACCTTCCCTGAAGGTGCATCAATCGCTGCTGGAGAGTACATCTTACTTGCGATGAACCCTGGTTCTTACACTGGAAACGGATACCAAGTATTCGAGTTGTTCGGAGCTCTTGGTAACGGAGGTACAGATATCAACCTTACCGATGCCTTTGGAAACTTGATCGATCAAGTGGTTTATGACGATGCTAACGGATGGCCTACCATGGCTGACGGAAACTGTCCTTCACTCGAATTGATCGATGCTTCGTCTGACAATAGTGTTGCAGCGAGCTGGCAAGATTCTTACGTAGATAATGGTACTCCAGGTGCTGCCAACAGTACTCCTCCTGCAGGATGTACAGATCCACTCGCATCTAACTACGATGCTACTGCTTTGGTTGACGATGGTAGCTGTGAATATGCTGGTTGTACCAATCCAGATGCATTGAACTACGATGTTAACGCAACCACAGACGATGGTTCTTGCGAACTCCTCGGTTGTACTTACGAGGTGGCGTCCAACTACGATGCTATCGCTACTGTAGACGATGGTTCTTGTACTTTCAACATCAACCCATGTCCGGCTGACTTTAATCAAGACGGTTTTGTGAATGCTTCCGATCTTCTTCTTTTCTTGGGAGACTTTGGTTCTCCTTGTGATTAATAAGACGATGGTTTTAAAACAAAAAAGCGGAGGGTTACCTCCGCTTTTTTTATTTCAATGTTTTTTGTCTTTATGGGTAGTGTCTGGCTTCCATTACTTCAGCCATCTCGTTGAATAGTGTCCAGTAACCCATGGGCTGGCCAATGTCGTAGAAGATCTCTAGTCGGCAAGTACCTTGTTCATCAAATACAAGCCAACGACCGTCCTTGACTCCTTCTTCAAATTTACCCTGAGCTTCAATATTCCCTTTTTGATTGTAAGAAGTCCAAGTGCCATGCTTCTCGTTGTTCAAATAGTGCCCCGTTTCACGAATTCCTCCGCCTTCAAAGTAGAAAACGACCTGCTCATTCAATAAACCGTTTTCAAATTGGTAGCGAGCAGCCAAATTCCCATTGTGGAAATAAACCAATTTCTCACCACTGAACTCAACAGAGTCAGTAGTGCAGACCTTTCCATTAACCTCAATTAAATCTTGAGCGTGAATCGAAACTGCGACCAATAATCCAAAACCTGCGATAAGTATCTTAAACATTACGGTAAAGTTAAGTAAATGTTAAGAGTATTGCAAGTCGAGGTCTTGATTTGTTCTTAAGTGATTGATTTTGTTGCCTTTGCAGTTTTAAGCAAATGTTAAGGAGTAGGGATTTTGTTGTCTTTTATGTGAGCTCGGTAACCTCTTCTTTGTCTTGTTAAGCGCATGTTAATAATAAATTAAACCAGGGAAGGGGTCTCTGCCAAAGCAAGAGAGTACATTTGCGCCATATTTACACTAGCGATGAACTACGATTTTTTTGATGTTTTGAAGTTGATTGGAGCCCTCGGGCTTTTCATCTTCGGTATGAAAGTAATGAGTGAAGGAATTCAGCGTGTTGCCGGATCAAAACTTCGACAAATCTTGGGGGCCATGACTTCCAACCGAGTGAAAGGGGTATTCACCGGATTTTCCACCACAGCAATCATTCAAAGTTCATCGGCAACAACTGTTATGGTGGTGAGTTTTGTGAATGCTGGTTTGCTCAAGCTCAGAGAAGCGATTGGTGTTATCATGGGAGCGAACATTGGTACAACGGTTACCGCTTGGCTCATCGCTATTTTTGCCTTTGGGAAATTCAAGATTGCGGCCATTGCTCTGCCCATCATTGCGATTGCCTTTCCAATGCTCTTTGTCAAGAGAGAAAGGTTTAAGAACGTAGCAGAAGTGCTGATTGGTTTCGCCATTCTCTTCATGGGCTTGGAGGCTTTGAAGGATTCCGTTCCAGATCTTCAAGGAAATGCAGATGCACTTTCTTTTTTGAGTGGGTGGACCAATTTGGGGATCGGTACAACCATCATTTTTGTGATTGTTGGTACTTTCATTACACTCATCGTGCAATCGTCTTCTGCGGCCATGGCTTTGACGCTAACACTACTATCTAAGGATATCATCACCCTCGATATTGCTGCGGCAATGGTACTGGGAGAGAATATTGGTACTACCATTACAGCAAACCTGGCGGCAATGATCGCTAACGTCCATGCCAAAAGAGCTGCCCGTGCTCACCTGATTTTTAATGTCTTTGGTGTAGTTTGGATGATTATCGTATTCAAGCCTTTCTTAGGGATGATTGAGTACATCTACGAACCTTTCCAAAATTGGGTAACTTCCATTAATCCGAACCTCGGAAAAGGTGAAAATGAACTCATGCTCTCCTTGTTCCATACTTCGTTTAACATCATCAATACCCTGCTTCTAGTATGGTTCGTTGACTTTATCGCAAGAACAGTGGTGAAACTCGTTCCTTCAAAAGGTGGGGAGGACGATGAATTTAGCCTTGAGTATATCGGTGGTGGTGTTATGGGTACGCCTGAACTTTCGTTGCTTGAAGCTTACAAGGAGGTGTCCAAATTTGGACAAATCACTTCAAGAATGAACAACCAAGTGAACAAATTACTGGAGTCTACAGATCCTAAAAAGCGGCAAAAGCTGGTTGAGAAAGTGGGCAAGTATGAGGAAATCACAGATAATTTTGAAATTGAGATTGCCAATTACCTCACGGAGCTTTCCAAGGAGGAAATGTCGCCTAGCACCAGTGCTAGAGTGAGAGGCTTGCTCAGTATTACCGATGATTTGGAGAAGATTGGTGACTTGTACTACCAAATCACCATGAACCTCGAAAGCAAGAACAACAAGAAGGTGTACTTCGTCCCAAAGCAAAGAGAGAGCTTAAAAGAGATGTTCGTGCTCGTGGAAGATGCTTTTGAAGTGATGAAGAAAAATTTGGATACGCCTCGCGGACAAGTTACCATTGCTGAAGCAGAGATGGCCGAAGATAAGATCAACGAGTTGAGAAACGAGATGAGAAGTCGCCACTTGAAAGATGTAGAGAAAAGCAAATACAGTGTGGCCTCAGGAATGGTGTACAACGATGTATTTATCGCACTTGAAAAAATCGGCGATCACATCTTTGCAGTAAGCGAAGGGATCATTGGTCGAATCTAAGCTTCCTTTTTTTGACTTAATTGTTTTTGAGAAAGATGGTCGAGCGAACGATGTTGCTTTCATTCAAAGCGCGATCAAAGAGCTGAATTTCGAAACGACAAGTATCAAAGCCAGTCCCCAATAAATAATGACTGGGCATGTCAATCTTGATTTCTCCATTCAAAGCGGGGTTTTGACCTTCAGGTGTAGCGTAAGGTAATCGGTAGTAAAAAGGAATCTGTCCCAGGGCAGGATCCAAAGGATAGTGCACCCATTCTCCATTCTGCAACTCATAGTACTCACAGAAAAGGTTGTAGTAAAATCGGCAGGTGTCTGGACAATTAATACCTAGGGTATCTCCTTGCTCCAATCCAATGTTTCCGTCACCATCCGTAAAGTTGATGCGCATCACGGCTTGGTTTCCCGTTTGAATAATCGATTCAAAAGAAATCACGGGTTCCGGTGGATATTGAGCCTCGGGCAAACAAGAACTCAAAAGCGAAAGGGCAAAAAAGAAATACAGTATTTTTCTCATGTCCATCAAATCTAACAATTAACACATAATTTTGACCCAAAGTTCAGGATGTCCTTCGCAAAAAAAGATCATATATTTCATTTAAAGAACGAACAAGCCTTCAATGAAATTGCATTGGAGCTATTTCATTACCAGGTGCGTAACAACCCGGTGTATGCGAGTTATGTGCGTTTGCTGGGTAGAGATCTTGATTTGATCGATAGCATAGACAAAATACCTTTCCTCCCCATTTCCCTCTTCAAATCGCACGAGGTTTACACTACTTCCAACCGAAAAGCAGCCATCTTCACTAGCAGTACGACAACAGGAGGAACACCAAGCCAGCATTTCGTGGACGATTTAAAATGGTATGAGCGGGTTTATAAAACGGCTTTTGATCACTTCTACCCCGAATTAAAGCACGCTTCGGTTTTCGCGCTCTTGCCTTCTTATTTGGAGCGAACAGGGTCTTCTTTGGTGGTGATGGCAAAGGGGCTGATGGAGCAAAACGCAAAGACCAATGGAGGTTTTTTTCTCGATGATTTCCAAAATTTAAAAGATCACCTCAAGCAATGCGCAAAAGAAAAAACACCCGCTCTTTTGATTGGAGTGACTTTTGCTTTGCTCGATTTTGCTGAGGATCATGCCTTCGACTTGTCCAAAGCTCCCATCGTAATGATGGAAACAGGAGGGATGAAAGGAAGAAGAAAAGAGCTTCTCCGTGAAGAGGTCCATCGTCAACTGAAAGAAGCTTTTCACTTGGGTGAGATTCACAGCGAATACGGAATGACAGAGTTGCTCTCTCAGGCGTACAGCAAAGAAAAAGGTGTGTTTGAATGTCCACCCTGGATGAAGGTATTGGTGCGTTCAAGTTCAGATCCTTTTGATCTTGTTCAGGAGGGGAGGAGTGGTGGACTCAATGTCATCGACCTAGCAAATACCGAGAGTTGCGCTTTCATCGAAACAGCTGATTTAGGTAGGAAAACCGGAGCAGGTACTTTTGAAGTACTGGGGAGGTTTGACCACGCAGAAGTTCGAGGATGTAATCTAATGGTTGCAAACCTGTAAAGGCGCAAAGCACATCTCCATGTAGGTGTTTTCACCAGTCCAAAATAAAATGAAAAAAGTCGTTCGAGAGCAGCAACCCTTTTACATGTTTACTCGTCTTATGATTGAGCAAGACGAGGTCTTTTGCGAAGGACATGCGAACTCGACTTGTTATTGTTATAAAAAAATGCCCGCATGAACTTTCATTTTTAAGAAATGTGGTGCCTTTAAACATACTTGGTTGGTCCTAAACTACAACCAGCCAACATTTGTGATTTCCTAAACAAATGAAAAAGTCCTGAAACGTCAGGACTTTTTTTTTGATCATTCTTTCTATAAATGTTCTTCGGTACAAGCCGGGCTAAGCGAACTTGAGGATGCAATAAGATTTCTTTCCCCGTTGAAGCAGTACATAGCGCTGAGAGAGTAAATCAGTTGCTCCGAGGGTGTACTGATCGTTCACCTTAGTCTTGTTCACGCTGATTGAATTTTCCTTCAATGCGCGTCGAGCTTCTCCATTGCTTTTCAAGAAACCACTTTTCGCGCTGAGGGCATCAATGATTCCTAACCCTTCCTTCAGCTCGTTCATGCTAATTTCAGATTGAGGAACCCCAGAGAATATGCTTAGGAAGTCATCTTCACTGATGGACTTCAGGTCTTCTGCCGTTGATTTCCCAAATAGGATGTTCGAAGCTTTGTGTGCCATCTCCAAGGCTTCTTCTCCATGAATGCGCAAGGTGATGTCTTCAGCCAAAGCTTTTTGAAGTATTCTCATTTCCGGAGACTTGTTGTGCTCCACTTCGATGGCCTCGATGCTTTCTTGATCTTTCAAGGTAAAGATGCGAATGTACTTCTTGGCGTCTTCATCACTTGCGTTCAGCCAGTACTGGTAAAACTTATAAGGAGAGGTCTTCTTCGGGTCAATCCAAACGTTGCCTCCTTCACTCTTTCCAAATTTAGAACCGTCAGATTTCGTAATGAGCGTCGCTGTGCATGCAAAGGCTTGTCCGCCCCCTTTTCTCCTCACCAATTCAGTTCCCGTGACAATGTTCCCCCATTGATCTGAACCTCCAAATTGAAGTAAACAGTTGCGCTCTTTCCAAAGGTGGTAGAAATCGTAGCCCTGAACCAGCTGGTAGGTGAATTCTGTAAAGCTCATTCCGTTTCCATCAAGTCGCTTTTTAACAGAGTCTTTCGCCATCATGTAGTTCACGGTGATGTGTTTACCAACGTCGCGAATAAAGTCTAAAAAGGAAATGTCCTTGAACCAGTCATAGTTGTTGACGATTTCCGCGGCATTTTCTCCGCAGTCAAAATCGAGGAACTTCTGAAGTTGTGCTTTTTGACACGCTAGATTGTGATTTAAAGTGTCCAAATCCAACATGTTTCGCTCGTTGCTTTTTCCGCTAGGATCTCCAACCATTCCAGTTGCTCCTCCCACCAAGGCGATGGGCTTGTGGCCCGCTCGCTGAAAATGTACCAAAAGCATGATGGGCACTAAATTACCGATATGAAGAGAGTCAGCCGTAGGGTCAAAGCCCACATAACCGAGAGTCATTTCTTTCTTCAGTTGTTCATCTGTTCCAGGCATCACATCGTGCAACATGCCTCTCCATCGCAGCTCTTCTAAAAAGTCCATTGGTGTAATTTTCAACAAAGATAGTATTTCGTGGTGCTTATAATAAGTCCTTGAGCCCTTCTAATGCAATTCCTCTCGATCCCTTCAAGAGGATAATTCTTCCGCTAGGAGGAGATAGTTCAAGATGTTCATAGGCTTCTTGGGTTGACTTGAAATGGGGGATACCTTTATGATGTGTTGCAGCGAAGTGTTCTCCAATCAATATGGCGTCCATTTCATGTTCTCGCAGATAATTCACCAATACTTGATGTTCTCGTAGACTATGCTCTCCCATTTCAAACATGTCGCCCAAGATTGCCAGTCCTTCACTACCGTAATTCCTTAAATTCTCCAAAGCGTGAGCCATGCTACTCGGATTAGCATTGTAGGCATCCATAATCACTTTATTTCTGCTCGTCACAAGCCATTGTGAACGGTTGTTCTCTGGCGTATAGTTCGCAATGGCAGCTTGCATGTTCTCAAGTTCGATATTGAAATGCATGCCTATGGCAATGGCTATGAGGATGTTGTTTTTGTTGTATTCCCCTTCTAACTTACATTTAAAGGGATGTACACCTGTAGAAGTTTCAATCTCAAGCAAGAGCTCTTTTTGTTGAGCAACTTGAATGATTCTTGGTGGAAGAAGTTTCCCAAAGCGAATGAGGTGTTCAATATCTTCAGCGCATTCAACCAAAACGGTGTCTGTAGTCGGAACAAATGCTCTTCCTCCTTTATCGGCTATGTAGTCAAAGAGTTCTTTTTTCCCTTGCCGTACGCCTTGAGGTCCGCCAAACCCTTCCAAGTGGGCTTTTCCAATATTGGTGATGTACGCAAGATCAGGCATGCTGATGCTACACAGAAAGGCAATTTCATTTTGATGGTTGGCCCCCATTTCTACAATACCAACATCGAGGTCCAGTGGGAAAGAAAGTAGTGTTAAAGGAACTCCGATGTGGTTGTTAAGATTACCTATTGTTGCTCCAACTTTCAATTCGGTAGAAAGTACATCGCGGATGAGTTCTTTACTGGTAGTCTTTCCATTGCTTCCGGTAATTCCAATGATGGGGAATTCGAATTGCTGGCGATGATGTCGGGCAAGTTCTTGTAAGGTCACTAGGGGATCATCTACTTGAATGATCTTGTTGTCCTTCAAGTCAATTCCTTTCTTGCAAACCACAGCAGATGCTCCCAATTCAAGGGCTGCTTCCACAAATTGATTTCCGTCAAAGTTTTCGCCACTCAAAGCAACAAAAAACTTACCTAAGGCCATTTTTCGGGTGTCGGTACAAATTCCTGTGGACTTGTTGAACCGTCGGTAGATTTCCTCCATCATCATCTCCCAAAAATAATAAACCCCAAGGCTTGGCCTCAGGGTTTATTCAATATTCTCTGCGAAAATGATTCTCCAGGTATTTTTACTCTTGAGTAAAGCCTGTCGGACTTCCAACTCTGGTCATCGCGCAACGGAAACCAATGGTTGAAGTTGATCTTCTTTCATCCAAGAAACGACGTGTTCCTGGAATTATCCAGTAAGCTCTGTCTCTCCATGAACCTCCTTTGTAAACTCTCGCACGATCATTCACCAAGGTTGTTTTACCCCAGTCATACATGCGGTTTTCGTTACTTTCGAAAGAAGGATCTTCATAGTAAATAGAAGAGTTCAAATCACCATCACCGTAGTCGATGTTGTCTGATTCTCTATAATTTCTTCGATCGATGTTCTCAGCGATGGTTACATCACGCATTCTCATGTCACCAGGAGTTGACTCTATATAATCAGCGATTCCATCACGAAGATCTGGGGCAACTTGCGAATCAGAACTAGCGATCAAATCCATTCCATCTTGAATTCTTTGGTTCGCTTCTGCGTGCAATCTGTTTTTCAAATCTTCTTTTGCTTGAGTAGTGTAAGTCAAAAGGTTGTCGATGAGGTTCTGATCGGTATCAGTCAAACGCCCTTGAGAACGTTTTTGATACTCTTTCAAGAAATACTCTACACCTTCTACATCGTAAACTACATAGTCGTACTTGTCTTCAAGACCACCTTCACTGTTCAATACTTTCGTTTGGAATACGTTTCCACGGAAAGGTCTAAACTCTCCTTTATCCTGAGGAGAAAGCGGACGATAAACATCCATCACCCACTCGGATACGTTACCAGCCATGTTGTAAAGACCGTAATCGTTCGGAGCATAGCTATACACAGGAGTGGTAATGTCACCAGCATCATTTAGAGCACCAGCAACTCCCATAAGGTCACCACGTCCACGAACGAAGTTTGCATTCAATTGTCCGTAGAATCGTCCACCGCTGTTATCGTTACGCACATAGTGTCCGTTCCAAGGGTAAGTTCTACGATCAGAGATCAATTCTTGGTAAGAGTTACCAATGAGTCCGAGAGCGGCGAATTCCCACTCTGCTTCTGTTGGTAGTCGATAACGTGGGAGCAAGATTCCATCTTCCATTCTCACGTTACGGTATCCGCTCGATCCTGGTCTCAGGTCAACCACACCGTCGGCATCTTTTTCACCTTCGTACTGTCCGCCAAAATAGGCATCAGTAGTGAAGTGTTCTTCATCCACTTGCGCTTCTGGGTTATGTACCAAAAGACCTTCACGAATCAAAATGATTTCGTTCACACGGTCGGTTCTCCAAGCGCAAAAATCATTGGCCTGAAGCCAGTTGATTCCTACTACTGGATAATCTCTATAAGCCGGGTGTCTTAGGTAGTATTCAACGTAAGGTTCGTTGTACTCCATTTTCTCTCTCCACACCAAGGTGTCGGGGAGGGCTTTGTTTACGATTTCCGGATAGCTATCGCCATAGATGCGTTGTAGCCAATGAAGGTACTCTAACCAGTACAAGTTGGTGACCTCGGTTTCATCCATGTAAAAAGAAGAAACAGTTACTCTTCGTGGAATATTATCCCAACCGTAAGTAACATCGTCTTCAACTCTACCCATGGTAAATGTTCCACCTTCGATGAGGACCAAACCTGGTCCGGTTTCTTGCTCAACAAAAGGGGCTTTTTCAAATCCACCGTTCGACGGGTCGTTGTAGGCCCATCCTGTGGCTCCAGAACGCTCTTGTCCGCAAGACGCGAGTAAGAGAACACTCCCGAGCAATGTTAGAATACTAAGTGAGTTCCTAAGGACTTTCATGATTTCCTAAATAAGTGATTTCCTTGCAAATAATAAACAAATAACTAGAAAGACGGGCAGGATATTGTCCTAAACTTCTTTCTTTTTGGTCGACAATCAAACTGAATGGCCATTGAAACCTCGTGCGATCCTCCGGTTGCAGGGGTCAATTCAGAAACGGTAACGTCGTAGCTGTATCCAAAACGAATAACTTCGGTTTGGACACCCAAGGTAACGATAAATGCATCGCGATAATCTCCGAAAAGGAGTCCACGATACCAGATTCCACCAACCAATGGACCTTTGTTTACGTAAAGACCCATATTAAGTTGCTGAAATTCTCCTTGTCTTCGATAAAGAATGTTTGGGGAGATGCTTGATTCGCTGTATCGACTGCGACGATCGATAGGGATAACGGCTCCTGCATGACCTGTCCATTTAATCGGAAGGCGGCTTGTACCAACGACCAAAGACTCGTTGGGCTCGGTCAAGTGATGAGCAGCAACTCCGAAATAGAATTTCTCTGAGAAACCAAGTAGTCCGGCGCTGAAATCCACGTTAGAAACAGTTCCACGTCCGTCCGCAGTAAGGTTTCCACGAGGCACGTCTCTTGTTTCATAGATGAACCCTTTTCTTGGGTCGATCATGTCTCCAAAAGTAAGTTTACTCCAGTCCAATGCTTTCTGCATGTAGGTAGCCTGGAAACCTGCTTTCAAAGAGAAGGTTCTACTCAAGGCCATTTGATAAGAATAAATCCCACTAATGGTTGTTGTTGTCAACGTTCCTTCACCAGCTTGATCTCGAACGGCAATCAATCCCAAACCTCCGTGGAGGGTCTCCACATGTTGGTCATAACTCGCACTGCTCGTCACAAATGAACCTGACAGGGCAGGCCACTGGTTTCGGTAGTTCATCACCAATCGTGGACAACGCGCAGTACCCGCAAATGCAGGGTTCAAATAAAGCGGGTTGGCGTAAAATTGTGTGAACTCAGCATCCTGCGCCTGAGTACTGCTCGGCAGTAACATCGACAAGATGGCTATCATTCCTGTACATAAAAGTACTTTCTTCATCACTTTTGGTTTGGTCTTCGTCCTACGTGAATTAGCAATATTACGAAAAATATTTCTGCATCTTTCGCATCTTTGCTGCAATAAGAGAACTTCAAGTTCGTTTATTTTGTTGCTTCTAGCCAAGTACATTATTAAAAGATATGCCCAAAACAATTCCATTCCTCCTCTTCTTTTGTCTCTTGAGTGCTACTGTTCTCGGACAAAAGACCGACGAATATCGTTTTTCACTCACGTGGAGTGAAGATAGTGAAACAGCTGATATTCCTGTAGGTAAGATGGGATTCGAAGGGGCTGATTGGTCGGATGAGCTTCCCCAGTGGCACCACAATGAGATCATTGAGCGCGGTTTTTATGATGCAGACTTGACAAACTTCAATCCTATTGTTGAAGTGGTTTTGGAGAGTGACCTCACTCCGAGGCAAAAGAAACTGGCTTCGAGCGGGTTTCAGCCCAAATTGATTGCTAGAAGCACGGGAAATGGTACCGTTTTAAATTTGAGCGGAAATGGTATTCGCAAGACCGAAAATGGAACCTTCGAGCGTTTGGTAGGCGCTGCTTATGAGTTTGAATTGAGCGCAAAAGCGACCCAAAGAATGATGGAGTGGGCAGATAATTCCGTGCTCGCAGAAGGAGAATGGTACAAGATTGGAATCGACCGCGATGGTGTGTATCGAATTGACCGGGCTTTCCTTCAGTCCTTGGGAATTGATCCGAATACGGTGAACCCACAGCAAATCAACCTTTATGGGAATGGCGGGCGAATGCTGCCCTTTGAAAATAGTGCGGACCGACCGGATGACCTCCTGAAGAATGCCATCTTTGTGTCTGGAGAAGCAGACGGAAGCTTCGATTCGAATGATTACTTGCTCTTTTACGGACAAGGAGCGGATGCATGGGACTACAACGACGATTTGGGTCGTTTCGAACACCTCAATCACCATTACTCCGATTCTGCCTATTATTTTCTGCGCATCGATGATACCGATCCAAAAAGAATTATCGAAACCACTCCTCCATCAACCGCAGATTATGTCTTGAATTCTTTTGATGATCGGGCTTTGATTGAAAATGATGAAGTAAGTTTGGCGAAAACGGGAAGACGATTTTTTGGAGAGAATTTCGATCTCGACCCGTTAACCATTCCCTTCACAGTACCCATGCCCAATCTTCTAGATGAGCCCGCTCATGTAGAAATTGCTGTTGCCGCACGTTCAATTGGAGCCAATAGTGAGTTTGAGGTGAATGTTGGAGATGCGCAATTTGACATTGTTGTTCAAGGTACAGGAACCAGTGCCATTGCGAACATCGCGAACATCAGTGAAGGAGAAAGTGATTTCGTTCCAAATTCAAACAATGCGCTTACAGCTAGTCTCACTTTTGTGAAGGGAGAACCCAGTGCTGAAGGTTGGCTGGATTACATTCGATTCAACGCCAAACGAGAGTTGAGAATGACGGGTGCGCAGCTCTCCTTTCGTTCCATCGAAGCACTCAATACACCGGGAGTAGCTCAGTACTTGTTGGACGGTGCAAATCAACTCTTTCAGGTTTGGGATGTGAGCAACCCGAGCGATGCTTTTTCCATCCCTTTTCAAACAGAAGGCAACAATCAAAGAAGTTTTAATTCGAACGGCGGAAGCCTTAAGGAATTCATCGCTTTTTCAGACTTCAATTACCTCACTCCTGTTCCTAATGGTCGGGTAGAAAATCAGAATTTGCACGGTATGGGGAACGTGGATATGGTGATCGTTTGTCCGAGTCAAATGCTCCCTGCGGCTGAAGAGCTTCAAGCCATTCACGGAGCTGAAGGTTTGGAAATCGAGATTGTTACTCCTCGTCAGGTTTATCACGAGTTTAGTTCTGGAAACGATGATGTGACGGCCATTCGAATGATGATGAAGATGCTTTATGATCGAGCGGCGGGCAATGAAGAATTACAACCAAAGTATCTCCAAATATTGGGAGATGGTACCTTCGACAACAAGCACATTCAAGACGAAAGTGGCCTTGTGATTACTTACCAAAGCTTCAATTCTGTAGCGCCCATCGGGAGTTATATTAGTGATGATTACTTCGGTTTTTTGGATGATGAAGCAGGAGATGCCCTAGGTGAAGTGGTACAAATTGGTGTCGGTAGAATTCCTGCCGCGACCTTATCCGAAGCCTTGGGTTACGTGAATAAAGTGAAGGCATATCTGGCTTCAAATACTACCAGCGATGGAGGAGCATTTTGTTTGGGTGATGGAAGCAACTCTCCCTATGGCTCATGGCGAAACATGATTACTTTCATTTCGGATGATCGGGATGGGAACGGCGGCCCGTCAGAGAGTGTTCACATGTCGAACAGCAATTCATTGGCAAATCAAGTCTACACGGAGCACAATGACTACGATGTGGTGAAATTATACATGGATGCTTACCAGCAAGAATCGACCCCTGGTGGAGAGCGTTACCCCGAAGGAGCTGCCGCCATTGAACGAAGAGTACAGAATGGTTCATTGATTGTCAATTATGTCGGACACGGTGGTGAACGAGGATTCGCCCACGAACGTATTTTGGACCTCACGACCATTCAGAAGTGGACCAACTTGAACCGCTTGCCTTTGTTTGTGACCGCGACCTGCGAATTGGCGAGATACGATGATCCTGAATTTCGTTCTGCCGGTGAGTTGATCATCATGAACGAAAACGGAGGAGCGATTGCCATGCTCACAACCACCCGAATCGTAACAAGCCTGCAAAATCAATTCTTGAACTCAGCATTCTTTGATGTGGCCTTGGACGAACAAGGGATCGATAATTTGACGATCGGGAAAATCATGCAGCTCACAAAAAATGCGGTTTCACCTTCGTCCAACAAAAGAAACTTTAGCCTACTCGGAGATGTGGCTTTGAGGTTGAGCTACCCCAAGTTTGAGGTGCAAACCACTACAATCAACGGAGAGGTGATCGATCCAAACAACCCTCAAGTCATCAATTCACTCCAAGAAGTGAGTATTGGCGGTTTTGTGAGTGATGAAGCAGGCAACATCTTGAATGATTTTAACGGTTTCATATACCCTAGCGTTTTTGACAAGAGAAGCACTGTACTCACCTTGAACAATGATGGTGCAGCAAACGATTATAGCTACGATGTATTCAAAAACTTGATTTATCGGGGCAAGGCGAGTGTTGTAAATGGAGCTTTTGAATTTCGCTTTGTTGTTCCGCGTGACATTGCCTTCGATTTTGGTTCAGGACGAATCAGTTACTACGCCGTGGATGGAGATAATGATGCCCACGGACATACCGAAGATTTTGAGATTGGTGGTTCGGCAGAAGGAGCAGAGTTGAACACCGTTGGTCCGGAAATTAAACTATTCATGAACGATTCCACTTTTGTTTTTGGTGGAACTACAGATGAGAGTCCGTTTATTTTTGCCCGACTGTTTGATGAAAATGGAATCAATACCGTAGGAAATGGAATTGGTCACGATTTAAGAGCGGTGATCGATGGGAACACCAACGACCCAATCATCTTGAACGATGCCTACGAATCAGATCTCGATACCTATCAAGCGGGAGAGGTGCGTTATCAACTGCAGGAGTTGGCTGAAGGAACTCACACCTTGAACCTTCGGGTTTGGGACGTTCATAACAATTCTTCTGAGGCCAATACCGAATTTGTGGTTGCCTCTTCATCTGAGCTGGCATTGACGCATGTTTTGAATTACCCCAATCCTTTCACAACGCATACCGACTTCTATTTTGAGCACAATCAAGCCTGCAACAACCTCGATGTTGAGGTGCAGGTATATACGATTAGTGGCAAGTTGGTGAAAACCATTCGCGAAAATGTACTAAGTGAAGGATTCAGGAGTCAAGGTATCTCTTGGGATGGAAAAGATGACTTCGGTGATAATATTGGACGAGGGGTTTACGTTTACCGGGTGAAAGTGATTACCCCCGATGGTTTGTCGGCCGAACATTTCGAACGACTAGTCATACTTCGATAAAGAACCTTTCAGGAGATTATACGTATATTTGCACACTATTATAAAACCAAAGCGATGTCTTTAAGAACGCTCGTGTTGTCAGCCTTGGCAATGCTCAGTATGAATACGTTATCGGCTCAAATCAATCCTGTTACTGAGCGTGCTGATAATATCCAATTGAATACCATCACAACGGCAGTGCCTTTTCTGCTCATTGCCCCTGATTCTCGTGCTGGAGCTCTAGGTGATGCTGGTGTTGCCCTATCGCCCGATGCTGCGAGCATTCATTGGAACGCGGCCAAGATGGCGTTCAGTGAAAATGAATTTGAAGTGTCCTTATCGTATAGCCCTTGGTTGCGCCAGTTGGTGGATGATATGAACTTGGCTTATTTGGCAGGATATCGCGTCCTCAACAAAAATCAAGCAGTTGGAGCAGCATTGCGTTATTTCTCTTTGGGTGAAATCGCTTTTACGGATGAGGCGGGAACCGCTTTGAGAACGTTTAAGCCGGCCGAGTTTAGCTTGGATGTTGCTTTCTCTCAGAAATTGAGTAACCGTTTCAGTGGTGGAATTGGTGCGCGTTTCATCAACTCAAACCTCACCGGTGGATTGAATACCAATGGTGCAAACACCAAGCCTGGACGAAGTGTTGCCGTGGATGTTTCTGCTTTCTATACCAACGACGATGTGAAGATTGGAGATAAAGATGCGACCTGGAATTGGGGGGTAAACGTTTCGAACATTGGTGCGAAAATGAGCTACACGGACACCCAAGATCGTGACTTCATTCCTGCAAACTTAAGATTAGGAACGGCGCTTCAAATGGAATTGGACGATTACAACTCCCTCACCATAACCTTCGATGCAAACAAACTATTGGTTCCAACTCCTGCGCGATATGATCAAGAGTCAGGAGAAATCATTGCTGGTATGGACCCCGATGTGGGTACCGCAACCGCACTATACCAGTCGTTTATTGATGCTCCCGGAAACGTGATCATCGATGAGTTTGGAAATGTTGAAGTAGAGCAAGGAAGTGTTTTCCGTGAAGAATTGCGTGAGATCAACCTCGGAGGTGGATTGGAGTATTGGTACGATAACCAGTTTGCCTTTAGAACGGGTTATTTCTATGAGCACTTTTCTAAGGGAGACCGACAGTTCATTACACTGGGAGCTGGCTTGAAATACTCTGTTTTGGCGATTGACATGTCTTACCTTATCTCAACCCGTCAAAACAATCCACTAGCAAACACCTTGAGGTTCACGCTTCGTTTGGAGTTTGACGACCTTTCAAAATCAAGAAGTGAAGGATAATTCTAAAGTTCCCTTTCGTATCGGTTATGGATACGACGTACATCAGCTTGTTCACAAAGAAGAGTTTTGGCTCGGTGGAATTCTTGTTCCACATGAAAAAGGTGCGCTCGGACACTCCGATGCGGATGTTTTACTTCACGTGATCTGTGATGCCCTTCTTGGAGCGTGCAATCAACGGGATATCGGTTTTCATTTTCCTGATACCGACCCAAAATACAAGGGGGTTGATAGTAAACTCTTGCTGAAAGAAACGGTTGCGATCGTGCGCAAAAATGGTTACGAAGTGGGAAACATTGATGTAACGGTGTGTCTTCAACGCCCGAAGATCAAGCCCATGATTCCAGAAATGCAGTCGGTGATTGCAAAGGTGATGCAGGTCGATGAAAATCAAGTTTCCATCAAAGCAACCACTACTGAGACCCTCGGTTTTGTTGGTAGAGAAGAAGGAGTGAGCGCCCACTGCGTAGCACTCGTTTTCAGCAACTAGTCGCTGCTTCGACCATTTTCTTCATAGTGCGATAGCTGATCGTCTTCGTAGAAGTAGATCTTGAGAAGAGCAGTATCTCTTAAGAAGTCGATGCGACCAATTTCAACACGGTTAATTTTAATTCCCGTGCGCTCTTCCAAGTCTTTCTGAAGTTCTTCTCGCTGACCAGATTTGATCAGTTCGATGTTTTCATACAAAACGATTTTGAAGGATTCGTGGCGCAGTAACCACACCTTTTCCAAGCCGTAGGTGATCCCAATAATGGCTGAATTTGCAACAACCAATTCGAGGTAAGAAATCTTCTTGTTCACCAAGGCATTCATCACACTCACGGCAATAACAATAAACAAATAAGTCATCTCCTTAATTGGAATGGGGTCGGTTCGGTACCGTATGATCCCAAAGATGGCAAACAAACCAAGAGCAAAGGCGAGGTCGAGCTTGACGTTTTCCAGCATGAAACAGAGCAGGAAGATGCTGAGTGAAATCAACATGTAGGTAAAAAGGAAATCCTTTCGTTTGGCGCTCGGATAATAGATCATTCGCACCAAAATGAATACAAACCCGAAGTTGAAGATCAACCGAAAGAGTAACTTTAAGGTGGCTTCGTAATCAAAAAACTCCATTCCTAAGAAACGGTCTTCTTTGTCTTTTTTATCATCGTCCTCCTCTTTGTCGTCATCCTCATCCTCCTCGTTTTTTTCGTCTTTCGCTCCTTTTTCGTCTTTCTGAGAGGTTCCCAATAAAGCACCGGCTTCGGTTTCAAGAGTTTCGTTTTGAATCAAGGCCAAGAGCTCCGCAACTTCGCTGTTTTCTTGTGCGAGTTCCATTACTTCCTCTTCTGTTTGAGCCAAGGTAGTGTTGGGGATCAAGCTTAAAGCGATCAGCAATCCTAGGAAAAAAGATAAAAAACGTGATTTTGTGATCATATGGGGGAGTTGTTTTCGAGCAAAGAAATTTTTCTGAGCTTCGATTTTATTTGATTCTTTTTTATGTCTTCTTCAAGCAAAGCAACACCCAAACAGTACTTACTGATTCGTTCAGGGCGAATGAGTTTGCGCTTAAGTATTTTTGCAAAAAGGGTTTGGCGATTGTAATCTTCTTGTTTTAATTCCGCAATCACCAAGGCTTTCATTTGATGATGGCTTTTACTTTGGTCAAAACTCAGGTTCAAGTCAAAGGTCAGCCTTTCTGCCTTCTCTTTGTGCACCAATGTAATTCTTTCGAAGGAGTTGGTGAGTTTCGCCTCCAAAGCGCCAGTGAGACCTGACATCTCTTCGATGTACTTCAAGTCTTCCGGGCTCAGTTCATCCCTCAGGTCGGTAATTCGCTTTCTGAATTTGATGGTTCTTCCTTTGTTGTTTTTGTGTTTTACCTCAAGGAAAGTCAATTCAGAATCCACATATTTTCTCAAGCGCACCTTCACGCGGTTTTTTTTGCCGTTTTGATGCACATGATAGAATTCATAATTGGGTCGATCGTAGTATTGGGTGGTGTAATGAGACCTTCGAACGCCATCTACCTCGAGCATGAAATAATCCGAGGCGAGTTTGGGCAATAGCCGAAGCAGCTCCTCACGTGTCAGCACATACTTCGTATCGGTGCGATTCATGAGGCGCGTAGCATCCATCTCTTCCAGGCTGATGGGTGAAAAGCGTTCAATAATTTGTTCTAAAGGTTCCAAAGTCAGGGCTAAAAATAAGATATTTAGCGTACACTTGATGAGAATACAAGGAAAGGAGCGTCTTCCCTCAGCGTGTTTGGAGTAATTAAAGAGAAAATGAAGAAGATTATACAATTTGAATTGGGAGTGCATACGGACGATCAGGCATTGGGAGTGGACGACCGCTCTTTACTCGATGTGGCTCGCAGTGCACTTTCCCGAGCATACGCTCCTTATTCTGATTTTCAGGTAGCAGCGGCAGTGCGTTTGTCGAATGGAACCATCATCGAAGGGACCAATCAAGAGAATGCAGCTTATCCTTCCGGATTGTGTGCGGAGCGTGTAGCTCTTTTTTATGCGAAATCTCAATACCCCAACGAGCAGATAACCTCATTGGCAATTGTGACCAACCACGAGGAGCTCTCTTCCCCCGTGGCACCTTGTGGGGCTTGCAGACAGGTGATTCTAGAGTATCAGATGAACCAAAAGGACCCGCTTCAATTTTTACTTTCAGCTAGAAAGGGTACAGTGTACACTTTGTCCGACGCTCGTAGTCTTTTACCACTTCATTTCTCGAAAGAAGATTTGAAAAAAGCACCATAAATAATGGCAATGAAACTTGGGTGTTCTATATTTGTTGATTCATTGCATTAACGAGATAAGAATATGGCGACAGAAGCAGCAAAAAGTGCGAGCAAAAGAAGCAGCACTGCCCGTAGTAAAAAGGCAAAGCCGGCTTTTTCAAAAGAGACCTACATCAAGTGGTACAAAGAGATGCTCTTGATGAGGAAGTTTGAAGAGAAGTGCGGACAGTTGTACATCCAGCAAAAGTTTGGAGGTTTCTGTCACTTATACATTGGTCAGGAAGCAGTATTGGCGGGGATGACGGAGGCGCTTCGTCCTACCGACCGATTCATTACTGCGTACCGAGATCACGCTCACCCCATTGCCTTGGGGATGCACCCAAAATACGTGATGGCCGAGCTTTATGGTAAAGCTACCGGTTGTACAAAGGGTAAAGGTGGATCGATGCACATGTTCGATAAAGAGCGCAACCTTTTTGGTGGGCACGGTATCGTTGGTGGGCAAATTCCCTTGGGTGCTGGAATTGCTTTTGCTGATAAGTATAGAAATGAAGATCACGTAACAGCATGTTTCTTTGGAGATGGAGCTGCTCGTCAAGGTGCTTTGTGGGAAACCTTTAACATGGCCATGACGTGGAAGCTTCCTGTGATTTATGTGATCGAAAACAACAACTATGCAATGGGTACTTCGGTGAAAAGAACATCGAACGTTACCGACTTGAAAGTTTTGGGAGCAAGTTTCGAAATGCCATCAGAATCTGTTGACGGAATGCGTCCTGAGGCTGTAGCAGATGCCTTTGCAAGAGCTGCTGAACGCGCAAGAAAAGGAGAAGGTCCAACACTTTTGGATATTCAAACTTACCGCTACAAAGGACACTCAATGTCCGACCCTCAGAAATACAGAACCAAAGAAGAGGTGAAAGAATATCAGGCGAAAGATCCGATTGTTCACGCTTTGAATGTTATCCAAGAAAACAAGTGGTTGACGGAAGCAAAAATCAAAGCGATTCAAGATGAAGTAAAAGCATTGGTAGAAGAGTCAGTTCAGTTCGCTGAAGAGTCTCCATACCCAGAAGTTGAAGAGTTGTACAAAGATGTTTACATGCAGGAGGACTATCCTTTTGTAAACGATTAATCATTTAGAAAGACATTTACCGATGGCGGAAATCGTACGCATGCCTAAATTGAGTGATACCATGACAGAAGGAGTGGTAGCTGAATGGCACAAGAAAGTTGGAGACGAAGTTGAATCTGGTGAACTCCTCGCTGAAATCGAAACAGATAAAGCAACTATGGAGTTTGAATCGTTTCAGGACGGTGTTTTGCTTCATATTGGTGTAGATAAGGGTGACAGTGCCCCTGTGGACAGCATTTTGTGTGTTTTGGGAGAGAAGGGAGAAGATATTTCTCAACTCTTAGCCGATGAAAAAGATGGCGCCAAAAAAGAGGCCCCAGCCCCAGAAACCAAAGCAGAGACACCAACTCCAAGCCCTGAACCAGCTGCTGCTGATTCTACTCCCAGTCCTGCTCCTGCCGAAAGTCCAAGTCCATCTCCCGCTCCTGTTTCAAATGGTGCTTCGGGTAGAGTAAAAGCTTCTCCATTGGCCAAAAAGATTGCTGAAGAAAAGGGCATCAACTTGGACCAAGTTGCTGGTTCTGGAGACGGTGGAAGAGTCGTGAAAAAAGACGTTGAGAATTTTGTGCCCGGTGCAAATACAAGCCCAAGTGCATCACTTCCAAGCGGTGCTGAGAGCTTCACAGAGGTTCCCGTTTCTCAAATGCGTAAAACCATCGCACGAAGACTGGCGGAGAGTAAATTCACTGCCCCCCACTTCTACCTTACTGTATCCATTGATATGGATAATGCGATTGCTGCTCGTAAAATGGCGAACTCCAATGAGGATGTTCGTATTTCATTTAACGACTTGGTGATCAAAGCTGCTGCGATTGCTTTGAAAAAGCACCCTGCAGTGAACTCTTCTTGGTTGGGCGATAAGATCCGTTACAATGAGCACGTTCACATTGGTGTGGCCGTTGCCGTTGAAGATGGATTGTTGGTGCCTGTTGTTCGCTTTGCTGATAGCAAGCCAATGACGACCATCAACGCTGAAGTAAAAGACTTCGCCCAAAAGGCAAAAAGCAAAAAACTCCAACCACAGGATTGGGAAGGCAACACCTTCACCATTTCCAACCTTGGAATGTTCGGTATTGAAGAATTTACGGCTATCGTGAACCCACCAGATGCATGCATTCTCGCAGTAGGCGGAATCCAGCAGGTTCCCGTTGTGAAAAACGGGCAGGTTGTTCCAGGAAACGTCATGAAAGTAACTTTGTCTTGCGATCACCGCGTAGTAGATGGCGCAAGTGGAGCGGCTTTCTTGCAAACCTTCAAAGGAATGTTGGAGAACCCAATCATGATGTTGGTTTAACATAAAAACCCATTTTAAAAAGCCCCGGTTCACGAGTTGAATTGGGGCTTTTTTGCTTCGGCCCCGCTCCAGCAGCCTAAGATCTATCCATGCGCTGCCTGACCGGAGCAGAAGTCAGTCTCTATGCAGTCGAACGCTGCTTGAGCCGCAGTCGAAAGCAGCATGAATTCTTTATCTTCGCATCAATCATGAATCAAAGCTTTTTAGATACCCCCATCGAATACGTCAAGGGCCTAGGTCCTGCTAGAGCAGAGGTTCTGAAATCTGAGTTGGGGATCTTCAAAGTGATGGACTTGCTCGAGTATTTTCCTTTCCGACACATCGATCGGACGGTATTTCATCGTGTTGCCGATATCGACAACGAGGGAATGAGCGTTCAATTGAAAGGCCACATCATTCGCATGCAAGAATTGGGCAGTGGACGAGCAAGCAGACTCTCGGCCACTTTTCAAGATGAGAGTGGACAAATTGAACTGCTGTGGTTCAAGGGGATCAAATGGATCAAGCCTAAAATCAAAGCGGGAGTGACTTACGTTATCTATGGGAAACCCTCGGAATACAAAGGGACCTGGAACATCGCTCATCCGGATTTGGAGTTGGAAAGCAAGATGGCGAAGTTGGAGGGCGGTCGCTTTCAAGCAGTATATTCCTCCTCTGAGAAATTGGGTAAAAAAGGTTTGAACAGTGCAGGAATTGCCAAGGTGATTCGCAACGCACTCACTCAACTTCCTCCACAAATGGCCGAAACCTTACCTCAAGATATGATTGAGGAACTGAACTTTCCAGCAAGGAGAGCGGCCATCATCAACATGCATGCTCCCGAAAGCATGGAGGACTATGTTCGTGCACTGAATCGCTTGAAATTTGAAGAGTTGTTCTTTCTTCAGCTCATTCTCCTTCGGCAAAAATTGGTGAGCACAAAAAGAACGGTTGGAGCGCGCTTCTCTGCCGTGGGTGAGATCTTCACGACGTTCTACAAAAACCATTTGGGTTTTGAACTCACGGGTGCACAAAAACGTGTGGTAAAGGAAATTCGTAACGATGTCAACTCGGGCTACCACATGAACCGGCTCATCCAAGGAGATGTTGGAAGTGGAAAGACGATCGTGGCCCTATTGGCTGGCTTATTGGCCATCGACAACGGTTACCAGATTTGCCTCATGGCACCCACTGAGATTTTGGCCCAACAGCATTATGAAGGGTTTCAGAAAATGCTGGAGGAACTTCCTGTTAAGGTGGCGCTTCTCACGGGCTCCGTCAAAACGGCTGAACGAAGAAGAATTCACGAAGGTTTGGAGTCGGGCGAGATCAATATTCTCATTGGAACCCATGCTTTGATTGAGCCAAAGGTCAAGTTCAAATGTCTCGGTATGGCCATTATTGATGAGCAGCACCGTTTTGGTGTGGCACAAAGGGCCAAGCTTTGGGCAAAGGCACAACTGCCTCCACATGTTTTGGTGATGACAGCTACACCCATCCCAAGAACTTTGGCCATGACGATGTATGGAGATCTTGATATTTCGGTAATCGATGAACTTCCCCCGGGAAGAAAGGCCATTAAAACCGTACACCGAACAGATGCCCATCGTTTGAGTGTGTTTGCTTTTTTGAAAGAAGAGATTGCCAAAGGAAGGCAGGTGTATGTGGTTTACCCGCTCATTGAGGAAAGTCAGAGCATGGATTACAAAGACCTGATGGACGGCTACGAAAGCATTTCGCGAAGTTTCCCGATGCCGGAATACCAAATCAGTATTGTGCACGGCAAGATGAAACCAGAAGACAAAGATTACGAGATGCGCCGTTTTGCCAAAGGAGAGACCCAGCTCCTAGTGGCCACCACAGTGATTGAAGTGGGAGTGAACGTTCCCAATGCCAGTGTGATGGTGATTGAAAGCACCGAACGTTTTGGCTTGTCCCAACTGCATCAGCTTCGAGGTAGGGTCGGCCGGGGTGCTGAACAGAGTTACTGCATTTTGATGAGCGGATTGAAGCTGAGTTCCGATGCCCGAACAAGAATTAAAACCATGTGCGAAACGAACGATGGGTTCAAAATCTCAGAAGTAGATTTGGAGTTGCGCGGACCAGGAGACATCATGGGAACTCAACAGAGTGGTTTGATGAACTTGAAGGTGGCGAACTTGGCAACCGACCAAGAGATTCTCAGCAAGGCAAGGAAAATGGCCATTGTGAAGATGGATGAAGATCCTGATTTTACTTTGCCGCAGAATGAGCTCATTGCTCTCGGGCTCAAAAAGGCCTTGAAACAACGAAAGGATTGGAGCAAGATTTCTTGAGTATGGACTTGACATGATGGATTGCTAACCTGTTCCACTTCGGCCCCTAAAACCTAAAATTTATAGCAGAGGATGGTTTTCTTACCGTCGTGGGTAAGGAGGTCCAAGACACCGTCTTTATTGGCATCTCGAATGGATGGTATGCTCTTCCCAAAGACCGTTTCACTAAAGTAAGAGTTCCCTTGTTCGTCAATAAAAACCAAGGCATTTTCTTCCGCCAACAGCACTCCTACAACGCTGGAGTTGGGGAAACGATAGACTTGCGGACGAGCGCTGATGGGGCTTGAACTCCGGTACTTGAGGATGCGCTGTCGAGCACTATTGAAGATTTCCAAAGAGAGAGAGTCGGCAAGAATCAAGTCGTTCAATCGGTCTTCATCAAAGTCGGCCAAAAGCATATGTTCAGCACTGGCGAGTCCGGTCATTCGTCCAGCAGTTCCATCGCCAAATACCAATTCAATCACTTGTCCGCTGCTATCGCACAGCACCATGCTCGAGTTTTCGATTTTCTCTTTCATGAAGAAGTCAAGGTAACGTGCATTCTTTGGAACCTTTGCCTTGCTGTTGAACCGATCTTCTCCATTTCTTTTAAGTAAACGCACATCGCCTTCTCGGTCTTGACAAAAAATGTAGTCTCTATTTCCTGCTTTGATGTGCCGAAGGTCAACGATAGGAGCTCCATTGGATTCAAATTTCCAACCTTTGGTGGGTTGAGCTTCGTCTTGAAAATTGATGGTTCTTCCATCTTCCAAACCAATCACAAAGCGGTAATTACGGTTTTTGTCGTAATCGAATACTGCTAGCGGCGAGCTCGCGAAGGATACGAGGTTAATAGGGTATCCGCTCACATTATTGCCGAGAATGTCGATGCAATGTACCGCTTTTGGGGTGTTGAAGATGATTTGGTACTTGTCGTTCTTGTAGAGATCAACTTGAGTGATTTCACCCATGATTTGTCCTGGGAGTTCTCTGCTCCAAAGTTGTTTTCCCTGATCGCTGAGGGCAATGAGTCGGTTCCTTTCATCTTGGAACAGGGCATAATACCCACCGGAGCGATGGTCTTTTAACCAAACAGGGTCTGAAGTGATTTGGAATTCAGCGAGGTATTCCCATCGGAGACTCACTTCTTCTTCGTCTTTCGCGTGTTTTTCCTCCATCAATGAGAGTTGAACGACGGATCGATCTTCGTCGCTCACATCGATTCTCATTTCAAAACTAGCGAATGCTTGCTCAAATCCTTTTTGCTCCAAATTTCCAAGACTGGCGTTGATGCTCGGAAGAAGGGAAGAGAGCTCTTGAGGCACTAAATCTAAAGAAATGGGAGCACTTTCTTCAGAGCTAAAGGGTGCTGAGGAAACGCGATCCATTTGTCTTGAATATGCCTTCAAGTCTTCGAACTCCTCCGAAAACAAGATCACATCACCCCTCAAAACAGCCCATTTCGCGGGGATGTTAAAAGGGGGGAGTAAGGTGTTCTCCCAAAGATTGGACGCCGACCAATGAATATAGAAGTGCCCGTCTTCTGCTAATAATTCAACATCGGGCAATTGGGCAACCGCATTTCCAAAGGCTAGAGAGTCGCTCAGTTCAAGTACCAAAAACTGTTTGCCTCTTGATTCAAAACGCATCCTGCTTCCATTGCTCCATTGTAAGCAGGTTTCCTCCAAAACCAATGCGTGTTGTTGCTCAATGGCGGCTTGTTGGGCGTTATATTCCGCAAGTTGAGCTCTTGCTTCTAGGCGGGCTTTGGCTTGAAGAACCAAGTCATCGGCAGATAGTGCGTGTTCGATTTGAATGTTCTTTGCATCACTCGGCAAATAGATTCTCAAGTCTTTACCCCAGCGGCGTTCTCCATGGAGGTATTCTGCCTTGTTTGGATGAATGGCAAGGGCACTGCATTTGATGCCGTTTTCACTGAGTGTGAGGTCTGCGCAATAGGATGCTGCAAAAGGTGCACTTTTTAGCTCAACGTTGTTCTGAGGTGAATTCGCGCCGCGGAGCCAGAGGTTGATGTGGGCTTCTTCATCCCAAGAATTGAGCACTTCTGCTGTAAAAAAGCGGGATGAGTCAGCATTAAAACTCAAGTGAAGTTCCTTTTTTGAGATGAAGAGACAAGACTGTTCAAAGCGCAAGTGAAGCGGCGTTTCTCCGTTAATTTTCATGCTGTTTTCCCGCTGTTGACCACTTAATCCGAAAGTTTGAAGAAAGTGTTGAAAGGCTGCGTCTGCTGAGGTGTTGGAAGAAAAGCCGATAGCGAAAATCAGTTCATCGGTATGGGATGAGGTGGTGAAAAATGAGAGGACTCCAACTTCAGCCAAAGCGTCCTTCATCGCCAAAGCTTCCCATTCACTTGAGGTAAGCAGATTTTTGAACCAAGCGCTTTCCTTTATTTTGAGGAATGCTTCGGGATGATTTATTTGTCCGGCAAGATCCAGCTCTTCTTGAAGAATCAATAAGGGGTTTTGGCGTGGCGACTGGCCTTTGGTTTGTTCAAAGAAATACCAAACGCTTCCCAGTGCCAAACTGAGGACCAAAAGAAAGAAGAGGCTTTTTTTCGCGAAGGAAAACATAGGGCAAAAATAAACCGAGCAAGCCAAAGCTCACTCGGTTTTTCCGTTCTCAATGAACAATCTTATGTGTGAAAAGACCTATTCTGCGAGGAGTCCGCGAGAAATAACGATCTTTTGTACTTCGCTTGTACCTTCATAGATCTGGGTAATTTTTGCATCTCTCATCAAGCGTTCTACGTGGTATTCTTTTACGAATCCGTAACCACCGTGAATCTGGACCGCTTCCACAGAATGTTTCATTGCAGCAGTTGAAGCGTACAATTTTGCCATTGCTGAGGCCTGATCGTAATTCTTTTTGTTGTCCTTCAACCAAGCTGCTTTCAAACAAAGCAAACGCGCCGCTTCAACATCGGTGGCCATGTCTGCCAATTTAAATGCGATGGCTTGGTGCTTGGATATTTCTTTTCCGAAAGCTTTTCTTTCTTTTGAATAAGCAGTGGCAAATTCCAAAGAACCTGAAGCGATACCCAATGCCTGAGCTGCAATTCCAATTCGTCCACCAGAAAGCGTTTTCATGGCGAATTTGAATCCAAATCCATCTTCTCCGATACGGTTCTCCTTAGGTACTTTCACATCTTGGAACATCAAAGTGTGGGTGTCCGATCCACGGATTCCCATTTTGTCTTCTTTCGCTCCAACGATGAAACCGTCCATGCCGCGTTCAACAATGACAGCGTTGATTCCACGATGACCTTTGTCAGCATCGGTTTGTGCAATGACGATGTAAACGCTTGCACTGCTTCCGTTGGTGATCCAGTTTTTCGTTCCATTCAAGAGATAGTGATCTCCCATGTCAATGGCCGTGGTGCGTTGTGATGTTGCATCCGATCCTGCTTCTGGTTCAGACAAACAAAAAGCTCCAATTTTCTCACCTGTAGCAAGCGGACGAAGGTATTTTTGTTTTTGCTCCTCTGTTCCGAAGGTTTCGATTCCCCAGCATACTAAGGAATTGTTTACGGAAACACATACTGAAGTGGAAGCATCAATTTTTGAAAGCTCTTCCATGGCCAAAACGTAGGAAATGGTATCCATTCCTGATCCGCCATATTTAGGGTCAACCATCATTCCCATGAAACCAAGTTCACCAAGTTGCTTGATCTCTTCTGCTGGGAAGCGTTGTTCGTTATCGCGCTCGATTACTCCTGGCTTCAGGACGTTCTGCGCAAAATCTCTTGCCGCGTCGCGTACGGCCAATTGTTCTTCACTAAGTTCGAAATTCATGTCTGTTATATATTGAACTACATTTGTTCGATGCCTGCAAGCAATAACTTGCGGAGTGCGAATTTAGTGCATTCAAAGGCAATAGACAATTCGATATGGAAATGAGGGCTCAAAATCGCATGATAGCGGCAGGAGTGATGTCTGGAACGTCACTTGATGGTATGGACATGGTGCTGGCCGAGTTTGAAAAGGTGGAAACAAAATGGAGCTTCAAAGTTCTTTGCGCCAAAGGAACAACCTACCCCAAGGCCTTGACTAATCGTATGCGAAAAGCCCGCTTTTTGAGTGCTGAAGAATTGGCCTTTTTGGAGCACGATTTGAGCCTGTTCTGGGCAAAACACCTCAAAGTTTTTCTGGATGAGGCCAAAGAAGATTGTTCGCTCATTGCAATACATGGACAAACTGTATTCCATCAACCCGAAAAAAAACTCACCTTACAACTGGCAGATTTAGGACTCATCGCAAGTGTTACCGGCTTTCCTGTGGTTGGAGATTTTAGGAGGGCAGATTTGGCCTTGGGCGGACAAGGTGCTCCTTTGGTTCCCATTGGCGACCGGCACCTTTTTGGTGAAATGGCGGCCTGTTTGAATTTGGGTGGATTTGCCAATGTATCGTACTTCGATGGAGACCAACATCTCGCCATGGACCTTTCGGTGGCCAACCATTTGTTGAACCTCTTAGCATCAGAACTGGGGATGGAATTCGATATGGATGGAAGGCTAGCGGCTATGGGAGAAGTGCACCCTGAGGTATTGGCTCAGCTTCGGAGCTTGAAATATTTTGAGATGAGTGGACCGAAATCCCTTGGGTATGAGTGGTTCGATCGTTCCTTTTTACCGCATTGGAAGAAATACACCGAGGATTTAAGTTTGGAAGATCGGATGAGAACCGCCTGTGCGCACATTGCTGAAAGGGTGGCTTCGGAGTTGGCCGCGGTGCGAGGTGCATTATTGGTGACGGGCGGCGGAGCCTTCAACCGAGTATTGATGCTTGAGATTGAAAAGGTGCTGCCCAAAGGATTATTGATCAAAACCCTCACTGCCGAAGAACAATGCTTGATATCGTTTAAAGAAGCGCTCGTATTTGCCTTTCTCGGGGTCTTGAGGTTTCGAGGAGAAAACAATATCATCGCAGGCATAACGGGTGCTAGCAGGGATCATTGTGCAGGTTTGATCGCCCTTCCTTGAGCCACAAAATTACCCTCATAAAAGCGTCGGGATAAAACAAAGGGCTTTTCTCGTTCCGAGAAGGTGATTTTTCTATTTTTGAACGACCAACAAAGAAAAGTATGAAAGCGCTGTTAAAAGCTTATGAGGAGAAAGTTCCTGAAGTTGTTTTTGAATGGAATGATCCCTACACCGAGGCAAAAGGCTGGGTGGTGATCAATTCACTCCGCGGAGGTGCCGCAGGAGGTGGAACGCGGATGCGTGTAGGACTTGATAAGCGTGAGGTAGAGTCGCTTGCCAAAACCATGGAAGTGAAGTTTACGGTATCTGGTCCGCAAATCGGAGGAGCCAAATCGGGAATCAATTTTGACCCGAGAGACCCACGTAAGCACGAAGTTTTGGAGCGCTGGTATGCAGCAGTTACCCCCTTGCTGAAGCATTATTACGGAACGGGTGGAGATCTCAATGTGGATGAAATTCACGAAGTGATTCCGATTACAGAAGACTGTGGTGTTTGGCATCCTCAAGAAGGCGTTTTTAACGGACACTTTCAACCCACCGAGGCGCAAAAAGTAAAGCGTATTGGCAACCTTCGGTTGGGTGTTGTTAAGCCGCTCGAAGATGAAAAATATTCTCCCGATTTGAGACGCAATTACAAGGTGGCTGACATGATCACTGGTTTTGGAGTTGCGGAGAGTGTGAAGCACTTTTATGACCTCTACGGTGGACAAATTGAAGGCAAACGCGTTGTGGTTCAAGGGTGGGGAAATGTTGGTGCGGCAGGCGCCTATTACCTCTCGCAAATGGGGGCAAAAATTGTGGGGATCATCGACCGGGTAGGTGGAATTGTTCGCCAAGAAGGACTCTCACACGAAGAAGTGCGTCAATTGTTTATTCAGAAAGATGGAAATGCTTTGAAAGACGAGGGTTTGATGTCTTTTGAGGAAGTGAATGAAAAAATCTGGTCTTTGGACGCCGAGGTATTTATCCCTTGTGCGGCATCAAGACTCATCACCCAAGACCAAATCGAGCAGTTGATTAACACGGGAATTGAAGTGGTTGCTTGTGGAGCTAACGTGCCTTTTGCCGATGAAGCCATTTTCTTTGGTCCGATTGCAGACCACGCGGACAACCACATTTCCATCATCCCAGATTTCATTGCGAACTGCGGAATGGCGCGCGTATTTGCTTACCTCATGAGCAGCGGAGACGTCGATTTGAGCGATGAAGGGATTTTTGAAGATACCTCTAGAACCATTCGGAAAGCGCTTGCTGACGTGAAAGCGGTTCATCCAGAGAAAACCGGAATTGCAAAGGCAGCCTTCGAAATCGCACTTAAAAAACTTATTTAAACCAGCATGGAAATATTTATTGTAGCGGTATTCGCCATAGGATACCTGGCCATTACTCTTGAGCACACCATCAAGATTGATAAGCTTGTAACGGCCCTTTTAATGATGGCACTCGCTTGGGCAGCTGTTGCTTTTGGCTTGGACGGTTTTACAACCTGGTTCAATAGCAATCTTCACCACTTGATGGATGGAAGCATGGGTACCGAGAATTTCGCGGCCATGAACCATGATGCGCGTTTACACACCTTGGAAGAAACCCTCCTTCATCATTTTGGGAAAACCTGCGAGATTTTGATCTTCCTCATTGGGGCAATGACCATCGTTGAAGTCATCGATCATTTTGACGGCTTCTCCACCATAAAAGGTTTCATCCGAACCAAAAAGAAAAGAGTTTTGCTGTGGATCATGGCCATCCTCGCTTTCTTCCTATCGGCCATCATTGATAACCTCACCGCAACCATCGTGTTGATTACCATCCTTCGTAAGCTGGTGCCAGAGCGCGATGATCGAATTTGGTTTGCCGGTTTAATTATCGTGGCAGCAAATGCCGGTGGGGCCTGGTCTCCGATTGGTGATGTAACCACAACAATGCTTTGGATGGGTGAAAAAGTAACTACAGTTAAATTGATGGAATACCTTATTCTACCATCAGCGGTATGCATGGTTTTGCCCGTTACTTTGGCTTCTTTCCTTCCCGCATTCAAAGGTGAATTTGAGGCTCCTGAGCCGGAAGAGGATACCAACGTGAAAGGTCCACTCATGCTGTATTTGGGCTTGGGGATGATTGTATTTGTACCCATTTTCAAAACAGTAACTCACCTCCCTCCTTATGTGGGGATGATGCTCTCTCTTGGTGTGGTGTCTCTTTTTGCAGAGATCATTTCAAACAGACAATTTTCCATGACCAGTTTGGAAGATGCCAATTCAGGAGAAGCTTTGCAAAGTGGACACTTGAGTCCGACCTTCCGAGCGCTTGAAAAAATTGAAATGCCGTCCATCCTCTTTTTCTTGGGGATTTTGATGACGGTAGCTGCTTTGGAGTCTTTGGGGATGATTTTCACCTTCGGACAAGATGTGCAAGCAGTGATGAACAACAACGTTTTTGTACTCCTGTTAGGGGCGGGATCTGCCGTGATTGATAACGTTCCATTGGTAGCTGCCAGCATGGGAATGTTCAATATTAGTGAATTTCAAACCGATGATCACGTTTGGCATTTCATTGCCTATGCTGCGGGAACTGGGGGAAGTATGCTCATTATTGGTTCTGCAGCTGGTGTTGTTGCGATGGGAATGGAGCGCATTTCTTTTTTCTGGTACTTGAAAAAAATTGCTTGGTTAGCTTTGCTTGGCTACCTCGCTGGAGCAGGTGTCTTTTTATTGATGACCTGATTGAACGGACACCAAGCTATTAACGTCGTACTATTCAAAACCTTTTTACCCCGCCCACTCGGCGGGGTAATTATTTAAATACTTTTCCGTTATCAATTGAAAGGAAATCGAAAATGAAACTGCTACTCCTGCAAGGAACCATTAACGCGGCCGATAGTGTTGCCGAAAACATCTCTGAAGAAACAAAAGAAGTATCCGTATCGGTACTCGATCTCCTGATGGAGGGAGGTTGGTACATCATGATACCGCTAGCGCTTTTGTCCATCATCGCGATCTACATCTTCTTCGAAAGAACTTTTGCCATCAGCAAAGCACTTAAAGAAGAAAAAGATTTCATGAATAAGATCAAAGATTACATCCACGATGGTAAACTAGACAGTGCGAAGAATCTCTGTTCAACGAGCTATACACCCATTGCGAGAATGCTCGGAAAGGGAATTGCACGTATCGGAAAGCCCTTGAAAGACATCTCTGCATCCATCGAAAATGTTGGAAAGCTGGAGATTTATAGTCTTGAAAAGAACTTAAGTGTATTGGCTACCATTGCCGGGGTTGCCCCCATGATTGGTTTCCTCGGAACCGTGATTGGTATGGTGCAAGTGTTTGTTCAAATGGAAGTTGCAGGAAGTGTGGAGGTGCAAGACATTTCTGCGGGTACAAAACAAGCCATGGTAACCACCATCGTGGGGCTCATTGTTGGGATCATTGCATACATGGCGTACAACTATCTCGTTGGAAAAGTGTCCAAAGTGATTCATAAAATGGAAGCTTCAAGCATTGAATTTATCGACATCTTAGAAGAACCGGGTAAATAATTCGAGCATGGACTTAGGACAACGAAATAAAGTTAGCGTAACAGGGAACATGTCGTCCATGACGGATTTGGTATTCCTTTTGCTCATCTTCTTTGTCATCCTATCTACTTTGGCGAGTAAAGGGGTGAATGTGGACCTTCCACAAAGCAAAGGTGTTACGTCACAAGCTTCGAAATTAACCGTGTCCATAACCAAAGACGAAGTTTATTTGGTGGATAAGGGAAGAGTAGAGAAAGGCGATTTAGAGTCGATCCTCAAAGCGAGAATGGACGATATGTCGGAAAAAACACTTTACCTGGAAGTAGACAAGACAGTGCCAACAGGTGCTACAGTGGAGGTGATTGGAATGGCAAAAGCCAACGATTGGAAAGTAATGTTGGGTTCAAGCCCGAAAAAAGACTAAAACCATGAGTGTACAGGAACAAAGAGAACAAAAAGACCGCATCATCGCGGGAGTGATATCGGGAGGTACTTTTCTGATCATCCTATTGTTGTGCTTTTTCCTGACGGCATTCACTACCATGGATCCGCCACCGGGAGAGACTTTTGTAGCGGTTGGAATGGCTGATTTTGGATCCACTTCTAACGCTGGAGGGGATACGGAGTCTGAAGTGCCTTCCGAAAAACCAGAAGAGGTGCTCGAAGAAAGTGCTGCGAGTACCACTACAGATCAAAGCGCGGAAACCCAAGAAATTGTGACGCAAACAAGCTCTGATGTGAATGTGAACACCAGCAAGAACCCCAGTAATACCACAGAACCAAAACCCGACCCCGAACCAGAGGTTTCAGGAAAGCTGGGCAACATCCTCGACCGCATCAACGACACCAGCGGCGGAGGCGGCTCGGATGGAGAAAATGAAGGAGAAGGAAATGAGGGCGCGCAGAACGGAAGTATTGAAGGGAAAGGAATTGTACAAGGTGAAGGCATTGGATGGGCACTATCGGGAAGAGGAATGATTGGGAAACCCACGCTTTCTGAACGACCAAGTGAACAAGGGAAGGTGGTTTTGGACATCTATGTGGATAGAAATGGAGCGGTGATTAGCACGGCTAGAAACTATCCCAAATCAACCACCACAAGTAATTACCTCTTTTCCTTAGCGGAGAAGGCGGCAAAGAAAGCAACTTTCACGGTGAAGCAAGATGCACCCCCAAAACAAAAAGGGAGCATGACTTTCAACTTTGAACTGAAATAATTGTTTGAATTTCATAGGCTTGCTTCGGTAAGCCTTTTTTGAACGAATCTTTATTGGTCATGAAACGCAGCTACTCAGATACCATTCATTTGCTCTTTAGTCAGTTGCCCATGTATCAGCGGCAAGGAGCAGCAGCTTACAAGGCAGACCTCTCCGCAACCCACCAGTTGATGGAGATGGCCGACCATCCCGAGCGTGGCTTCAAATCCATCCATGTTGCCGGAACCAACGGCAAAGGCTCAGTGTCGCACCTCACGGCATCGGCGCTTCAAGAACAAGGCTATAAAGTAGGACTGTACACGTCTCCTCACCTCAAAGATTTTCGCGAACGCATCCGAGTGAATGGAGAGATGATTCCAGAAAGTATGGTGGTGCAGTTTGTTGAACATTATGAAGTACAATGGCAAAGCATCAAGCCATCCTTTTTCGAGATTACAGTGCTCATGGCTTTTGAGTATTTCAACTACGCCGAGGTGGATATCGCAGTGATTGAAACAGGAATGGGTGGTCGACTCGACTCTACAAATGTTGTTCTTCCCGAGTTGAGCGTAATTACCAATATCGGTTTCGACCACACCCAGTTCTTGGGCGATACCATTGAAAAAATCGCAGGAGAAAAAGCTGGCATCATCAAAAATGAAGTTCCTGTAGTGATCGGTCCGAGTAGGGAAGAAGCAAAGTCCGTATTCTCCACAAAAGCAACAGAAATGGGATCGAAGATTCATTTCGTGGAGGAAAATGAGGTGCCTGTTTTTGAGAGTGATTTGATCGGACCCTATCAAGAAGAAAACCTCAGAACAGCCCTACTGGCACTCAAGGTTTTGAAGTCTAAAGGCTGGGAACTTGATGAGGAAGCCGTGAGACGTGGCTTTTTGAATGTGAAAACCAACACCGGACTCCGAGGAAGGTGGGACATTCTTGGTGAGCGACCTCTGTGCATCGCAGACTGTGCTCACAATGCGGCAGGCTTCGAAATCGTGCTCAATGAGCTTCCGAAAATGAACTATCACAACCTTCATTTTATCATCGGAATGGTGGGGGATAAAGATGTGGATAGCGTGCTCTCCATGTTACCAAAGGAGGCCAACTATTATTTTTGCGCAGCCGACATACCAAGGGCGCTTCCTGCTGAAATTTTGGCTGAAAAGGCACAGAACAAGAGCTTGCGTGGCGAGACTTTCTCCTCGGTGAAGAAAGCCTACGAAGCAGCACATCTCTATGCAAAACCCGAAGACTGTATTTATGTGGGAGGCAGTGTTTTTGTGGTGGCTGAAGTGATTTAACCCTTTGGAAACCCTACGGCCAATGTTAACATACTCTGTGGGTGAATCAGTATGAACGCCCCTAACTTATTGACAGAGGAATAAGGATCCATGTGCAGAGGAGATGCCAGTTGAAGTTCAATTTCCGAGATGCTGTTGCTCTCCAATTCTCCGCCCGCTTTCCATTCGAGATTCAACAAATCAATGCTTTTATTGATCGACTTGATTTTACATTTGGTTCGAGCAGTTCCTTGCTGAAGAATATAAGTACTGCCGGCTTGATGACTCGCTCCGTTCAGCCAACACAATTCAGCTTTTACTTGTTTTCTGGTCGAAGCTACTTCATTCTCATGAAGTAAAATATCCCCCCTGCGGAGATCAATTTCGTCTTCTAAAATCAGGGTCAAGGCCAAGTCTTTTTTGCTTGAGTTGATCGCTTTCCCCCATTTTTCCATGCTTTTGATGGTGGAAGATTGTCCGCTCCGTGCATTGCTGATGCGCTGACCAACCCGAGTTTCCCCTGTATGAAGGCTTCCTGCAAAACCCCTGAAATCGGGGTGAGTGGAAGATTTTGGCCGGATAACATGCTGCACTTGAAATCGGAAACTTTCTTCTTTATCCTCTTCTTCCATTAAGGGGAGTTCAGTGAGGAGGTCGAGCAAACTCGGACCTTCGAACCATTTCTGATATCCTAGAAATTGGGTCACTCCCTCACCTTTCAGGGCACTCATGGGCAGAAAATGGACTTTGCCCTGAAAACCGATGCGCTCAATCATGCGCTCGAATTCGCTTTGAATGTTTCGAAATACCTCCTCCTCATAATCCACAAGGTCCATTTTGTTCACGGCCACAATGACTCGAGAGAGCTGCAACAAATGAGCGATGAAGAGGTGACGTTTGGTTTGTTCCAAGATGCCCTTTCTTGCGTCAATGAGGATGATGGAGGCCTGAGCGGTGGAAGCTCCAGTGACCATGTTTCTCGTGTATTCAACATGACCAGGAGTATCGGCGATGATGAATTTTCGTTCTGGAGTGTGGAAATAGATGTGCGCTACATCGATGGTGATTCCTTGCGCCCGCTCCGCAATGAGTCCGTCCGTGAGCAATGAAAGATCCAAGAAATCCAGTCCGCGTTTGAAACTCGCACTTTCGATGGCTTGGAGTTTATCTTCTGGAATTTGTTTGGTTTCGTAGAGAAGTCGGCCAATCAAGGTGCTTTTTCCATCGTCTACACTACCCGATGTTGCAATTCGTAATAAATCCATCTTAAAAATATCCATTTAGTTTTCGTTCTTCCATGGCTGCTTCTGAGCGTTGGTCATCAATTCGTGCTCCTCGTTCAGAAATCTTTGCTGCCCATATCTCGCCCATCACGTCTTCCATACTCCTTGCGTCAGAAGCCACAGCAGCGGTACAGGTCATGTCTCCCACGGTTCGAAAACGCACAATTTGACGATGCGTCTCTTCTCCCTTACTCATTTGAATGTAAGGTGAAGCCGGCCAAATCATCCCATCGCGATGAAAGACTTCCCGCTCATGAGCGAAATACAAAGAAGGGAGGGCTATTTCTTCTTCCTTGATGTAATTCCAAACATCCCATTCTGTCCAATTGGAGATGGGAAAAACGCGCACGTTTTCTCCAGTTTGAATGCTTCCGTTCAGCATGTTGAATAATTCAGGTCGTTGTTGTTCCGGACTCCATTGCCCGAAATCATCCCGCACAGAGAAGATGCGTTCCTTGGCCCGGGCTTTTTCTTCGTCCCGACGAGCACCACCAAAACAAGCGTCGAATTTGTGCTTTTCAATGGCATCGAGCAGCGTGATGGACTGCAGGGCATTTCTACTTGCGTAAGGTCCCTTTTCCTCGATGATACCTTGTTCTTGAATGGTGTCTTCCACTTTTTCTACAATGAGGTCGAGTCCGAATTTCTGAACCATTTCATCTCGAAAAGCAAGGGCCTCTGGGAAATTGTGTCCGGTGTCAATGTGCATCAGCGGGAAGGGGACTTTCGCTGGGTAAAATGCTCGAATGGCGAGTTGAACCAGGGCAATGCTGTCTTTTCCTCCACTGAAGAGGAGGACGGGATGCTTGAATTGTTCCACTGCTTCTCTGAAGATGTAAATGGCTTCGTTTTCAAGCTCTCTAGGGAAGTTGGGGCTCATTTGGTGGTTGAATTTGTATTGTGAAGTCCGCATTCTTTTTGTGAGTTTTCCCACCACCATCGTCCATTTCTGGGATGTTCGCCAGGTTCGATGGCTCGGGTACACGGAGCGCAACCGATGCTCACAAATCCTTTGGCGTGAAGTGGATTGGTGGGGATGTTTTCTCGATCAATCAAAGCGCGAATCTCTTCATAGGTCCAGTGGTGCAATGGGTTGATCTTTTCCAAATTGAAGGCAGGATCGTAAGCGCGGAATTGGACCTGAGAGCGGTTTGGAGACTGTTCACTTCGCAAACCTGTAATCCAGGCGTCATAAGGAATGAGTGCCTTTTTGAGCGGATTGATTTTCCGGATTCCACAACAAGCTTTCCGCGCGTCAAGACTCTTGTAAAAGCCATTGATACCGTGGTCGTTCACGAGCGATTGAATTTCTGCTGCTTCGGGAAATTTAAGGTCGATGGCGATTTGATACTTGTTTTCCGTTCTGGAGAGGAGTTCATACGATTCATTGAAAAGTCGTCCCGTGTCCAAGGTGAAAATGGCAATGGGAAGCGTATACTTGGCGATGAACCAAGTCAACACCTGATCTTCTTCACCCAAGGAGGAACTAAAGGCAATCTTCGAAGGGAATTCCGCTGACACTTGCCTCAAGTTGGAGAGCGTGGTTTGTATTTTATCGTCTAACTTCATTTTGTCTTCACCGCTTTGTGTTGGTAGTGTTCCCATGCTCGCTCATGGAGGTAGTATAAGAGCATTTTCGAAACCACTTCAACAGCCCCTATGCTCAGTGCTACACGAATGGTGCCCGTGAGCAAATAGGAAATGGCAACCGTGTCCAAGGTGCCCAAAACACGCCAAGAGATCGTTTTGGCGATGCTTCTATACACCGATTGCTTGCTGGTGGTGTTTGGTTTTAACCTCCTTTTTACGAGTGAATCGAAAAACATGGGTGTAAAAGTATATAAAACCTACTAAATAAATAGGGTAAATAGAAACTAAAAGGGAAGTTCTTCTCTACAGCTTGGCTTTTGGATTTTCTTAAGGTTTGTGTTTAAGGCCTTTGAGCGATATCTGCCAAGGTTTTGTTTTCGAGAATACGCAAGTTAGCATCGCGCACTTCGGACATCACAGCGTTAAGACCACAGTTTGCTTCGTCACAATTTTCGCAACGCTCGTAATAGTTCAAACTCACGCAGGGGAGGAGAGCGATTGGACCATCGATGAGTCGAATGACTTTGGCCAGAGGAATTTCGTTGGGTTCTTTGATGAGGTAATAACCACCTCCTTTTCCTTTTTTCGAACCAAGAATGCCGCCCTTTCGCATTTCGAGAAGAATTTGCTCGAGAAACTTCAGGGATATGTTTTTCTCTTTCGAAATTTGAGCGATTAAAATCGGGCCCTCCTCCTTCTTCTCCATTAAATAGGTGAGGGCGTGGAAGGCATACTGGGCTTTTTTTGAGAGCATGGTTTAAAGTTAAGAAATCGCTTAAAGTTAGCCCTATTGGCAAACCTGTGCAAGCAAAGCAGCGGCCTCTGTATTGCCTAACTGTGCGGCTTTTTTCCAGTGCTGACAAGCGAGATCTGATTTTTGTTGATTGTAGAACAACTTTCCAGAAAGCAGCCAAGCCGCCGCATTCTTAGGATTGACCTGGACTTCTTTATCCAATTCTACCAATGCCGCTTCAAAGTCGTTTTGATTGACCAAAGCCGCAGCTTTCACATAACGCGCATTCGGGTATCTCGGGCTCTTAGCTACCGTTTTATTCATGTAAATCACGGATTCAGGATAGCGCTTACTGTTAAAATAAGCAGAGCCAATACTGTAGAATAGTTGGTCGTTGTCTTTCACTTTTTGTTCCAAGGCTTGAAGGTAAACCAAGCTACTGTCCCACTGCTTTAGGTTGAAGTAAGACATTCCCACGGTGCCAAGCGCATCCACCAATGTCGTGTCGTTTTGAATAACTTCTTTGGCCAAAGGAATGCTTTCTGCTGGCTTTTGGGCTTTCTCTGCTAAGAATTTTGCATAGGCAAACTTCACACTGCTCTCCGTCGAATACCGCTCATAAAAAGACTCCATGTATTCCATCTGCTTGCGCAGTGGGAGTTTTTTATACATCACGCAAAGGAGCTCCCGGTCCGAAGAATAAGCGCGATACAATTCTAAAAAATCTTTGCTCTCTCGATTAAAAAAGCCAGCATCCACATCGCCAGCGAGTCGGCTACTGTAATGATTGTCCCACACAATGCTCGCGCCTTCTTCCGCTTCTTGTAATGCTTTTTGGGTGATGGTTTGAAACCGAGTAGAGTCATGCTTATTCAGTCCTTGACTCCAATAAAACCAAACGTGATTCGCGTAGGTCATGCTTTGAGCTTCCTTACTTCCTTGATGGAATTGAGCCACTTCGGCCATTTTCTCCCGTTCTTCGGAATAGCTGGTGTTTGGAGGCTCTGATGTAGTGATGAAGGCCAAAGAGAGGGCTGAAAATGCAATGAGATAGGTGTATGGAATTTGATGCTTACTCTTGCGAAGCACGAATGCCACACCAAGCAATATGAACAAAGCAGAGAGCCCGAAAAAGGGAATGAGGATGTCAACTTCTTCCTCAATTTTATGATGTTTACTTACTTTATGAGCAAAATGGGTGCAGGCCAAAATACCTGAGACGAGGGCAAGTCCAATAACAACGATTCCTTGCCATTGCTTTAGTACTTGGGTGTCATCATCCTTTTCATCATCCTCGCTTGTGATCACTTTTTTACGCTGAAAAATGGGCAAAGGAATGCGCCTTTTACCGTTCATGAAGTCCCAGATCTCCATCACTCCGAGGCTGGAGAAAAGAGCGACAAAAGGACCCAAAGTGGTGATGTTGCGAAGAAAACCTGCCGCATTTCCCAGATCCAGTTTCCAACTGAAAAGGGTGTAAATGAAGAAACCAAGGGTGAAAATGATGGCAAATACACGGTGCTTTCTTCGAACAAAGGCGACGAACAGTCCGCTGAGAAAAGGGATGAAAATGACGGGACCAATCACAAAAAGATAACGGTGCAGATAAACATACCATTCATTGTGTCCATAACGATTGGAGTCGCTTTCCTTCAGCACCGTTTGATTCAAAAGATACAAAGGGTCTTCATAAATAATTGCTCCTGCAAAATGCCAAAGCAAACTTGGAAGAATGATGTACCCTAAGCTTTTCCATTGCTTCTCGCGCATCATTAGAATGAAGGGGAAGAGCAAAAGCGGGGCAAGTTCTAAACGAGCCAACGGAAGGAGTCCGGCCAAAACAGCCAGTAAGACCCACTTTCGTTCGAGGTAGGCGAAGATCGACCAAGAAATCAGCACCACTGCCAAGGGTTCAGTGTAGGCTTGGTAGCTGAGGATAAACAGGTAAGATTGAAAAAGAAGAAAAGGGAGAAGCAACAACGCTCCTTTGAATCCCCGCCGCTGAAATCCCAAAAAGAGAGCGTAAGCACCGCTAACAGAGAGTATGGGCATGATCCAATGCACGGCGTGAATGGAAATCAAGCTTGGGATGGCGAAGAGGAGAACGAATAGAGGTCTGCTCCAAAGCGAAACAAAATGTGCAGGATTGTTGAAGGCATCCACGCAATTGTAGATACGGGTTGGGGCATCGTCGTCCCAAGCGTAATCTGAGTTGGCAGCCCATGTGAAGGCCATTCCCAAATAGAACGCTACGAGAAGCAAAGCACTCAATTGCTCCTTATTATTTGAGATCTTCAACATGGTCTGATTTTGTTTAGCAAAATACAAAACGGATTCAGCCCGTGAAAAACTGAACTATTCCTTTGAGAAGCGTAATTTTGAGCTCGTGAATCAATTTCCTCAAATCCCTATCGAACGCATTGCCGTCAAAGTGCGCAGCAAAGCAGAACGCCATCTTAAAGAGGGACACCCTTGGATTTTTGAAGATAGCATTGAAAAAGAGAGCAAGCCCCCGAAAACAGGAGATTTGGCGATTATTTTCGACCGACGTAAAAATCAGTTTTTGGCTTGTGGTCTTTACGACATGGATTCGCCCATTCGTATCAAGGTGTTGCAGTTCAGAAAAGGACGAAAGATTGATCAGGACTGGTTTGATGAACACCTGGCCTTGGCTTTTAAGCAGCGTCAAGAACTCCTCAGCACTGCTACCAATAGTTATCGATTACTTTATGGCGAAAATGATGGTTTTCCCGGGGTGATTTGTGATGTTTATGGCAGAAATGTGGTGATCAAACTGTATTCTGCGGCTTGGTTCCCTTACCTCGAAATGTTATTGGAGTCTTTGAAAAGGACCATTGCGGTGGATGTTGTTGTGCTTCGATTGAGTAGAAACACCGAAGCTTCAAAATCGCGTTACGGCTTTGAAAATGGGAGTGTTATTTTTGGAGAATTGGAAAACGAAGAGGTTGTATTTGAGGAACATGGCTTGAAGTTTTCAGCCAACCTTGTTCACGGACACAAAACAGGCTATTTTCTCGATCATCGCCACAACCGTAAACAAGTTGGAGCTTGGTCCAAAGGGAAAGACGTTTTGGATGTCTTCGCCTACGCTGGTGGATTTTCAATGCATGCATTGTGCGGAGGAGCGAAACGGGTAGTGAGTTTAGACATTTCGGCTCAAGCACTAGAAATGGCCAAGAAAAATGCTGCTCTCAATGGCTCCTTTCCACAACACGAGTTGCTTGTTGGAGATGCATTTGAGCAAATGGAGGCGCTCCATAATGAAGGGTGTACCTTTGATTTGGTGGTGGTGGACCCTCCTTCTTTTGCCAAGAAAGCGAGTGAGATTCCAGGAGCAATCCAAGCTTACAAGCGTTTACTTCGCCTGTCCATTCCATTGGTTCGAAAAAATGGGATTTTGGTGTTCGCGTCGTGTTCATCCAGAATACGAAGCGAAGATTTTTTCGAAATGATTGAAGAAATTTTTAAAAGTGAAAGTCTTGTTTATCGTTGTTTAAAAAAGACTGAACACGATGTAGATCACCCAATTAGGATTTCTGAAGGGGCCTATTTGAAGTGCCTTTATGCTCAATTGTTGTAATGCTAAAGTGCCCTTTTTCTTGTTTTCTCGAGCTTTGTTATGTACTTTAAGACACATGAACTCATGGATACACGATACCTTCGGGATGCGTTTTTACAAAGAAGAAAGCAAGGAATGGTTTTCAGAAAAGATTTACCCTTTGCTCGAAGAATGCATTCAAGTATTTGATGATTCAGAACAAAATGTTCCCAATGTACCGGCAAACACAAAACAGATCAACAGGGCTTATAAGGCTTTTGGTGATTTGGTGGTGGCTATCAAAGCGATGGGACACCCAGAACAAATTGTAAAGGACGCTGTATTTTACGAAGAGGCCTCAAAATACCTCAACACGATGTCGGTGAACGGCAAATTTAAAATCGTGGGTGAGGACAGATTCGCCGACAAATCCCGCTATTACCAAACAAAAGGTAATACGACAGCTACGGTTTTTGACGCAGAAAAATCCAATTTTATTCATACACAGCAAAGCGAGTCTCTTGAAATTCCAAAAGAGCGACGGGAAGAAGTGGAACAAGCATTCGAGTTGCCTTTGGAGAAAATTGAAGCGGGTTACTTGTTTAAAATTATTCCTGACGAGGGAATCCCTCCTCGATGTCATCCACTGCATTCACCGCACATTTATCGCTATGGAACGATTGGTTTTGCATTTTTAATGAGCATGCCTTTCAATTGGTCCACCGAGAAAGATCATTATTCCGTTGTATTCAACTATTATCGAAAAGGAGCTTACCGAAGATGTGAACGTAAAATTTCGATGTTGCATGGAGATTTGCCTTATGTGCGTTATCTGCTGGATGAATGGAATTGGGGAGAGGATCCCATTGAGGAGGTTACTGCAAGCATTCATGCGTCAAGCGACGAGACAAAAGACGGGCTCAGTGGTGCTTTGGCCGAGCGTTTGACCTCGCTTTTGTATTACATGAATGTCATCTGGCTGACGGAATCTCACGGTCTTCAATTGAAACCTAGCGATGATTCTTTTCTGAATTTTGAAAGTCTGGATACGGACCAAAAACTGCAGGTTTTACAATCTTTTGAGCAAAATAATGCTGCCTTTTTTGAACGCTGTTATGCTGACTTTGATGCAATCAAAAAAATGAGTGGATTGGACCTTGAAGACATTAGCCAAGAAAACACGCTTCGCCACTATGGGATAATACCGTCAAGCGTTAGCATTGCCAAGCCAGTACATTAAGTCTTGTTCTATTTTTATGGCTTTCCAAGATTTACCTGAATATCCCTGGAAATAGCTCGATGTTTGGTGAACATTTTGAGCATATTTTTGTGGTTGTTTTTATTCCAATTTAAAGACCATGAAAACGCTATTTTCCTTATTCTCTCTAGTCTTATTTGCGCTGACCACAAACGCACAGTGTGACTGTCCCGAAGAAAGCGCCCCTGTTTGCGCCGTTGATGCGAACGGACAATTTTTTGTAATGGCAAATGCTTGTGAGGCGGAATGCTTCAATTTGGAGGTGCTACCGAGCGATTTATGTTTGGGCGAATTTGATTTGTCAGCCCCGAGTTGCATTGAAGATGTATGTGTCATCGACGTTGAAGGGAACGCTTTTGTGTTGCCCCTTTGCTTGGCTGAAGGCTTGGGAATGGAAATCATTGGAGATGGTGATTGCACCAATAGTAATCCGAACAATGGAGAAGAAGATGAATTTGATTTCTGCGAGCAACCCGTTTGCGCTGTGGACGCAGAGGGCAACTTCTACAATCTCCCTTATTGCGAGGCAGAGGCCTTGGGTCTTGTAGTTTTGGCTGATGGAGATTGTGACGGAGTTGACGGGGTAATCGAGGAAGAAGAGGAAAATACGGGCGATGATTGCGATCAAATTGTCTGTGCCTATGATGAATTGGGGAACTTCGAAAGCCTGACCATTTGCGAAGCTGAGGCGCTAAACTATACCATTCTTTTTGACAGCACTTGTGAAGACCTCTTTAATGAGTTGAACACTGAAGGAAGCCCTTGCGAAGAATTGGTTTGCGCCGTGAATCCTGATGGTGTCATTGTGGAACAGTCCATTTGTATTGTTGAGATCATCGGTTGGCCTATTGCAGGACAAGGAGACTGTAGTGACATCAGTATTGATGATGGAGACGGTGAAGACAACGACCAAGACGAATACTGCGATCAAATTATTTGCGCTTTCGACAACATGGGCGAATTTTACAGCTTGCCGATTTGTGAAGCTGAATTGTTGGGTTTGAATGTGCTTTGGGACGGAAATTGTGCAGCGCTTTTCAATGAAGTATTTGCCGAAAACGGAGACCTTTGTGAAACCGAGGTTTGTACCATCAATCCAGATGGAGAAGTTATTTCCTTATCCCTTTGCATAGCAGAAATCATTGGTTGGCCGATCGTTGGTGATGGGGATTGCAGCGAGATTGTGATTGATGAGTCTGACGAGGGGACGAATGGAAATGAGGATTGCGAAACCATGGTGTGCATTCAAACACCCGAGGGCGAAATTTTCCAACAACCTTTGTGTTTGGCAGAAATTCTCGGTTTTGAAATTTTGGACTCAAGCGCTTGTGATTTGGACATCGAGGTAGATCCTACCGGAGGAACAGGAGCGGAAGGTTTGGCTGATGATGATTGTGAAACCATGGTTTGCATTCTCACACCTGAGGGCGAGATCTTTCAGCAGCCATACTGCATTGCTGTACTCAACAATTTTGAAATTCTAGCACCCGAAAACTGTGATGTTGATCTAATCGACGATGAAATTGCAGCAGGGGAAGATTTGGACCCGAACGATTGCGAAACCTTGGTGTGCATCATTACGCCCGAAGGCCAAGTTTTCACGCAGCCCTATTGCCTTGCTGTACTCCTCAATTTTGAAATTGTTGGAGATGGAAACTGTATTGCTTTGGAAGACGAAGATTCTGCGGAAGACGATGAGGATGGAAATGGAGAAGAGGAAACCACAGATTCATTAGAAATGGAAGATCTTGGGGATTGGTTGTACGATACCTTTGGCATTTTCATCGACCACAATGAAGGCTTCGAAATCATTGAGGTGCGGGGGAGCGGAGCAGGCAATTACGATATTGAAATTGCTGCAGATCAAAGCGACTTGATCCAACTTCAGGTGAGCGACATGAACGGAAGATTGATTTTGGATAGAACCATTGAATTGAGCGAAGGAACAGCCGTGCCTCGCGTAGATTTAAGTAAGCAAGAAAGTGGTGTGTATCTTCTCCGAGTGCTTGGGGCGAGCAAGGTAGAAACCCTTAAAATTATGCATGTGAATTGAGTGTAAGTACAAAGGATATCTTATAAAAAGCCCCAAGTACATTATTGAACTTGGGGCTTTTTAATGGCATTGTGTTTAACTCGAATGCTCAATCAAATGCTTCTACCAAAAAAGGGAAGTTGGCTGTTGCCGCATTATTATTCCCATCTCGAATAAACAAGAATAAACGGTATTTCCCAGGATTGCTCGGCGCTTCAAAACTGATGGTCATGTCATCATCAATTCCCTCAAATTCACTCAATGAGCTTGGTGCTTCTTCAAAATCACCACCAGCCTTGGTTTGATTGCTTTCGGGAATTACCTTCCACTGGAAACTGAGTTCATCCATGTCAGGATCCTCTACATCCACCTCAATCAGAAGGCGTTCATCTACGGTACAGGTTAAACTGCTTTCTTTGCTTTCATCGTTAATGGTGAACGAACGAATGATCGGACAGCGGTTCTCTGCAAGTTTGTCTTTCCATACTTCGTGAAGTACATCAATGGCTTGTGTTCTTGAACCATCCTCCAGAAATACACCATACCAAGTCGCAGTTGTTTCTTGCTTCTGTCCCCAAAGAAAGACGTAAGAACCAATGCACTGATCCTCATTGGCTTCAATGGCATTCAGGTAGCGTTGACGATAAGAGTTGGCTTTTTCAGTGCTGCTTTGTTCAATTGGCGCACCCCACGAGGTTTTTTGAACTTCCCAATGCCCGTTGGGCCCCCATTCTGTGATCATGTAGGGTTTTTTCCAGCCATAGAGTTGAATCAATTCAGGTACGGTTTCCACTTCGCCATAGGTGTTTACGCCAAGGATATCGATGCTTGGCGCCATTTCTTGAATGAGTTGTACTTCAGCCACGTCCAATCCGGCGGTAACTGCGCAGGTAGGGTGGTGCGGGTCGAGTTCATGGATCATTGCTGCCAAGGCTTCGGTGGTTTTCCAAACGTTCAAATCGGTATAAAAGAGATCGACCTCATTTCCAACCCCCCAGCACAGCAGGGCCGGGTGATCTTTGAAGGCTTCAATGGTTCCTCGAAACGATTTGATCATGTCTTCTACAGCCCACTTGTTGCTATAATTGAAGCCATGACGCTCATGGGGCATCCAAAACCCAAGCATGACGGTGAGTCCTTTTGCTTGGGCGCTGTCCAATACTGCTTGGGCATTTTCTATTCCCCAAGTTCTCAAAGAATTTGCCCCGCATGCAATGGCTTCATCCATGTAAACTTGTCCACCCACGCCTTTCACATAATAGGGTTCTCCATCGCGAAGGAAAGTCCAATTGCCGTCTTTCTGCACTACTTCCGTGTGAACGGCTTGTGCCCTGCTGCCAAAACTGAAGCAGAACGCACAAAAAAGTAAGAGAGCTGTTCTTAGTAAATGCATACGCGTTGGGCTTTTTGTAGAAGGTTGTCAGATTTGATAAAATAGTGTCCAGCTTTAAGGTTGTGAATCTGAGCTTCCCCGTTCACCAAGTTTACGCTTTGCACGATACGTCCTGAGATGTCCAAAACGTCTAAAGTTTTTCCTTTGGCAGATCGAACATATACGCTGCCTTCCTTCACGTAAGCCTGCATTTCTTCTGTAGCATTCACTGCCTCAATGTTATTGGCTAGAGGAGTACAATCAAAATCAAAGAAGCTCACATCATCAATCACCAAGGTATAGGGTAGGCTTGGACTTGCGAGGACACGAAACATCATTTGATTGATGTCTTCATTCAAACTCGCATTGGCCACTCCGCCCAAATCAAAATAGACCCAAGCCCAGTTGTATTGCTCTCCAGTACTTGCGAGGTAATTGGAATGGGTGCCATTAAAAACACCCGTACCAGCGATGTTCTCATTTTGTAGGCGCATTTCAACCAAGGTGTTTTCAGGCGCGTTAGAATACATCTTCATACCGATAACAAGGTGCTGATCGCTGAACAGGTTGGCATCTTGAATGGCGTCAATTCCATAGGTAATTCGATCATCGCTATTCCCTTCTAGACTCCAACTTGAGGCATTCGGACTGTCATTTAGTGGACCTTGGCTTGGTGTATTCACAACGCCATAGCTTCCGGTATACCAAGTCCAATGAGCATCAAAACGATCGTCGAAATTGGCGATGTTGACACTGCACTCGTCTCCCACATTGATCTCTCGTTCAATGGTGGAGGCACAATTTCCGTTATCGATACTTACGCTGATGTTCTGGTTGCCGCTTTCGTTAAAAATAACGGTGCAATTCGGGCCTTCGCTGCTTTCAATGGTTCCGTTCTCCACATTCCATGAAAAGCTACAGTTTTCCAAGTTGCTCACGTCGTAATGAACTTCTTCGCCTTGAAAGGCACTCTTTGGTCCACTGATGATGGCCAATTCAGGTTTTTCGTAAATCCTCACATAGTCAACCAACATGTTTTGTGGGAAAACCGTGGTGTTGTCAGGATATCCGGGCCAATTACCGCCAATAGCTAGATTGAGCAACAAGTGAAATTCCTGATCAAAACGCCAAGGAAAGGTTCCGAGATTGTCTGCTGCGCGAATGGAATACAACTGTTCATCGATGTACCAGCGAATGGTGTCTTGCTTCCATTCTACGGCATAAACATGGAAATTGTCGTGCAAAGCAGTTCCGCCCAAATCCAAACTGCTTCCTTGGAACTGATTAAATGGCCACTTTCCTCCGTAATGAATGGTGCCGTGGGTTTCATTGGTTGTTTGCCCGAGCACCTCAGTAATGTCAATTTCTCCTGACAAAGGCCATCCACCGTAGGTATAATCTTCGGGTAGCATCCAAAAGGCAGGCCACAAGCCCTGACCGATGGGCATTTTGATGCGTGCTTCAATTCTTCCCGATCGGAAAGCAGCCAAACCTTTGGTGCGAATTCGAGCGGAAGTGTATTCAGGATTCGAACCAGGACTGTGTTGTGCAGTGATTCGAAGTGTACCGTTGGCTACCGAGATGTTCTCAGGCGCGTCCGTGTAGTGTTGGAGTTCGTTGTTTCCCCAACCACAGAGGCCAGGGCAGCCGTTCCCGTATTCGTAGTCCCATTGATCGAGATTTAAACTACTTCCATTAAAATCATCTTCCCAAACCAAAACTTCACACTGAGCAAAACTGAATCTGCTCAAAAACAGAAGTGAAAAAAGGAGTACTGTGTTAATTTTATTCATGTACTTCAAACGTTGTGCTCATTGGTCCAATTTCTAAACCAAAGGTGCCGGGTTCAACAATCCAATTCATTTCTTCACCAACAAAGGCCAATTCTTGCACTGGAATTTCAAAGCGCAAGGTTTGTTCTTGATCGCTATCAAGCGCAACATGTCGGAAAGCACGGAGTCGCTTCACTGACGGAGTAATGCTCGCCACACTGTCGCTAACGAATACCAATACTGTTTCGTTCATTTCGCGATCTCCGAGGTTCTTTACCTTCACGTCAAATACCAGTGTATCACTCAAGCCCAAGGAAGTTTGCTTGAGGTTGAGATCGGTGTATCCTGGGACAGAATAACTGAGTCCATCACCAAATTCAAACAGCGGTTGTACTGCATTTTCGCTAAAATCAACGTGGATTTTGTCGGTGTACTTATGATCATAACAAGTGTGGCTCGATGGATGTTTTGAATAGGTAAACGCTAGCTTTCCTGAGGGGTTTGTCTTCCCCATGATCACATTGCTCAAGGCTTCACCTCCAAAGTCACCAGGAAGTGGGGCGTAAATTACGGCATCGATTCCTTCGAGTTCCGAGCCAAGTGTTCTTGGTCTTCCCTGAATGAGGACTAACAAGGTTTGGCTTTGAGCTTTTTCTAGTGCCTTGATCACGGCTTGTTGAGTATCATCGAGATTGAGGTCTTCAATGTCGCCCACTGTCTCGGTATAAGGAGTTTCACCACAGCTTGCGATGATGAGGTCGTACTTGTTTCCTTTTGCTGGTGCATTGAGGAAATCTTGGCTCGACATCCATTGACTGTTGGGGTGTTTTTGGTGGAAATCTTCCCAGAATGAACGACGACCAGGAGTGTTGAAGGTAGTGTCCACTCCCTGCCAAGTGTGCGTCCAGCCTCCATTGAGAGCGTTCAGACTCTTTGCAAGTTCTCCTACAACAAGCACACTGGTGTTTGCGCTTAGGGGAAGAGCATCAGATTCATTTTTCAAAAGAACAAGACTCTTCTCTGCAGCTTGAAGGCAAAGGTCTTGGTGTGCTTTTGATGCGAAGTTAGGATAATCGGAAATGCTTGGCGTTGGGTTCTCAAATAGGCCCAATTGCTTTTTCACTCGAAGGATTCTCCGAACACTTTGGTCAATTCGCGCTTCCGATATTTGACCTTCATCTACAAGTTCTTTGAGCAAGACGGGGAATTCGAGATCCACGGGCACCATGCTCATGTCAATGCCCGCGTCGATGGACATTTTGATGGCGCTTTTATAATCTTTCGCTACTCGGTGTCGGCTTACCAAATACTTGATGTCTTCCCAATCGGTAACAGCCAATCCTTCAAAGCCCAATTCGTCTCTCAAGAGATCGGTAAGTATGGCTTTGTTCACATGAACAGGAATACCGTTCATTTCTCCTGAATTGATCATGACGGTTAAGGCTCCAGCATCGATTGCAGCTTGGAAAGATGGAAGTACATATTCGCGAAGTTGACGCTCTGGCATCCAAGCAGGCGTTCTGTCTTTACCTGATAGCGTAATGCTATAGCCTAAAAAGTGCTTGAGACAGGCAGCAACATGCTCTCGGTCGATTTGTCCTTCTCCAATGCCTTTTCCTTGGTAAGCTTCTACCATGGTTCGTCCCATGGTTTCGCAGAGGAATACATCTTCACCAAATGTTTCCCAAAAGCGCGGCCATCTTGGGTCTCGGGCTAGGTCCAAAACAGGTGAGAAGTTCCAAGGAATTCCGGATGCCCGTGTTTCATAGGCACTCATTTCGGCTAAAGAAGCAACAAGAGCAGTATCCCAAGTACATGCTAAACCAATTTGCTGTGGGAAGAGGCTTGCACTGTCGGTATAGTTCACTCCATGGATGGCGTCGATTCCGTAAAGTACAGGCACTTTGCAATCGTTCTGAAGCGCCTTTTCTTGAAGGGTTTTGATGGTTGATAGCCAATACTCACGCGGGTAAGTGTGTCCACCACAGTTCAAAATGGAACCTACTTTCAAAATCTTGATCACACTGTCTAGTTTCTCTTCACTCAAACGATGAGGAACTTCCAAGTTATAGGGTTCACCAACACTCACCATGTCGAGCGTAAGTTGGGTCATCTGGCCAATTTTCTCAGTCAAACTCATGGATTGAAGAATGGCTTCAATCTCGGGATCTCCTTGATCTTTTTTCTGAGTGTTGGTTTCTTTTGGTTGACAAGCTGCAAGGCAGAGCATCAAACCCAAGACAAGTGTTGCATGGATTTTATTCATCGACGCGAATTTTTATATCTCTAATTTCAATGTGACCGCTTCCTTGCGTTCGGAAGATGAGTTGTTTGATGTTCACCATTTGGAGATTGTTTTTGGCGAAGGTGCTCAATGGGATGTCGATTTTAACCCATTCTTGGGTGAAGTCGCTCATGGATGAGGTGCTCCCGTTGATGGTAACCGCACTTTGATTGTAGCTGTAGTCTTGCAGTAGAACCTCCAAGCCCAATTCTTGGTTGACTCCTTGAAGATTCTGAACCTCAAAAGTGAGAGAGGCGTTTCCTTGAACGGCACTGAGATCAATAAATTTCCAATTGGCCCAAGAAGTTCCGAATGAGGATTTCGCTGAGAATTCGGTATTGTCCCACTTCATCTCAAGTGTTTTTCTCGGAGTGATTTGATAATTCCGAGTTCCAAATTGTCCCAAGCCCCAAACCTGATCGAAGCTGCCGTCGAAGACAACAATGCTTTCGTCTAAACGCACTTTACTCGATGGAAATTCTTCCTTCCATTGGTGATTGTAGGGAGAACATTCAATGAGTTGAATGTTGTCGACATAGAGTTGTCCGCTACCTTGAAATTCAACCACCAGTTGTTTGATGTTGGTTAAGTCGATACCACTAGAGGCAAGGTCGAAAGCACTCAAGGGCAGTTTGAAACTTTGCCATTCTTCATTGATGGGGTAACGCTCAAGGCTTTCACTCCCCACCACGCCAGCACTCATTACTCCGCTGTAATCTTCAAGCAGGAAGATGAGAGTAGGGATGTTGCTGCGCTTGTCAATGGCGCGCACATCGAACACAAAACCTCCTTCTTCGGTAATGTCAGACAGGTCTTTGGCTTGCCATTTATTCCATCCAATGCCAAAACCAACCCACTCATTGGTTCTGTTCCACGTGAGTTGAATCACGTTCTTATGCTCGTCGTCAAGGTTGACGATTTTAAAGTCTTTGGAAGCGTCTTTTTCCATGCCCCAAACATCGCTGGGATCATTTTCAAAAACTTTGGGTGCGCGGAAATATTCAAATGAATTGCTGTTTGAAACAGTGGTTTCCATGCTGACATCATCCAAACTCAAGGTCTCCATTTCGATTCCACAAGCCATAAAAAGACTGAGAAATACCAAGAGACCGATACTTTTTACAAACCTTACTTTTACGGTGTCCATGGCGAGAAATATGTAAAGTTGAGGTAGTCCATTCCGAAGCCGACAGGTCCGGTTGTTCCTTCTGCCGCGAGCAGGAGAACTTCCATGCTGAGAATGCGGTCGATGTCTTGATTTCCAGTAGCGTCATTGTTTCCAAAGCCTCCTACGGTGCTGAGTTGGAAGTCGCTTAGTGGAATCGAAACCACTTTCCAACCTTGCCAATCTACTTCGATGGTGGTGTTGTAGGTTCCTTCGGTGAAACGGTCATATTCCCCGTCGAGGTTGTCGTCTTCCTGCAATCCAATCGAACAACGGGTATTTCCATCTCCCAATCCATAGAGAAGAAGGTTCAAATAAACGTTTTCAGGATTGTTTGTGCCGATGGAAAAATAATTGTCTGCTTCCGTGTCTTGACTGGCTGCTGCTAGGGTGTTTGCTCCGCAAATAAAGACACTGTTTATGTTGGTGTAAGTCATTCTCCAATGGCGATTTCCTTCAGGGGCGGCCACAGACAAAAATTCGCCTTGATTTACGGGGTCAGCGATGAAATAACTTCCATTCACGTTTTGATTGGTTGCTGCTGCTTCGGCGAAGGTTCCCCATCCTGTCCCTGTTTCGAAGTCAGAAATCAGAATGTTGATACTGTCTTCGGGTTTCACTCCTGCAACAGTAATGTTGTCTGCAAAAAGGGTGTCAGGATGCTCATCAAAGGTCATGTACACGCTGCATTCTTCTTCACCAAAAAGCGGTGCAAAGGTGATGGATCCGTTCCAACGGGCTACTTCTTGAGTGATTTCACGTTCCCTTCCCTTAATTTCCTTCTTCGCTCCAGAGCTGAGTCCAATAATGTGAAGGGTCCAGTTGGTTCGAATGGTGAGTTCGGCATTAAATGAAACACTTTCTCCGGCCGAAAAGTCAACGGTACTTCTGTCCGTAGTCAAGGGCGTTACCACTCCAAATTCTCCAAAAATATCTTGCAATTCCGGTCCTTCTACTTCGTCCTTAGTACAGGAAGAAAAGAGGGCTAGTCCAAGTGCTATGATGATGTACTTTTTCATTAGAAGAATAAATTATAGGTGATGAGCGCTTGATTGATTTGGTATGATTTGCCGACGATTTGCTCGTTTTGAATGGTTGAATTCCTCACTTGAATCATCAAATGATTGTTCTGGTTCAAACTGTACTTGATTCCGGCAAGAAGCGTTCTGTCCGTGAGATCAATGTCCATTTGGCCATAGTCGGTAATTTGGTTGAATTCGTTTCGCACGGACGTGTATTCATTCCCTCGAGCTCGCAGAACGTAGGCTCCCGCATGAAGAAAGAGGTCTTCGCTAATTTCTTTGGATAGGGTGATTTCCATAAAAAGGCTGCTCAGATCAACTTCTCCAATTCCTGCAATAGCACTCAATTCGCTGTCAATTGGGTCTCGATTGCTTTGCTCGAGTTTGATGTATGCTTCAAGCAATAGGGCTCTATCCGTTTTAAAGAAGGAGGCAAAGTTGAAGCGTGTAGCGAGGTCTGCTCTCAAAAAGCTTCGTCGCTTGTCAGTTCCTTCTCCATTAACTTCACTCATCAACCAAACATGTGCATCCAGCTGTTCGATCCACGTCGAATCTTGATTGAGTCGGAACCCAGCTTGAATACCCGTTCGGTTAGGAGTAGCGTCTCCATAGGGCTGAACGTTTGAATAAGCGGGGTTGAAGGTGCCCAACACGGGGTCAATGGTTCTAAAATAGGCGCTTGGATCGGTGAGTAGATCAAAGACGGTTTGTTGTCTTACCAATTCTTGATTTCCTTGGAAAGAGAATTGAGTAGGAGTGGCGCCAAAGTTGTTTCGTCGGGTTTGCGCACCCGGTGCTCTGAATTGACTTTCAACGTAGTTGTAATTGGCGAAATAGTGCAACTTCTTGCCTTTACTCATCTCACGAATTCCCCCTTGAAAAAATGCTCCAGTTTCTACGCTAGGCTCTGGCGTGTAATCAATAAAATGCATGTTAGAAAAGCCCGTTTCGAAATGGTAGATCATGGATCCGAGTTTCGGGTTTTTCACCGTTGCGGCCAAACTTTGGGTGCTGATGCGTTGTGCCTGACCAGAAAAAGGGGCGGTTTCAGCAATTTCGAAGAGGTCGGTTCGATAATAATCCAAAGTTCCCCAAGAGACTTTCTCGTAGCTCAATACTCCACCAGCCAGCAATCGATCGGGGGTGAAGAAATAATCGGCTTGCCTGTTTTTCGCAAGAAAGGCGAGAACGTCCAGTCGGTTTCCGTTTCCGGGCAACTTCAATTTAAAGCTGGTTTGAAGTCCTTGTTGCCTCCACGAATTGTTGCGGTAGAAGTTTTCATATTGAATGATGTCTTCAAAGAGGTGTGTTGCATTGTTGTCATGCGCTCCAAGATCACCATTCGAATTGTACAAGGTGAATTTGCTCAGTTTCAAATCCAAATCACCAACGCGGTATTTCACTTTTCCTTTGACGATTCCTCTTGCATAGAGTTCACGAAAGTTGAAGTTAATTCCTTGTCCCCAAAAGCCATCAAGCTCAGAATAAACACGAGTAAGGGCTTTTATTTCAGTGTTGGCATTGGGTCTAAAGCGAAACCCGAGGTCAAAAAGGGCGTAACCTGCCATCTCAGATCGAGCACTCACGGTGTCAGTAGCAAGTGTGTCTGCACCAATCACGAGTCCGTCATAAACATCACCGCTCACTCCGCCGGAATGCATCATGAATCTTCCCGCACCATATACGGTGAGCTTGTCTTGAGCTTTCAAGCTTTGCCCAGCGGCGAGAGCCATCAATATGAAAAGTATACTTTTTCTCATCTTAAAAGAATATTTTCAATTCAATGGTGGTCTCGGTTCCCCGAATTTCATCCATTGAAAAGTTAAGGTCTTGTTGGTAGAATCTTTTGTGGCGGAGATAAAGGCCAGCATTGTCTGATAAATCAATGTCTAAGCCTACTCCAAAGCTTTCACTTTGTTGTCTGAGGTTGCCTTCTACAGGTCGAACAGCCCCATCATAATTAGCTGCGGCAATAGCACTTCCTTCCAAATCGTAATCTTCGAAAGTACTGCCTTCATTCACTTCAACCCGCGCTCCTGCCGTTTCACCGTTTTCATTGATGTAGTAAATGTTGTTGGTCTTGTCATTCCCTCGAAAGCTTTCGTTTCCATAGCTCAAAGACAAATCCAATCCATCGAAGATAGGAGTGATGAGGTCAAACTCATGGTATTGAGTGATGAGAAACGCGGTGCTATTGGTTCTCGGGATGAAGGCCATATCTGGGGTCACCGAACCAATCATTCCTGTGTAAATGAAATAGAAGGGATGTGCCTTGTAATTGAAGCTCTGCTTGAACTGCAATTGCATGGTGTGGTAGTGAAGCCGGTCGACAAGCGTTCCTGCTTCATTGGTGTCAGTGATGAAGAGGTCTTCCGATACTCCTCTGTAAAAACTATTCCATCGAGCATACGGACCAACTCCACTAGCGAAGGGAGCAAATCGAGACATGGTTTGTCCGTTGATTTTATGCCCAAAGGAGAGTTTGTTGCTCATGAATTTGAGCTCACGCGAAATCATCGCTCCAAAGGAAATGGCGGTTGTTTTATGTTTCGTGAATAGGTTTAGGCTGAATCCTTCTCGGTTGTTTACAATCTGACCAACGTCAGTAACACTTCCCGCAAAAGTGGCTCCTGCTAGGCCTGACCCGCTTTGATCGATGGCTACGGGAGTAAGTCGCTGACCCGCGCTTAAGAAATTTCCGTAAAAGTTGACAAATTCGGGAGCCAATCTAAAGATTTCCACTTCGGCGTCTAACCAAGGGAGGATTTTATTTCTTCGGAGATTTACTCGAATCGCTTCTCCCCATTTTCCTTTTATCTCTCTGGAGTAGCTTTCTGCGGCACCAATTTCAGTTCGAAGCTGCCAATTTTCCCAATTGAAGTCGCCCGAAACGGTGTGCAATTGCAGTCCACTTCGTTCGTCCGTAATCGAGTCGTTGTCGAGGATGTAGTTCATGGTGTTGAACGAAACCGTATGCTTGTCGAAGGTCTTTCTCAAGCGACCTCCAGTGGTGTATCCTGGTATAATGGACCCAAAATTGGAGGTGGCAGGTGTTGTTCCTACCATCACTCTAGCGCTTAATCCCCCCGGTAATTCCGTAAAATCGAAGAGTGCTCCTTTGAAGGCTTGTCTTGCCCATCGGTCCTCACGGGCGATATCACCATTTTCAAGGAAAAATTGTGCTCGTTTTCCTGCCTGACCTACATCTTCCCATGGCCATCTCTCATAGAGACTGAATCGGTTGTAGCCCACAAAACTGGAGAAAAGCATGTCACTCACATCGACCCAATTGATTCCTCCCAGCTGGAAGCCCACATTGGCGAATTTCGTAGGTACGCTACCGTAAAGGCTGATTCCAAGGTTGAGGTTGTAAGGGACGTTTCCTGGCTGGCCAGTGAAGTTGGAATACATGGCGTAGTCCATGCTAATGGATGCACCACCGCCCGGTCTAACACTTGCAGTGAGCAGACATATTGGTGGATCGCGGTACACGTCGCCAGCAGCAAATACTACAGGTGGAGTGTTCGCGAAGACGTTGTTTGGAAGCACCATAAATGGACTTTCCAAATTTCGCCCTAAACCAAAAAAGCGATAGTATCCATTTAAGGAGAACCCACTGAGTCGTTCCTTGATGGCATAGTTTTTCACTTCCCCAGCATCCCACGATAGAGTGTCTGCCCGCTGTGCAAAACTGCACGTGGTCAAAATGCTGAAGAAGATGATGAATAGTGTTCTCATGCAATTCCGAATTGACTGAATATCCCCCACATCAACAAGACACAAGCAATGAGTGCCAGAGAGAGTACGAGATCGGTTCTTTTTTCATGTTTGGCTTCCGTCGATTTCATGGAAGAGAGGACCAGTTCCTTGTTCACATCGGTCTTAAACATTGCGCTAACAGCAACATGAACGAATGCACAAATTACAAATAGGAAAAGTGCGAAATGCAAAAAATTCATCTCAACAAACCAAGCCAAACCTGAACCGGGGTCTATACTTAGGATGGCCTTGCCCATTTCGTCTTTTGCACTTAAAAATTCCAAAGCCAAACGAGTGGTTCCCACAACAAATCCAAACCAAAGAGCGCTTAGAGCGCCGTTTTTGTTCATTCGAGCAGAAAGAATTCCAAAAAGGAAAACAACCGCAATTGGCGGAGCAATGTAAGCTTGAATGCTTTGTAAATACTTGAACAACCCACCATCTTCCATCATGTCTTCCATCAGTGGAATCCACAATAAACCGAGAACAACCAAAACCGCTGTGGTGATTTGGCCCACATAAACCAGTCTTCTTTCAGTGGATTCCGGACGAACCACTTTGTAAAGGTCCATCGTTACCAAGGTGCTGCTTGAATTGAAAACAGAACTTAAAGAGCTCATGAGGGCTGCAAGTAGTCCCGCAGCTACAATTCCTTTCATACCGGTAGGAAGGTAGGTACTCACCATTGCGGGGAGGGCTGCGTCGAAGTTCACTTGTCCGTTCTCCCCCATCAAAAGCATCCCGTCTTGGGTGTGCAAGGCGAAGGCGATAACACCAGGGAAAACAAATAGGAAGAGGGGTAAAAGCTTCAAGAAACCAGCGAAAATGGTTCCTTTTCGAGCGTTGGACTGATCTTTCGCTGAGAGGACTCTCTGTACAATAAACTGATCGGTGCACCAATACCAAATACCGAGTATAGGCGCTCCAAAGAGAATTCCCGTCCAAGGGTAATCGGCATCTGAATTCGGACGCCACAAGGAAAGGTAGTTGTTGGCTTTGTCCACACTTACTTCAGCTCGGATGCTGGCCATTACTTGATCAATACCCCCCAATTCATAAATACCAAAGGCGGTCACACCGATGGCCCCACCAATGAGGATGAACATTTGAACCAGGTCGGTATAAACAACAGCTTTCAAGCCTCCAAAAAGGGTGTAGATACCGGTAGCAACCACCACAATGATGGCACCTACCCAAAAGTCAATGCCAATCAATTGTTCGAAAACCAAGGCACCCGCAAAAATGGTTACTGAGATTTTCGTGAGCACGTAGGCGAAGATGGAGATGATGCTCAAATAATTTCGCGCGCTGCGAGAATACCTTTTTTCCAAAAATTCAGGCATGGTGTACACACCTGTTTTAAGGTAAAATGGAACAAAGAGCCATCCTAAGAGCAAGAGAATGAGTGCTGCAAGAATTTCGAACTGACCATTAACAAAGTCTCCGCGCGCGCCGGATCCAGCCAGTCCAATGAGGTGCTCACTTCCAATGTTGGATGCAAAAAGAGAAGCACCGATTACGAACCACCCACTGTTCTTTCCGCCAAGGAAATAATTGGTCGATGATTGTTCTTTTCGTTCTTTTCTGGTAACCATAAAGGCCACCACGAAGATCAGAACGAAATAGAGGACGATAATACCTAAGTCAATCCCCCCCATCTTATTGGCCGATGAATTGAACGAGCAAACGGTCGGCTACCTGATTTTCTGAGGTGAATACAAGCACACTGTACATTCCAGTGGCAAGTCCGGACAACTCAACATTTTTCGAGTTCAAGGAAGGAAGCGATTGAACTTTCTTTCCACTCAAGTCATAAACCTCAATTTTAGAGATGAATTGATCCGATTGAATTATCATGATCTCGTTCGCCGGGTTCGGGAAAGCTTGAACTTGGCTTAAGTCTTCTTGGTCTTCCGTTGAGATGATGGTTTCTACAGTGATGTTGTCGAGGTAGTAGGTTTCAGCCAATTCTTCTCCCGGGGAGATGAGCATGGCGAAGTTGCTTACGTTAGGGAATCCTGATAGGGTGCTCAATGGTGCACTCAAGGTTTCCCATTCGTTGCTAACGGTAGTTGTGAATTCCAGCAAAGCCAATTCCAAACCAAATTCATCTTGGATTGAGAACACAATAAAGCTTGGGGCATTTGGATCGTAGATGTCCATTTTGAAGGTAGATGTTGGGCCGATTTCAAGGTTACCATTGAAGTTCCCTACAATAACATCATCTGGAGCTCCACCGTTTCTAGCATACTCAATCACGTTTCCATCCAAGTTGGTGTCTGGATTTGGAAAGATGCTCATTCGGCCATCCACATATTCAATGTACCATTGGTCATTTTCGCAATCGGCATCCACCAAGACGCCACTGTTTTCATTAACTGCTGTACAAGGCTCATTTACGCGTTCAGGCCCCGCGATGTTATCGAAGTAGTAGTCTTCTTGAATATTTACGCCGGGGTTGAAAAGAAGAACCAATTGGTCAACATCGTTATTGGCTGTATTTGCATCGGGCCACCATCCAGAATTTGCAGGGTCAGACCAAGGCTCTCCTGTGAGTGAAAATGTGAGTGTTTCCCACTGTGCACCTGTTGTGGTAACTGCTTGGTACTCACTGTGTCGGCCTTGTGGGTATCCGCCCTCGGCAAGTGCGGCATTCTGGACAGTAAACTGAACAGTAATACCAGGGAGGGGAGAATAGATGTCCATCGTGATTTGTTTCGCTCCACTGAGGTAATCGCTCATGTCCGCGAGTTCTCCTGGATTGATCAAAATCACGTCATATATTTCTGATGGGTTTCTGCTGTACGAAGCGCACATATTTGATCCATTGATTCCATTCGCGCCAGGATTCTGAACATACTGCACAAAAACACCGTGCCACCCTGGCCACTCTGTTCCATCGATTCCATTACCAAGTTGCTCGGGGTAAGGAACGTTCAGACCGTAGGTTACATTTCGAACATCGTCAAAGGTGTCATACATGCTCTGCGCATTCACAATGGAGTTGCTCAAAATGAAACAAAAAGTTAAGGCAATGTAAAGTGTTCTCATCATTAATGGTTTTAGGAGGTTCAAGCTACTGTTGTGGTTCTCAAAATCAAAATCTGGCACTACATCGTTTATACTTCGAGATGACTTACTTTTGGGATGTACTACATCATCTCATTCGGAGATGTTGTTAGTTTGAATAGTAACTATTTGTAAATGTAAGGTTTATGTATGTATATTGCCGAAAATATTTTTCAATTCACTACATCATCATGCGAATCCTAACAACCTTTCTTTTCTTGATTTTTTCCTTTTTTTTAGGTGTTCAATTGTTTGGGCAGTCCATTGGGGTTCCTCGAATGAGCAACTTCTCTAAAGAGGATTATCAGGGAGGCGCACTTACACAAGAGATTGATCAATTTGATAACGGAATTATCGTCGCCGCAAACAACGATGGTCTCTTGGTTTTCGACGGTGTGGAGTGGACATGTTTCAAGCAACCGAACCAAACCATACTCAGGTCCATAGAAGTTGTTGGAGATCGTGTTTATGCCGGTGGACAAAATGAATTAGGTTATTTCGATTTTGCTTCATTCCCTCCGAATTATGTGAGTTTGTTGAGTACTGATGCCCATAAGAATTTGGGGGAGATTTGGGATACTGAAGCTGTTGGAGATTCTGTGTTTTTTAGGACAGACAACCAGCTAGTTGTGTATGCAAATCAGGTATTAGAAACCGCCAGTGTGCAGGGAAAAACATTGAAATTGATGTCTTCAAAACAGGGAGCGCTAGTTCATTGTAACGATTCCATTTACGATATGTCGGGAAGAAGTTTGGTTCAAGTTCCTCATGCATCAGAGGATTTGGTCTTTTTTGAGCAACGCGAAGCCTGGGATGTATTCATTTATGAGAAATTGGGGTTGGTATTCAGCAGTGATGATGCCAATACGAGCTCACCTTTTCTGAATGAATTTCTCAAGGAAAATGGGTTGAATGTGGTAGAACGACTTCAAAATGGATATGGCTTTGGTACAAAGCGAGGAGGTTTGGTCATTACCGATCAAGATTTTTCCAATTTCACCATTTACGACGTTACGAATGGGCTTCAACGCAACGATGTCGCTTCGATTTTCCAAATTTCAAATGGTGATATCTGGGTGGGTACCAACGATGGAATTGATTACTTGGAATACGGTGCAAGTTTTCGATCCCTTCAACCTGATGGGTACTTGAAAGGCGCGGGTTATGCGGCTTTGGAATTTGATGGTCATTTGTTTTTTGGAACGGGAAACGGGCTCTTTAGGTTAGAACAAAACTACGAGGGCTTCAATGATTACGCTGAAATAAAGAACAGTAAGGGTCAAGTTTGGGGCTTGCGTGAATGCCATGAGATGATGTGGGTTTGTCATCATGAAGGTCTGTTCTGGCTGAACGATGGTACCCTTGAAGAAGTGCCCGATACCGAAGGTGTTTGGGAGGTGATGGAAGTTCCCGGACACGATGATCAATTGATCATAGGACATTATACCGGATTAAGCCTCATTGAAAAAGTGAACGGTGTTTGGTTGAAGACCAAAGATTTAAACGGGTTAAAAGAATCGGCAAGAATCATTGCTTACGAAGGTGACATGGTTTGGTGGGTTTCGCATCCCTACATCGGTGCTTGGCGCTTGAAGTATGACCCAGAGAGGAAGGAAATTAGCCGAATCAAAAAATATGGCAAAGAGCAAGGGTTTCCGTCCGATCTCCACATCTACGTAAAAGCAATTGAAGGGGAGATGATCTTTACTGCTGAATCGGGTTTGTACCAGTTCAACCGGGAACAAATGACGATAGAGCCGATGGTGGGTTTTGATGAGTATTTTTCAAAGGGCATTCGGTTTTCCCGACTCTTCAATGGCATCAATAACCAACTTTGGTTCGTTACTGAAAATGAGTTCGGTGTTTTGAAAATTGAAGAAAGTGCCCTCAACAAGTCGATTCAAAAAATGATCATTGGTGAACTGAAGCCCAAATTGGTGGGAGGGTTTGAGTTTCTTCTCCCCATGAATAATGGCAAAGCGATAGCCGGGGTGGATGATGGCTTTGTAATGATGGATTTGGATCGCTTTGTTGAGGAAATGGACGAAAATAAAGGGGTCCAGATTAGAAGCGTGGAGAATCTGAGAAGTAAAGAAGTCATGCATTCCTTGTTCCATGCGGCGCAAAATGAAAAAGAGGCTTTTGAATTTGATCAGTCTTCTCGTTCCTTGAGGATTGAATACGGAAGGACCTCTCTGAGAAGCAATTCCAACTTACGTGTGGAGACCTTGTTGGATGGGTTTGAAAAGGAGTGGGTGAAAGACCAAGGAGATTATTTCCGAGACTTCACAAACCTAAAATCAGGGAACTATGTTTTTCGAGCTAGAATTAGCAATGCTCAAGGAAAGGTTTTGGATGAGGAGGTTCTTCGGTTTGAGATCAAGCGTCCATGGTACTTGTCCATTTGGGCATGGATGGTCTACGCAGTTTTTCTTTTGATTGTAGTGTTGACGCTCTATAAAATTAGCGCTATCCAAAACGAGAAAGAAAAGGAAGCCCTCGTCTTGCAAAAGGAGATGGAGCTTGAAGATCAAAAGGCAAAGAGCGGACAGGTAATCAATGAATTGAGGAACCGCAGGCTCAAAGATGAGATCGTTCACAAAAACAAAGAGCTCGCTAGCGCTACGATGCACTTGGTTCAGAAAGCAAAAGTCTTGCAAGGTATTCGAGATGTGCTCAAACAGTTAGACGTTGCAGATGAAGATGTCACGAAAAAAGAGATTCGTAACATCATCAAAACAATCAATAACGACATCAAATTGGACAAAACTTGGCAGCAGTTTGAGCGTCATTTTGACCAAGTACACGTTGATTTCTTGAAGCGTTTAAGAGATCAGTTTCCAAAGCTCACTCCAAACGATCAAAAGTTGTGTGCGTATTTGAGAATGAACCTCACTACAAAAGAGATTGCTACCATCATGAATATTTCGGTTCGTGGGGTAGAGATTAGTCGCTATCGTCTTCGTAAGAAACTTGAACTTGATACTGAGGTGAATCTCACGGAATACATCCTCAATCTGTAGTTCCGTATGAATGTAAAATTAGAAAAGCCCGTTAACTTCAGAGTTAACGGGCTTTTTGTGCTTCTAACTAAAAATCTTAGTGCTGAACTACAAGTCTTCTAGTTGCCGTGGCTTGCTTGGATGTCCATCTTACTTGATAGATACCATTTGCCCATGCTGCAGTGTTAATGGTAGTTTTAGCTTGCTCACCATCGAGTTTCAAAACATAAACTACTCTTCCTGAAAGATCACTTACTTCAACTGTTCCCTGAGTTAAACCAGCAAGATCCAAGTTTACGTTTTGGTTGGCAGGGTTAGGGTAAATGTTCCAGTTCGCTTCTGAAATGTTGTCAAGTCCCACAGGGCAAAAGAGCAGGTCAGAACTAATAAAGCAGCTGTCTGCAACAGTAGATGTAATCGTTACGATTACTTCATCACCAAACACAAAACTTCCGTAGTTTAAGATGCCAGTAGCATCAATGGTGGCTTCGTCTGCGTTCACACTATTGGTCACAGTGTATGGTCCGCTCATTCCTAGGTCGGTAACGTTAATGTCGATGCTGAATGGGTCTTCATTATCGTTGCATCCGTTGGTGTCAAATGTAGCGGTCAATGGCGCGCAATCATACATGCAAGAACCATCATCAATGGTTGCTTCAGGGTTGTAGTTGTTCGCTTCAGGATCGGTACAGCCTTCAACATCAACTACGATATCACATGCGGTGCACTGACCGTAAACGTCTCCGGTAACATCTGCATCTCCAACATTCCAAAGGCGATTTGCAAAGGTTGCGAAATCAGTCACTGGAGCACAATCACCACCATCAACCATTGCTTGAATCAAGTTTTCCATTGTTCCGTCAACAACCCAAAGGTATTCCATGTTTTCACTAGGAGCTGGACTAAGAAGTACAGACCAAGTTCCGTCACCATTATCAGTAGCTACAGGACCGCCCGCTGGATCCCAGCCCCAGAATGCGCCTGTCATTCTTACTTCATTTGCCGCTGGTCCGCACACCTCAACGGTGAGTGTTACATCAACATTTCCCGTATTACATGCTGTACACTGATTGTATGTGTCATTCATGTCAGGGGTGCCTACAATCCATTGTCTGTTGGCATAGCTGAAGAAGTCAGTCACAGGAGCGCAGCTTCCACCATCGATCATTGCCTGAATCAAGTTTTCTTGAACTCCATCAACAATCCATAGGTATTCCATGTTTTCAGAAGGAGCTGGGTCAAGGGATACAGTCCAGGTTCCATCTCCGTTCATAGTAGCAACAGGACCAGCGTTCGGGTCCCATCCCCAGAATGGTCCAGTAATTCTTACTTCATTCGGTGTGCTATCATCACAAATGGTAAGCGTAAGGTCAAGGACTTCATTGCTCGGGTTGCACGCGGTACACTGACCATAAGTGCTCATTACTTCATTTCCAGAACCTGTTTCCCAAAGACGATTGGCATAGCTGAAAAAGTCGGTGACAGGGGCACAAGTTCCACCGTCAATCATAACTTGAATTAAGTTTTCTTGAACTCCATCAACTACCCATAGGTATTCCATGTTTTCATTTGGAGCTGGGTCAAGGGTGACTGTGTAAGTTCCGTCGCCGTTGTCTGCAGCAATAGGCCCCCCGTTCGGATCCCAACCCCAGAAAGGTCCGGTCATGCGAACTTCATTTACCAAAGAGTCACATACCTCAACGGTAAGTTCAAGTGGTCCACCACCACCGGTGTTTCCTGTTGCTGTTTTGGTCAAGGTGATATTGTCAACCAATAGTTCTCCTCCAGCACCGAGGAATGCTCCTGCGGCAATGTTGAAGTGCATTCCGAAGAAGTCTCCTTGGCCAATGTTGTCGAAATCAAAAGTGAGTGTAGTCCACGTGATTTCATTGATTCCCATGTTCTGGGTGTCGAAGTTGTTGGTAACCCCAAGACCTGGAAAGTTGGTTTGAAGGTGAAGTGCAGCACCAACCAATGGTTGAGAGGCAATCACATCAAAGCTCAACTGAACACTAGATGCATTTTGGTAGTCCATTGCTCCGTTGTACTGGAAAATGTAAGCTCTACCAATACCATCACTTGTGTTTGATCCTCCAAATTGCAAAGCACCTGTCTCAACTCCTGTGTCGTTCCACTGGTAGCTGGCTTCTGGAAGTGTGGCATCCGCTACTGCTTCCCATGCATTTACTGAAGTCGCATCATCAAAAGTGAGTGAAAGCAACTCTACAACATCAACAGCGCAAGCCTCACATGATGCATAAGTGTCAGACTGGTCGCCTTCTCCTACCTCCCACAAACGGTTGGCATAGGTAGCGAAGTCGGTTACAGGAGCGCAATCACCTCCGTCAATCATTGACTGAATAAGGTTTTCCTGTGTTCCATCTAAGTACCACAAGTACTCCATGTTTTCTGTTGGAGTGGTTTCTAGAGTAACGGTCCAAGTGCCGTTACCGTTATCTGCAGCAACAGGGCTGCTTGCAACATCCCAGCCCCAAAACGGACCAGAAAGGCGCACTTCGTTTGGAGTGGCATTATCAGAACACGACACATCTAAAGTTAAATTCACTTGAGCTTGTAAGGAAAGAGCGAGAACAAGTGAAAATACGCTAAGTAGTAATTGTTTCATTTTGTAGATTTTTCGAATATTAAATAAGTCTCAATTGTTTGAGTCCCTAAAGTTATTTTTTCGTTTCGAGATGTACACAAAAAGAGCTACAACACTACTACATCACCGTTAAAATTATTTCTGAGTGAATATTCACAAGAATCAGTAAAACAGAGCTTTACGGTTTTATTGAAGTTTTGAGGACTTTCTCAATTGTGATGAGTCGAGGTCTTGCAATGTGAAAAATGCTTGATGTGCGATGCAGACGATGCTTGTTCTAAACTTTGGTTTACTCGTTAAAAGGGGCTTCGCATGGACTGCCGAATTCACCTAAAAAAAGGAGTAAGTCTCCTGAATTGGTGAGGCCATCTTCATTGAGGTCTGATGGGCATGTTGAATTGGTTTCAAACAAGCAAGAGCCGTCATCCTTTTGAGCGTTGGGGTTGTAATTGATGGCTGCTTCATAAATGCACCCGAAGGTAATTTGTTGAAGGCAGGTGCCATCATCTTCCATTGCATAGGGGTTGAAGTTAATGGCCATTGGGTCAGTGCACCCCGAACAGGCAGAGCATTCAGAAAAGCAAACTGTGGCAAGCGAGGTGTTCGATGACGGAATTTCGATAGATCTGCTCAGAATACCATTTTCATCAATACTGCCGCAAAAATTCAACACGGTTTCCGATTCGCTCAGATCACTTCCATTCAAAAACCGATAGTAGATGGTTCCCGATCCTTGTACAAGGACGGTGCTCGAATATATACCGAAACCTAAAGGGTTCATTGGGGTTGAAGAAGGATTCCAATTTTGAAAATCTCCTGCTAAATAAACGCCGTTGGGGGAAATGCTTTCGTTGCTCATGTCCACCGAAAAGGTGATTTCGATAGGGGCGCAGGAGCTACAACTTTCCCAGCAAACCAAAGGTAGCTCCACTGCAGAGCCGTTCAAATTGATGATTCTGTTTATAAATTCACCTGTAGTATTGGTGCACAATTCTCCGCCTTGGAAACTTTCGCTGTCGGTCCATTCGTCGGTTTGAAATTTGTATTCATGGTTTCCATTCGGCAAAGGAATTGTGATTTCCCAGATGCCGTCGTTGTTGTTGTCATTCAATGGGGAGGCGTTTGCGCTCCAATCGTTAAAGGTTCCCGAGAGATACACTTGATTAAAGGAGTTCGGATAAGAAGACATATCAATTTGAAGGCTAAGGTTGAAAAGGCACGAGCCATCATCTTCGGCTGCATTAGAATCATAGTTTACTGCTTGTAGATTGGTGCATCCTTGCGTTTCACAACTCCCACATCGCTCGAAGAAATCCGAGATTTGTCCATCTCCGGGAGTCCATAGTCGATTGGCGTAATTGGCGTAGTCGGTAATAGGAGCGCAGTCGGCACCATTGAGCATTTCGTTGATCAGGTTTTCTTGTACACCATCAACTACCCATAAGTATTCCATGTTTTGGGCAGGTGGTGGGTCGAAGGTAACTGTCCATGTTCCATCTCCATTGTTCGAGGCAATCGGACCACCATTTGGATTCCACTGCCACCATGGGCCTGTCATTCGAACAGAGCTAGGAGCACTACCATCACAGACTTCTAGTGTTGCACTCAAAGCAGCTTGTGTTGGGGTACATTCTTCACTCAATAGACTGAAATCATCGAAGTGGATCGTGTAAGGGAAGGAGGGGGGGGAAAGCGGGCGTAAAGTCATTTGGTTAATGATTGTGCTGGCTTCCTGTGGATTCACATCGCTTAAAGAAAAGTAAATCCAACTCCATTCATTGCTCGCTCCACAAGCTCCAAGGTACTTCGAGTGAAAGTTGCCATTGAATGACGATCCAACTTCATTTTCGTTCTGAAGGATTAGTTCAAGAACAGTACCTTGAGGTGCATTGCTATTTACTTTCACTCCAAGAATTAAGTCTCCTGAGACCAGTGAATTGGAGTATTGAAGTGGTGATAGTGCAAAACAAATGCGGTCGTTTTGATTTCCTTGAAGGTTCCATCGTGCCACGGTGGAACTCGGGTTGATTTCATTTGGGGTTGGGTTCAAAACATCGTTGTAGCCACCTGTGAAAAACGACCAATGCGCACCAAAGCGATTGTCGAAATTGGAAAAGCTTACACCACATTCATCACCTACATGCACATTGTAGTTGTGCGAGCTTGTGCAGAGTCCGTTGTTTAAGCTTACAAGCACCTCTTGGTTTCCGCTTTGGTTGAAGACAACGGTGCAACGATTTCCTTGTTCAGAGATGATCGTTCCGTTTTCTACGCTCCATTCGAAGCTGGTACCGCCCAGATTACTCACTTCGAAAGTGGTTTCCAAACCTAGGGGAGCACTCTTTGGGCCGCTTATGATGGCTTGTTCTACGTTTTCGTACACCCGAACATAGTCCACTTCCATGGATTGCGGAAATGGCGTGCTAGCATTCGGATATCCTGGCCAATTTCCACCAATCGCAACATTGAGAAGCAGGTGAAAGTCTTGATCAAACCTCCAAGGAAAGGATCCTAGGTTATCTTTCGTTTTGGTGGAAAAGAGTTGATTGTCGAGATACCATCGGATTTCGTCCTGTTCCCATTCAATGGCATAGGTGTGAAAGTCGTCATGAAGTGCGGCCCCTCCTAGGTCAATGCTATTTCCTTGGTATTGATTCATTGGCCATTTAGCACCATAGTGGATTGTGCCATGACTAATGGAAGGTTCTTGACCCAGCATTTCTGTGATGTCGATTTCACCAGACAAAGGCCATGAGCCATAGTTGAAATCTTCGGGAAGCATCCAGAAGGCAGGCCATAAACCTTGTCCTATTGGCATTTTAATTCGAGCCTCAATTCTTCCCGATTGGAAAGTTGCCAGACCTTTTGTTCGAATTCGGGATGAAGTGTACTCGGGAAAAGTACCCGTGTTTTTGCGTGCAGTAATTTTTAGCGTTCCGTTAGAAACAGTAATGTTTTCGGGTTGATCGGTATAGTGCTGTAGTTCTGCATTTCCCCATCCACAAAGTTCTGGGCATCCATCACCATACTCGTAATCCCAGTTGCTGAGATTCAGGCTTGATCCATCAAAATTGTCTTGCCAGATCAATTGTTCACATTGGGCATAAGTGTTCATCGAGATGAATACTAGGAATACAGTACAAAGAATCAATTGCTTCATCATGGAGGGTAACTTATGAGTGGTAAGTTGAGCGCATTTGCTCAAAAATAAAAAAGGAGGAGATGATTCCATCTCCTCCTTGATTTGTGTGAAATATTAATCCATCTACTATTCACAAGCCGAACCAAAGCTACCTAAGAATAAGAGTAGGTCACTTGCGTTGGTCAAGCCATCTTCATTAAAGTCACTTGGGCATGAAGAACCAAGTGTGAATGTACATGAACCATCTTCTTCATTTGCGTTTGGCATGTAGTTATCAGCATCTGCGTAAGTACATCCAAAAACAAGTGCTGTCAAACACGATCCGTCGTCAGACCCTGCATAAGGATTAAATTCAACAGCCATTGGATCCGTGCATCCTGAGCATGCGTTGCATTCACCAAAGCAATGAACGGGCAATGTTATATCTGTGGCAGGCACATTTAGAGTTCTGTTGAAGCCACCAAGACCATTGTCTGATCCACATTCTTGCGGTACAACTTCTGCATCAGCAAAGTCATTACCATTGATAATTTGGTACTCAATGTTGGTGCCAGCTGAGAGCTCAACTGTATAAGTGTATACTCCATATCCGAGGTAAGTCATTGGGGTAGATGATGCGTCCCAGCCTTGGAATGATCCTGCGATATGAACTCCATTTGGAGAAACAACTTCATTAGCCATGTCCACTCTGAAAATCACTTGGCTAAACACGATAGGACAAGCTACACAACTTCCCCAACAAACGATAGATGGGTTCACATTCCCTGCGTTTACATCAATAAGGCGATTGGTAAAGCCGTCTTGTGTAATGGTGCATGATTCACCTCCCACGAAAATTTCTTGGTCAGACCAGAAATCAACTTGGAATTTGTATTGCTGAGCGCCAGCGCCCATAACGACAGTGGCTTCCCAAATGTTGTCACCATCGAGGTCTGACATGGGGTTGGCAGCGTCGCTCCAATCGTTGAATTGGCCTGATACAAATACAGTTGTAAAGGCATTAGGGTATTGATTCATATCTACTCTTAAGTTGACGTCATAGAGGCATGAACCATCGTCTAAATCTGCTGCAGGGTCGTAATTGTTTGCAGCAACATCCGTACATCCACCATTGTAAACGCATGCAGAACAGCTGTTGTAGCATACTGTAGGCACTGCCAAATCTCCTGTAACTGCAATGAATCGGTTGATGAAGCCAAAGTTATTCACTACACACTCATAGGAGTCATCGAACATTTCTTGTTGTCCGAAGGTGTCCAAAGTGAATTTATATTCGTAGGCTCCCTCTTCGATTTCAAAAGAGATGTCATAAACTCCGTCCAAATCATCGTCAGTCATCACTGCGCAGTTTCCACAGAAGTTGTTAAAGGTACCATTCACCTCTACAGTGGTGAAAGTTCCTTCATATTGATTCATGTCAACGCTAAAAGTAATGTCGTATAGACAAGAACCATCAGCAACAGTGGCAGTCGCATCGTAGTTGTTGGCATCTACATCTGTACAACCAGGGGTTCCTGTTCCTACGCAGCTGTAGCAGCTAGCCCAGCATACAGTTGGGGTCGTTTGTGCTTCGTTGCCAACTTGAAGGCTTCGGTTGGTGAATCCTCCAATGGTAATGGTACAAGCATCACCTTGAGTCAAAGCTTCATTGTCTGTCCAAGAATCAACTTGGAATTTGTACTGGTGATCTCCCGCAGGAATTGGCCAAGTCGCAGTCCAAACACCATCCATATCATCATCGGTTAGCGGGTTGCAATCAGCACAGAACTCATTCCATGTACCAGAAACATTTAGAATAGTGAAGGCATTGCCATATTCATTCATATCAATGCTAAAACTCACATTGTATGCACATGTTCCATCGTCTAATGTTGCTGTTTCATCATAGTTGGCAGCATTGGTGTCTGTACATCCTGGGCTTGGCGCAGCGCAAGGTCCACATTGGTTGAAGGTGTCGGTTACGTCACCATCTCCTACGTTCCAAAGTCGGTTAGCATAGCTAGCAAAATCCGTAATAGGAGCGCAATCTCCACCGTCAACCATCGCTTGAACGAGGTTTTCTTGAACACCATCAACGATCCACAAATACTCCATGTTTTCGGTAGGTGCTGGATCGAGAGTAACGGTCCATGTACCATCTCCGTTATCCGTCGCAATTGGCCCAGCATTTGGGTCCCATCCCCAGAAAGGTCCTGTCATTCTGACATTTGATGCAGTAGCGTTGCAAACTTCTACCGTAAGAGCTACAGCTCCACCGCCATTATTACCAGTTCCTGTGCTCGTTAAGGTGATGTTATCAACTAGGACGTTTCCTCCTGCACCGATAAATGCACCAGCGGCAATATTAAAGTGCATTCTGAAGAGGTTACCTGCTGCAATGTTGTTGTAATCAAAGGTGAGGGTTGTCCAAGTGGCGTCATTAACACCTTGGTTTTGAATATCGAAGGTGTTGATCGTTCCCGCTCCAGGGAATTCAGTTTGAAGGTGAAGTGCTGCTCCGTTGAGTGGTGCAGTTGTTTTAACATCGAAAGAAAGTTGGACGCTTGAAGCTCCTGCATAGTCCATCGTGTTATTCAAATATTCGAAAATAAATGCTTTTCCAATACCATCTGAACTATTCGTTCCAGTAATGTCCAAAGCGCCTGTTTCAACTCCAGTACCGTTCCAGTCCAATGTGGCCTCAAAACCGACTGCATCCGCCAATTTTACCCAAGGAGTAATTGAGCTAGCATCATCAAAGGTAAGGCTCAATAGCGTTTCGCCGGTGCCCGTGTTTCCTCCGCAAGCTTCACACTGATTGAAGGTGTCATTCACATCTCCTGATCCTACATCCCATCTTCTATTGGCATAGCTAAAGAAGTCGGTTACAGGAGCGCAATCCCCTCCGTCAACCATTGCTTGAATGAGGTTTTCATTGACTCCGTCAACTACCCAAAGGTACTCCATGTTTTCTGTTGGAGCAGGGTCGAGAGTTACTGTCCAAGTTCCATCTCCATTGTCTGCGGCAATCGGTCCGCCGTTGGGATCCCATCCCCAGAATGGTCCTGTAAGACGAACTGAACTTGGTGTTGCGTCGCATATTTCAACGGTAAGATTAACTCCTGTAGCTACAGGTGCACAATCAACACACTGATTGAATGTGTCATTCACATCGCCTGATCCTACGTCCCATCTTCTATTGGCATAGCTAAAGAAGTCGGTTACAGGAGCGCAATCCCCTCCGTCAACCATTGCTTGAATGAGGTTTTCTTGGACACCGTCTACGATCCATAGGTATTCCATGTTTTCAGTTGGAGCAGGATCTAGGGTAACTGTCCAAGTTCCATCTCCATGGTCTGCGGCAATCGGACCACCATTCGGGTCCCATCCCCAAAACGGACCAGTTATCCGAACTGCGCTTGGAGGTGCAGAGCAAGATACATCCAGCGTTAAATTTACTTGAGCGTGAACCGCCGTAAATGTGAATAAGCCTAAAAGACTCAGTAGTAAGTATTTCATTTTGGTTTTGGTTTTGTTAAAAGTTGGTTAACTGTTTATCCTTCTCAGTATCCAACGCTCAGCAATTTCTAATTATTCATTCTTTTCCCTCTATTGATGTGCCACATCATCACTACATCACCTATGAATAAGCACTTTCACAATTTCAATTAATTACCTAAAGATCAGTGTTTTATATTTCGAGTATACTTTCACAATGTTCAATGTGACAAAGATTTAATAGGTGAAACGTGAAGAATCGTATTCAAAGAAGCGCTCATATTTAAATTACTTACATCAAACAATGACTAAATACTATGTATGGGAATGGTTTTAATTACGATTAAAGTGAGACAGTGTGTTTTTTGTTTGTCACAAGTTGTTTTGGATAATTTCATGCGGCGAAATGTTGCGTTCGCGAATATCAAACCATGTATCGCTGCATTGCAATTGAAAGGAGGAGTCAGGGCGTTTTAGACGCAGACTAAAAGGATAGGCTCATCGTGAACCTATTCTCTTTATGTTGTGGGAGATACTGGATTACTTCCTCCGGTCGTGAATAAGTTCGATTCAGTGACCCTCCCGATGGTAGTCGGGATGCTCTGAATCACCTGAGCTATTTGTTGATGAGATTGTCAATTTTCTTCCTTGACTTCCATCTTTTAATTACTTTCTCTCTAGCGATTACCTCGTTGAATGTGTCAAAAGTCTCGTGATAAACGATTATCCAGTCTTTGTATTTTCCTGTAAACCCTTTATGGTTGGATAGGTGTTTCCTCAGTCTTTCTTAAAGCATATCACTAGTGGCTCCGATGTAGTATTTATTGGCGCTAGTGGGAAAAAGAATGTAAGTGTATTGCATCAGATGAAGGCAAAAAAAAGGATAGACTCATCATGAACCTATCCTCTTTGTGTTGTGGGAGATACTGGATTCGAACCAGTGACCCTCTGCTTGTAAGGCAGATGCTCTGAACCAACTGAGCTAATCTCCCAAAGTCTTTATTTTTGGTCTTTAACAAACCGCCCTATCGTTTTAGGGAGTGCAAATATAGAGGAAAAATTATTCAGCGCAAGACTTCGCGAAAAAAAAATCAAATTTCTTTGTTGTTTCTTTGGGATATGAATCGAGCAGTGGAATTTTTGAGATATACACTAGCGGCTAGAAATGAGCATGGACTGCATTCTCCTTTCTTATTTGAGCTGTATAATGAGGTCTTCAAATCTCCGAAGCATTATTATTGTTTTGAAGATCTTGAGTCACAACGAAAAGTCTTGCTCTCAGATAATAGTGCTGTTCGAGTGAGTGATTTTGGGGCCGGATCAAGCTACGGTTCAGGTGAATTGAGAAGCATTAAAAAGATCGCGAAGCAGTCGCTGAAATCAAGAAAATACGCCCAATTGCTATTCCGCTTAGCATTGCACCTAAAAGCCAATAAGGTTTTGGAGTTGGGGACATCACTCGGCCTTACAACAAGTTATTTCGCCTCGAGTGACAAGCAATCAAAAGTCTTCACCATAGAGGCCTGCCCCAATATCCATCGCAAGGCCCAAACAATGTTCGATGAGTTGGGCCTGGTAAACATCCATGCTGAATTGGGGCAGTTCAAAGATGTGATCCCAAAACTCGAAGGTGGATTCGATCTAATTTTTATCGATGGTCATCACGACGGAGAGGCTTGTTTAAATTACCTCGAACAACTCAAATCAAAGCTCAATCCAAAAGGAGCAGTGGTTGTAGTGGATGATATCCGCTGGAGTTCTGGAATGAATCGAGCGTGGAAAAGTATGTTGGAAGATCCCTTTTTTCAAGTGAAGTTGGATGTTTTTGAGCTTGGAATATTGATTTTCCGACCAGAGCAGGCTTCTTCTCGTCATATTTTAAGGTATTAAGTGCCTTTTAACTTTTCATTAAGCCAAGATTTCGTTCGCTTTGTTTAGATTAGGGCCACCAAAAAACGAAACAATGAAAAAAATACTGCTGTTTATCATGCTTCTTGCACCTGCGTTGACTTTCGCTCAGAAAGATGCACAAGGAGGCCTTAGTAAAGGAGAATCATCTGAAAGTAACTCAGAGATTTATTTGACGATGTCACTCACAGAATACCAAGGACAAATCAACGTGAAGTTGGATTTTGGAAAAGTGGTCACACAAATTGTAGCAGATAAAATGTTGCTTCTCGATATCGAAGAATTGAGAAAAATGCGTTTTGACAATGTGATTGAAGCAATGAATACCCTCGCTTCTTATGGCTGGGAATTGGAAGAGACGTATGACGTTGAAACAAGAACCGGTGCATTGACCTTCCTCGTTTTCTCAAAAGAGGTAAAACGTTTGAAGAGATTATCTTCTGATAAAGGATCTAGCCCTTCAATGCAAAGTAAAGGTGGTAAAAAGCCAGCAAGAAAGTAGGCCCCACTTCGAATAGTATTTTGAGCCCTCCGCGTTTCGTGTGAGGGCTTTTTTATCATCAAAACCTGAGCATTCTCATTACCTTTGGCAGATGAAGTCTGGGAGCAATACCAAACATAAGCGTACCAAAATCATATTCACCCTTCTTGCTGTATATGTCCTGTTTCAGCTCGTTTGGTGGACCTTTCATTTGGTGGACCTGCATGGACAATTGTTTGAGATGGAGTCCCAACTGGCCATCACTGATGCGCAAGGTGAGGTGCTGCATCGCTACTCCAAAAAAGTGACCATGATTGTTGGAGAAGGGGTGGTGTTCATCGCTTTACTCGCACTCGGTATTTGGCGCATCCGTCAGAATTTAAAAAAGGAGGAACTCTTGCAGCGACAAGAGAAAAACTTCATCCTGGCCATTACCCATGAACTTAAAACCCCAGTAGCTTCGATTCGATTGTTGTTGGATACCATGAAAAAGCGGGTTCTGCCAAGAGAAAAACAAGTGGAGTTTCTCGATGATGCCACGAATGAGACGGAAAGATTGGAGCAATTGGTTGAAAATATTTTGGTTTCGACGCGATTGGAACAAGATCAATTTTTTGGTCATTTCGAAGAGCTCGATTTCGCTCCTGTGATTCGAGGTATTGTTGAAGGACGGAAGAAATTATTTAATAAAAAGCATCATGTTGAACTGGACTTGGATCAGGGATTGTCCTTGGAGGCAGACAGGATGAGCTTGGAACTCTTGGTGAGTAACCTCTACGAAAACGCTGTTAAATATGGGGGTGATCAACCAAAAGTGAAGATCTCATTGAAGCGTGTTGCAGGAAAAATATGTTTGCAAGTGGCCGATGAGGGGCCGGGAATTCCATCCGATGAGCGTGACCTCGTTTTTCGTAAATTCTATCGCTCAGGGAGTGAGGATACCCGAGCCACAAAAGGCACAGGCATTGGTTTATACATGGTAAAACAAATAGCTAAACTACATCGCGCAAGATTGGTCTTGTCGCAAAATCAGCCTCACGGGGCCATTTTTGAAATTCAATTTCCAACACATGATTAAGGCATCAAAAGTAGGACTCATCATTTTAGATGGCTGGGGGCAAGGAACTCCTGGAAAACAAAACGCCATCGACCAAGCAAATACACCCCATTTCGATTCACTTTTAAAAACGTATCCCAATGCGAGCTTACTCACTGATGGAGAGCACGTAGGATTGCCTTCGGGCCAAATGGGGAATTCTGAAGTGGGACACATGAACATTGGTGCTGGAAGGGTCGTGTACCAAGATTTGTTGCGCATCGATCGAGCAATTGCATCAGGCGATTTTTTTGAAAATGTAGCTTTGAACGAACTCCTTGATCGGGCGAGGGAAAATGAACAGCAAGTACATTTTATGGGCTTGGTTTCTGAAGGTGGGGTTCACTCACAACAAACACATTTGAATGCACTGTTGGAACTTGCTCAGAAAAAGGGAATTCAAAAGCTGGCTGTGCATGCGTTCACAGACGGAAGGGATTGCGACCCCAATTCAGGCTTGGATGCGATCCTTTCCTTGGAGAACAAATTAGAAGAAACGGGCGGTGTGCTCGCTTCAGTTCACGGTCGCTATTATGCCATGGATCGCGATTTGCGTTGGGAACGAATTTCCAAATCTTACCAAGCAATGGTGAACGGCGAAGGCCCCAAAGATGTTATGGCTTCGTCGGTGATTCGAAAGGCATACGGTCAAGGAACCACAGATGAGTTCATCGAACCGCACGTAATTACAAATGAAAGTGGGCAAGCACTTGCTCAGATCAAAGATGGAGACTTGGTGCTCTGTTTTAATTTCAGAACGGATCGTTGCAGGCAAATTACCCGTGCCTTAACTCAAGAAGATCTTCCTGAGTTTGGGATGAAAAAGCTGGACTTGAACTATGCTACGATGACGAATTACGATGCGTCGTTCAAAGGCGTGACGGTGCTCTACGATAAAGATCAATTGAAAGATACTTTGGGAGAAACCATCAGTGCCGCGGGGAAACGTCAGCTCAGAATGGCGGAAACCGAAAAATACCCTCACGTTACCTTCTTCTTTAACGGAGGAAGAGAGCAAGCTTTCGAAGGTGAAGATCGCTTGATGGCAAACAGTCCGAAAGTAGCTACTTACGACCTTCAACCTGAAATGAGCGCTCAAGATCTCGTGGATTTAATTGTTCCGCAGATCGAACAAGAGAACATGGACTTCTTCTGCTTGAATTTCGCTAACCCAGATATGGTTGGTCACACTGGAGTTTTTGATGCGGTAGTTAGGGCGGTAGAATTCACCGATCACTGCCTCGATCAAGTTCTTCGTCCTGCCCTAGAGCACGATTACAGCTTAATCATTATCGCAGATCACGGTAATGCTGATTTGGCTTTGAACCCTGACGGAAGCGCGAACACTGCACACACCACCAACCCTGTTCCAATTATCGTTTTAAACGATGAAGTAAGCAAAGTAGCGTCAGGAGTTTTGGCCGATGTTGCCCCGACAGTTCTTAAGTTGATGGGGATCGATCAGCCCGCAGCCATGACTGGAAAATCACTGATTTAAAAGGCATAAAAAATCCCAAGTTGGAGCAGTGGATCTTCAACTTGGGATTTTTATTGAGCGAATCTTGTCTTACGGTTTTCTCAAAATAGTTACCTCACCGGAGAACTCTTCACCGTCAGATCGGCGGTAAATATAATAATAGGTTCCTTCGGCCAATTCATCTCCGTTTTGGCTCAATCCTCTCCAATTGTTTCGGTAGTTCGAGTCTTCATACACGAGATTTCCCCATCGGTTGAATACCAATAGTTCTGAATTCGGGAAGCCTTCGATTCCTTCAATCACAAAACTGTTGTTGAGGTCGTTTCCATCTCCTGGAGTAAATACGTTCGGAATTCTTGTGTCACAACCAACTACATTGATTTCAACCAAGTCTGTTTCACCGCACTCATCAACAATTCCAACATAGTACAAGGCTGGCTGATCGAAAGTGAACGATCCGTTGGTGTTGGTGTAGATCGTAGAATCAGTAGGCTCAATTTCATTAAGGTCTAGCCATGTAGATACAGTATATACGTATTCTGGGCTTCCACCTGAAGCCAGTTGTAATGAGGGGGCACCGATACAAATTTGCATGCTATCAACCACAACAAATGGCTCGGGAACCACCACCATGAAACTATCTGCCACTTCCGATAGGCAAAAGTCAATCACGTCCACACTCACCATGCCCGCGTCTCCAGAGTTAATGTTGTTGGTGGCATTGCTGTCTCCAGTGCTCCAAGTGAAGGTGAAGGGAGCAAAGCCATCTTCTGGAGTGGCATTAACATTCGTGCTTTCTCCATTACAAAGGAAAAGGGGGTCTGCAAGATCCAAGCTTGGGTCGGTGTAATTCACAATGTTCAAGGTCTGTGTCACTAAAGCCACATCTCCACAAGCATTTACATAGTCGTAAGAGATGATCACTGTTTCAGTGTCTTCATCAATGTCATCTGCTAGAGAAACGATTGGTATTGTCAACTGCAGCTCGCCTTCTGGGAAAGTGTAAGTAGTGGCAAGTTCTTCATAATCCACTCCGTTTGTAGCTGTTCCTTCCAAAATGATTTGAATTTCATCGGGCACCTCTAAATTAGGGCGCGCAATGGTCAAAACACCTTCAAAACATCCTTCAAGAATACTGTTTGTCGGGAAGTTAGGTGGTGCGTTGGGTACATCTACAGAGATAGAACCTGGGCTGGTAAAGCTATCTGCCTCAAGGAAAACGGCAGAATCGAAAGCCGTATCTCCAGCATCTGCAATGGCAATTTTAATGTGATAAGTTTCTCCGCATTCAACAGACGTAGCTGCAGTCAATACCACAGTAAGTCCATCAAACTGGGTGGAGTTAGGGTCTCCGTTGTTTTCGTTGTCGATGTAAAATGCTGCATTTTGGTTCCAATCTGGGCTCACTTGAGCGCATAGTTCCGGCGAACCATTTGCCCCAGATGTTCCGTTATTCACAGTGTTGATCGTTACCGGAATGTCGGTGCCAGGAATAATCGCTAAGTTCACAGCATTGTCTGAAAAAGGTCCGTTAATCCCAGGTCCGGATAAAAAGAATCCAAAAGCGTCATTCACTGATCCACAAACATACTCGTTGTATTCCTCCGAGGAGAAAACGTAACGGAAAACGAGCGAATCTCCATTGGGCACAAAGTCAAATTCAAGAACTGCGGCATCATTGGTGTCAAAAGTCGAGAGTTGATCAAGATCGGGATCGTTCACTCCAAAGTTACCACCCCCAAGACCAGTGCCACCACCGTTGTTCGGACCAACACCAACTGCAATGTCCCCTGTAGCTAATGTCACCCCACTGGTCAATCCAATGTTCGAGTTTTCACTATTAAAGGAGCCAATTTGGTTGGCATCTCCTGAGAATGTAATGTTGGAAACCTCCACACCACCTCCTAAGAGAATGTCTTCCACTGCCTGTTCCGCAGTAATGGTGTTGTCCACTACTAGTTGAGCCGAAAGCCCAAAGGGAAGAAGTATGGTGAGGATAAAAAGCGCTTTTTTAAACATGTTTTTGGTGTATACGTTGTCGATAAAAGTAAGCATTTCTTGTCGTCTTGTGTGTTCGTGATGCTGATTAATGAAGATTGGTTGCTTCCGTTTCGAAAAGAAATTAGTTTTTTTTAGCGTGGAAAGTAAAAGTTCGACTTCTCCCGCTTCATGAGGAAAACTATCTTTGAGCCATGGCTTCGGAATTAATTAAGGTGAAAGACATCACGAAAGTTTACACGATCGGTGATCAAGTAGTGAATGCGCTTGCAGGTGTAGATTTAGTGATAGGGAAGAACGAATACGTGGCATTGATGGGGCCTTCAGGTTCGGGGAAATCTACGTTGATGAATATGTTGGGCTGTTTGGATACTCCTACTTCCGGACAGTATTGGCTCAATGAAACAGATGTAGCGAACATGACGGACGACCAACTGGCGGAAGTTCGAAACAAAGAAATTGGATTCGTTTTTCAAACCTTCAACCTGCTCCCAAGATACAGCTCACTCGAAAATGTTACCCTACCCATGATCTATGGAGGTGCGAACAAAGCAGATCGAGTGAAGCGTGGAACGGAGGTGTTGGAGCAAGTTGGACTTGGAGATCGTGTAGAACACAACCCAAACGAATTGAGTGGTGGTCAACGACAGCGTGTGGCTGTGGCCCGTGCTTTGGTCAATCACCCGTCCATTATTTTGGCAGATGAGCCTACAGGAAACTTGGACACCAAAACCTCACATGAAATCATGCACCTCTTCTCTGAGATCCATAAAAATGGGAACACGATCATTATCGTAACCCACGAGGAAGACATCGCAGCTCATGCCCACAGAATCGTTCGTTTGAGGGATGGAAAAATTGAGTCAGACCAACGAAATGAAAATCCCCTGATCGCATAAAAAAGAAGCGAGCAAAATGTCGTTTCTTTGCGGTCTTATCCAGTAAAAATAAGTTCAAGTGAAGTACGATCGTATAGCAACATTGCTCAGCAAATCTCAAGCGGGCCGACAAGTAACCATTTGTGGATGGGTACGCACCTTTCGAAATGATCGCTTTTTAGCGGTAAATGACGGTTCTAGCGTAAGCAACCTGCAACTCGTTCTGGAAAAAGAAAACTTTGACGAAGCAACCTTGAAGCAACTCTCTACAGGGGCTTCCGTTACGGCGAAAGGTCTTTTAGTGGAGTCGCAAGGTGGCGGACAAGAAACGGAAGTTGTTGTTGAACACTTGGAGTTACTTGGAGCTGCTGATCCGGAAGAGTACCCGATGCAGATGAAAAGACACTCGATGGAATTCCTTCGAGAGAAAGCTCACCTTCGCTTCAGAACAAGCACCTTTGCGGCAGTTTTTAGAATTCGCCACGGGATGACTTTTGCCATTCACGAGTACTTCCATAAAAATGGTTTTTACGGACTTCACACTCCCATCATCACTGGCTCTGACGCTGAGGGTGCAGGTGAAATGTTCAAGGTAACAACCCTCGACCTGAATAATGTTCCCAAAACAGAGGCGGGAGAAGTGGACTTTAAAGAAGACTTTTTCGCGAAGCCAACCAACTTAACCGTGTCCGGACAATTAGAAGCGGAACTTGGGGCCATGGCATTGGGTAAAGTGTATACTTTCGGACCCACCTTCCGTGCAGAAAACAGCAATACCTCTCGTCACTTGGCGGAATTTTGGATGATCGAGCCAGAGATTGCTTTTGCGAATCTTCAAGACGATATGGATTTGGCTGAAGACTTCATGAAGTACTTGCTCAAATTCGCTTTGGACAACTATCCGGAAGAACTAAAGCTTTTGGAAGAAAAAGAGTTGAACGACGAGAAATCCAAACCTCAGGCAGAACGAAATGAAATGCCTTTAAGGGATCGATTGAAGTTTGTGGTGGAAAATGAATTCGAACGAGTAACCTACACCGAAGCCATCGATATCCTCCGCAATTCGAAACCTTTCAAAAAGAAGAAATTTAAATACCCAGTGGAGTGGGGAATCGATCTTCAAAGTGAGCACGAACGCTACTTGGTGGAGAAACACTTCAAAACTCCGGTCATCCTTTCTGATTATCCCGCGGGAATCAAAGCCTTCTACATGCGCAGGAATGACGATAACAAAACAGTAGCGGCAATGGATGTGCTCGTTCCAGGAATTGGTGAGATCATCGGTGGAAGTCAGCGAGAAGAGCGCATGGACATCTTGCTCGAAAAATGTGCTGAATTCAACATTCCAGAGGATCACGTTTGGTGGTATTTGGAGCTGAGAAAATTCGGAACAGCTCCGCATGCTGGTTTTGGTATGGGCTTTGAAAGGTTGATCATGTTTGTGACTGGAATGACGAACATTCGCGACGTGATTCCCTTCCCTAGAACACCCCAGAACGCAGAGTTTTAAGTTAGCCACGGAAGTTTTGTCAATAAACTTTTTAAAATGCTAAAGAGGTCTCACCTCCGAATTCCGTAATTTGGGCATATTGAAAGAGACTGAAAAGAATGCTGAAACAGACCCTACAACAGAAACTACTCCAGAAGTTAAGTCCTCAACAGATTCAGTTGATGAAGTTGCTTCAGGTCCCAACCGTGGAACTGGAAATGCGAATCAAAGAAGAGTTAGAGGCGAATCCTGCCTTGGATGAAGGAAGGGAAGAGGAGGAGCGAGAGTATGAAGACGAGTACGAGAAGGAAGAGCGAGAAGAGAAGGACGATGAGTTCGATATCAGCGATTATCTTTCCGACGACGAAACCCCCGATTACAAGACATCGGTAAGCAATAAAAGCGCTGACGATGATGATAAGCACGTTCCAATTGGGAGCGGAACAACCTTTCAAGAGGTGCTTTCAAGCCAATTGAGCATGCGCCTTTTGGATGATACCCAACAAGTGATTGCTGAGAACATCATCGGGAATTTGGATGATTCAGGTTATTTAAGGAGAGATCTCAAAGCCATTGTGAACGACATGGCATTTTCTCAGAATGTGATGACCACCGTTGAAGAACTCGAAGAGGTTTTGGCCATTGTTCAAGAACTAGATCCCCCAGGAGTTGGAGCGCGAGACTTGAGAGAATGCCTGATTATCCAGATGAAACGAAAGGAAAACCCAACGTGGAGTCAAGCACTGGCCATTATCGTTTTGGAAGATTATTTCGAAGAATTCAGCAAGAAGCACTACAGCAAAATTATCAAGAAGTTGGAACTCGAAGACGAGCAAGACTTGAAAGAAGCTGTGGATGAGATCGTCAAACTCAACCCTAAACCAGGGAACTCCATGAAGGAGTCGAGCAAAACACTACAGCACGTAGTTCCCGATTTCCTCGTGAGCGTAGAAGACGACGAGTTAAAATTGCAACTCAACCAAAGAAATGCCCCTGAGCTCCGAGTGAGTAAGCAATACAAAGAAATGCTCAAGGGATATAGCGCTTCTAAACCAGACAAGCAGAGCAAAGAGGCCCTGATGTTCGTGAAACAAAAAATTGATAGTGCAAAGTGGTTCATTGATGCCATTAAGCAACGTCAGAACACACTTTTGGTGACGATGAAATCCATTTTGGAACACCAAGAGGCGTACTTCTTATCAGGCGATGAAACCAAGTTGAAACCCATGATTTTGAAGGACATTGCCGAGAAGGTGAACATGGACATTTCAACAATATCAAGGGTTGCCAACAGTAAGTACGTGCAATCGCCGTATGGAACATTCTTGCTCAAAACTTTCTTTTCGGAATCACTTTCGACCGATTCTGGAGAAGAGGTGAGTACACGAGAAGTGAAAAAGATCCTTGAAGATGCCATTGAGGCCGAGAACAAGAAAAAGCCCCTAACGGATGAGAAATTGGCGGCACTTCTAAAAGAAAAAGGATACAATATTGCACGCAGAACAGTGGCGAAATACCGAGAACAACTGAACATTCCAGTGGCGAGAATGCGGAAAGAGCTGTGATGGACCGATTGGCGAAAGTAGTTTCATACATCCTACATCCGCTCTGGATGCCATTGATTACCCTGGTTTGGGTGCTGCGAGAAGATCCTTTCCTCTACGTTCAAGGCGATGTATTTGTCTTTCTTTTCATCATTTTGATGATCAATTCCCTCGCTCCAGGACTGTCCATTTTCATCATGTACAAACGGGGTATGATAAGTAGCTTGGAGGTGGAGAAGCGCAAAGAACGTTTTGTTCCTTTTCTCCTCGTGATGCTTTATTACTCCCTTTCCTATATGGTACTAAGGACAAAGCAAATACCAATCCCCAATGAAATATACTCCTTGCTTTTTGCCCTCATCGTGAGCTTAGCCATTAGCATGCTGATTTCTTTCAAATACAAAATTTCCATGCATACCATGGCGCAGGGTGCTTTGTTCGGTGTTTTCTTCGCGCTTGGGGTGAAGCATGCCTTGCAGTTTCATTTGCTGTTGATGTGCATTGCTTTAATGGGAGCTTTGGTGGCTTGGGCTCGACTGAGAATGAAGGTCCACACGCCAAGTCAAGTCCTTACAGGGTGGCTATTAGGCGCGAGCGTCCACTTCCTTATTGTTGCTCTTGGAGTTTGGCTCTAAAGCAGAACCAAAGAAAGGCCAACGGAGAAAGGAATCAGTTCCGGACCTTGGCCTTCTTCCAAAAAGGGACTAAGACTGTAAAATCCTGAAATATTGAATCGTCCAACACCGATTTTACCCGTCAATCCGTAACGGTAGCGCAAGAGATTGGGAACTTGGTAGAATTTACGTTTCCCATCATCATCGACCACTTTCGTGTGCACATTCACCACATAGCCTACCTTGGCACCAACAGCCATCTTGAATTGACGGATCCCACGTGTTCTCAAACGAAATTCAAGAGGGATTTCCACGAAGTTAACAGAAACCTTATTCTTTCGGTAATTATAGCTTTTTGGATAGGGGCGAAAAAAGGTAGTTCCACTCTCTTCATCTTCTTCAAAACTCCCGTTGTGATGAATGTTGAACGAAGAAAATCCATATCCCCAAGCAAAACTGAATACACTCCGCTCCGAGAAAGGATAGTCGTACATGATGTGCGCATCAAAACCAGGAGAATAAACTTGAGTGTCCATGCTGTCTGGTATGCTCATGAAATGGTCGTTATGAAGCTCAATCAAGAAACGATCTTGGCCAGTGGGTGCTCTCCATGGAAGTACAGGCTTCGAGTCTATGGAAGGTTCTTGTGCCCAGAGAGAGGAGGGAATGAATAAAATCAGGAAGAAAACATATTTCATTCCTGCAAAGATAGGTTTTGTTGCCAACACCAAGCGTCAGCAAGAGCATCTGCAAGACTCAGTTCAGGTTCCCAGTTTAAGACTTGTCGGGCTTTCTCACCAGAGGCATAAATTTGTTCCACATCACCGAGCCTGCGCTCTCCTAGCTTTACATTGAGTTCAATACCATTCACTTTTTGGAAGGTATCGATGACTTCTCGCACGGATTTCCCTTCACCTGTTCCAATATTGAATGCTTCGCACTTTGATGGATTCTTGGAGGTCCATTTCAAGGCTGAGACGTGTGCTTTTGCAAGGTCCACAACATGAATGTAGTCTCGAATACAAGTACCATCAGGCGTGGAGTAGTCAGAGCCAAAGATGGTTAAACCACCCCTTATCCCAGCGGCACTCTGAGTAATGAAGGGGACAAGGTTGTCTGGCGTGCCTAGAGGGAGTTCGCCAATTTTACCACTAGAGTGAGCACCAATGGGGTTGAAGTACCTCAAAATCACGGAAGAAATTGGGGTTCCTGAACTTTGAAGGTCTCTGATCATTTGTTCACACACCTGTTTGGTGTAGCCGTAAGGAGAGTTTGCCGAATGAATGTTGGCCCCTTCCTCAACAGGTAGTTTGGTGGGTTGCCCGTAAACCGTGCAAGAGCTAGAAAATACCAACTGATGGATCTCCTTCCGATTCATTTCGCTCAAAATATTAGCGAGTGAACCAATGTTGTTATGGTAGTATTTTAAGGGGTTTTCCACAGATTCTCCTACTGCTTTGAATGCGGCAAAATGAATGCATCCTTCCAATTCTGGATGCTGATCCAGCACTGAGCGAAGAAAAATGGGATTCTTACAGTCACCTTCATAAAAAATGGGAGCTTGACCAATAATCTCTTCAATTCCCTCCAAAACCTTGGGGTGGGAGTTGCTGAAATCGTCAATGATGATGGGTAAATATCCTGCATGATGCAGTTCTACAACCGTGTGAGAGCCTATGAAACCTGCTCCACCTGTAACTAAAATTGATTTCATTTTCGGCTTTTCTAGCTTGCTAAAGGTAGTAAAACATGCTTTCAGACGAAACCTACATCAGCTATACCACTCAATTTACATGTTTCGATGTACACTTTTCTCAATTTTGGAACATGAAAAAGCGAACAGAAACGAGACTTCTTGTGCTTAAAGAATTTGAGAGCAATCAACGAAGAATTGCAGAGGTGCTGGATTATTTGAAAAGCTTGAATGCAATCAATTATGAGAAAAGAATGTGCAATAGTTTGGGTTTTGGTGGAGCAAGTGCTCATTCCCCTCACCTGATGATCGTATTCATGGATACCAAAATTAGTTTTGATGTTTTCTTGGACGCCAATGCCTTCCTCTTGGGGTTATCTCTGTACGGACCAGGTCGTGTTTCAGAGGGGAAGAGTGAATTTGTTGGGGCTTTAGGAGAACCCAATTCGAATCTCATTCAACTCTTAGCGGCAAGTGTTGAAGTACAAATGAGCCAACATTATTCCATGTCGTAAAGTTCAGGTTTTCAGCGTCTTGATGAAGATTGGAGTAAAATTGTGCATGGAAGTGAAACCATTGGAAGAGAAACAGCGTAAATAAAAGCCTAACTAACCCAACTTGTATGAACACTAGCACGACCAATCAATTGTTTGATTTGTCCTACCTGAATCAGGTCTTCCAGGGCAATCAAGACATGATCAATAATATCATCCAACTTTTCTTAGAGCAAGTCCCACAGTATATTGGCGAAATGGAAAAATGCGTCGAAAGACAAGATTTTATTTCACTGCATCCTCTGGCGCACAAAGCCAAGTCTAGCATCGCAATGTTAGGATTGAAGAACATGGAGCAACAAGTCATTACCATCGAAGAAGATTCGCGGAAACATAGAAATCAAATTGGTCTCGGCCGTCTGGTTCAAGAATTACGTGCAGAATGCAATTTGGTTCACGAGCAGCTGAGATGCTTACTGGATACGAATCAGGCCGCGTGATGCTATAAAGAACATTTTCAAGCCCGGGTTTATTAATAACTTGGGCTTTTTTGTTTCTGAGTAAGTTGTATTTGCGACAGAGTGGGCTTATATTACAACAACCTAACTTTTATGAACTCTAGCACTTCCAATCAATTGTTTGATTTGTCCAATATAAATCAGGTCTTTCGCGGCAATCAAGACATGATCAATAATGTCATCCAACTATTCTTAGAGAATGTACCAGAGTATATTGGCGAAATGGAGAAATGTGTCGAAAGACAAGATTTTATTTCATTGTATCCTCTGGCACACAAAGCCAAGTCTAGCATCTCCATGATTGGGGCAAAGAACATGGAACAACTGGTCAGTACCATCGAAGAGGATTCTCGGAATCATAGAAACCAAGGTGGTTTAGGTTCCTTGGTTCAAGAGTTACGCGCTAAGTGTAATTTAGTGAATGAACAGCTAAGATGCTTTCTGGATACGAATCAGACTGTATGATGGGATAAAGAGTATTTTCAAGCCCGGGTTTATTTATAACTCGGGCTTTTTTGTTTCTGAGTAAGTTGTATTTGCGACGGAGTGGGCTTATTTTTGGCCAAAGCACAGTGGCAATATGACTTGGAGTGAAGACGATTTGAAGCAAATGACAGCACATGGGGTATCTCCTGTCGAGATTAACCGACAAATGCAGTTGTTCAAAAGCGGAAACACAAAAATCAAGCTTCATGCTGCCTGCGATTTGAATGAAGGAATCCATGCCTTCAGCCAAGAAACATTCGCGGCTTACATCAATCACTTCGATGCTGAAAGACAAAATTTGAAGATCTGTAAATTCGTACCCGCTTCTGGCGCGGCAAGCAGAATGTTTCAGTTCCTTTTTGAGAACAGCTCAGGGGAGAAAAAACGTTTCATGGAAAATATTGATGCTTTCCCTTTTTCCCCGCATTGGGAAAGCGCTTTCGGTAAGTCACTATCCAAGAATGGTGATGAAGCCATTTCTTTTTTGCTTTCTGAAAAAGGCTTAAACTATGCTGATAAGCCAAAAGGAATGATCGACTTTCATCGTTATCCCTCAGGCGAACTCAGAACGGCTTTTGAAGAACATATTTTTGAAGGATGCGAATATGCCTATGGGAAGGATAAAAAGCTCAACCTGCACTTCACTGTTGCCCCAAAATACCTTCAATACATTCAAGATCACTTGGACAATGCTTGGGAGAAATACCCTCACAAGAAAGACTTTAAGGTGAATTTTGAATTGAGTGTTCAAGAGAACGCCACCGATACCATCGCGGTAAAGGATGATCTTTCGCCTTATCGGGACGTTGAGGGAAATTTACTGTTTCGCCCTGGTGGACACGGTGCGCTCATTCATAATTTAAGCGCCATTGACGCTGATTTAATCTTTATCAAAAACATTGATAACGTTCTCCCAGAAAATCGCGCTAAACAAAGCCACGACTACAAAAAAGCTCTCGGTGGATTAACCCTCAGTTTGCAAGCCGATATCCATGCTTTTCTCGACCGTTTGCTGGATCCACAGGATTTGGACGTGATTGACGAGGTCAAGCGTTTTATTGAGCAATGGTTTTCCATTGGAGAACTCCCCGAAGGAAGAAAAGCCTTAATCCAAGTTCTTGAACGCCCTCTCCGAGTTTGCGGAATGGTCGCCAATACTGGAGAACCAGGTGGTGGGCCGTTTTGGGTGAAGCAGGCAGATGGACGAGTGAGCCCACAAATCATCGAAAAGGCACAAATTGATCTTGAAGATCAAGACCAAGTCGCGATCTTGCAGTCATCCACACATTTTAACCCAGTGGATATTGTTTGTGCTACAAAGAATGTTTATCAAGAGGCTTTTGACCTCAAGAAGTTTGTAGACCCCAATGCGCACTTTATTGCCAACAAATCTATCCGTGGCGAAGCCATCAAGGCCTTGGAACACCCCGGTTTGTGGAATGGTGGAATGGCCCATTGGAACACCGTTTTTGTTGAAGTCCCAATAGAAACATTCAGTCCAGTGAAAACGGTTAACGACCTCCTGAGAAAAGAACATCAAAGCGCACTTTAACGCTTCACTAAGGTCTCTAGATAGACTTCATTTCCACACTCAATGCGCAAGGTGTAATATCCTGGCAATAGATCTTGGTTCATGTTGATTTGGTACACGGAGGTTCCTGCAGTGGCTTCCAAGCGTTCAGAATGAATTTCGTTCCCTCTGAAATCATACACTCCAATCATAAGCGAACCGGAATAATTGCCTTCCAATTTCAAATTGAACTGCTCATCAAAAGGGTTGGGGTAGATGCTCGATTTGACGAGAACTTCCTCCTCAGCTTCAATGAATTCGAGCACGTCTGATTTGATGTCGATTTTTAATGCCAAAGGCAAGATACTCTCTTCAAGATCAGAATTGATTTCTTCGATTTCAACGGCATCTGGACGTGCATAATAGAATTTCACAGCTTCAATGTCTTCGGTGATGAGCAAGAGGTCATACTCCAAACCTTCCACCAGCTGCAAGTTTTCAGGGCTAATTTGGGCAATGCCATTCTCAATGTCTTCTGAATTCAATTCTCCTTCGCTCAACAAATATTCCTGTTTGTCTCGAATGAACCACGAAAGCCGATTCCCTTCCCTCAAGATAAGTGGGAGTTGTATGCTGCTTAGTGTACCAAATTCGCAAGCAATGAAGGAGATGGCAATCAGCTCATTTTCGCTTGATCGTGTCATTGGGCTGATGGCATTGGTCAAAGAGCAATCCCCTTCTGACGCGGTAAATTCGGGCAGTACACGCGTCGAGGACTTGATCTTAAATGCCCAATCGGCAACTCTGCCATGCCCCATTCCATGGGCACTTCCCAGTTTCACGGGGTTACTTCGGGTTCCATAAAATGTAGTGCCCCAAGGATCATTCAATTCTAGGGAGATGAGGTAGGTGTTCGATGAAAGTAGTTCGAGCCTTGAATTCAAGAAAATCTCTTTCCAGCTTTTTCCACCTGACCCTAAGAGTATTTCTTGTTGGTGTAAAAGTTCCCATTCTCCAGAACCATTTTCGAAGCTAATGGATAGGGTTCCTAGTTCATCTTGCGAACAAGCTGCCAGGACCGATAGGGAAGAAAAGTCTGTCGGCCTACACGGACGAAGTGTTTGTTGCCAAACCCCTTTTTTAGCGCTCCATTGTTCGTCATCTCGAGTGTTCTCAAGGGCGCATGGATCGTCGTTGGACGAAATTTTGAACATGGTTTTTCTTGCCAGTTCTGGCTGTTCGTGTTTGATGCCCAATTCAAAGGCAAGGTCACCACGTTCGCGTTGACCATTTTTCAGAATGGACCCAAAAGGATAATCATTTTCCGAACTGTAATGCACTTCAATGGGGTATTCGTTGTGGGCAGAAATGGTGAAAATATAGGTTTCGTTTTCCTTGAGTTCAACAGGTGATGTAAGCCAAATTCGAACAAGCGGATCTTGATCTGAGGATGGAACCACGATTTGTTGAGTGCTCAATTGTTCCTGGCCAGTGCGTGTAAATTTGGATACTTTGAGCCGGGTGGCAAATGAAGTGCTGTTCTGGCTACCAACATGGAGTTCGATGTAATTGAGCTCCCCACTGGAGCAAGGTGTGAACGTTTGAGAGATTTCCCCTGAGCGAAGCACAAAGTGATCCGGTCCCCAGGCTTGTTGGACAATGCATGCGTTGTTCTGGCCTAAGGTCAGTGCTGAAATGAGAAGACAAAAAGTTAGGGGAAGGACTTTTGTAAATAAGCTCATACTGATGTTAAATTGTTTTCAGTACAAGATTAGTGCTCGTCATTAGAGCGAATTGTGGGGGCTTCCTTGTTCTAGTTGTAGGCGCTGTCCTTCACTATTTGTAGTCCTCAATCTTGATGATCTGATCGGTACGTATGCTTTCGTTATCCGGATCATTGCTGCTCACCACAACAGTTTTGTTGGTAGCATAGGTGCTGAGAAGCTCACGGTACCAAGACGCAGCTTGTTTGTCAAGGTTGGAAATGGGTTCGTCCAAAAGAAGCAATTGACTCTCACTCAAAATCGCTAATCCCAGCTTCAATCGTTGTTTCATCCCAGAACTAAAATGCTTAATCAGTTTCTTCTCTTCTCCTTGAAGGTAGATGAGGTCAATAAAAGATGCCGTATCGATGCCCGAATGAAAAGAGCGAAAAGTGCAATGAAACTCGATGATTTCCTCTAAACGAAGTTCCTGGTAGAGCTCTTGGTATGGAGCGGCAAAGGCGATTTCAAAAGGAAGTTGCTCGGCCGCGATCTGTTCTCCATCATTACTACGCCATGATATGCTGCCTTCACTCGGACTAAGAAATCCGCTAATGATTTGTGTGAGGGTGCTTTTTCCTGAACCGTTGGATCCTTGGATAAGCACGTGCTGACCAGCAACAATCTCTGTGTCCAATGATCTGAAGATCCAAGATCGATTATAACGGCGGCCGAGATTATTGAGTGTGATGTTCATTTAAGACGAGCTCTGCGGACCACGAATGATCCCTTTGTCCGACTCCCTGATGAAATTCAACACGGTTTCCTTTTCCTTGGTTTTGGGAAGTTCCAAATCGGCAATTTTGATCGCCTCCGTCAAATTGGTGTTGTGCACGTACAGGGTTCTGTAAATGTCTTCGATGTGTGAAATGCTCTCCATTTCAAAGCCTCGTCTTCGCAAGCCAATGGAATTCACCCCAACAAAGCTTACCGGTTCTCTCGCTGCTTTCACAAAAGGAGGGACATTCTTTCTTACCAATGAACCACCGGCCAAGAAGGAGTGTTGGCCAATACGAACGAATTGCTGAATCGCTACAACACCTTCAATCACTACCCAGTCTTCAATTACGACATGACCGGCAATGTTAGCCGTGTTGGCAATGATGCAGTGGTTCCCAATCGATACATCGTGGGCAACATGCACATACGCCATGAGTAGGCAATGATCTCCAACTTCAGTGCTCATGCGGTCTGAGGTCCCTTTATTGATGGTCACACATTCACGAATGGTGGTGTGATTCCCAACAATAGCGGTTGTTTTTTCACCAGCGTATTTCAAGTCTTGAGGAATGGCTGAGATCACAGCCCCTGGAAAGATTTTACAATCTGAACCGATGCGCGCCCCGTCCATGATGGTAACATTTGGGCCAATCCAAGTGTTGTCACCAATCTCTACATCATCATAGATGGTGGTGAAAGGACCTATACTCACATTCTTGCCAATTTTGGCGTTCGGACTTACGTGTGCTTGATTTGAAATCATTTCTATGGAGCAGAGATTAGTTTTTTTTATCCTTCACGATTTGTGCCAACATTTCGGCTTCGGAGACAATTTTTCCGGCAACATAAACTTTTCCGCTCATGTGCACCAAGCCTCGTCGGATAGGAGATTCAAGAGTGAGTTTAAGCACCATGGTGTCTCCAGGAAGTACTTTTTGTTTGAACTTCACCGAATCAATTTTCATGAAGTAGGTGGAGTAGTTCTCTGGATCGGGAACGCTGCTCAAAGCGAAAATCCCACCGGCTTGAGCCATGGCTTCAATTTGAAGAACTCCAGGGAAAACAGGGTTGTTGGGGAAGTGGCCCGTGAAGTGAGGCTCGTTCAAAGTAACATTCTTGACGGCAACAATCCCGTTTTCATCCATTTCCATCACTTTGTCCACCAACAAGAAAGGGTAGCGGTGAGGGAGCATGGACATGATTTGGTTGATGTCAAACAAAGGTTCTTTGTTCAAATCAACAAAAAAGCCTGCATTCTTCTCTTTTTTGATGAGTCCTTTCAAGACTTTAGCAAAAGCTACATTTCCTGCATGACCTGGTCTGGCAGCAAGGATGTGTCCGCGAATGAATCGGCCAACAAGGGCCAAATCACCTACAATGTCGAGCAATTTATGTCGGGCAGGCTCATTCTCATATTTGAGTTTAATGGTGTTCAGTACACCCATTCCTTCGACTTTAATGTCGTCGTGCTCTTTGCCCACCAAGGTGGCAATTTCTTTGAGTTCAGACTGCTCGTACTTTCGTTCAGCCAAAACAATGGCATTGTCGAGGTCTCCACCTTTGATCAGGCCATTTTCTGCAAGAAGTTTGATTTCCTTGAGAAAAACGAAAGTTCGGCATTGAGAAATGCTAGGGATGAACTCTTCCAAAGAATACATGCTCGCGTGCTGAGTGCCGAGAATTGGGCTGTTGTAATCCACCATTACGGTCAAGCGGAATTCACCACCATCAGTAGGAACGGCCAACATTTCTACATTCTTCTCGGTGTCTTCAAAGGCAATGTTTTCTGTAAGCTCGAGGTACTTGCGATCTGCATTCTGTTCCTCGTAACCTACTTTTTCAAATGCCTCCACAAAAAGAGCGCTACTTCCATCCATGATCGGGATTTCTGGGGCACTTACTTGAATGAGGGCGTTGTCTATTTTGCAACCATAGATTGCGGCGAGAATATGTTCTGTGGTGTAAACTCGTGCTCCATTCAACTCCAAGGTCGTTCCGCGCTGAGTGCTTACAACGAGGTCACAGTCTGCTGGAATAATGGGCTGCCCATCGAGGTCAACTCTTTGGAATTTATAACCGTGGTTTTCTGGGGCTGGGAGAACGGAAAGACGAACTTTTTCTCCGGTGTGAAGGCCGATTCCGTCGAAATGAACGGGGCTTTTGAGGGTGCGTTGTTTACTGGCACTCATGCTTACTGGTCTTGAGATGGATCTTGAGCGCTTTTTTCAAGTTGCGCTACTCTATCGTTAAGTTGAGGCAATTTTCTAAAGGTAATGTAAGACATCTTAAATTGTTTGATGTCAAATGCTGGAGAACCCTGAATAATGCTGTCTTCTTTGATGATGGATGAACTCACACCACTCTGGGCAGCAATCTTCACTCCATCCGCAATTTTGATGTGGCCCACAATTCCTACTTGTCCGCCAATCATGCAATTTTTTCCAATCTTGGTAGATCCCGCAATTCCGGTTTGAGCGGCAATTACAGTGTTCTCACCAATTTCAACGTTGTGGGCAATTTGAATGAGGTTGTCGATTTTCGCGCCTTTACGGATGATGGTCGACCCCAAAGTCGCACGATCAATGGTGGTGTTGGCGCCAATTTCAACATGGTCTTCCAAGATCACATTCCCAATCTGCGCTACTTTGTTGTATTGATTTTCAGAGTTGGGGGCAAACCCAAATCCGTCTCCACCAATGATCACTCCTGCGTGAACGGTACAGTGGTTTCCAATCACGGACCCTGCGAGGATTTTCACTCCAGGATGAAGCACACACCCTTCGCCAATCACAGCGTCGTCGCCAATATAAACTCCAGAATACAGCTTACTTCCTTTACCAACTGAACAGCGCTCTTCAATCACCACGTGATGACCGAGATAAACGTCTTCTCCAACAGTGGACGACTCAGCAACAAATGCACTTGGCATGATGCCCGATTTCTGATGGCGGTACGTGTTATAATAATCCAAAAGCTTCGCAAAACTGGCGTAAGGATCTGCTACCTTGATTAAGGTGAGCCCAGAGGGAAGGTCTTGCTCTGGAATAAAGTCTTGAGAAACAATGGCAACACTGGCCAAAGTCTCATAAATGAAAGGGGCGTATTTGGGATTGGCAAGAAAGGTGAGACTCTCTGGTGTGCCTTCTTCTATCTTAGAAAGCTTGCTCACCATTGCTCCTTCATTCCCGGTGACTTCACCTCCCAGAATGCCTGCTATTTGACCGGCTGAAAATTCCATTGCGCACAAAAGTAAGAATAATCATGTTCTTCGGGAGTTTGCAACCCTACTTTCTGCTTAGATCATTCCTTTTGCTTTCAATTCAAGGTACTTGTTCACAGTGTTGATGGAGAGGTCTTCAGGTTTGGTGAGGATGGTCTTAATTCCCGATTTTCTTAGCTTTCCAGCCATGCTTCTTTTGTCAAACAACAAACGTTGAGCGACGGTGTGGGTGTATATTTCCGAAATAAATGTGGCCCGCTGATGTGCCATTTGCTCCAATTCCGTGTTTTCAAAAAGCATCACCACCAACAAGTGCATTCGGTTAATGCGCTGAAGCACAGGGAGCGCCCGTTCTAGTGCGTATTCGCTTTCAAAATTCAAATACAGAAAAAGCAGACTCCTCGTCTTTACCACGTTTTTTATAGAACGATAAAGCAGGTCGTAATTCGCGTCTTTGATTTGTTCTTTTTCTTGGTAGAGGGCTTGAAGGATTTTTTTGATTTGAATGGGACCTCGGTCGGCTCTAATGGTGCTTCCAATGGTGTCCGAATAGGAGATCAATCCGGCTTTGTCGTGCTTCTTCAAAACAATGTTCGATAGCACAAGGGAAGTATTGATGGCGTGGTCCAATAAACTCAAGCCACCAAAGGGCATGTACATGTTCCTGCTCTTATCGATAATGGAATACACCTGCTGAGAGCGTTCGTCCTCGTATTGATTTACCATCAATTGGTTTCTTCGTCCTGTGGCTTTCCAGTTTACTGAACGTACATCGTCGCCCTGCACATAAGGTTTGATTTGCTCAAACTCATAACTGTGCCCCAGTCGCCTCACTTTTTTGATGCCCTCCATGTGGGCGGTTTTCGCAAAGGCCAAGAGTTCGTATTTGTGCATTTGAACAATGCTCGGAAAGCATGGGACTTCCTGTTTGTTGGCTATGCAAATGTGCCTTGAAACAAAACCAAGTGCTGTGCTTACGTGCAAGTTGGTGTCTTGAAAAACATATTGACCTCGCAATGTTGGTCTGAGATGATAGCTCAGTAGTTGTTCTTCTCCCGGGTCCAAATGAAAGTCCATTTCAAAGTTGCGCACCTGAAGTTGAACCGGGATTTCGTCATACACCATGAAGTGCAGGCGAAGAGGGTAGTTGTTTTGAATCTTCAAACGCACCAAATTATCATCCCCCAAAGACCACATTTTCCCTAAACTCCGCTCGGCGGTGCAAGGAGATTTAATGCGATACAGTAGCACAAGTTCAATGAGTAAGGCCAGGGCAAAAAGCAACAACAGCCCAAGGCCTATGGGGTAAAGGATATTGACGCCAAAACCCAGGGCGAGAACAAATACAAGCAATCCTCCAAAAGCGAAGAAGCGAGGTTTAAGGTGCCAAGAGGTGATATGTCTGAAGAATTTCTTCATGCCTATCTCGGAACTTCAACGGTTTCAAGAATGGTTTGAATAATTTCTTCAACGGTGCTTCCTTCCATTTCCCGCTCATGGGAGAGGATCACGCGGTGATTCAAAATAGGAATACACACCCGCTTAATATCGTCTGGTGTCACAAAATCTCGCCCATTCAGAGCAGCAAATGCCTTCGAACACTTCATGATGGCCAAAGATGCTCGCGGAGAGGCACCAAGATGAAGGTCGCCATTCTTTCTGGTGTTGTTGACGATGGCAGCGATGTACTTCAAAAGCTCCTCTTTAATGTAGACTTGCTCAATGATGGATTGTACTTGCTTCAATCCTTCCGGACCAACAACAGCTTTCACGTCGTTTTGCTGCGTCATGGAAAAATCGCGCTCAAATCGTTTCAAAATGAGCTCTTCTTCGTGCAATTCCGGATAGTCCATTTTGATGCGGAACAAAAAGCGGTCGAGTTGTGCTTCGGGAAGGGTGTAGGTTCCTTCTTGTTCAATGGGATTTTGGGTGGCTATCACAAAGAAGGGATAAGCCATGGGATAACTTACTCCATCATAAGTGATTTGCTTTTCTTCCATCACCTCCATCAATGCTGCTTGCGTTTTAGCGGGAGCTCTGTTGATTTCATCAATCAAAACAATGCTCGAAAAGATGGGCCCTTTCTTGAAGTTGAATTCAGATTCCTTCAGGTTGAATACCGTAGTTCCCGTCACATCTGTTGGCATGAGGTCTGGGGTGAATTGAATTCTACTAAAAGGCACGTCAATGCTCTTCGAAAGGGATTTCGCAGTCAAGGTTTTCGCAATTCCGGGTAAACCTTCTAAAAGACAGTGTCCGCCCGTCAAAAGCGCGGTCACCAATAGTTCAAGCATTTCGTCTTGACCAACAACCAGTTGGGTTATTTCTTTCTTGAGTGACTGATAAAAATGAGCCACTGGAGTAACATCAAGGCGGTTTTCGGGCTCCGTTTTGCTTTCAGATAAGGTGACCTCGACCTCTTCCTCGCCCAGGTTGTTTTCTTCCTGATCGCCCGTCTGATCTGATGTTGGTTCGTTCACGGGGTCGAGGTTTTGATTTTCATCTTGTGGCTTTTCGTTCGGATGCTGGTTGGTGTTTTCTTCCATAATTACTTGCAATTAGCATAAAAATCTTCCAAAAGCTGGTGCAAACGAACCAAAGAGGCTTCACTGCCTTGTTGATTCTCCTTTGCCTTGGTAGATAGAAATTGAATTTCTTTAAGTATGTCGAGAGAATAATCACTTTTTTGGGCGAGGAGATGAAGGGTTTCGTCCATCTTTTCGTCCTTTTTCAATTGGATGGAATAGCGGTCGCGCACAAAACTTTTAAATAACTCTCCTTGCATTTTCATGAGTCGGTGGTGCTCGTTTTTTTGGCGAAACATATGTCCGATGGTTTCTGCATATTCCACGGAGGTGTTGTTTGGAGGGGTGAAGACGGGAATGGCGCGTTGTTTCCTTCGCGCGCCCAAAATCAAATACAATAGGGCTAAGCCCATAAGTACAAACCATGCTGCTTTCAGTGGTGGTTGACTAAAGATAAAACTCAAAGGGCCGTCTTCGATTTGTGGTCGATTCCCCGAAGATCTAACTTGTCCGCCGCTCGTAGGGTCTTTGATCCAACGCCCTTCTCGGCTGTAATCGTCCCAAACCAAAAAGCTCCCTTCCATGTCTTGAGTGTAGCTTTTGGTGAATTCGAATACGTCCTTGCGCAAAAGCGGATAATTGCAAGCCATTAGCGGAACAGAATGAAGGAAAACCTCTCCATCGCCATGAGGAACGCGAATAAGAAATGGGCCGTGGCGATGCTCTCCAAGAACTTCAAATTCTTGGAGTGAATGGTTCAAGGTGCTCAATTCGAAAGAGATCCACGGGTAAAAGTCCACTTCATGTTGGCGCATGTAAGCAAATTCTAGCTCAAGTTGATCAGTGCTTCCTGGCTTAGAAATGAATTGTATGCTTGTGTCTGCTCGGTAGCGAATAAACTCACCAATGTCAGACCAATGCTCGTAGGGATCGTTCGGTCCGATGTGGTTGCTATCTCCGATTTGTGGTAGTTGAAAGTCTTCCAATCCTTCAAACCCTTCAAATTCGTCGTACTCATGAATTTCTAATTCCTCGTCTTCACGCTCTTTTTCGCCGTTTTCCGACTTTTCAATTCTCTCCATGCGAAGACGGTAGTTCTCCCATTTTTCATCTCGCTCAGCGGCATACAATTCGCTAAAGAAGAGTTGCATCATGAAGTCCCACGAGAAGTCTTCGCAAAGCAGCCAAGCTTGATTTCCCTTCGCTACAAAATCGAGCAGAAGTTGAGCTTCCGTGCTATCTTGGTAGGCTTTTTCACCAATAAAAACATAGCTTCCACCGCTTTTTGATTCAAGAATGGCGTCCTGAGAAAGGCTGTCGATCAATTCGAAGTAGTTTTCTTCTCGGCTATCTGTTTTCTTTTTGGCGTATCGCTGAAAAACAATGCTGCCATAGGCTTCGTCCTTTACGGGCTCATAGTTGGGCATCCAGGATTGAAGTGAGTTCAGCCAGAAAATAAGCGCAAAAACAGCAAATACCAGCAGTCCCACGAAGCTCCAGATCAAGATTTGTGCGTTCTTATTCCCCACGGTCTAGCTGATTGATGAATTGTTCAAAATTGGGTTGAAGCTCGGTGTATTCTTCAAGGCCGATGCTCCGGTTTCCATACCAAATGCGTTCAAATGAAATGGTGATGGCGGCAAAGTGGGATTGCAGTTGCGCTTCTTGGAGCTCCCTAACGTAATCGAAATTGGTTTTCTCTTTTTTGTATCTGATGAGCGACTGGGCGTTCATCGTTTTGATGATCGAGAGGTAGTAAATGCGCAGAGCAACTTTGTAATCCTTGGCTTCTAGGGCGAGTCGTAATGCGCGTTCAAGGTCGCTTTCTTGGACGTTTTCTTCGATTTCGTCAAGATTAAAGCCCAAATTCCGAGAAGAACCTTGCGTCAAAGCACGATCTCGTTGTGCAAGAGAAATCAGGTAGATGATCAGTACAATAAGCAAGATTGAAGCTAATCCAATTAGCAGCGCTGAGATGAAGGGCGAGGCAGATATTCCCGAGAAAATGTCCCAAAACGAATCACCCGAATCGGAGAGTTCGGTGGCTTCTTCAACTTCTTCTTCAACTTCTTCTTCCTCTTCTTCAGCTTTTTCTTTCTTTTCGCCGTAATCAATGTCCTTGGTGATTTCTTCCCAATCGGCTGTGCTGAGTTCTTTTTGAGCGCTGATTTGCAATGTTGAGACGGCCAAAACGAGGACAAGAAGTCCAAGCGTAATGAAGAACTTGGGGAGGCTACTGTTCTTTCTCCAAACCATAGGCCCTCCTTTTAAATTGAACTTGAGCAATTTGCGTCAACAAGCCTTCTGCAGAATTGATTTCAGCAGCAGTGAAGTAGAACAAAGAAAACGCTGTGATGAGCGATTGTAAAAAAACGGCACAAACGCTGGTGAGAATGAACCCATATAAAAGGAACATGAGGTCTTCTGCCCAAGTGATTTCCGGACCAACTTGTGAGCCCAAAATCATGAAGATGAGGTAGAAGAGTGGCGCCCCAGCAATGGTGATGCCCAGCCAAGCTACAGTTGAAATGTTTAAGAATAGACCAAAAGATCTAGCGCGAACTCCTTTAAGAAGATGGAAATATTGGGAGATGAAGGCGAACATAATCTTGTTTCGCATGCTCGCGAAACTCAAGCATGAAAGTACCATTGGCCACCAAATGATGAGGAAGAGGCAGAGAAACACATTAAGCCAAATCATGGATTCCTCATTGCTAAAACCAAACATGGGCAAGCATAAAAGTAAGCTCGCTGCTAGTCCGTTGAAGAAGAGTTTGGAAGGAGAGATGCTTCTGCCTTGTTGCTTTGCTGCGTTGGATGTGGCGTTCATCAAAACGAGCGAGAGCGCAATACAAACGAGGGGAAACAATAGAAGTTCGTTTTTAAAATCGAAGAAGTTATTGATGTCGTCAAAAAACCAAAAAGCGTCGGCCAAAATTGTAAACAAATCACCACTCATTAGCGTGCCTGAGTCGAAGAGGAGAATAAAGTCATCTTTATAAATAAAGTATAGCAACAGAATCAATCCGCCAGAGATGGCGCTCATTCTCAAGGCTTGATTGGAGAGTTGGTTGACGAAGAATTTCCAAGTTAAATTGGAGATTTCACCCACTTTTAAAACTTGTCTGTCCACCCGAGGTTTTTCGTCTTCGATGAGGGCTTCCTGTTGGGATATGGGAACCGTTTTTCCATTCTGTTTCCTCAACCAAGGATAGTAAACAAAGTACAGGAGGACGATTCCGGCAGAGAGCAATATGAGAATGCCACGTGCGAGATCGAGCAAAACTTGGCCAGCTTCGCTACCTGCTAGAGAAAAGCGGGTCATGAACCCTTCGATGAATGCAGCCATGATCAAGAAGACCACCACTGCAACCATGATTTTCATGGAGTGGCGGGCAGATCGGATCAGTGCTTGAGATCGAGTAAAACTTCGCGGCCTCACCAATCCTCCTCCTAGAACCAAGCCGGCTGCACCAGCAACAATGATCATGGAAAGCTCAATGGTGCCATGGAGCATAACTGCAAGAAAGGCTTCGCCACCCAAATTTTTATCAGCAAAGAACCACATGAAGGATCCAAACATGACAGCATTGGAAAAGACAATGAAGATGCTCCCAATTTCGAAGAAGAGTCCGGCAATGAAGGCATAGAAAGCCACGGTAATGTTGTTTAGTGCGATCCTCAAAAACATGGTGAGAGGGGCTTCTTGAGCATAAACGGCCATGGGGTTGCCTTCTTCAATGAAGCCTTCGGTCATTTCAACGTAAGATTCGCTCAAAATGATTTCAGTAAAGTCCGGATTGTAAATGGTGGAGAGAATACCAATGGAAGTTCCGAAAATGAAAACAAGAAAGGCAATGAGCATTGGTCTTCTCGCATAGAATAGTGCGTCTGGGATTTCCGCGGTCCAAAAGCGTGAAAAAGCACCTTTTTGCCGTTGTCGGTTGCTGTAAACCTTTTGATACACCCTTTGGGAAAGCCCATTCAAATAGACCTTCACCGAGCGATTGGGGTAGTAAGTCCTGCTGTAAGAAAGGTCGTCGGTAGTTTCAATGAAGAGTTTGCTCAGTTGATCAGGGTCTGCTTCTTTCTTTTGAAGCGTTTGCTCAAAGTCGCGCCACTTTTCTTTGTTTTTTCCGATAAAATCGGTCTCGCGCATGGGTGCCTATTCGTTTTTTTAAGAGTTTAGCAATATAACCAAATCAAGGGATGAAAACCATAGCAATTAGAACATCGCAAAATGTGAGCATCAACTATCAAGTTGCGGCCTTGTATCAGCGTGTTTTGGCTTTTTTCTTGGACAGTATTTTCAACCAAATCATCGCTGTACTACTCACACTTTTGATCTTGTTTGTGCTGAGTCTTTTCTCACCATCTGGAGCCGAAGGTTGGTTGGAGAGTTTTGAATACCTTTTGATCACGCCACTTTGGATGGGTTACACGCTGATTTCAGAAGTCTTGTTTAAAGGACAAACCTTCGGGAAGATGGCCATGGGTATTCGGGTTGTTCGGATTGACGGGAAGCAAGTAACCTTCATGGATTACTTGTTGCGTTGGAGTTTTCGTTTGATTGATTTGTGGATGACTTGCGGTGCCCTTGCGAGCATCATGTCCAGTGGTTCTCCTCGTGGTCAGCGTTTGGGGGGAATGGTCTCCAATACTACCGTAGTTAAAATGAACCCGCAGCTACCGGTTGCTTTACGGGAGGTTTTGAACATCGATTCGCGTTCCAGCTACGAGCCGGTTTATCCAGAGGTTCGACGTTTTAAGGAGAGTGATATGCTCCTCATGAAGCAAACCATTGATCGTTACAAGCGCTTTCAGAACCCAGCACATCAAAAGGCCTTAGCGCTTTTGGTAGAGCGGGCTGCGAATGAATTGCAGGTGCCGGTGCCTCAAGAAAACCAGGTGGGTTTTATTCGAACTTTAATCAAAGATTACATCGTCCTTACGCGATAGAAATTCCACGAAGCTCTTCCAACTCCAGTTTCTGATTGATGAATGCTTTTCCTAAGCCTTTCAATAAGGTACAATTTACTTCGTCGCCCCTGTTCTTTTTGTCTTTGAGCATGAGCGGCCACCATTTGTCTGGAGAAGTTTCGTGCGGAAGGTCTGCATACCACATTTTAAGCGTGGCGAGAATACGTTCACTTTCTTCTGAAGAGATGAGTCCTCGTTTTTCAGAAATCATGGTCTCGTAAATCAAGCCAAGACCAATGGCTTCTCCGTGCAGCAGTTTGTGCTCACTTTGCAGGGAGAGCGACTCGATGGCATGGCCAATTGTATGACCAAAGTTGAGTGCCTTCCGCGGACCCTTTTCTTCTGGATCCTCAAGTACCAATGCCTCTTTTATTTCGATGGAACGTTCCAGTAGTGGGGTGAGATGATCTCCCGTCATTTCTGAAACGCAACTGCTTTCTTGCCAATAGTTTTCATCGGCAATTAAGGCATGCTTTAGTATTTCAGCGAAGCCTGCTAATAGTTGTCTTTGGGAAAGGGTTTCCAGCCAAACCGGTGAAACAAGTGTGGCTTGAGGAGGGCAGAAGGTGCCAATGTGGTTTTTGTACGGACCAAGGTTAACCCCCGTTTTTCCGCCTATGGCTGCATCAACCATAGCGAGCAAGCTGGTTGGGATGTGGATGAAATGCATTCCTCTTCGAAAGGTGCTCGCAACAAAACCGCCGAGGTCGGTGATCATTCCGCCACCCAAGTTTAGGAGTAAGCTGGACCTATCGGCTCCCAGGTCATTCAATCCCAACCACAATTCAGAAGCTATTTCGAGGCTTTTGGTTTCCTCACCTGCTGGAACTTCTAAGATTTCGGCTCCATCCAGTTCGGGGATGGTAATGATTAGATGGGGAAGGCAACGATCGTGCGTGTTTTCATCAACCAGCAAGATGATTTTACTCGGGTTCAATTCTTGGATAATTCCAGAGAGTGCAGATAAATCAGGGCTCCAAATGTTTCTCATGCTCGAATGTATCACTAAAAAAAAAGAGAAGCTCAATAGGCTTCTCTTTTTTCGTTAAGTGGTACCACCAGGATTCGAACCGGGGACACAAGGATTTTCAGTCCTTTGCTCTACCAACTGAGCTATGGTACCAATTATGTGGCGGCAAAGTTAGCAAAGAATTCAATTATGAAAAATTTATCTTCAATTTAATTTCAGCTTTTTATTTTGACATCACCAAAACTGTTGTTAACCAAAAGTTTAAGAGCGCCATTTCCGTTGGAGGCTTCTATTTCTTCGGAGAACATTTCCTTGGCTTTGCTGATTTCTTTTAGCCACGACGGGGTTGAGATGTCTGAAAAGCTTCCTTCGTAGTGCAGGTAGATGCTTTGATCTTTTTCTGCTCGAAGGATGCAATCGCTGTAGGAGCAATTCAGAATGATGTTTCCTAGACTCATTTGTTCAATGCCCAACTCAGCGTTGGAGAAGCTTACGCTGAATTCTGAGCTCCCTTTTACGCTACCTACATTCGCTTCTCCGTATTCTACTTCCAATTCTCCACCGCCAAAAGCACCGATGGAGACGGTTCCGAAGTTAACTTCAATCTCATTTCCTTCGCCCGTGCACTCACCAATGGTTAGCGAACCGTATTCCGATTCAATTTGAGCGTTGTTAATTTCGTTGATGCTGCAACCGCCAAAGGAATGTTTCAAATCGAGTTGAACGCTAGCCGGAGCGAAGACAATGACCTTAATGTCAAAATCACCGTCCCGAGAGCTGTTCCAATTTCCTTCCCACTTCGTTTTAAGTTTCACCTTAGAGCTGCTGCCATCAAAACTAAATTCCACCTTATCAAAAAAGCGCTCGGCATCTTTTTCGTTTTTGCAGTCCACGCTAAGAATAACGCTCGCCTTTACTTGGCTTTTGTTCCAAGTTTGGTATTCGATATCCGAAAAGCTGCTTGAGATTTCGAAAAGAGCTCCATCGTTTACTTCTTGCATTTCGTCGAAGCGACGTTCGAAGTTCTGGAGTGCATCTTTCGCTGAGAGCGAAGTTGTTATTAATATAGTGAGGAGGAGCAAAGTGCTTTTATACTTGTTCATTGCGTGGGGTTTTGTTGCTGTTGTTTTTCAATTGTAATGCTTTGATTTTTTGATTCATGGCTTCGAGTATCCGGAGTCGATGGCCATAATTCTCAATCATTGCTTTAATGATTCGTTCATTGATGACTTGGTTTTGAAGCATGCTGTCCAACTTTTGATATTCCTTTTCAAGATGTTGAAAGCGCTCAAAGTCGGCCTTGAGCGAAGGGTCGTTGATGTTCATTCCTTTGCTCTTTGTTTGAATCCGTTGTTCCAGACGGTCTTGAATGAGTCCTGCTTCAGGCGCGATTTCTCGGATTTCGATTCGGGCGCTATTCCGGTTTTCTTCGCGAATTTCTCCCTGGATAAATACAATTAGAGCGATCAGAATGCTCGCAGCAGCGGCACTAGTTATCCAAAGTGTGTTGCGAAAGTGCTTCTTCTGAACCTTCGGCTGATCGTGGTGAGCGAGTTTTCTAAGGAAGCGCTGGTGATGACCTTCGGGTATGCTCGCTTCCATGCGCACATTTTCAAACTTGTTTCTTAATTCATCCATGGTTCTGTTTTTCTTCTAATAACTGTATTAGGCGTTTTTTGCCCCTGAGGTACTGAGATCGAACGGTGCTTGGGCTGAGGGCAAGGTCTTCAGCAATTTCTTCGTGTTTAAGTTGATCGAAAAGATGTTTTTCCAATACCAAGCGGTATCCATCGGGCAAGTGTTTGATACAAAGAATGATGTCTTCCAATTGATAGTCAGACCAAGCTTCATTCATGCTTTGGCTCCCAGTCTCTGTCTCCAAGTCGAAGCATTCTTCTAGAGGCTTTGCATTGATCTTTCTTACCTTATTAATATGTTGAATTGCAGCCCGACTCACTGAGGTTCTGAAATAGGCTTCTGGATTTCTGATGTGACTTTTAGCAACGCCGGCGTCCAAAAGGTGCAGAAAGAAGTCTTGAACAATGTCTTCACTCAAAGCCGCGTCCCGTGTTACCCTTTGGGCAGTGGTGAACAAGGTGTTGAAGTGTATCCGATACAAGTCCTCAAGTTCTGTTTTGTCTATGGGCTTTTTCCCAAACATATCAAGTGCGTTTCACAATGAAGAGAGCAGAAGTGATGAAACGTTGCATCGCTTTTTTCAGAAAGTGGATTAAGGAAAAGTTAATTGCAAAAAGGAATTGTGAAGAAATAGGGTGGGATTCACAGATAAACATTAGTTTTTCTTCGATTAATGTAGAAATAAAAAAGATGGAGGTCTTTGCTTGTTTCATTTTTCAAAAAGCTTTTGTACTTTCGTCATTGCTAACCTCGTCTCTAGGTCATATTGGCCTTGAACATGTAAATTAACCAATTGCTTAAATTATGAGAAAACTTTTATTTTTCGTTTTCGCGCTTGTCTGTTGTACTTGGCAGATGAATGCGCAGTCGTACGGAGTGGAAGTGGAAGTTGTTGCTGAGCACGATTACCCAGATGGAGATCCTCTGGCCGTGTTGAATGGAATGACAACCTACCGTTTGTACGTAACCACTGAAAACGCAGACGACTTTGTGTCGGCTTGCGCTGGTGAGTCTGTAAATCCTTTGTATGTGCAGACCACAACATCTTTTTATCAGGACCCTGCAGGAGATATCTCTGGGGGTAACATCAATCCTGTTTTTTATGCGTTCGTGCCAACATTGGTTTATGACTCATGGGTAACTATTGGACGAGAAAGTTCAGCAGCTCCAGGAGCAGGAATCAATCTTATCGAAGGAAACGACGTTTCTTGGCAAACCCCTTTTAATGAAGGTGGCGACATCATTATCGAAGATGTAATCGGTGGGGCTTGGTTCGCATTGAATGGAGATGTGAACGGTGTTGCAGGAGACGACCTTCGTGTTCTTGTTGGTCAGTTTACTACTGACGGAGATTTCTTCGGAGAACTTTATGTTCAGATCTTTGGAAATGGACTTGGTGAGAATGACATCAGAATCTCTGTTCCATTCTCTACAGCTGTTTCAGATATTGAAGGATGTACAAATGCAGATGCATGTAACTTCAACGTTGATGCAACCATTGATGATGACTCTTGTATTCTTCCAGTAGAAAACTGTTCAGAGTGTAATCCAAACGGTGTGCTTGTTATCATTGACGCAGATGGTGACGGTGTTTGTGATGCTGACGAAGTAGAAGGTTGTACATCTGCTACAGCTTGTAACTTCAGCGCTGAAGCTACAGAAGATAACGGGTCATGTATCGAGCCAACTGCCGATTGTACAGAGTGTGCAGGTGGGGACCTTGTCCTTATTGATGCAGATGGTGATGGCGTTTGTGATGCTGACGAAGTAGAAGGTTGTACTTCTGCTACTGCTTGTAACTACAACGCAGACGCAACGGATGATAACGGTTCATGTATTGAGCCTGTTGCTGATTGTTCAGCTTGTGAAAATGGCGATTTGGTAATCGTTGATGAGGATCTTGATGGAATTTGTAATGCGGATGAAGTACCTGGTTGTACTGACGATACTTCTTGCAACTTCAATCCAGATGCAACAGATGAAGATGGAACTTGTGACTTTTCTTGTGAGGGATGTACCAACCCTGAAGCATGTAACTTCGACGCAGATGCTACCATCGACAACGGAACTTGTGACTTCCAGTCATGTGTAGGTTGTACTGATCCAACTGCTTGTAACTTCGACGCTTCTGCAAGTGTTGATAATGGAGCTTGTGATTTCTCTTGCTATGGTTGTACTGATGACGCAGCATGTAACTTTGATGCTTCTGCAACTTTGAGCGACGATTCTTGTGATTTCTCTTGCTACGGTTGTACCAACGACATGGCATTGAACTTTGATCCAAACGCAACCATCGACGATGGTTCTTGTCAATTCGATAATGGTACTTGTACTATTGTATGTCCAGAAGACGTAACTGTTGAGTGTACCGATGATGCTTCAATCGAAGCTACAGGTTCACCAATGCTCATGGGAGACTGTGAAGGTTTCTTCGTAGAATACATCGGAGAAGATGTTGTAGCTGATGACTGTGTAGCAGTTTACACTAGAACTTGGGAAGTTGGTAACGATGACGGAACTCAAACTTGTACTCAAGTTGTTACTGTGATCGATTCTGAAGGGCCTGTGTTTACAGATGTTCCTGAGGACATGACAGTACAATGTCTTGAAGAGGTTCCTGCACAAGGAGAAGCTTCTGCTGAAGACGCTTGTAACGGAGTTGATGACATTACAACATTCACTTCTGAAACAGGAGATCCAGTTACGAACTGCGTAGCATCTACTGCAGTAGGACCTGGCGGATCTTGGGCACTTTGGTTGCCTGTTCTTGAAAGCGAAGGTTATACAATGACTGACGAGTTTGCAAGTGACGGAACTTTGAGCTTTGTTCAATACGGAGATGGTACTGCTCACTTGAGCGGAACTGTAGCTCGTGTTGGATTCCCTAACCAAGCTTTTGAAGTAAGTATTTGGTTGGAAAATGGAAGAGCTTGGGATGCATGGTCAGCACTTGGTCGTGGATACAAAGATTCTTTCGGTTTCGGAGCACAAGACAATAACTTCGAGGATTGGACTTATTACGAAATGGTTAACGGATTCTCTACCATTACTGGTCTTGGAGATTATGACGGAGCTATTTTGAACCTCTCTCACATGCCTTCTAGCTACTACTTTGGATTCCAATGTGGTCTTGGTGCAAACGATCGTAACGGCAACTTCGGTATGTCAGGATGGTTCACCTACACCGGTTGGTTCAACGACATGCCAATCAATGGTCATGGAGATGTCAATGTAGATAAAGAGTGTACTCCTAATAATGAGCAAGATTGTCCTAACAGATCAGAAGTAACTTACTTCTGGAGAGCTACCGATGATTGCGGTAACGGAACTATTGCTTCACAAGTTATTACTGTGTTTGATGATATCGCTCCAGAATTCACTGTTGTTCCTGAGGATTTGACAGTTGAATGTGATGCACCTGCAGTACCTGTATTCGAAGGTGTTGAAGCTGTCGATAACTGTGAAGGTGATGTTGTGATTGTTTACCTCGGTGAAGAAAGCGTAGTGGAACCTTGTACAACTATTTTGACTCGTACTTGGGCTGCAACTGACCTTTGTGGAAACAGAGCTGAGTACGTTCAGACCATT
>CALKGK010000034.1 GCA_938085105.1 uncultured Flavobacteriales bacterium
ACCTTGAACGTCTTCGTTCCGAACGCTTTTAGTCCTGATTTTGACGGAGTGAATGATGGCTTTAAGCCTGTCGTATCAGGATATGCGCCAGACACTTATCGCTTTCTAATCTTCAACCGATGGGGAGAACTCATCTTTGAGAGTCTGGACCCTGATGAGATGTGGTTTGGCGCCGCTGAACAAGAAGGAAGCCACTTTTCTCAAGATGGCATCTATCAGTGGCATCTTGAAGTAGCAGACGACTTTACTGGAGAGATGAAAACATTCCAAGGACACGTTAGTATCCTCCGCTAAGCTTATACATCCAATTTTGTTGATTACTGGAACAACCAAATAGCGGTTTATTGGGTCTTATTACTGAACTTTGGCTTTTAAAGTATTTAAGATGTTGAAATACCTTTCAGTACTCACTTTTTTGAGTGTCCTTTTTCTTTCTTCCCTTCAAGCGCAGGTTGACGTAACTATGGCCAGTGGAACTTTCTATTCATGCGATGGATTGTTTGTAGATAGCGGTGGTCAGGGTGGACCAGGCTACGGCAACAACGAATACTTCGTTACTACGATTTGTCCGGAAACCGAAGGCGATGTAGTTACGGTGGATTTCATCACTTTCTCCCTCGACCAAACAGGGAATCAAAATACTTGGGATTATATCGCGATTTTTGATGGTGACGACACGTCAGCACCTACTTTGGGATCCTACACCGGTAACGATTTGGCCGGTCTTTTTGTGTCAGCAACTTCACAAAACACCAGTGGGTGTTTGACTTTCGTTTTTGATTCAAACGCCAATGGAACGGGAAACTTTGGGGGTACGATTACTTGCTCCACTCCATGCGATCGTCCGATTTCAATGGCTACAGATGATGGCCCAGAAACCAGAAGAATTTGTGTGGGAGATGAAATTAACTTCGATGGTACCGGGTCTTTTGCAGCCCCTGGATTCAACATCATGGAGTACAACTGGGATTTTGCCGACGGTACGAACGACACTTCAGGTCCAACCACTTCTCATTCATGGGACGAACCCGGAGAATATGTTGTGGAACTCTATTTGACAGACGACAATGGTTGTTCCAGCACGAACTTGGTGAGCCTACAGTTCTTAGTGGCGACTTATCCAACGTGGGATCCATTCCCCGGAGACACAGAGTTGTGCTTGGGTGAAGAGGTGTGTTTTGATGCTTTTCCAGATGAATATGAGGAGTTGTGGACCGGAGCTGAAGAGTCGTATGACAATCCAGAAACCCTCGACCTGCCTGACGATGTTGGTGCTTGTAGTGTTTCTGAAGTGAATGTATCCGGTTTTGCTCCCGGACAAACCATCACCAACCCCAACGACCTTCAAGGAATTGATATTACGCTCAACCACAGTTTCTTGTTTGACCTCGTGATCTCAGTTACCTGCCCGAACGGACAAACAGTGATCATGCACCAGCAAATGGAGCAACCCGATGGGGCCGATGTAGGATCCAATGGAACTGACTTAGGTGTTCCGGATGGAGATTATTTCACTTACACTTGGTCGCCAGATGCTACGCAAGGAACATGGTCGCAAGTGGCTACCGACCTCGGGGATCAACTCCCAGAAGGAGAGTACAATTCACTTCAAGACATGGCAGGCTTCGTTGGGTGTGAGATGAATGGAACCTGGCAAATAGAGATTTGTGACCTCTGGGGAGGTGATGATGGAGAGCTTGACGGATGGGGGTTGAACTTTGATCCAAGTCTCTTGCCCGATGTCACCGAATTTACTCCCGAAATTGGCTTGGAAAACGATTCTTCGTACTGGGTGCTTCCTCCAAATCCACCTTTTGTGACGAGCTTTTCTGATGATCAAAATGCAATTTGTGTTTTACCTCAAAGCATTGGTTCTTGGGACTTTACATACAGCGTGGTGAACAATCACGGGTGTCAATACGACTCTACCTTAACGCTCACAGTGGAAGAAGCTCTCCAAGCAGAAGCTGGTCCAGATGTGATTTTCTGTGGAGACAATACGGTGCTCGAAGGAGGGTTTATTGATCTTCCGGCAGGGCAATGCGCAGCAGATGCTGGAACATACAACTTCTGTTATGAGAACAGCGTGATCTCTGAGTTTACCTATTGCCCTGACAATCCTGGAGATGGAATTAGTTTCATCGACATCACCTTCCAGCAAGGAACAGTGGAAAATGGCTTTGACGAATTCTATGTTTATGATGGAGATGATTCCAGTGCGCCACTTTTAGCAGGACCCATTTATGGTGATCTTTCCGGACTTCAATTTATCGCTACGAATCCTAATGGCTGTTTGACCATCGCAGTAGAACCCGATGGCTCAGTGGATTGTGCCAACGGAACACAGACCGAATGGATTTATGAAGTGGGCTGTGGAGCAAGCTCTCCAGACTATGTTTATGAATGGTCGCCAACAGAATTTTTGTCGGACCCAAGCATTCCTACTCCTGTATTGGACGGAATTACCGAGCCCACTGTTTTCACCCTTACAACATACCCAACGGGAAGACCCGAGTGTGCATCTACTGACCAGACAACAGTGAGTCCTTCCTTCGTTTACAGCTACGATTTTGAAACATCGCTTTGCCCAGGTTTGCCAGGGAATATCTCAGTTGATGTTGATGAGACCTCAGGAGATGGACCCTGGACCATTGAGCTTTATGAGAACAATAGCCTCCTTCAAACAGTTGAGGGCAATGCCGGAGAAGAATTTGTTTTTAATGGTCTTCTTGAAAGTGACTATGATTTGGTGATTACTGAGTTGAATTGCTCTTTTACAGAAGAAATTGATCTCAATGCCCCACCTTTTGCAGAACTGATTTTGTCCAATGACACCACCGTGTGCCAAAATGGAACAGCTACCTTGACTGCTGAAATGTCCATTCCATTGAACAACCTCCAGTTCTTTTGGAGTACGAATGAAGTAGGGGAAAGCATCACTGTCAGCCCTCAACAGAGCACAACGGTTTCGGTTTATGCTACTTTTAACGGAAACTGCGAATCAGAACCGGGAATCATCACGGTGGATTTATTTGATCCATTGAGTGTAGGTGTTTCCGAAGACGTTTTGATTTGTGCAGATGAAACGGCGTTGATCGAAGCCAATAATGCATCAGGAGGAATTCCACCTTACAATTATAATTGGACCAATTCTCAGGGTGAAACCTTGAATCAGGCAAGTCAAAGCATTGTTCCAACAGAAACGACCGAATGGTGTGTGAGCATGACGGATCAATGTGAATCGACCGAAATAGTGCAGTGCATTGAGGTGGTTTTGGATGATGAGATTCCGACCAATTTTGTTGCAGATACCTTAGGAGGCTGTCTTCCTGTATTGATTCAGTTTACAAGTGAAGCGGATACTGATGATGCAGTAGAAAGCATGGTTTGGGACTTCGGTAATGGAGCCATTTCTAACCAAGAGTATATCACCAGTCATAATTACGGTACCCAAGGAATATATAGTGTAGGCTTGACCATTACATCAGAGTTGGGTTGTGTTTATGATACTTTGATGACCGATATGATCAGTATTTTCAAATGGCCAGTTGCTGATTTTGCTACTGACCCCGTAATTGCTGTTCTACCTAACACTACTTTCCAATTTCAGAATTACAGCATTGGTGCAAGTGAATACTTCTGGTTGTTCGACAATGTAGAAACAAGCGAAGAAGAAGCACCTTCTTTCACCTTTGACCCGAATGTTGCCGCTATTTATGACGTGAGTTTGACTGTAGAAAATGATTGGGGTTGTGTGAATACCATTGAACGTCAAGTTGAAGTAATTGAGGATTTCATTCTTTATGTGCCAACAGCGTTTACTCCGGATTTGGATGGAGTGAATGATGTGTTCGGCGTTAGCGGAATTGATGTTGATGAAAGCGACTACTCCATGAAGATCTTTGACCGATGGGGGAATGTCGTATTTGAAACAGATCAATTGGATGCCGTTTGGAACGGTAGCGTGAATGGAGGAGAATATTTTGCCCCAGATGGTATTTATGTTTATCAAATATTGACACGTTCACTCACCACAAAAGACCCAAAAGAATTTGTGGGTCACGTTAATTTGCTTCGTTAAGCAACACTTTTAACTTGAAAAGCGTCTTAGTATATGAACCTTAGTTTTAGAACCAACACCATGATGAAAACAATCTTTATAGCACTTTTCATTCTCATCGCGGGAAGCGCGTTTTCGCAAGACAACCCTACTGATGATTGGATGAAAACCCTCTTGGGTGAAAGTGTTTTGAGCTCACTGCCAAGCGAGAAGGTAGCCTATTATGAAGCAGCTGACCAAATTGCATATCGCATTGAAGACGTTGCTCCAAAGGACATTTCTAACTTGCCCAATGCCTTTGAAGTTGAAGCAAAATTTGAAGGAGTGTTGAGTGTTGAAGAAGCTATTGCTTCCAATCGTTTTCATTACATGCTTTACAATTTCTCTGTGAAGAATGATGAGTTTGTTTACTACCGCTTAGGAGATTCGAACTTGATGTTGGTCATCTATTCTGCTCAATACACATTTGAAAAAATCAACAATGCACAATAATTCTACTTTGAATTTTCTGAAGTCATTCATTTTCCTCGTCGGAACATTTTTGAGTGTATCGGCTTTGGCACAAAACAATGTGCAAATGGCCAACGGTACTTTCCAATCTTGTGGAGGGGCGTTAATCGATAGTGGTGGTCAAGGTGGTCCTGGATATTCAAACGATGAGTATTTCACGTTTACCATCTGTCCTGATGTACCCGGAGATGTTGTGACGGTGGATTTTGTGACTTTCCAGCTTGACCAATCAGGTCCGCAAAACTCTTGGGATTACCTCGCTATTTATGATGGTGAAACCACAGGTGATACTCCGCTAGGAACCTATACTGGAAACCAGCTTCAAGGACTCTTCGTTTCAGCAACCACTCAGAATTCAAGTGGCTGCCTCACTTTTGTTTTTGATTCGAACAACGTGGGAACCGGAAACATTGGTGCGGCAATAACATGCGACACTCCTTGTGACCGGCCAGTAGCAGATGCAACTTACGATGCACCTGAAGATAAGCGAATTTGTGTAGGAGACGTGATCAACTTTGATGGAACGGCTTCAAGTGCAGCACCTGGCTTTAGTCTCGTGAGCACCGTTTGGGATTTTGGTGATGGTACAACGGACGATTCAGGATTGATAACCTCACACTCTTGGGATGAACCAGGAGAATACATTGTAGAACTTTTTCTAGAAGATGATAACGGGTGCGCGAGTACCAACCGTGTTAGCCTTCAAGTTTTAGTAGCGACTTATCCAAGTTGGGATCCCTTCCCAGGAGATGCTGCACTTTGCCTTGGTGAAGAAATCACGCTTGAGGCTTTTCCTACGGACTATGAAGTAACTTGGTCTGGACCAGACATTACCTATTCCAACTCTGAAAACGTACTTCTACCCGATGATGTTGGATTGCCATTTACATCAGAAATTGAAGTAGCCGGATTTGCCCCAGGTCAAACACTGGATAACATCAACGATCTTCTTTATTTGAATGTCTTGATGAATCACAGTTTCCTTTTTGACTTGGTAATCATCGTATCTTGTCCAAA